>CAZKVH010000040.1:0-2260 GCA_964556165.1 uncultured Actinomycetota bacterium | reverse complement strand
CCTGAAAATATTTCACAATTAAACCCCACAACAACATTATCCCCGATACTTATATCTCCATTTTTACAGCTTAATATGCTATTTCTACCGATAAATATATTTTTCCCCAGAGTGATACCATTATTATCCAGACCCTTGGCGTCCAGAACACAGTAGTCATCTATCACAACATTATCTTCAATTGTTATTTTATGAGGGTGCCTTACGGTTATAGATTTCCCAAAGCTAACTCCCTTTCCAACTTTCTTAAATAATACCGGGTAGAACAAATTTCTAAAGAATATACCGGCAGATCCGGGCATATCCTGAAAAAGCATTGTGATTATTTCGTATTTTAACAGGTTAAAAAAGCCTCTCCTGCCCACAAAAAGGTCTATGTACTTAGCAATTTTTGACTTCTTTTTAGAAAAAAGCTCTTTTTGTATTTTACCCTCGTATTTTTCTATTTTTACCATCCTCCTGGTGAATGAAAGTTAACTTTTAAAATAAGACTGTTTAAAAAACTTATCTGAATTTTATTAATTAATTCTTTTTATTAAATCTAATATTAACTCTTTAACTTCTTATATGTTCCCTTATAAAGGCACCAAGATATTCCGCAGGTACACCAAGGACAGTTTTCCTCTTAATTCTATCACAATCCCTGCATGGAATGATATCATCAATAGAACCAGAACTGAATCTTTTCCTCATATTTCTTATTTCTCTACCATTAAAAATATCCTCTATCTTTTCATTTTCCGCATTTCCAAGGCATATTTTACCCTCAAAGTCCTGTGGACATAAAAATACCCTCCCATCATAAAATATTGTAAGAGAATACCAGGGAAAAGTGCACGCCGAAATCCTGTTTTTTTTACTGCTTTTTTCGGAATATTTTCCATTTATTTTAAGCAGACCTCCCCAGTTATGCGGGCTTCTTGTAACCAATTTATCTAACGGAAGATTTTTAAAATTCTTTAAAAAATTTGCCCTCTGTTTCTCTAACTCAACAGAGTCTGAAGCCGAATCATCCTGAATAACCTGGATAATCGTATATGGCTTTTTTGACCTCATTTCCCCCTTTACCCTTAAAAAATCTATTATATTGGAAAGAGTTTCATCAAATCTTGCCCCGTACCTGTTTTTTTCATAAACTTCTTTTGTATAACCATCAAATGAAAAAGAAATCAACTCAAGCCCGGCAAGTATAATTTCTCTGTCAAGTTCTTTATTCAAAAGAGTGGCATTGGTATGAATCCTGGTCCTGATACCTTTTTTATTTGCATAAGAAATCGCAGATATTATATTTTTATTTAGCAGCGGCTCTCCTCTATGAAAAAGGTTGACATCATAAACTTTGCCTGCTGATTCATCGATTATTTTCTTATACAACTTAAAATCCATATCACCTTTCTGGGAAGCCGGCAGGTCTTTATTCATGCAATAACGGCACTTAAGATTACATCTGCTTGATAATTCTATCCAGATTCTTATGGGATAATAATTAAGGTACTGCTTTCTTAAAGAATAATTTATATAAATCTCAAGTAACCTTGAAAGAAGGATTAATTTATTCATTGCAAGTTTAAACTTATTTTAGAATTGTTTCTTTTATTACGTATGTGGTTCTATTTCTAACTTCATGATGTACTCTCATCAGTACCTCTGCAAGAAGACCCATCGTTAAAAGCTGTATCCCCACAAAAATCATGAATATTGACAGGATAAATAGCGGCCTGTCCCCAAGAGGCTGGCTGAAAAATACCCTCATTATAATAAGATAAAGTGTAATTATAAAACCTGCTGCAGCGGTAAATAAACCCAGCAGACCAAATACCTGTATTGGTCTCTGTGAATAACTCAAAAGAAATTTTAGTGTTATTATGTCAAGAATCACCTTTATTGTTCTTGAAACCCCGTACTTTGACCTGCCGAATTTTCTGCTGTGGTGCCTTACGGGTACCTCGGCAATTTTAACGCCCATCCAGCTTGCTATCGCCGGTATGTATCTGTGCATCTCACCGTATAAATCAATGTTTTTTATAACTAAACTCCTGTAAGCTTTCAGGGTACAGCCATAATCATGAAGATAAACCCCGGTAAGTTTTGATATGATTTTGTTTGCGACCATTGAAGGAAATCTCCTTGTAGCAGCTTTATCCTTCCTGTTAATACGCCACCCACTTACTATATCATAACCTTCATTTATTTTATCCAGCAGAAGGGGGATGTCACGTGTGTCATTCTGCAGGTCAGCATCAAGAGTTACTATTACATC
>CAZKVH010000039.1:0-4022 GCA_964556165.1 uncultured Actinomycetota bacterium | reverse complement strand
TGGCTGGGGAGGGAGGATTCGAACCCCCGCTCTACGGTCCAGAGCCGCATGTCCTACCTCTAGACGACTCCCCATTGAAGGATTTCTAGAAACATAACTATTATACGTAAAAAGCATAATAATGCTATAGGAAAGATAAGATAAATTTCGTTGTACGTATCTTTAAGGTATTTATGAAATAATTTCCATATATTTCTCTATCCTCTTTAATGTTATCTGTTTGCCAAGTATTTCGATGGTATCAAAAAGAGGAGGGCTTACCTTATTGTTCCAGATGGCAATCCTTATAACTTCGGCTATTTTTCTTAAGCCAATATTTAGTTGTTCTGAGATTTCCCTTATGCTTCTTTCGATGTATCCGGCATCAAATTTTTCGTCCATTTTACCGAGTGCCCTGGAGGTTCTCTCAAGTATATCAAGAGCGTCGATGTCCTTATTTTTAAAGTAAGTTTTATATTCATCGCTGTATGAAATTTTTAAAAAAAACGGTGCGATAAGCTCTATGGATTCATTTAGTGTTTTTATGCGTTCTTTTATAATTGGTGTTATCCTTATGATTCTTTCATCTATATCTTTAACATTTTCTTCCAGATTATTTTTATCAACTGTGGAAAGATGTTTTTTCATCCGTTCTTTTATAAGTTCTGAAAGGGAAGAATCGGTCATATTTCTAATATAATATCCGTTTATCCATAAGAGTTTATCGTAATCGAATTTTGCAGGTTTTTTGTTTATGGAAGAAAGTTCGAATTTTTTAATAAGTTCTTCGATTGAAAAAATGGTGGTCTTTTCGTCATAGGACCAGCCAAGCAGCGCAAGGTAGTTCAGTATAGCCTCTTTCAGGAAGCCTTCCTCTATATAATTTTCAATCGAGACTGAGCCGTGTCTTTTGCTTAATTTCTGCCCGTCCATTGCAAGTATCATGGGGAGATGAGTAAAATTAGGGATTTTAAAGCCAAGTGCCCTGTATATTAAAATTTGTTTTGGGGTGTTTGAGAGGTGGTCCTCTCCCCTTATAATATGGGTTATTTTCATGAGCGCATCATCGACTGCTGCAGAAAAGTTATAGGTGGGGATGCCATTTGACCGTATTATTATAAAATCTTCGATTCTTTTGGAGTCAAACTTTATATCCCCATAAACGGTATCGGTAAAATTGACTTCCTCATTCTCAGGCACAAGGAATCTTATGGCGTAGGGCTTGCCTTTATTTATATTATCTTTAACCTCTTCCGGCGTTAATCCCAGGCACTTCCTGTCGTATTTAAACAATTCTCCTTTTTCCAGAGCCTTTTCTCTTTTTTCTTTAAGTTCTTCCTGGGTGCAAAAACATGGATATGCTTTCTTCTCATGAATAAGCTTCTGTGCAAGTTCTCTGTAAATATCATTCCTGAGCGATTGCCTGTAGGGGCCATATTCTCCCTCTGTGCCGGGACCTTCATCCCAGTCAAGGCCAAGCCATTTCATAGAGCTGTAGATTTTTTCTACTGATTCTTCAAGATGTCTTTCGATATCGGTATCTTCGATTCTAAGTATAAACTTACCGCCTGTTTTCTTTGCATAAAGCCAGTTAAAGAAAGCAGTTCTGGCACTGCCTATGTGCAGATAGCCAGTCGGGCTTGGAGCAAATCTTAATCTGACTTCTTCTTTTTTTTCTGTCATATTGCTTTAAAAAATTAATTTATATATTTAAGGATTTACCCATATTGTTATTTTCCTTATTGTCTCGACCGGCTGCCCCCACATGGGGTCTTGCCTGTGTGTATGTCCTGAAGGCACCTCGGTGTAAACTTCATCTTCATATAATATATTGGCATATCCTGACTCAATAAGTATGTGGTTTGCCTCATTTATTGGCATAAGCGCCACCTTTGGCATTATTGGTATCGCATCTTCAGGAATTGGCATCTGTAACGTGGGCTCCTGACCATATCGAAATTCTTTTATAATTATCTGGTCAAGCGGTGTAAACCTGTTGGGTATCATTATTTCACCTGTCTCCGGGTTTATAGCTACCTGTACTTTTATCATATCGCCCTGTGGCCTTACGAAATTTTCTGCCGGAAGTTCTTTTGTTGCTTCGGTCATGAATGCTTTCCATATCATGGCGGGCTGGGCACCTCCCTGGACTCTGAGACCGTCTATGGCTTCCATTTTTACATTGGACTGGTGATAGCCCATCCACACGGATGCGGCAAGATTTGTGGTAAAGCCCGTAAACCAGGCGTTTTCTGCCTCATCTGTGGTTCCTGTTTTTCCTGCGCAGGGTCTGTCCTCCAGCCTTGCCCTGGTACCTGTTCCTCTCTGCATGACCTGTTGCATTATTTCTATCGCCCTATAAGCATTTATAGGGGTAATAACCGGCTGTTGGTTGCCTGCGCCATTGTGTTCTTCGATAATGTCGCCATCATTATCGATGACTTTAAGTATTGCTACCGGGTCGTTTCTTACCCCGTAGTTTGCAATTGTGGAAAATGCTGTGCAAACCTCAAGTGGTGATACACCTGTTGTAAGCCCGCCCAGACCCATTGCCGGATATGGGTCCATATATGTTTGAATTCCCATATCATTGGCAAGTTTAGCCATACCATAAGCGCCAATTCTCATGATAAGCTGGGAATATACTACGTTTACGGATTTTACAGTTGCTTCCAGGACCGTCATCTCATTTATTTCATATTTCTCGTTATTGTAATTACCGACTTCCCAGGGTTCGCTGCTTTCAATATTAAATATTACATCTCCATTAGGGTTGAATGTCATATACGGGCTTACTCCCTGCTCAAGCGCAGAAATCAGTGCAAAAACCTTAAAAGTAGAGCCGGGCTGCCTTTTGGACTGGGTAGCAAGGTTAAATTTCATCTCTGTGAAATCTTTCCCTCCTACCATTGCCTTTATAAAGCCATTTGTAGGATCCATTGCCACGATTGCTGCGTCTGGGTCTTCAGGGTCGGGTAGTACTTCTGTGATGGCATTTTCAGCAGCAATCTGCATTTCCGAATCCAGTGTGGTATATATCTCAAATCCTCCTTTAAAGACTCTTTCCACGCCATATTTTCCTATAAGTTCCTGTTTAACGTATTCTACGAAATAGGGTGCGAAAATATCTTCGGTCTCCTCCCTGGGCTTCTGTGTAATTATTGGGGTATCTATAGAATCATTATACTCATCCTGGCTTATATATCCGAGTTCAAACATTTTGTAAAGAACGGTATTTCTTCTTTCCAGAGCTTCTTTGTAGTACATATATGGTGTATACTGGTCTCCAGATTTTAGAAGGCCGGCAAGCATCGCACACTCGGGAAGTTCAAGGTAGCCCACATCTTTGTTGAAATATTCTTTTGCGGCAGCCTGGACACCATATGCTCCTTCGCCAAAATATACCGTGTTCAGATACATCTCAAGTATCTCTTCTTTGGAATAAATCTTTTCAAGCTGATATGCAAGGGCCACTTCTTTGATTTTTCTCTCAAAAGTAATTTCTGTTATCTCTTCGGGCATGTATACATTTTTTACATAACCCTGTGTTATGGTTGTAGCTCCCTGTTCTATCCCACCGGCAGCCAGGTTTATGATTGCTGAACGAATAATTCCTTCGATATCGAAGCCCTTGTGCTGATAGAATCTTTCATCTTCGATTGCAATAACGGCGTCTATTAAGTTACGTGGTATCTGTTCATATGACACAAGTTCTCTGTTTTCCACCCCATGAAAGGTTGCTATAAGGTTACCTTCGGAATCATAGATTTTTGAGGTTAGGGCGGTTTCCGATAGCGAATAGTCTTCAAGTTTCGGCAGGTCGTCTATGAAGGATTGAACAATCTGAAAAGTATAAACTATAAATCCTGCGATGGAGAATAAAAATAATAGCTGTGTTGCAATAATGACTGATATTATTGCTATTATCACCCTGGAAATATTCTTCTTTTTATGTTTTTTTCTTAATGTTGACACAGGATAAAAAAATGTTTTTTATTATTAATTAACTGGATAAATCCTGAGAATCTAGACTTTAGTGTTTT
>CAZKVH010000038.1:0-4041 GCA_964556165.1 uncultured Actinomycetota bacterium | reverse complement strand
ACTCCATGGTAAGCCCTAATTTGGGCATAATAACCTCATGCATACTTTATCCTCCAATAATTTATTTTAAAGATTTTTAAATTTATCAAATATCATATTAAACAATGAAAAACTAAATTGGAAAATCTAAACTTTTCATGTTCGAGTATTAAATAATACCACTATTATCTTTTTATTAAAAATTTTTCTTTATTAAATCGGCAAGCTTTGCAGAGTCCGGCATGAATAATTTTTCCAGTATCTGCGAGGATGGCGGAATACAATTAGGTGCACCCAGCCTTTGAATAGGTGAATCAAGGTAATCAAAAGCATTTTCCTGTATCTGGGTTGCTATTTCGGACATAAATCCGCTCTGCGAAACTTCCTGTGCCGTTATCACCACTCTACCGGTTTTTTTGACCGATTCGATTATTGTATCAATGTCAAGTGGTATTAGTGTCCTTATATCTATAACTTCTGCCGATATCCCACTTTCTTCAAGCAATCTGGCTGCTTCAATGGACTGCTCTACCATATACGACCAGCATATGATAGTAATATCTTTACCTTCCTTTAGCACACCCGCTTTTCCTATGGGAACGGTATATTCTTCTTCGGGTACCACGCCCAGACTATTATAGATAATTTGATGCTCGAAAAACACTACTGGATTACTGTCCCTTATCGCAGATTTTAAAAGCCCCTTTGCATCATAAGGAGATGCGGGAGCTATTACCTTTAATCCAGGCACATGGGTAACTAGCGCTTCCAGTGACTGGGAATGCTGTCCTGCATATCCTTTGCCTCCGCCAATAGTCGTTCTTAAAACCATGGGTATGCTTATCTGCCCACCTGACATATAGCTCCATTTTGCAGCCTGATTCCCAATCTGGCCAAGAGCCTGCATAATAAAGTCGTTATACATAATCTCCACCACAGGCTTTAAACCCGTCATAGCCATACCTACGGCATTTCCAACGATCCCTGCCTCGGATATAGAAGTATTGAATACCCTGTCTCTACCAAAAGTTTTAAGAAGATCATTTGTTACGCCAAAAGCTCCTCCATAATCAGCAACATCCTCTCCAAACAAAATTACCCTGCTGTCCCGGGCCATCTCTTCCATAAGGGCTTCCCTTACTGCTATGCGAGCGTTTATCTGACCTTTTTCATTTCTTTTGTACTTGGGCGCAGGAGCCAGAAGTTTTGGATTTGAATATTCTTTGGGAATTTCTTTTTCAACGTTTAAAGAAAATAGATGCTGCAGCAAGCTATCTTCTTCAGGTAACCGGGCATTAGCTGCGATAACAGACATCTCTGCATTTCTATCGTATACTTTTTTCTTTAAATGCTCCATTTCTTCTATGGTTATCCTGCCACCCTTACTTTCGGGAAAACCTGCTTTTAAAAGTTTATTTTCAAAGCTTTTTATGGCATCTTTACCGGTCCACTTTTCAACTTCCTCACGGTCACGATATGTCAGCGGATCGGAAAGGCTGTGGCCTTTATATCTGTAGGTCATGAATTCAATCAATACAGGGCCATCCCCTTCATTTATTATCTCTTTGGCTCTCCTAACAGAATCTACAACTGCCAGGATGTCCATTCCATTTACTACTTCTGCGTGCATAAGGTCAGTGTTGAATCCTGCAGCTCTACGAGCCAGAAAATCTACACCTGTAATTTCTCCAATCTCCTGGCCTGACATTGCATACTGATTATTTACTATTCCAAATATTATCGGGATTCCCGTACTTCTGCTCATAAGACCGTTTTTAAACTGCGCCATCGATGAAAGATTCAAAGATTCCAGAACGACTCCGTTACTAAAAGCCCCATCTCCTGCCAGGCACAGAACCAGGTTTTTACTTTCTCTGTATCTAATTGACATCGCAGCTCCTACTGCTATGGGAACATGCCCTCCTACGATTGCATTTGCACCGAGGTGCCCCATCTCAAAATCTGCTATATGCATTCCCCCGCCGACACCACGGCAGTAACCATCATTCCTGCCAAATAGCTCTGAAATCATCCTGTAAGTATGAATTTTTAAGGCTTTTTCTTCTAAATCTTCTCTCGAATCGTCCGTATTGAATTTTTCTCCAATTGCGTCTAGATATTTATTCCTATTCTTTAAAAGCTCTATTAAAGTTTTGTCATCCATGGACTTTATTGCATTGTAACCTTTTGACATCGAATCCCCATGGCCTCTGTGAGAACTTGTAATATAATCATATTGCGATATGGCAGATATAGCACCGACTGAAGTAGCCTCCTGACCTATAGAAAGGTGTGTGGGCCCGACATAAGAGAATTTGGGAAGTGGTTTGTAAATTCCAAATTTTATCTCAACCAGCATCTCCTCGAGAGCTCTTACCATAATCATCTGCTCCAGTAAATTGATAGCACCTCTCCTGGTTAAGCTTTTTTCTTTTATCTCATCGTTAATATTTTTTTTATAGCTGCATACAGGTATTTCCCCAAAATTCAGTATGTCCTGTTTGCAATCAAAAACCGATTTTATCTCTTTTACCATTTTCTTGGTCCCCTTCCAGATATATTCATCTTTTACGACGCTATTTTTTTAGTTAAAAACGTTTTTCTAAAATATTAATACTACCAGAAACTTTCTACAAATAGCAAATTTTTTTTAACTATATTACCTGAATTTCTTAATTATAATAAAAAAAATTATTTAATTATTTAATATTTTACTAAATTTTATATGGGGTGAACCCCATTCTTTAGACACATTGTATACTAAAAATAGTTAAGATAAAATAACTGATGAGACTACAAGCAAGAGAAAGAGAGGTCTCATCGAATGAGAATAAGGAGAACATTTAGTCAAGAGTTTAAGAGGGAAACTACAAAGGCGATAGTATCTGGAAAGATTTCCCAGCTGGAAGTTCCCAGAAGGTACGGTATATCACCAGTAATAATATCAAGATGGAAAAAGGAGTATTACTCCGGCAAGTTCTTTAAAAACACAAACCCTGATTATGCAAGGCTTAAAATAAAAATAAAAGAGCTTGAGCGCATGGTGTGAAAGCTTACCATGGAAAACGATACTCTAAAAGAGATAGTAAAACTTGTTGAGCCCCAAAAAAAAGCCTCGCCGCAGATATTTACATCAGCGGACTGGGAAGCATTAAAGAGGGGTGCAAAATGACAGGGGTTACCAGATCAAAGCATTACTACAAACCAAAAAAGGACAGTCACAAAGATTTAGGGATCCTAGATAAAATAGCCGGTATCGCTACAGACTTTCCTTCCCATGGTTACAGAAGGATAACGGCTCACCTGAGAAGAGAGGGTACAGTAGTAAACCATAAGAAAGTCTACAGGATTATGCGGGACAATGGCATCTGCTGCAGTATAAGACGCTCATATAAGCATACTACAAACTCAAACCATGGCCTGGCAAAGTATCCTAACCTTGTTAAGAATCTGGCTCCTTCAAGGCTAAATCAGGTCTGGCATGCAGATATTACCTATATAAGATTTGCAGCCTCATTTGCATATCTTGCAGCAATAATAGACGGATATAGCAGAAAAGTAATAGGTTATGCCATAGGTAAAACATTATCTCCGGCACTGACCATATCTGCTCTAAAAGTTGCGATGGGCAAAAGAAACACCGTTGGTCTTATCCATCATTCAGATCAGGGGTTCCAGTACTACTCGGGACAGTACGTAAAGATACTAAAAGATAATGGCATAGAAATATCCATGTCAGAAAAAGCAAACCCTTATGATAACGCTAAAATGGAATCGTTCTTTAGGACACTAAAAGTCGAAGAAGTTTATATGAGTGATTACGAAACTTACGATGATGTGCTTGATTTGGTACCATATTTTATTGAAGAGATGTACAATAAAAAAAGATTACACTCTTCATTGGGCTATATGCCCCCTGAAGAATTTGAAGATAAATTTAATAAAAACAAGGCTCATCAGTTGGTCTTAGTTTAGTTAAGTGCGTGTCCAACTTTTGGGGTTCAGATCAAATCTAAAATTAAGCTAAATAAGCTTTAATTATAATTTTTAATCTTACAACCC
>CAZKVH010000037.1:0-4099 GCA_964556165.1 uncultured Actinomycetota bacterium | reverse complement strand
GTTGATTCCAGAAGCGAGATATCCGTAAGTTTTTTGCCGGTTCTTTTTTCAAACTCAGAGCCCATCTTTTTTAACTCATCATTTTGAGCTGCCTGTTTCATAAAACTACCGGTTTGTTTAAAATAAAGAATTAAGGTAATGGTAAGACCAAGAAAAGAAAATACCGCAATTCCAAGCAGTAGCAACATAATTGAACTGGAGATGTTTTCATGCATAAAAATTGCTGCAATCAAAGAAGCTACGCCGGTAGCTGAAAGTAATCCGCAGAGTGTCGGAAGAATCCTCCCGGGCTGTCTTTCAGTAGATTTTGACAAAAACTCTCTGTAATAAGATAGTGAACTTTCAAGCCATTTATAATCTTTGCTTTTAAGAGATGCATCTTTTAAATCCTTTTCGAGTCCATGGATATTGTTTTGCAAGCTTCTATAAAGCGTGAGTTCTTTTTCTATACTGGTAATCTCGTCAAAGGGGATATCCTTTAGCTCCAAATTTAATTTTTTGATTTTTTCCGAGATTGTGTGCGCAAGATGATTTTTTGCCCTTTCAAGCTCTCTCAATTCACCAAGCAGGTTTTTCTCTTTCATATGGTAGGTCTTTAATATTCCCTGTGCGAACCCTGACTCTATTTCTTCAAATAGGTTATCAATCTTTTCAAGCTCGTTTCTGGCGTCGTGATATTTTTTACCTTCCCCCTTGTTACTGATATCAATATAGCCATTGGTAATTTTAGCTGACTTAACAGTTGACTGGATATTATTGTCACTGTCAATCTTATCAAGAATATTTATACCTGACAGCACTTCCTTTATAAGGAATTTACTTACTCCTCCGTTATCTTCAATCCCGGCTTCGCCCCCTTTTACTATTAGAAGCTTTGCCATGGATGGAGGAAGGCCCCTGTCGCTTTTTTCCCAGTAATCTTCGAGCTTCTTTGGAGATGCGAGAGTAAAATCAACGGGGGTTTTATCGAGACCGATTAAGGTGACTTTTCCTTTCCCTCCGCTTCTTAAACTCCAGCGACTTTTATTTCTGAATAATGAACGTATCAGGAATTCTGTTAAAAAAGTTTTACCTCTTTCGTTCTTGCTGTAAACGAGGTTTAATGTCCCGAAAGATGCATTAAATTTTTTGATTGGTCCGAGGTCTTTTACCGATATTCTGTCAATTCTAATTCCCATTTAAAATTCACCGTATTTAAAATAAATTTTGCTTCTATTCCTTAAAGATTAAATTAAGAGCCTTTTCCAGTACATCTTCACCTGATAGCATTTCATTTTTTAGCTCAAGACCATCGATTTCATTTTTTATATTTTCCACAATTGCTATTTTTTCCGGGTCGCTAAAAAGTGAGACTTCCGATAAATCCGGCTGTTCGTTGTTATAAAAAGAGAAATCTTTTAGTTCAGCGACAATGGCTTCTAAAAGTTTCTTTTTATTTGAAGTATAACCCCTGACCTTTAACCGCAGTCTAACCTTCGGGATGTCATTTTCGGATATACTCCATTTTTCAATCATTCTTCCTATCTCTTTTTTCATATATTGGAATTCACTGGTTACAGGAAGAGATATGATAGTTTCATTAAAGAATATAAGGTCGCTGTCAATTTGCTTTTCTTTTATTTCAAGTGTCCCGGGGTCCAGGATTAAAAAGCTTCTTTTCCCGGTTTCGTTTATATCGAGACCGCAGGGTGAGCCGGGGTAGTATACTTTGCCAAGATTAGCTTTTTTATGGATATGCCCAAGTATAACCCTCGCAGGATTGTAATATTGTATATCATTTCTTGTAAGGGGCATGTAAATGCCGGGCTCATAAGGATTGGGCTTGCGCAGGCCTGCCGCATAATCACCATGTCCTATTAAAATCCATGTGCCTGTTAATTTTTTGTTGTGTTCGGCTATTACTTCTCCCATTGAGCTTGCAGGAATATATGGTATAAAGAAAAAGACAACAGGGTAGTTTGCAGGTATAAGTATTTCGGGCTTGCTGAATATTTTTATATTCCTGGAAGTGAAATATTCTTCTTTTATAGAAGGATCGTGGTTGCCGGGGATTATATAAATTTTTACGTCGCTTTTTTCATGTTCCAGCTTGCTGCAGAATTTATCGAAATCAGAGTAATTCTGGCTTTCCTTATCGAAGAGGTCGCCTGCGATGATAAGGGTATTGATATTTTCAGAGAGCATCCCATCAAGTATATTTGAAAGAGCGTTCCATCTTGCGGGAGTCTCTTCCCTGGTCTTTAAATGTAAGTCTGCCGTTATTGCTATTTTCATATTCGATTCTTTTTAAAAGTTTAATTTTATTTAGATATTTTCCTGGCCATATCTGCAATACTTTAAAAGCCGGCATTCGGGACATTTCGGGTTCCTCGCGAAACATATAGTTCTTCCAAGTGAAATTATCCTATGGGAAAAACTGCTCCAGCTGTGCCGGGGAGTGATTTTCATAAGGTCAAATTCAATTTTTACCGGGTCCTGATTTACAGTCAGTCCAAGCCTGTATGATATCCTTCTTACATGAGTATCAACTATTATAGCCTGCCTGTCAAAGACGTTTGCCAGCACTACATTTGCTGTTTTTCTTCCAACTCCAAATAGGGAGGTAAGATTTTCAATATCTTCAGGCATCTTCCCGTTAAATTTGTCGATAATGTCTTTTGAACAGCTTATTATGCTTTTTGCTTTATTTTTATAAAACCCGGTTGACTTTATATCCTGTTCAAGCTCATTTATATCTGCATGTGCGAAATCCTCCGGGCTCCTGTATTTTTTAAAGAGTTCTGGCGTAACTTTATTTACCAGCTTATCAGTGCTCTGGGCTGAGAGTATGGTTGCAATAAATAACTGGAAAGCGTCTCTGTGCCCGAGCGATGTGTTAACTGAATCCGGATATTCACGCTTGAGGATATCCAGTATTTTATTTATATTTTTAACTGCAGGTTCATATGCGGCTGTATATGAAGTGTCTTTATTCTTTTTATTCCTTTTTTTATACATAATAATAGCTATTTTTTTATTCCTTTCTTTATTTTTTTGTTTTTAAGATACTGGCCCAGTTCTTCGGCTGTAAGGGTATTTGGTACATCTTTTTTCTCAAGCCACCCCTTTCTTGCAATGTTTACTCCGAATTTATACTCATCCAGTCCTTTTATGCTGTGGGCGTCCGGGTTTATAAAAATTTTTATTCCCTTTTCTTTTGCATATTTGCACATTCTCCAGTCAAGGTCAAGTCTGAATGGACTTGCATTTAACTCAATATCCACATTATTTTTGGCAGCAGCATTTATTATTCTTATTATGTCTATTTTGTATGGGTCTCTTGCAAGAAGCAATCTCCCTGTGGGGTGCGCTATCATTGTGGTGTACTTATTTTCAATTGCTTTTATTACTCTTTTGGTCATTTGTTCTTCACTTAAATTAAAATTAGAATGAACTGCAGCAATGATAAAATCAAATTTTTCAAGGATATCATCGGTATAATCAAGACTCCCATCAGGGAGAATATCGGATTCAATCCCTTTGAAAATTTTAAATCCCTTGATTTTTTTGTTTAGCGCATTTATCTCCTCAAGGTATTCATCTATCTGGCTATCTTTTAACCCGCCAGCGTAGAAAGCAGATTTGCTGTGGTCGCTTATTCCGGCATACTGAAAGCCATTGTCCTTAAGATACCTGTATATCTGCTCGAGTGTGCTATTGCCGTCACTATGGGTGGTATGGATGTGTATTATCCCCTTTATATCTTTTTCTTCTATTAACTCCGGAAGGGTTTTATTTTTAGAAGCTTCGATTTCACCAAAATTTTCCCTGAGTTCCGGAGGTATCCATTCCATTGAAAAATAATCATATATGTCTTTCTCGCTGCTGCATTTGATTAGCCTTTTATTTTTGTAAAGACCATATTCATTCATTTTTATGTTGTCTTTTTTGGCTGCGGTCCTCATTGCGGTATTGTGCTCTTTACTACCGGTAAAATGGAGAAGGGCATAGGGATACTGTTTATCGTCAACAATTCTTATATCCACATTAATGCCGGACTTTAATCTTATACTTGATTTCGTATCACCCTTTGCGATAATATCCTCTGTTTCTCCCAGGC
>CAZKVH010000036.1:0-4139 GCA_964556165.1 uncultured Actinomycetota bacterium | reverse complement strand
TAAGCCGGGTTCTGTAGTATTCATGATTTTACTCACAAATACCGGTAGCCATCTATCTGGGATAAATATTACTATTTATCTCTAGCGGCCTTACCCGGAAGAAGGCGGGCAACCTTATACTTCCCTATTTGGCCTTGCTCCGGATGCGGTTTACCAGGCCAGCCTGTTACCAGACTGCCGGTGGGCTCTTACCCCGCCATTTCACCCTTACCGGAATATAAAATTCCGGCGGTATATTTTCTGTTGCACTTGCGCTTGAACCGGATTTACTCCGGTCCAGCCGGGAGTTACCCGGCATCCTGCCCTGCGGAGCCCGGACTTTCCTCACAGACTAAAAGCCTGCGCGGCTACCCGGCTAACTCCGCTTATATATTACAGATATTTATTAAAAAATCAATGTGTGGGGTCTTTATCGTCTACATCGCCAAAACTTATATGTGACTCTCCATTATATGTAAGTTCTTTGTTATCAAGAGCTTTATTTACCAGTCTATCGGCTTCCCTGTTTTTTTCCCTGGGGACCAGCCTTAGATCCACAGTTTCATATCTTCCCAGTTTATGTGATATATCAAGATACAAATCCAGGATATTTTTATCTTTTATCTTCCATATTTTTTTAACCTGATTGCTTAAAAGCTTGCTATCTGTATAAAGGATTATTCTTTTACAATTATACTTTTCTGCCATATCCAGAGCTTTCCCCAGTGCTATGTATTCTGCCATGTTGTTTGTGTATTTGCCGATATACTCACCAAGTTCTTCCACCTTATTATCACCGCTGTCATATAGCACCGCACCCACAGCAGATGGGCCCGGGTTGCCCCTTGAGCCGCCGTCAAAATATATTTTTAAATAGGGGTAGGTTTTCTTTTCTATCAAAGTTCAAGTTCCTTTTCTATATCATCTATTTCTTTTCTGTAAATTATTGCCATCCTGCCGCAAAGTGGACAGGTGTAGACCTCATCCATGTCAACTATCTCTTCTGCCGCGCTCACAGGTATCTCCATATTGCAGACATTGCAATAATTATCCTTAATTACCGCCACGGCAATTCCGCCTTTTTTATTTTTTATCTCTGCATACTTTTTTAGATAATCCTCAGGTATCCTTGAAGTTACGCTATCCTTCCTTTTTTTCAGGCCCTCCAGGATATTTTTTAATACCTCCACTCTCTCATCTATTTCATTTTTGATGCGATTGACTTCCGATTCAGCTTTATTTTTTTCTTCCTCTGCCTGCCTTAATTTTTTTTCTTTTTCGTCCATCTCAATCATTAGCTCTAGAATCTCATCTTCCATCCCGGAGTTCTTTTCCCTTAAAATCCCTATTTCATCCTGGTAATTCTCAAGCTCTTTTGCGCTGGTAATTGTGCCGCTGAAAAGTTTCTTTTCGTTTGTCTTAATTTTTTCATTCTGAATCTCGACCGTATCTTCAAGTTTTTTGCGTCTTGCTTCAAGGGATGTGAAATCGCTGTTTAGCTTATTAAAATTCTCATCAAGTGTTTCTAGTTCATTTCGGGCAGATTCCAGCTCCGGGCTTTTCTGGGCTTCTTCTATCTCCACTGTCCTGGCAGAAATAGCGTTTTCGGTAAGCTGAAGTTCCACAAGGTCAATTACATCGAACTTATTATCAGTCAATCTTATACCTCCACAGGTTCAGTCCCCTACTGCTTTTTAATATTTCGATATCTATCTTTTCTTTTTTTAAGAAATCCTCGAGTATATTATAAATACCATCCACAGCCATTTTCTCGCTGCTCCCGTGCCCTAGAGAGATAATTAGCTTTCCGCTTTCGGAAATCTTTAAAGCACTGTGATATCCAATCTCACCTACTATCGCTGTGTCACAATCTGCATCAATAATACTATCGGTAAGAGAGCTGGCACTGCCGCAGATAACTGCTATTCTTTCAACGACTCTTTCTCCCGCATTTTCTTCATCCCCGCACATCCAGCTAAACCCTTCGATATTAAGTTTATCTTTTAATTCATTGCCAAAAGTCCTGAATTGCCTGCTCTCCTTTAGCCGTCCCAACCTTCCGATACCGGCTCCTTCAAACTGGCTTTCGCTTTTTTCCATTATATCCATATCAATAATGCCTATTGAAGAAGCAAGCAATTCATTTAGTCCCCCGGGCATTGCATCGTAATTTGTGTGGGCAGCATAAGATGCTATGTTATTCTCTATCAGTTTTAAAATCACCTTTTGGTCTACTTTTGAGCTTAAAATCGTATCAAGAGGGTCAAAAATTAGCGGGTGATGGGAAAATATTAAATCTGACCCGGTGCTTATCGCCTCGTTAACTACGCTGTCAACTACATTTAAAGTAACAAGGATTTTTCTTATGTCATTTTCAATATTACCAATCTGCAGGCCAACTTTATCCCAGCTCATAGCGAGTTTTTTATTAAAGACTTCATTTAGGCGTAAATCAAGTTCTTTTAGAATCATTCCAACCAGATAAAATTGTATTATTAAATTAAATATTATAATATTTACGGTGAAATAAAAAGAAATTATTGCACTGTCAGCGCTATCTTATCATTCTTAGAAGGAGGCAAATGGATATATTAGATAACACAAAAAAAGTTCTTGAAAATATACCCGAGAAAATGCTGAAAGTACTTTACGAATTTCCCGGGCAGTTCAAAATGGCAGAAAGCAATCTGAATAGCTCAAAGATATCTTTCAATAAAAAGTTCAAAAATGTCCTTATCCTTGCAATGGGAAGTTCTACAAATGTTGTATATAGATTGATAAATTCTATAGAGATAGACAGGGCCAATATCCCTATTTTTCTTTGCTCGAGGTCCACTATCCCCTCATGGGTAAACAAAGATACGCTGGTTGTTGCAGTAACACACAGCGGTAACTCCATTGAGATTATCGAAGCGGTGGATAAAGTGCTAAAAATAGGTTCGCATATAGTTGCCATCACGACCGGGGGCAAATTAAAAGAAAAGGCGATTGCCAATAAAGATAAGAATATGATGTTGATTGAATATTCGGTAGATATTTTATCCAGAATGGCCGTAGGGTGTATTTATGTTTATATAGCAAACATGCTCAGTAAGGCGGGAGCTATAGAAATCTGTGGTGATAAGGAAAAATATATGCTTGGAATCGACTGGAATAAGGTAGAAAAAGTATTAACCAATTTATCAAAGGACCTCGGTCCTGAGATAAGGACATCGAATAATATAGCAAAAAGAGCAGCTGTTAATTTATTTGGCAAAATCCCTGTTATTTATGGAAGCAGCATGCTGACCGGAGCTATTGCTTACAGGCTTAAGAGCCAGATTTGCCTTAACAGCAGTAATTTCGCACATTTTAACACAATCCCCGAGCTGGACCATGATGAAATAGCTGCATGGGGCATGAGGCGCGAGCTCAGGAATAACTTTTTTGTATTTTTTATTAAGGATAAAGACTCCAAAGAAGAAACGCTGAGAAGGCTGGGAATACTTCAGGGTATTCTTCTCGAGAAAAAAATCCATTTCGAAGAAATCCTGCTTGAGGGCGAAGATGATGCGATAAAAGGATTTTCGGGGGTTTTACTTTCGGACTGGATAAGTGTTTACCTTGCAGTTTTAAATCAGGTGGACCCCACCTCTTCATATCTTCTCGATTTGATGAAGTCACGATTCGAAAGAATAAATCAGGCAGTAAATAAATCAGAGGACTAGAAAGCATTCATATCAATTGAGCATAAAAGCTTCTAAATGATTGTATTCAGGAAAATTATGGTGGGCCCACCAGGACTTGAACCTGGGACCTCCGCATTATGAGTGCGCTGCTCTAACCAACTGAGCTATGGGCCCTTTAGTAGAAAAAGACTTCATTAGACAATTGGATATATTAATAAAAATACTTGAATAAGTCAATTGACTGTGACCCACCTTTTATTTTTTTCATATCATCTGTTTCTGTTTGAAGCTAAAGTATCCATTTTCGGCAACTATTATATGGTCGAGCACGTTAATACCTAATATATTAAAAGATTTACACAATCTATCAGTAATTTCTATGTCATCTGTTGACGGTTCAGGGTCGCCGCTCGGATGGTTGTGTATGAATATAACAGAAGCTGCGGAATCTTTAATTACTGGTTTAACGACTTCCCTCGGATGAACGATTGA
>CAZKVH010000035.1:3013-4927 GCA_964556165.1 uncultured Actinomycetota bacterium | reverse complement strand
GATACAGGTGAGATTAAAGATTTCTCAAAAGTCTTTACTTACTTTGACTGGAGCAAAATAAGCTGGAATGACTTTTTCCCTCCCTCAAACGACCTTTCGCTTGCAAGCTTCTCACTATCTCCAGATGAAGAAAGAATGGTCGCATATAAAAACTATTATTCAGCGACCAATGTAAATACCTGTTCACCTGAAGCTTTCCATAAACTCTGGATATTTAATCTTGAAGATGGCAGAACAGATTTTTTTGAAAAACAAAGAGGTTATGTAACAGATATTTCATGGAACCCCTATGGAAGCCAGGATTTTTCCCTGTCAATTAACAGCCACAGCGGATGCTATCCGGAATATATAGATGCAAGGATAGATATAATCGATAAAAACGGCGATTCGATAGAAACAATCGTAACAGAGCAGAAAAGCAAAATAACCAACCTTGAATGGTCACAGGACGGAAAAAATATTGCCTACGATGTCTACGCCACTGACTTCATTGGACGGCTAAAACTAATTGATTTAGAAAAAGATACAATAAATGAACTAATAAATACTCAAATCATCGAAAAATCTATAAACAAAAATGAGCCTGTTCTAATAATGTTGATTGACTGGGTAAAAGAGTAAAAAATAAAAATTACGAAGACCGACTATTTATCTTTATAAACTATTTACTTTATCCGTTTTGCCAGCGAACCTGTGAGTTCAAAAACTCTTTTAGAATCGTCTTCACTCATTGTTCCCATACCACAGGCAGGAGTAAATATAATATTATTTAATATATTTTCTTTGCTTACGCCACCTTTTTCGAATTTCTCCAGAACGGAATTAAAATTATCATATAGTTCATCTTCAGTTATGCTTTTTCTGTACTCAGCAGTTGGAACAAGGCCAAAAGAAAGAAATCCTCCCCTGCTTAAGAACTTATTTACTTCTTCAGGATAAAGCGCCAGTTTTTCTCCGAAACTATACGAATCAAAACTTATAATATCAATTTTAGACTCAAGAACTATTCTCCAGTTTGTATTACCACAACAATGAGTGCCAAGTAGCAGGTTATCCTCACGTTCTCTTATAAAATCAATAAGGTTACCTATTAGAAAGGATACTCTCTCATCGCTAACAGCAAGATATGCTGAACCCAGACCCCAGAGCGAGGGTTCATCAAAGAAAAGTATGGGTATCTTTCCTGCCTTTTTAATTTCCTGAACCTGCCATAAACCCTTCATTGCCAGCCCGAGTGTTATGGCTTCGGCATAATCACTATCAAAAATCATTGACTGTTTATCCTTTTTGGTCAATGAAATTAAATAGGTAATTGGACCTGTCACCTGTGTCTTTATAAATGAGCTATCTATATCACTGCATTTTTCAAGCATCGGATAAAATGCTTTCAGGTATTCGGGGCTAATTTTAAAATTTTCGTAACAATTATATGCCACATAATCATAAAACTCAGCCATACTTTTTTCTCTGTCTGCTTCTTCGTCAAAAAAAGCCTGTTTTTTTTCATAATCCTCTATAACACAGGGCAAATTCTCGGCAAACTGCAGGAACATATTTTCCCTTACATCCCTTTTGGTAAGCTGGGGCACATAAGGAATATCAGGGCAGTGCTTCAAAATAAGGTCACACGCCTCATTTTCATCAAGAAAAGGAAGACTCCCAATTCCGGTTACCCTTGAGCTTCTATCCATATCTTTTAATATCTCTATTGCTTTTTTTTGCATTGATTCAACCTTCCTAAAATATTCTTTTAAAAAATCGTTAACTGACTTCAGAATATAACATCTTTATCTAAGTAGATGATTATAGCCCTTTTACAGGTTTTTTTCTAACAGATGTCTTTAATACATTCTATAATATTGGCTTCTATATTGTTATAATATAAGATAGATTCTTTGAAATTTTTAAAAAAAG
>CAZKVH010000035.1:0-2913 GCA_964556165.1 uncultured Actinomycetota bacterium | reverse complement strand
TTGGCTTCTATATTGTTATAATATAAGATAGATTCTTTGAAATTTTTAAAAAAAGAGATTCAACAAATTTTAAAAGAAATTACTTATTTTCATAATGAAATATTGTCTGACTATCATCATTATTGTCTGCCTTTTGTTATCAGTATCAATTATCAATTCATGCGATAAAACAGAAAATCTAAACTCCACAGACGGTAAAGAGTCAAGTGATAATGTCCCTGATGCTGTCCGGGGAACAGAATATATTGACGATAGCGAAAAAAAGGATGAGCAGAATGAAATTTCTGAATCATCCGACAGAGATAAGAATAACAATGATATCGTTTATGAGGAACCATGCAGTTTAGAAAATGATATAATGTTTTATAACAGCGAAGCAAATTTCGCATTTATCTATCCACAGGAAAGCATTGTCATCTCCTCACATATAAAGCAGCCAGGAGAATATCCCGGCCTTTTTTTAGAAGTCAGTATAAATCCCATAGAAAGCCTGAAAGGTTCTAATAAAGAAGATGCTTTAAGTGAGAAAGCGTCTCTTGAAAACGGTTTACCGGGAAATTACCCTGATTCTTCCTTTGAATCTTCCAGAAAACTTACCGGGGTATTAGATACAAACGTAAAAGAATTTCTGACTCTGGCAGAATATGATAATGTGTGTGGTGTAACATTTGACCGGGAAGCTCTCTTTTACAATAATGATTACCGGGTAAAGATAAAACTATCAGCCAATCCCGGGCAAATAATTGAAAATATGAGCCAGTACTTCTCATATGATAACAAAAATTGTCCCGGGCAGATTTCATGGAATCAGGATAGCCAGGAGGATTTTTATCAAAAATTAATAAATGGAGATACATCAGCTCCGGTACTGGAGTGGTATGAAACATTTGATTCTATTATGTATCTGCTCCAGATAAATGAATTTAAGGGGGCTTCAGCAGGTTACAGCAGGCTGATAGACAAAAGAATTTTTGAAGAAAATATGAAAGAAAATTACATAATTGATATTTCTTATCCAGAGTTCCAATCCGCTGTAGCGGGTGAAGGAGATGAGAGCATTAACACGATAGTTTATGAGGATGAAATTCTCTCCATAATAAATGATTTTAAAAATGAGATATCTTCATATAAAGAAAGCAATTTTGACTCAAATTATTTTCTAGCAATAGATTACTCCGTTGCCATGTATGATGAAAATGCAATTTCTATATGCTTTGATATTTACCCTTACCTGGGAGGAGCCCACGGGATGTTATACTACAGTACTATTAATTTTGACCCGGAAAAAATAAAGACAGTAGAAATAGGAGAATTATTCAAGGAAGGATACGATTATTATAGTGTAATTTCTGAATACTGCAGAGAGAGTCTTGCAATGCAGGTTAGTGATATGGGATTTGAACCCGACATGAATTTACTGAAGAATGGCACTGACCCCGGTAATAAAGAAAACTTCAGGAACTTTCTTGCAACACCCCGGGGATTAATGGTAAAATTCCTCCCTTACCAGGTAGCACCTTATGCAGTAGGAGGTTTATCGGTCACAATACCCTACAGTGAATTTGAAGACAATTTAAATCCCGAAAGCATTATCGGAGACTACAGTAGATACCAGTAATGACAGAATGATTTTCATACAAAAAAAGTACAATTGCAATCATCTCAAAACAAGATTTAATCCTTATATTTAAAAGCGTTTGTAAAAATTATAAAGTCTTATTTATAGCTCAGCTAATTTGTAAAATAATCATTCTCTTAGACAATCTTCTAACGTAATAGTAGAATTATTTTGATCATTATTCCAGTTTCATTAATTTATAATTAGAAAACTTTAAATGAAACATAAAAAAATTACCTCTCTATTTATAATTTCTATCTGCTTATTTGCGATTCTATTCAGCATATTCTTTACTTCTTCATGTGCCTCTAATAAAGAGGCTATATCCAAAACAGATAGCCCACAAGAATCCGGCACTTCTCAAACAGATGATGTTATTTTTCCGGATTATTCCGGCTACATAAACGATTATGCCTCTAAACTTGACCAAACCTCTAAAGACAGGCTTGAAGAACTATCAGCTAAAATAGAAAAAGACACGGGAAGTGAGATAGCAGTAGCAATAGTAAATAACCTTGGAGGGCTAAGCCAGGAAGAATATGCACTAAAACTTTTTGAAAAATGGGGAATAGGAAAAGAAGAGGAAGACAACGGAATCCTTATACTTATAGGTATTGAAGGAGAAGCAGGAAGCAGACCTTTAAGGATGGAAGTGGGTTATGGCCTTGAGGGTGTTATTACAGACCTTGAGGCAGGATATATTCTAGATGAGATACTTATCCCCAGGCTTCAGCAGGGTGATTTCTATACAGGTCTATATAATGCAATTGTTACCATTGGAGACCAGATATATGTAGAGAAGGGAATGGAACAGATTGGTGGAACATATGACATAGTTGAAAGTCAATTTGGGAAAGAACCCGCTCTCGTTAAGTTCCTTCCATTAATTATAACCTCGATTGTTCTTTTCCCATTTTTTATAATTATATTGATTTCTCTTATAATATTTTTAAAATACTACATCAGCCTTCATAAATGCCCGAGCTGCAATAAATTAGGTTTGTCAATAAAACAGACCACAATTGAAAAATCGACCTACAAATCAAAGGGTAAAATTGAAATCGAGCGAAAATGTAAATACTGTGGTTTCTACGAAAAAAAGATTGAGGAAACACCAAAATTATATAAATCAAGTGGTACAAGCAGCGGTTCCTCATTTAGAAGCAGTTCAGGCTATTCTTCCAGTTCGGGACATTCCGGCGGCTTCGGCGGTTTTGGAGGCGGTTTCTCGGGCGGCGGCGGGGCAAGCCGTGGATGGTAAATAAAAAAAGCTTATCCCCGTTTTTTCTATAAAT
>CAZKVH010000034.1:0-7975 GCA_964556165.1 uncultured Actinomycetota bacterium | reverse complement strand
TAATTCTAATCTAAGTAATATCTAAAATTTATCTTTATTTACTTCTCAGCTTCAATTTATCTTATGGTGATGCATAACAAACTTATCTACAAGAACCGGGTTAAACTGTATACCGGAACATCTCAGAAGTTCTTTCTTCGCATCTTCATCAGAAATCGCAGGTCTGTAATGTCTGCCAAAAGTCATAACATCATAGGCATCTACAATTGAAACAATTGAGGCATTAATTGGTATCTGCTCCCCTTTTAACCCCTGTGGATAACCCGAGCCATTCCACCATTCATGATGTGACAGGATATCATCCGCAATAGAAGCTATCTGAGGGGTCGATTCTGCAATTTTATATCCTATTTCAGGATGTCTTTTGATAATCTTCCATTCTTTCGAATTTAATTTTCCTTTTTTCAATAAAATCCTGTCAGGTATCCCCACTTTGCCAATATCGTGAAGAGCAGAAAGTAATTCAAGTTCATCAAGCTTATCCTGAGGTAAGTTTATTGCCCGCCCCAGCTCTATGGATAGTTTTCTTAAACGGTCTGCATGTTCTTTTGTCTCACGATTCTTCTCCCATAATATTCTTTCCAGTGACAGAATAATAGAATTATAAACACTTTTTCTCTGGAGTAACTTGCTTTTATACATATTATTTTCTGCTTCTTTTATTACATCCCTTAAATTCTGATTCTTATCATCTCTTGTTGAAGTACCTATTGAGATATTCAAAGGGATTTTCTGGTCAACTGTTTTTAAACAAATCTTCTTTATCCTATTTAAAATCACTTCCACATCTTTTTCTGTAGACCTCGGAAGAAGAATAAAAAATTCATCTTCTCCCCACCTGGCAATAATATCTTCTTCTCGAGAGCAGTACTTTAATATTTTAGCCATTCTCTTAATTAGCCTGTCACCTTCACTATAGCCAAAAGCATCATTTACCAGTTTGAGTCCATTAAGGTCGCAAATTATAAAATTAAGAGGGAAATCTCTACCTCTATAAATATTGACAAGCACCTTTTCGAAATAAGCCCTATTGTAAAGTTCCGTAAGCTTGTCATGGAAGCTAAGATACCTGATTCTCTTCTCTGCCTTTTTTCTCTCACTAATGTTATTGAAAATCTCTATCCTTAAATTCTTACCATTATGAAGCATGTATCTGCCCGTTGCTTTGAGGAATACTTTACTGCCTGTACTTTTAATTCCTATTACTTCATATGGATTTTTATCTTCGGAATTAATTTTATCCATAACTACATCTCTGAATTCAGGCGCAATAAAATCCATTAAATTTCTGCCTGTAGCATAAGAACTATCACATCCAAAAATCTCACTAAAAGCATCATTTACATCTATAATTTTTCCACTGTCATGAACAATAATTCCTTCCATTGAAGATTCAAAAAGATTAGAAAACTTCTCTTTAACCTCCCTGTATTCATCCTCAAGTTTCTTCCTTCCAGTAATATCTTTTATAATCAGCTTAAAGCCGATGATATTGCCATCGCTATTTTTTAAAGGCCCGAAATATACTTCCCCGAAAAGAACATCTCCATTTTTTTTGTGTTGCTTGATTTCAAATGAACCGACCTCTTTCCCGGCTAAAATATCCTTAAATATTTTAAGATATCTCGGGATATCACGGGTGCTGATATTAACGCGCTTTGTAAAATATTTACCTATTAATTCCGACCGTGAGTATCCTGAAAATTCAAGGGCATTATCATTGCACTCTGTTATTATTCCCCTGCCATCTATTATGATTATACCGATGGAATCGGTCTCAAGGAGGCTTTTATACTTCCCCTCATTTTCCTCTAACAACTTTTTGTAGTTAGTTAGCTGCCCTCCGTATTTCTTGAGGGCAATAATTTTCTGGTTCATTTCAACCAGTTTATTTATAAGCTGCTCTTTTGTAATCCTTCCAATATCCATTTCCAGGCATAACTATTAAATTTTTTATAATCAATCTAAATCCAATATATTATTAAAAAAAATCAGAAGTTAAATATCACCTCTGACTTTCCTAAAGCATTATTCTCATATGATAAACCAAAGTTATTTTTTTTAAAAAATTATAAACCCTCATTTCAAAAAATCTAATCTACCAACAACAAAGAATCAGCTAAAAACTATCCAGACACAAAATTATCAATCATCGTTTCCGTCTTCCAGCAGCTCTATTTTATTATCTCTTTTTGATATCAGATTTTCTGTCATTCCTCCATTATCTTTCGGAAATGTTTTCTCTTTATTATTATAACCCTCCCCTTCGTCATCTTCTATCGTATCAATATCATTATCTATACCTAAATCATCGTTAAAATCATTTTCCATAATTCCTTCGCTTATCTGTAAATCTTCCTCGTCTATTTTCTTTAAAAATAAATTAAACTCTTCCGATATTATTTTTCTTATTCTACTCTTAAACTCATCGTACTTGCACTGAAGATAATTAATATCCTCTTCAAGTTCCTGCTTTTTCCTTAACAATCCCCTGTATGACTTTGCTAACTCTATAATATTATCTTCAAGCCCTTCTTTTACCATATATCCTGTCTGGTTTATACCTTTTCCCTGCGCACTATCTGCCACTTCTGATTGCACCTCTGTCCCGGCCTTCACTTTCGGAGCATTCTCATCTTCAACATCATTTTTTCCCAGACTGTCAAGAAATCTCTCTATATCTTCTTCTTTTATTTGTATTGATTGTTCTATTTTGACCGCAGGCAACTTCTTTAGAGTAATCATATTCATTATTTCCTGCTCACTTACGCCGAGCATTTCCGTTACCTCTTCAAGAGTATAAAACCTGCTGCTTCTATTAATATTCATTTATGCTCCTGCCTTAATATCCAGATGTGCTATTAATTCCAATAATATTTTAAATTATTATAACATAATTAATTAACTAAAATAATCATACTTTTTATTTAGTTTTAATTTTATGAATAACCCGCCTTCTTTAAGGTAAACTTTAATTTTTTAACCCCCAAACACTAATTTCACACATTATAAGCAGGGTTAAAACATTGGCTATAGCTGCAATAAACAAGTTATAACCTCTATTATTTTTAATTAAAGATTGTACCCGTGTTAAGGATAGCTGTAATTGACCTATAGATTGCTAAAACTGTAGACAAATTTTAGATAAACAAATAAAATAAAAAAATCTTAATAAACAATAAAATTTACAGATAATCGATAGATTTATTGCAATATTATCAATAGAAATACTTTAAAAAAATGGACTCTCAGTTAATAAAACCTCTATTGCTTACTTCTCTGGCAGGGCTTTCCACTACCATAGGAAGCTTAATAGGCCTTATGTTTAAAAAAGAAAATCCCAGATTTATGAGCTCAGCTCTTGGTTTTACAGCAGGGGTCATGGTGGGAATTTCATTCTTTGAACTTCTTCCCGCAGGATTTGACGAACTGGGATTTATTAAAGCAAGTATAGCTTTTTTTGTTGGCTTTATTACTATATTCCTTATAGATTTTCTTATCCCTCACGAATATATAGGCCAGAAAGAGAAAATGGATGGCAAGATTGACCCCAAACTGTTGAGAACCGGCCTGTTTGTTGCCATGGGTATAGCAATACATAATTTCCCAGAAGGTATGGCCACATTTTATAGTTCAATGGTAGATATAAAATTAGGAATTGCCATAGCAATTGCTATTGCTATTCATAATATACCCGAAGGTATTGCGGTATCTGCACCGGTTTATAAGGCAACAGGAAGTAAGAAAAAAGCTTTTTTGTGGTCATTTTTATCAGGAGTAGTAGAGCCAATTGGTGCACTCATTACAGCCCTTATACTCTATCCTTTCCTGAACCCTGTAATACTTGGATATCTCCTTTCCGGAATTGCAGGATTAATGGTTTTTATATCTATTGATGAACTGCTTCCGGTTTCAAAATCATACGGATACCTTCATCTTCCCATGGTAAGCTTTACAGGCGGAATGATAGTAATGGTTTTAAGCCTGGTACTTTTAAAATAAAAAAATCTTAAACTAGTGTTTTAGTTGCTAAGTACTTTTCATGAAAAATATAACCCGTAAATACTCCGCTTGACAGGCCCACTAAAATTGATAAGATTTATAAATAGTTCAACGTAAACATTTAATATCACACCAAATATGTTATAAAAAAATGGAAAAAATGACGGATAAAAACTCAAATAAGATTATTTATTTTGCAATTATCGTAGGAATATGCCTGATAATCAGCGCTTCAATTGGTTCTTTTACTTTTTATAAAGTAAGGACACCAGAGGATACTATTGCAGTAACCGGGTCTGTAAGAGAAAGAGTTACCTCCGATATTGCTATATGGACCTCCGAATTTACCAGAACCGTGCCTGCCGAAAACTTAAAAGAAGGATATCAGATGATTCAGAATGACCAGGAACTGGTTCTGGAATTTTTTGAAGAAAACGGATTCAGCGAAAATGACCTGACGATTACTCCTGTATTTATGGAACAGTTATATATGTATGACCCTAACGCTCCAAAAGAAAACATGTTAAATCAAAAGGTTACAATTCAATCAAGCGATGTAGATAAAATCACCAATATGGCTAAAAGTACCCAGGAACTTATAAATAAAGGTGTAATATTCTCCACAAGGTCCCTTGAGTACTATTACTCAAAATTACCCGAGCTAAGAATAGAATTGATACCCGATGCAATAAATGATGCTAAAATGAGAGCCCAGAAGATTGCCGAAGGCAGCGATAAAACTATAGGTGCAATAAAGTCTGCAAATCTTGGAGTGGTTCAGGTTCTCCCCGTCAACTCCACCGAGGTTTCAGACTGGGGGACTTATGATACTTCTACTATTGAAAAGGAAGTAATGATTCCGGTCACAGTAACTTTCACCCTGAAATAAGCATATAAGAGAATTATATATAAAATAAAAGAATAAATTATTAAATCAAATCATATTTAACTGCAGGGCAGACAGAAACTCCCCATATCCCGGGCCCTGTGTGAGCACTCATTACTGTGGTAACTTCAGTTAGTATTAATTCATCTATTTCAATCTTGCTGTCGCTTCTTATTATCTTCTCCAGCTCTATAGCTGTATTTATATCCTCGCCGTAAAATATTCCGATTTTTTTCCCATTAACCGGATATATAATTTTTTTAACCTGCCAGTAAAGTTCGATAAGTGAATTTCTTTTATTTCTTACAAATTTAATTAAGCCAACCTTTCCGTCATTTTTGATATTAACGATAGTCTTAAATCTTATGGACATTGACAAAAATTTTCCCAGGAAAGGCGCCCTTCCCCCCATAAATAAATATTTAAAATCTTCAAATACTGCAAAGACACCGACGTATTTAATAAGATAATCAATAATCTTATCTATCTTTTTTTCGCTATCTCCCCTTTTTATGGCTCTAGCAGCTTCCAGAGCAATAAACCCCATTCCGATAGAAGCAGTTTTTGAATCAATAATCCTGATGTCTGCTTCAGGAAAAAATTTCCTTGCCTGGTTTGCAGCATTAACTGTAGAAGATAGTTTTGAACTGAGATGGATTGAATAAATCAAATTCTTCTTTTTATTCCTGACTAAATCATTATAAACTTCCACGAATTCACCTACGGAAGGTGTGGATGTATGTACTCTCACGCCTTCTCTCAATTTATCAAACACAATTTTACTATTTATCTCCTCTCCATCTTTATATAACTTACCCTCAAAACCCACACTAATGGGTATAACGGTTATATCATTTTCCCTTGATAATTCTTCGGGGATATCAGCGGTTGAATCTGTAACTATGGCTATATTATTCATAAATAATTGTATCGAGTCTTAAAAATTAAATCTAATTTTACAATAAAGTTCTAAAAAAAATAACATAAATATTAAAATCTAAAATTTCCTATAGCTAAAATTATGTTATAAATCTATAATACAAGTTTAATATCCCGATTTAATTGTGAAGAGCATGTCTTACATTATATATAATAAAAAGATATGTTCACAACTTATTACAATAAGATTTCTTATGATGGAAACAAAACATTCTTATAATTACCGCAAAGAGAAAACCAGACGCATAATCGCCGTGTCAAGCCAGAAAGGTGGTGTTGGCAAAAGCACAACTGCAGTAAATATAGCTACATATATGGGGGGATTCGGCTTTAGAACACTTCTTGTTGACATGGATCCCCAGAGTAATTCTACAACTGGACTGGGTTTTGATTACAGAAAATTAAAAAATTCCGTCTATAATATTCTGGTTAATGGAGATAACCCTGATAATGTAATAATTGAAACTCCATATAATAATTTAGCATTGCTTCCTTCCAGCCAGCATCTTTCAAATGCAGAAATTAAACTTTCTGTATCAAGCTTAAGAGAGTTCAGGCTAAAAAACGCTTTTAAAAATTTACGGGATGACTTTGATTTTATCATTATAGACTGCTCGCCTTCTTTAGGAATACTCACTACCAATGCTCTTATCTCGGCAAGTGAGGTTATAATACCGATTCAATGTGAATTTTATGCCTTTGATGGAGTCAAACATCTTGTTCAAACCATAAACAATATTAAATCAAAATTTAATGAATCTCTTGAAATAACAGGTATAGTGTTTACTATGTACTTAAATACATTACTGTCAAAACAGGTAATAAGAAAAGTTAAAACAAGCTTCCCCGATAAAGTATTTAAAACAATCATACCCAAAAATGTTAAGCTTACAGAAGCTCCTGCAATGGGCAAGCCAATTAAAACTTATGACCCGTCCTGTAAAGGTGCCAGGGCGTACAAAAAGCTGACAAAGGAAATTATCTCAACCGAAAACAAACCATTTAAAAAAAGCGGTCAATCACTTCCAGAGAAAATCTCAAGCTTCTGGGATACAGGAGCATCTCCCAGGCATGCGATAAAAAAATAATATCTAATTCCACAGCAGCTATAAATAAGAAACATTTCAACAAAAAATATTAAAACTATTGACTTGATTATGTTATAATGTTATTAAATTTATATTAAATAATATATAAATTATTTTATTAAGAAATATTTAAACAAACTTAACGTGAGATAGAAAATGAAAAGGACATTACAAAAATCAATAATGCTTTTACCCTTATTAATTTTATCTGTTATTATTGTTAGTTTCTTACTGCTAAATGCAGGCTGCAGCAACCAGAAAATATCTGTTAAAGAATCTGAAACCGGAGATTCTGCCGTAAATGGGACAGCCACAGAAGAAAAAACCGCCGGAGAGGAAGATTCTATTTCTGAAGAAGTAAAAGAGCCTTCCTATAAACTGTTATACCAGCTTGCCGGAAACAGAGTTTCTGAAATCGTTACAGCGGGAACCAAATGTTACCTTCTTAATTTCAGCGAATTTCTGGATGGAGGAATAATTAACCCCGATGGGAGCGATAATAAAATATTAAATTTAAAAGAATACCCAACAGGCCTTGTAACATCAAAGGAACTTACAAACTATTACTACATATACTCACCCAATAATCCCTGCTCGGAAGTTCATGGTTTTATTTTTTTTAATTGGGATATCAAGGGCCAGATAATGGTTACAGCTGACTTTGAAACAAACAGCAGCGCCGAAATCAGTACCTCTCCATCAGACAGATATCCCGGTGACATACTCGCTTCGGCTGGAAATAGATATCTGGCATATCCAATGACAGTTCAAAAAGAATCCAGTATTAATGCAGGAAGCAGTTTTTTGATGGAAAAATTTAATCCTCATCTTTCCGATTCCAATCTTGTCATAAGAAATACCGAAAATGACCAGGAAAAAACAGTACTTGAAAATAATTATAACAGACAGCTATTCTCAAGCTTTTCACAATTCTCGGTAATAGATAACTACTTTTATACTATAGCCATAGAAAATGACAGCTTTAAATTCATAAGAGTTTCGCTTGATACAGGTGAGATTAAAGATTTCTCAAAAGTCTTTACTTACTTTGACTGGAGCA
>CAZKVH010000033.1:0-8225 GCA_964556165.1 uncultured Actinomycetota bacterium | reverse complement strand
ACAATACTTTAAATAATATTTACATTTTCGGATATTACTGGTAAGATTTGACTTGTAAATAAGATTTATCTTGTATAATAAAATTAAAAAAAAGGAATTTCAAATGGAATCACCTGAAGGTAAAAAATTTTATGGTTCGATAACTGTAAGTGAACGTGGACAGATAGTAATACCTGTGGCTGCCAGAAAAGATTTTAATATTAATACCGGTGATAAGCTGCTTGTCTTTGGAGATATGGAAAGAGGACTTGGAATAGCCACTTTCGATATTATACAGAATACAATTCAGGGCACTGTGGACCTATTTAGTGAAATAAAGCCGATAATAAAAAATAAAGAAAATAAAAAACATTCAGAGAAAAAATAATAATAAAACTAATATTTAATCAATAAAAAATAAGGACACTAAAATGCAATCTGTAATAAATATAAAAAATGTAACCAAAGCACTTGATGGCCGGGAAATTCTGAAAGATATAAGTTTCTCAGTAGAAAAAAGCGACATCTTCGGTTACCTCGGTCCCAACGGTGCAGGAAAAACAACTACTATAAGAATACTTTTAGGCCTTTTTCAGGCTGACTCCGGCAATGTAGAGGTTCTTGGTAAAAATATCAATTTAAGCGAAACAAGAAGGAAAATAGGATTCGTGCTTGATGCTGATGGTCTCTACGACAATATGACAGCAGAGGATAACCTTTTATTCTATACCATGATTTACAGCGTGCCAGAAGCTAAAGAAAGGATAAAAGCGCTTCTTAAAACAGTAAATCTCGATGACAGGGCCGGTGATATGGTAAAAACCTTCTCAAGAGGAATGAGGCAGCGACTGGCTCTGGCAAGATCAATGGTCCATGACCCTGAAGTTCTAATCCTTGACGAGCCCACTGCAGGAGTTGACCCTTCAGGTCAGATAGAAATAAGACAGATAATGATTGATATATCCCATAAGGAAAACAAAACTATTTTTCTAAGCTCCCATAACCTTGATGAAGTACAGCGTATCTGTAACAGAATAGCATTGATAGATAGAGGTAAAATAAAGCTATATGGTGAACTTAAAATCCTTCGCAGCGGAATGGGAAAGGGCATAGTTGAAATTAATACCGGACAACCCATCACAGAATCACTCGAGATAGAAATAAAAGGAACCCCCGCGCTGGGGCTGCAGGAAAAAAACGCTGAAACCCTTATTTTCTCACCCGGAGAAGGTACCGGCATATCAGATATAATAAGCTTTCTTGGCAACCGTGGGGTAAAAATTGAAGGGGCTGTAAAGAAAGAGGCATCACTTGAAGAAATATACTCCGAAATTTTAAAAAAGGCAGAGCCATCATGAGAGATAAATATTTGAGAGACACGGGTTTAATAATAAAGACAAGCATTAAAAATAATATCCACCTTAAGATCCCACTAATTATATATATCATTGTTACAATTTTAAGCGTTACAGGTATTACAGCAATTTTCATTATAGTTTCCATTTTGCCTGCAATGAAAGTGGGGGCACCTGACATATCTTATATTGAGCTATTTTCAGGCATTATTATATTTACCGCATGCGCTCTTGGAGTAGGTGTATACTTAAACGCATTTGCATTCAATTCTATAATCAGGGAAAAAGCAAAAGGTAACATAGAATCACTACTTGCCACACCGCTTAAAGCAGAAAGCATCTGGATAGCCAGAAGTATAGCTATTTTTATACCCGGACTTGTCGTTGGAGAACTTTTTGCTGTGCTGGTTATGATTGCAATAAACTATATTTATTTTATTCCTGAAATTGGCTTTATATTAAATCCCTGGGCGGCTGTAAGCAGTTTTCTAATTGTCCCACTCGTTTTTCTGGCTCTCAGCTTTCTTGCCCATCTTGTTGGACTAACCAGCAGGGCTGCAAGTGCCAATTTAATCGTCCAGATTTTTCTTCCGGTTTATGCAAATATTATGATTAATCTTTCAAATCAACATGTTCTGGAAATCACTTCCTGGACCTTTGCTGCAGCCAATTTTGGATTAGCTGCCGCAATTTTTATTATTTCCATATTTCTTATGGGCCGCCTTAAAAAGGAAAGAATAATACTGTCAGGTTAGGAGTTTCTAAATTGAGAAGAATAAATCTGATTTTAAAGAGAGATTTTATAGAGTTAAGGAAAACCAATGCTTTCCTTATAGTAATCATAGTATTTGCCGTTATAACCATTGCTGCCGCCCTAACCATAGGCATTATTTTAAAACAAAAGGAATGGATAACCAATCCGTCAGCCATTCCTATGCTTGAAATAATAATAAGTTTAATAGCTTACTTCCTCCCGGTCTTTATTTTAATTACATTTATCTGGTCCTTTGGCAGTCTTCCCCTGGTTAAAGAAAAAGTAAGCGGAGTCATAGATTCATTGCTCGCTACTCCACTTAAAGCAGGAGAGATACTTACAGGTAAAAGTCTTAATATTTTTCTTCCGGGTCTCGTTTTTTCCACTGTCTCTACTTCCATCGTCCTGCTCGCGATTAATTTTATTGCGATATTGCCGGCTACAGGGGAATTTATATTGCCCATTCCTGCACTTTTTACAGGACTTGTTTTAAATCCCCTGCTATTTTTTGGATTGACTTTTTTAATCGTTCTTTTTTCGCTGGCAGGTAACCCCGATAATGCAATAGCACCCTCCTTTGTAATAGGCTTCGGCCTGATGATGGGAATTCCACTGGGACTGTTAACAGGAAAAATAAACCTTGCTTCCTGGTCTTTCTCTTTATGGTACCTTACAGGGATCGTGATATTCTGGATAATCACCCTATGTTTCATCCCGCTTCTTACAAAAGAAAAAATTATCCTTTCAAGTAAAGGAACCCAGATCTAATCTTCCAACCTTTTATGCACCTGTAAACATAGATTATCTCCATAAGAAGCTGCATCGGTTTGCTAAATTTCGAATCTACCTGATTGTTAAAATTTCAATAGCAGATATTTTATGAAATAAAAATAGATAGCCTTGCCCTGTTATATCTCTGAAGCATTATGCAGGGTATGTTAACAATAAGCGCATAGACAATCATTATTATTCCAGCCCACCATATATTCCAGAGGAAAAAAACTGGAGACGGTAGAATCGTAAGCCAGTGGGTAAGTTCGGCTCTTTTGGTTTCATATAAGAAAGTCTTAAGATATTCAGTGTCATTACTTTTAAGATTCTTTTTTGGAAAACCACCCTTAAAAATCCCTCCCCCATCAGGCACGATGCTCCTCCATTTTTTTACTTTAAATATATCCTTATATATCCTTCCCCTGTATTCCCAGTCCCTTGGCTCAAACCACCGCCACTTCTTTTCAAAGAATGATATAGGTATCTTAAAACAGAGGTAGGAAATACCAAGATGGATAATTAGCCACCCCACTATATCCAGTGTTATTATCCAGAAATGTGAAAGTTGTAATACAGGAATCTTTCCCTCCTTTTTCAGGTTTTTACATCTCTATCCTTCCAGGTAACTCTTCTTCTAAATATAGTCAGGATAAGAGAATAAAAAAATACTATCATGAAAAAAGCCAGCGGCAGCGGGTATAATATCGAAGCCCATATGCTGAAATTGCCGATTCTGTAAGACATCCAGTATATCTGCGCTGCAAATGCAAGATAAAAAGCTAATCCTGTAATAAAAATATTTGCCGTAAATGGCATTAGCCCTTTTACAAAAAGTTCCAGTGGAGATATTGCTCCCACAATCCAGGCGATTACCACTAAAAGTACGGGGATGGATGTTGCCCTGGCACCACTGCCGAACCCTTTTCCCCAGCCCCTGACCATTTCCATAAAACCACCCGGATACATCCTGAAATCAATAGTTCCCTTTCCTCCCATACAACGTAAGGGAATTTTTGCTTTTATGAATTTTTTACCTATTTCTATATCTTCCATAACCTTGCCTTTTATACTTCTATGCCCATCTATTTTATAGTAATCTTTCCTGCTGCATAAAAGGCAGGGGCCAAAGGCGCCAATGGGTTTTATCCTATTCTGAAAAGGAGTAAATACGCCCATCCCGGTAAGAAGAATTATATTGAAAAAAAGCGACAGATTTTCATATATCTTTTTTATCCTGTGATAGGGTTGAAACGATATGACTCCTGAATATTTTTTTTGGCAGGCAATTATATTTTCAATTCCATTATCCTTAAGCCCTGTATCCGCATCAAGAAAGAGAAGGTAATCCCCTGTAGAAGCTTCGGCTCCATTGTAGCATGCCCAAGATTTCCCCAGCCAGCCCTCAGGTAAGCTATTTAGACTTACTACCTTTGCATTATTCTTTTTCCCTATTTCAACGGTTCCATCGGTGGAGCCGTCGTCTACCAGAATTACTTCTTTGACTTTTACAGTCTGGCTACTCAGCGAATTAAACAAGTTATCAAGATTTTTTTCTTCATTTCTTGCCGGTATTATAACTGAAATGGAAATATCACTGATTTTGTTTCCCAGATTATTATTACTACACCCCGGAATTTTCCATAGTACGAAAAAACCAAACAACCAGAATACCGAATTTATTATTATATCTATGTAATTCATAAAATATTAATATCTTATGCAGGCTGCATGGTCCCTGCAAACACCAGCCATGCCAGAAGCGATTTTGCTACAAGGCTGAGGATTATGTAACCCCTCTCCCCATAAAGGTAATCACGCCATCTTCCTACTTTTTTATACTGAAGGACCATATTAATGGGGAAAGTATTAAACAGAACAAAGTAAGTTCCGAATATGGCATATACAAACCATGGAATCCGTTCCAGAACTCCGGGATTCTTTACAGCTGACCCCAGGAAGTATAGCAGAATTACCACCCAGGGGACAACTCCTGCAAAGCTTCCAATGATAAAAGCTGTCCAGTTTGTTTTTTCTGTAGTCTGGTTATGTAATTCCATCATAAGACCCAAAAGATTCATCGTTGCATTAAGCCCCACAATTGCAACTATAGTGCCGATATCTTTGGCCCCAAATAACATAGAGATAAGAACGATCATAACCGATGAGCTGAGGGCATACTCAAACCACCTGAAATAATTTATTCCTTTTTCCAGCCCCCTATTATATACGTTATTTATTCCCGGGAGCACTACAAGCAGGTGAGCTATAGCAGATAAAAACAGGAACGCTGATACCACTACTCCTATTGGAATTGAACCTATTACTTCCGAGTCATTAAACAGCTCCATTTTTTCGGTATCAAAAGAAAGGAAGTAGTAATTTACCGGTAGCTTAAAATTTCTGATATTTGTTATTACCAGCCCCACTACCAGCATAAAAATCGCCTGGAAAAAATGGAGACCGGCCATAACGCCATTGAATCTACGAAGATAGTGGAAAGTTATCTTACTTTCAGCCATTTTTGCCTCCTTTTAAAAGGTTAATAGCCATAAATGAGATATTAAGTAATTTTTATGATTATATACTTTTTATCTAATTTTTCATATTCTATCTTTTGAAAATACAAATCAGATATATAATATTTTTTATAACAATATAAAATACTTATAAAAAGGTTATGGCTATAAATCCTACCAGGATAAGAATTTTAAAAGAAGGTGTAAGAAAAACTGGACCCATAGCATACTGGATGAGCAGGGACCAGAGGGTATCGGATAACTGGGCTCTGATGTTTACTCTTGAACTTGCAATAAAATATAACCAACCTCCGGTTGTGGTCTTCTGTCTTGTAAATGATTTCCTGGAAGCGACAGAAAAGCAATATAATTTTATGTTACGCGGGCTTAATGAAGTCGATAACCGGCTCAAAGAAAAAAATATCAGTTTTTTCATTTTGCAGGGTTCGCCAGAAAAAGAGATACCAGAATTTATTGAAAGATATAATATCGGGACGCTGGTTTCGGATTTCGACCCGTTAAAAATCAAAAGGAAATGGAAGAAGAACCTGGCAAAGAAAATCAATATACCTTTTTATGAAGTTGATGCACACAATATAGTCCCCTGCTGGATTGCTTCCGGCAAGCAGGAATACGGGGCATACACTATAAGACCTAAAATAAGCAGGCTTTTACCTGAGTACCTGGACAGATTCTCCATTATAAAAATAAATAAAATCAAATGGAAAGGTCCTGAACCGGTAATAAACTGGAGCAAAATAACAGAAGACTCCAGATACGTAAATAAGAATTTTAAAGCAAACAAAATAATACCGGGTGAGAGTGAGGCCAAAAAGGTTCTGAAAAGATTTATAGATAATAAATTAAATACCTATAATGATTACAGGAACGACCCAACAGAAGATAATCTTTCCTGCCTGTCACCATATATCCACTTCGGGCATATATCTGCCCAGCGGATAGCTCTTGGAATTATTGATAGCGCTGTATCAGAAGAAAAAAAGGATTCCTTTCTTGATGAGCTAATAATAAGAAGAGAGCTTTCTGATAATTATTGTTTTTATAATTCAAATTATGATTCATTCGGAGGGTTCCCTGAATGGGCACAGAAAACTTTAAATAATCACAGGCTGGACCGGAGGGATTACATATATAGTGTTGAAGAATTTGAAGAAGCCAGAACTCATGACAGATTATGGAATGCAGCACAGCTTGAGGTGGTTGTAAAAGGGAAAATGCATAGCTACATGAGAATGTACTGGGCTAAAAAGATTCTGGAGTGGTCCGAGTCCCCTGAGGAAGCACAGGATATCGCAATATATCTCAACAACAAGTATGAGCTTGATGGCAGAGACCCCAATGGCTATACAGGCATAGCCTGGAGTATGGGCGGGGTTCATGACAGAGCCTGGAAGGAAAGGTCTATTTTTGGGAAAATTAGATATATGAGTTACGAGGGAAGCAAATCCAAATTTGATGTCAATCTATATATAAAAAGCATTCATGATATACTTTAATTTGCCTGTAAAGATTAATATGTCATGTTAATGAATTTATTTTTATTTTCTCTACAGATGCCGCACCTATATACTTAATTTATCTTCCCATTCTGTCTCTTTGAAACCTAACAGTATGGTGCTGCCATCAATTAAAATCGGCCGCTTAACCAGCATTCCATCAGAAGCAAGAATCTCAAGCTGTTCCTTATCAGTCATTTCCGGTATTTTGTCTTTCAATCCCATACTTCTATATTGAATTCCGCTGGTATTCCAGAATCGCTTAAGAGGGAGATTGCTTTTCCGATACCATGATTTAAGTTCTCCGATATCTGGATTTTCATTTTTAATATCGCGAAAATCATAATTAAACCCATGGTCATCCAGCCACTTTCTGGCTTTTTGACAGGTTTTACACCGGGGGTAACATATAAAAAGCATAATTTATCCTCCCTTCATGATATTATTGTTAACCTCATTTCAGATTAACTCTATCAATAAAATATAATATCTTTAGCTGTCAATCAATAATAAGATAATTAAAATTAAAAAAATTAAATACTTAAGAGAATATTGAGAGGAATAATTACTTTAAAATATGAATCAGCCATCAATAATGATGACTGATTCATATAAAATTTGAGACTTTATAAGATGTTAAGCTTTTTTAACAGCTCCAATGATTACGGCTATAGCACCTATTATTATCTTGACGATTGCATGCCACAATGGCTCTGTACCCATGCCTATACCGGGAATTACTGCAAGGATTCCCATTGCTGCTACCAGGATGCCCAGGATTATAAGAGAGATTCTAACCATTTTCTACCCCCTTTTTTTATAATGTTTATTTGTTCTACATATATAAAACAAATTTGTTTCAATAATTATATTAAAGATAACCCGGGTATATATTATTTTGTTTACAAATTCTAACAGACAATAGAAAAGCCATTTTTATCACCTCTATTTATAGTTCTTAACTTTCGTTTAAATTGTAACATTCGTAACTAATTTAACTTAACATTATAAAATAAATAATATATTATATTACCCAGGATAAAGATAAATAACCTGCTATTATTATTTTACTTAAGGAATATACTATGAAAAAAAATAAACTTTCTATAATCTTTGCAATACTGACCTTAATATGTATCTTTTCAGTAGCATTAACTTCCAATCAATGTGGTTGCAGTACCACCCCTGTAACAGAAAAGGAAGATGTTGAAGAGGCCGAATCAAATATTGAAGAAGATACTAATGAAACCGAAGAAACTGCTGAAGAGAAATCCAGTACTTCCGAAGAAGCAGAGGAAGGGAAAGAAGATGAAGAGGAAGAGGAGACTGAAGA
>CAZKVH010000032.1:0-9354 GCA_964556165.1 uncultured Actinomycetota bacterium | reverse complement strand
CTTTTTTCCCATATATAATTTCTGCCATATCGGATCAAAAATTTTTTTTAATTGCTCATCATAAGAAGTAAAAGAATCATGATAATCCTTATCATCTATTAAATCAGGGCAACCATTCTCGCCGGTAATCTTACCATTTAGATTCTCGCATCTCTCCTTTGCCAGATAATCAAATTGATAAGCAGGTTTATATTTCTTTACCAAATCGGATAAATCCTGGTAGTGGTCCCTGTATGGACAGGGGGTTAAAAGATTACCTTCCGGTATCGTATCCTTAATTCCATGCCCATTTTGTTTCTGCCATTCCCTTATCACCTTGAGGAAGGGCTGATCCAGTACATGGGTTAAATTTTTCCCACTTTCATAATACTCATAAATATTGCCGGCAATATAGGGCAAAAAAACACAGGGCATTATATTACCATCCCAGTCGATATGTAAGTATCCTCCGTCCCTGCCTGCTGATATGCAGCCTTTGACCATAGTTCCATGATTCCAGAAATCGATCAAGAATAATCTTTTGTCCTCTATTACCTGCCACATCCTTTCCCAAAATTTTAATCTCTGATTAACTGTAGGCATCAAATCGAAGTTCGGATTGCGACCAATGGGGAGATACTGAAAATAGAATCCATAGAAGACACCCTGGTTTATAAAGAAATAATCCAAAAATTCATCATCCAATACCTGAGAGCAATTTTCCCTGTTTACAGTAACCGATATTCCGAAAGGCACACCTACTTTCCTCATCAATGCCATGGAATTCAAAACCCTATTAAAAACTTTCTCACCTCTCCTGCTGTCGGTTGCCTTCTGCATTCCTTCCACAGAAAAAGCAAGAGTGGTATTTTTGCACTCACCAATCTTTTTAGCGATGTTTTCATTTATTAATGTGCCATTAGTAAATACCAGAAAAAGAAGGTCCTTATTTTTCTCTGCAATATCCAGTATACCTTTTTTTTGTGACCGGTATAAGAAAGGTTCTCCCCCACTGAATACTATTAGTTTTATGCCCCATAATTTTTTTGCATCATCTATAATTTTATCCAGGATATCCCAGGATAGCTTTCCTTTATTTTCATCTCCGGTCCTGATAGATGCTGCATAGCAATCCGGGCATCTCAGATTGCATTCATGTCCAGGGCTTATTACCAGAAAGAAAGGAGGCCTGCAGCCTCTTTTAGATACGAAATCCTTTACCTCTTTATTTTTTTCGCGGGGTAAAGCAATAGCTCGAGCCCAAAGGGTTAATACGTCTCCTGTAACTTGTTTTTTTATGCTATTTCTTTCCAGAGATTTTCTTAAGGAATTGATTATAGCCCTAACCATAATTTTTTTTTCATATAAAATCCTGGTGCTTGAACTGGAAAAATTGTTTTTTTTATCTGGCTTAAGATTCATACTGGCTATTTTTTCTATCATCTTTAAAACAATATTTCTAGTAAGCCTGTTATAAAGCAGATAGTTTAAAAAGGAATAAAAAAAGGGAATTTTATTTAAATTATTTCTCTTTTTGTAGTTCATATGCTCAAAGCTTCAGTTAAAATTGGAAATCACTTAAATTACTTAGAATATAAAAGAATTATAAGAGTAATTTGATTTTTAATAAAGATTTAATAAATTGGTCTTAAGGAACAGTTTTTTCGGGATAGTATATAGAATGTCCCTCTAAAGTTATCTCTCTTTAATCCTAAGTTTGATAGAAGACTCTTTTATAAACCCTCATTGCGAAGACATAAGCCACAATAGTAATCCCAACACACCATGCAATAGCAATCCATATCTCGTTTCCTGCAGGTTCTGAATTCAGCAGGGAACGTACTGAATCAACTATAGATGTTACGGGCTGCTTTTCCGCAAATGCTCTGACGACAGCTGGCATTGTCGCTGTCGGGAAGAATGCTGAGCTAATAAACGGCAAAAATTTTAGCGGGTATGAGAATGCACTCGCACCATCTTAGGATTTTACCGCCAGCCATGTCAGTGCCAGTGTGAACAGCACGAGTATTCCCGCAAACACAAGCCATTCCAGAACGCCCGCACCGTTCGATCCGAGTAGCGAGAAAATCTTTCCTCGCTTCACATCGAAATCTACACCTTTAAGGACTCCCATTGTTTTGAAAGATTTCCGCAAGTCTTTCACCTGAATCATAATATCTGTCATTTAGAATCGCTGCCCCTTCCGAGTTTTTTCATAATTTCACGGTTCAGCACCTCACGCCAGTTTTCCGTGTAGGTCCTGGCGTTTCTCAACAGATCATCGCAGAACACTGCCACGTCTTCGCCCGTGATTTCCAGAACGTGTTTGCCCTCGGCCACACCGGATTCGAACAAATCAATCAATTCATAATGAACTTTCAACATATCATATCCATCTCCCGACGCGAATTTCCACATATATTGCTGAATTTTTTTGAACACAAATCGATAGTCTTCTGGCATGGCTTCGACACGCGCCATCATCATCTTATATTCTTTTTTATCACCAATTATTTTTTTTAAAATATCCAGCATCTTATTTTCCTTCTTTCTTTAAATTATTAATTTTCAACTCGACAAACTCCCATTTTGACCAGAATCGGCGCAATTCCTCACGCCCTGCGTCGTTAAGCTCGAAAAACTTCCTCATCGGACCCATGTCGGACGGTTTTTTCTCAATGTCTACAAGTTTATTCTTTTCAAGCCGTAATAAGATGGTGTAGACAGTACCGTCCACCACGTCCGTAAATCCAAAGGCGTTCAGTTGCCTTGTGATTTCATAGCCATATGTTTTCTTGCGGCTAATTATTTCAAGTACGCAACCCTCTAAGACACCTTTCAGCATTTCTGTAAGGTTTTCCAAGTATACCTCCTTGCTATTATGTATAACTAATATCCAGTATCACTTATTACTGCTATATAGTAATGCATAATAGTGTGGTTGTCAAGAGGTGAATCAAGAATCTTTTATTAAACTGGCTCCTGTAATTTAATGGTAGAAGAATTATTGGATTTAAATATTTATTAACGAACTACTATAAATCTTGCATTTATTGCTACAATAATTGTGCTAAGTGACATCAGCGCTGCACCTACAGCTGGACTTAAAATAATTCCAAATGGAAAGAGCACCCCGGCGGCCAGCGGAATAGCAAATAAATTATACCCTGTAGCCCAGCCAAGATTCTGAAGCATTTTTCTATATGTTGCTCTTGAAAGGTCTAAAATAGAAATAACATCTAAAGGATTACTCTTCACAAGAATGATATCGGCAGTCTCTATTGCTACATCGGTCCCGGCCCCAATAGCAATACCGATATCAGCCTGTGCAAGTGCCGGAGCGTCATTTACGCCATCTCCAGTCATTGCCACAACCAGACCTCTTGACTGGATTTCTTTTATCTTATCTGATTTATTTTCAGGCAATACCTCTGAAAAATATTCTTCAATTCCCACTTCTTCTGCTACCCATTTAGCCACCTGCCTGTTATCACCAGTTAGCATCATGGGCTTTATATTAAGATACTTTAATTTTTGTATAACCTCTTTTGATTCCTCTCTTATTATGTCAGCAAGCGCTATTGCTCCCACAGGTTCATTATCAATTAAAACATATACTATAGTTTTACCCTGAGAAGATATCTTGTCGGTCTCTTTAACCTTTTTTATCTTTATATTATTTTCGTTTAAATATCCGGGACTTACTATTTTTACATGCTTTCCATTTATAGTACCTTCCACACCTTTACCTGTAATAGATTTAAACTCTGACACTTTATATCTATCATCAGAAGCCCTGGCAATAGCTTTGGCTATAGGGTGTGAGGATTGAGATTCAAGTGAAGCTGAATATTTCAGGATTTCTTCTTTACTGATATTACTGCTCAGAGATATTGTATCAGTTACACCAAATTCTCCTTTGGTCAAAGTTCCGGTCTTGTCAAATACGACAGCATCGATATTCTTTGCTTTTTCAAATGAAGCCCTGTTTCTTATGAGTAGACCTTTTCTTGCTGAGAGAGCTGTAGATACTGCCACAACAAGAGGTATAGCAAGGCCAAGAGCATGGGGACAGGTTATTACCATTACAGTAACTGCTCTTTCCAGTGAGAACGCTAAATCTTTATCCATAAGTAGCAGCCATGCAAACAATGTTATCGCTCCTGCTGAAATACCGATAATAGTTAACCAGAATGCAGCTCTATCGGCAAGGCTCTGCGTCCTTGATTTGCTCATCTGGGCCTGCTCCACTAATCTTATTACTCCTGAAAGAAAAGATTCTTTGCCTGTTTTTTTAACTTCTACTGTTACTGAACCCTCACCGTTTAATGAACCTCCTATAACTTCCATACCTTCTTTTTTAGTCACAGGCTTGGATTCACCGGTTAGCATTGCCTCATTTACCGAAGTGTTTCCTTTTAAAATAATACCGTCAGCAGGAAGCTTCTCGCCTGGTTTTACCAGGACCCTGTCTCCTTTCTCAAGTTCTTCTAATGGAATATCATTAGTATTATCACCATAAGTTATTTTATGGGCATCCCTTGGCATGAGTCTTGCCAGTTCATTTAGAGCACTAGATGCACCCATAACAGATTTCATCTCTATCCAGTGTCCTAGAAGCATGATTACAATAAGTGTAGCAAGTTCCCAGAAAAAGATCTTTCCTTTAAGACCGAATACTACTGCACTGCTATAAAGGTAAGCAACAGTTATAGCAATACCTATTAAAGTCATCATTCCTGGTTGTTTTGTCCTGATTTCATTATATAAACCTTTAAGGAATGGCCATCCACCATAGAAAAATATTATTGTAGATAGCGCAAACAGGATATAGGTATCACCCGGAAACTTCATAATCTCTTCTATATTTAAAAAACCCTGTATCAGGGGAGATAGCATAAGAACAGGTATGGTTATTATTATAGAGACGATAAAGCGTTTCCTGAAATCTCCTACCATGTGTTTATGATGATTATGTGCATGATGTTTTCTATGTTCTTCCATATTTACTCTGATGCTCCCAATCACATCGATAAAAACATATCTTCCTTTATTTATTTTGCAAGATATCCTCCTGCAAGTTCAATGGCTTTGTTTTTATCTATTTATATTGATACCCTCTTGTGAAAAAGTGTATTTGTGGATACATTCTGCATTTCGGGTTCTACATCATATTTAGCTACATCATCATATTAAGCTTCCAATTTATAAAATTATCATTAATACTATTTTATTGATATTATATCAGATTAGAATATTAGTGAGACATTGCAAATAGTATTTTAATTTCATTCATTGCTTGACTCTAAATCTATATTTTAGAAGCCGGAAAAGCCCCCTGGATGGTTTGTAAACCCTATCAGGAAATCTCTCGACAAGTTTCCAGACACATCCGTTGACCGTTTTTGGATGGAAGCTGGGATCTGACGCTTCAATTTTTGAGCGCAGTTCAGACCAATGCAGACCCTCCGGATTTTGCTCCAGTAACTCTAATGCTTTTTCGTATATACGTTCCGTGATTGTAAATTTTCTCATGTTATTATTATAGCAGTACTTTGTTCTTTGGTTAAAAGTTGTAGAGAAAATAGACTTAAATGAGTATAATCTTGTCGCCATTTATGTAATTTATCGATATCCAGGAGATATTAATTTCTTAAAAATTCGCTAGGTTGATTATTACTTTTAAAAAGTGATTCGAGATTTTGTAACCTTGGGGTAGACAGGCTGTGTATTTGCTAAAGTTACCAATTCAACTATAGATTTCATCCTTTTCATTCTAGTATTATAATTATATTAGGTTAAATAATAATAAGATTCTGATGCATGTAATAAAAATATAAAATAATGAATGAAAAAAATCATTTAAATCAAAGAAGAGATAAAAAGATAATTTTTATTAATTAATTCAGACGGAGGTTAAATCATGGCTAATAGAGAAGAAACATTATTGCTTAAAAAATATCTGAGAGAGATGGATGAACTCCTGAAAACCAAAAACTTTACTAATGAATTAATATCAGACGCTATACGTAAATTACATAAGGACACTTTAAATGAAATATTATTTATCAGGAGAGCTGTTAACGATATTAAAAAAAAGTTATAAGAAGTCAAAAAATATAGACAGCAAATATTCCTAAACCCAAAAGTAACTATATTCGGGGAAATCAAAATTAATAATAGTTAATAATTTTTAATAATTTTTGTAGCTTAGTTTTTATCTCTTTATCAATATCCCAAAAAGTCCTCTAATTAGCTCTCGGCCGATCTGCCTTCCGACAGAAGTTGCAGCAGACTTAGCCATTTTAGTAATAACAGAATCAGGCTGACGTTTTGTAGGTATCTTTTTTCCATAATCATACTGGCTTTTTTGTGAATATTTTTCTTTAGCAGCCTCTTCCTGGGCAGCCAGTCTTCCCTTTAGTATTTCATATGCGGATTCCCTGTCTAAAGTAGTCCGATATTTATTATGGTATATCGAGTTAATTATTAATTCATTTCTATATTCAGGAGTTATAGTTCCAAGCCGGCTTTTTGGTGGTAGTACAAAAGCCTGTTCAACTATTGAAGGACGGCCATGCTCATCTAAAAATGATACCAGCGCCTCACCCACTTTTAGCTCTGAAATTACCTGGACGATATCTAACTCTGGATTTGGCCTGAAAGTTTCTGCCGCTACCTTTACAACATCCTGTTCTCTTGGAGTAAATGCACGAAGTGCGTGCTGTACCCTATTTCCAAGCTGACCCAGAACTTTATCAGGCAGGTCAGTGGGATTATGTGTTACAAAGTATACACCAACACCCTTTGACCGTATCAGTCTTACTACCTGCTCTATTTTATCAAGTAGAACTTTCGGTGCTTCATCAAACAATAGGTGTGCTTCATCAAAAAAGAAAACTATTTTTGGCTTTTCAATATCACCAACTTCCGGCAGTTCCTCAAACAGTTCTGACAGAAGCCAGAGTAAAAAAGTCGAATAAAGAGCCGGTGAATTAAAGAGCTGTTCCGCAGCCAGTATATTAATATAGCCTCTTCCATCGTTATCTGTTTTTAAAAAATCTAAAATATCGAGTGCCGGTTCTGCAAAAAAATTTTCTCCTCCCTGCTCTTCCAGGGTCAGCAGTCCCCTCTGAATCGCTCCTATAGATTGGGCCGAGATATTTCCATATTCAAGTGTATAATCTCTCGCATTATCTCCAATGTATTTAAGCATACCCCTTAAATCTTTAAGGTCTATAAGAAGCATTCCTGAATCATCTGCAACTTTAAAAACAATATTTAATACCCCACTCTGAACTTCATTTAAGCCAAGAAGTCTTGACAGCAGCAGTGGCCCCATCTCGGAGACAGTTGCCCTTACGGGATGACCCTGGGTACCAAATACATCCCATAGAACAGTAGGGAAGCTCTGGTATCTGAAATCTTTCAGACCCAGAAGCTTTATTCTTTCCTCAATTTTTGGATTTCCTCCACCTGCAGTAGATATACTTGCAACATCACCTTTAATATCTGATAAAAATACAGGAACTCCTATTGAGCTAAATGCTTCAGCAAGTACCTTCAAAGATACTGTTTTACCTGTACCTGTTGCTCCCGTAATCAAACCATGACGATTTGCCATTTTAGGCAGCAGACATATTTCATTATCACTCTTAGCAAACAATAGCTTATTAATATCTGACATATGGTTCTCCTTCATTTTTATTAAGATAGTCCATTAATAAAAAAACATTACTGAATCCCGTTATTATAAACTGATTATATTTAATAGAGATAGCTTTAGCAAGATTGTAAATCACTTAAAAGATTTTTTAGCTTCTAGAACTTTAATGTCTGAATTGCAATAATTCTAACTTAATATATAAACTACCATTATGTAAGAAAAGTTATATAATAAAATAAAAAAAATTACCCTGTAAAATTCTCAGACTAAATTAATGTCATATTTTTAAATATTAGTATGACAATTCCCATGGTTATTTTAAAAGGATTACATTAATTTATTATTGCAGAGGTGATAAATTTGAAGAAACTTATATTTTTAGTGTTATTTATCTTCATTTTCTCTTCAGTCTACTTTTCCACATCTAGATTAGATAATTTATTTGCAGATGATATATTAAGGATAGACCCAACATCCGAATTCCAGAGATATCCTGATATTCATGATGAAAATATAGTCTGGATGGATAAAAGAACAGGAGAGACGGAAATCTATATATATAATATAGATTCTGGATTTTCCAGTCCTGTCTATCCAGGTGGCAATAAGCAGTTCTCACCGGCAATTTTTGAAGACAATGTTGTATGGTCAGAGTTTGTACCTGATACCGGTGACCCAACCTCACAGATTTTCTATTATAATCTGCTAACGCCAGATATAGAACCCTTAAGAATAGACCCAACAGAATTTAATCAGACTTCAGTTGATATTTATGAGGATAGAATAATCTGGTCTGACTTCAGATTGGGCAGCGAAAATATACAGACATACCTCTATGACCTATCAACTGAAGAAGTTACAAGGATCTGTCCTACATCTTCAAATCAGATCCTTCCCCGTATTTACGGAAATAAAATAGTATGGGCAGATAACATTGACAATATGGCAACTGATATTTATAAAGAACAAATCTATATGTATGATATTGAAACTTCAGCAGTTACCAGGATAGACCCTACTGATTCCAGTCAGACCTGCCCTGCAATTTTTGGAGATAAAGTAATATATTCCGATGACAGAAATGGAGGTATATACCAGATATATATTTATGATATTACAACTGGAACATCATCAAGGCTATCTCCAACATTAAATGATCAGTTTGTAGGAAATATTTATGGTAACAGGGTAGTTTGTTATGAGAATGATCAAATATATGTTTGCAATATTACTACAGGTGGGCCTCCATTAAGAGTTGACCCGACATCTTATAGGCAGCTATATCCAGATATATATGAGGACAGTATTGTATGGGAAGATGAAAGAGATCTAGATGATGACAAACAACAGATATACCTTAAGGTCCTTCCTATTACAATAAACCCCTCTATCATTGAGTCTATTTTTGCAAGATTTGAAAGCATAATAAAGAAACCTCTTTTTATACCTGATACTATGAAATCAAAGTTAAGTAAAAATATTCTTTCATTTATTAATTATACAATAGGCATATTAAATTCTTTTACCGGTAATGATGTTAAACCAATTGTTGGTTTCCCTGAATCTGATACTGATTTTATGAATATTAGTAAAACTCGTGAAAAAGATATTTTGGAAGAACAAGAATCTGTAGAAACAATATCTGAAGAAGAGCCTTCCGAAGAAGCAGAGGAAGGGAAAGAAGATGAAGAGGAAGAGGAGACTGAAGA
>CAZKVH010000031.1:6012-9671 GCA_964556165.1 uncultured Actinomycetota bacterium | reverse complement strand
GTATTGTAGAATTTTATACTCAATTTATAATAAAGGCTATGAAAGAAAAAAGTATTCTGCTAACTAATGATGATGGAATAGATTCCGAAGGAATTTATACCCTTTATAAAGTTCTCAGTAATGATAAAAGACTGGATGTAAAAATAATAGCACCTAATAGAGAAACAAGTGCAGTAGGCCATGCTATTACGGTATTCAGACCTATTTCCGTGAAGAAAGAATACAGGGATGGCAGTTTCCTGGGATATGCAGTGGATGGAACTCCAGCCGATTGCGTGAAAATAGCCATAGGAGCTATTCTAAAAAAAACTCCGGATTTAATTATTTCAGGAATTAACAGAGGAGCCAATCTGGGGGAAAATATAATTTATTCAGGTACTGTATCGGCAGCGACCGAAGGGACTACCCTTGGCATATCTTCAATAGCTGTGTCAGTTGATAATCTTATTAACCCGGATTTCAGTTATGCGGCAAATTTTACGAAACAAATTGTTGATAAGATACTAAAAAATGGGGGGATTCCGCGGGGGACACTTCTTAATATTAATATTCCGGATGTCCCCGAAGATAAAATAAAGGGTGTACTGATTACCAGGCAGAGTAACGCGAGGGTTAAGGATAAATTCATAAAAAGGGTGGACCCGAGAGGAATGGATTACTACTGGATGGACGGCGAGTTTAACGGGGAGAATATAGATATAAATTCAGATTATTGTGCCGTAAAGAACAATTATGTTTCCATAACTCCTATTCATTATGATATGACTGACTACAAAAATCTGGATTATTTTAAGAAGTGGGTTATAAAGAAATAATGTAAGAAGAATAAATATATATTCTATTTTTTAGTTTAAGCGTAAATAATAAAGGAAAATAAATATTATGGAATTAATTAAGAAGCAATTTGTATCGGAACTTGAAATAGGGAAAGAAGCAGATAGTGTATTCCTGGTGGCTGATAAAAGAGTAAGAAAGAAAAAAAATGGCGAGGATTATTGCACGGTTTTACTTCAGGACAGGGAAGGAAGCATAGAAGGGGTTATCTGGACAGAAACTTATCTTAGTACAGAAGAATTCGATAAAGGAGATTTTATTTCACTAAAAGGAGATGTGAAAGAATACAGGGGAGGAAAGCAAATTGTAATAAGCTCATTAAATAAGTTTAACGATAGCGAAAAAATAAGACCATCAGACTTCGTAAAAACATCTAAAAAAGATGTTGAAAAGATGTTTAAAGAATTAAAGGAATATTCAGGCAGTATTAAAAATCGCTATTTGAAGAGACTGCTCGGGCTTTTCTTTGATGATGAAAAATTCGTAAAAGATTTTAAGAATTCGACAGCGGCAGTACAGTACCATCATGCATATAAAGGTGGATTGCTTGAGCACACTTTGAACGTTACGAAAATCTGTGATGCTGTCTACAGGATTTATAAAAACTTAAATTATGATTTACTGATAAGCGGGGCGATGCTCCATGATATCGCGAAAATAAGGGAGTATGAGACAAAATTAACTACTGAAGTTACAGACGAGGGCAGGCTTCTTGGTCATGTAACTATGGGTTATGGCTGGATTCTTGAGAAAATTAAACAAATAGATGGATTCCCTTCAGATTTGAGCAACAGGCTTCTTCATATAATATTGAGCCATCACGGTCATAAGGAATTTGGTTCACCAAAAAGACCAAAAATTCTTGAGGCTTTTATAGTTTACCATGTAGACCATATGGATTCTGATGTGGGCGGTTATAATTTGATACTGGAAGCAAATAGAAGCGGCAGCGATTGGTCGGATTATGCAAAGAATTTTGAAAGACCGGTTTTCTTAAAAAAACTCGAACTTAACGAAGATGGATATGAAGAAGAAAATGTTAATATTGACAGTGTTATTGATGAGGGTGGCCAGGTTTCAAATGACAGGGAAGAAAAAGAAAATGGATTGGAACCAAAAAAAGATAGTGAGCAGGACGGATTGTTTTAAATTGTTCACAAGCTGTTAGCCCCGGGATAAATCATAGGATAATATTTTATATTTTTTTTAAAACTATTTTTTTTATAAAAGTTAGCGAGGAAGGATTAAATGGATATCAAGGAATACAGGAAAAACGCAGAATCTTTTTTGTATAAGATGGATAAAGAATTTTATCTTCATTTTGCAGGCATAAAAGAAAATCTTAACGTCAGTGATATATATGATGAATTTAAGAGTTTATTTGATAGAGGTAACATAGATTATTTTAAGGATATAAAAGAAAGAAGTAACGGAGAAGAAAAAAAGAAAGCATCGTTTTTACTGAAGTTCTGCACTGAAGGTTATATCGAGATGCAGACCAGGAATCTCATTGATAAGATTGCGGAGGATGAGGTAAAAGCAAGGGTTAATATTGAAGGGGAAGAAGTACCATTTAGATATTCCGAAATTCTGCTTATAAATGAACCTGACAAAATTAAAAGGGATACCATTGACGATAGTAGAAATAGAGTTTTGGCTGAAGATTTAAATAAAAATCTATATAAATACTGGGACTATGTTCATGAGATTGTGCTGGAGCTGGGATTTCCAAGCTATTCAGAGCTTTTTTCATATTTGAAAGATGATGATTTTAAAAAACTTGAGGAGAAAATGGAAAAACTACTGGCAGATACTGGGGATTTATACCGGAATCGTTTTGGAAATTTGCTGGAGACGGAGTTAGGCATACCACTGAGCGGCTCAAGAAGAAGTGATTTCGCATTTTTAAAAAGGGCAAACAAATATGATAGGTTTTTTAAAAAAGACAGACTTGTCGAGATATTTAAAGAAACCATTTCAGGCGTGGGAATAGATATCGATAATTATAAGAATATTTATCTTGATACGGAAGAGAGGAAGAACAAATCACCGAGAGCGTTTTGCAGTACCCCCGGTATACCATCAGAGATATACCTCGTGGTGATGCCGGCAGGTGGTCAGGATGATTACGAGACAATACTTCATGAAGGCGGACATGCTCTGCATTTTGGGAATACAGAGCCGAACATCGACTTTGAGTATAGATATCTGGGCGATAATGCTGTCACAGAAGGTTATGCTTTTTGCATGGAACAGCTTATGCAGAATAAGAGATGGCTTGCTGATTTTTTTGGAATGGATAAAGACCAGGCAGGGGAGTTTGTTTATTTTTCGAATCTGGTAAAACTGTGGTTTTTAAGAAGATATGCTGGCAAGCTCGAATATGAACTTATTCTTCATGACGGTTCACAGTTGGGGGGAAAGGATGCTGTTTATAAGGATATTTTATCAGAAGTAAATCAAATGGACTACACAGAAAAAAGTTACTTAAAAGATGTAGACGAAGGGTTTTATTGCATAAATTATATAAAAGCATGGATATTCCAGGCACAGCTTAAGGAATATATGCACAGGAAATTTGGTTATAACTGGTACAGGAAGAAAGAGGCAGGCTCTTTCCTGAAGGAACTCTGGAGCTCGGGGCAAAAATATTCAGTAAATGAAATTTTGTCCTCTCTGGGCTTTGATGTTTTGAATGTTGATTATCTTATAGAATCACTTATGGATGAGATTAAAAGTTTCAAAAATATTTGATATCGCTGCTGATATATTTATAAAAAAAATTAAATCTATTTATAATGGTTAAAAGTAATGAAGAAATTTAA
>CAZKVH010000031.1:0-5912 GCA_964556165.1 uncultured Actinomycetota bacterium | reverse complement strand
GAAGAGCTTGGTTCAGAAAGAGCGCTTTTCATTCATACTGATGTCAGCAAAGAAGAGAGCATTAAAAACCTTAAAGTTAAAGTGATTAATAGGTTCGGGAAGGTAGATGTTATTATCAATAATGCCATAAATGTATTTGTTGGTGCAGTTCACAGAGTGGGAATCCAGGGATGGGACCTAAGTTATCAGACAAATTTGAGGGGACCGATTATGCTTACTTCCTATTTCCTGCCGGATATGATTAAAAGAAATGATGGAATTATTGTCTTTGTGTCTTCTTCTGGCCCAGCTCCTTATATTGGTGCATACGAAGTATTCAAGACTGCTCAGGTAGAGCTTTCGAGCACACTGGCGATGGAACTTGAGGATACAGGTGTAATAACATTTACTATCGGTCCTGGAATTGCGAAAACCGAAGGTCTTATGGAAAACATATCTAAAATAGCGGATTTATATGGTAAAACAGTAGAAGAATTTTTAAAAATGTCTGAGAGCGCTGCTATATCCGTTGAGGCTGCCGGGGCGGGATATGCTGCAGCAGTAGCAATGGCAGATAAATATCGTGGACTGGAAATAAGCTCTTTTCAGGCATTGACAGATATAGGTATAGAAATAAAAGCGGATATTAAAACTGTATACAATCTTTCAAAAGAAAATAAAGATATCGCTTTTTCACTGGTAAGCAGTATGCAAAAAACGCTTTTGGAACAGTCTGAATCGTGGCAGAAGAGATCTGTATTTGAGAGGCAGTGGATATTTAGAGACTTTAAGAAATATACCGGCGCAGCGCCTGAATATTTTCTATCACTGCTGGATGAGCTTAAAAAAACAATAATGGACAGAGGTGAGATATCGGAAGCATTAATAAAAAAACTGCAGCCCCAAAAGTTGGCTGATTACTGGGAGCATCAAAAAGAACTGCTGAAAGGGTATGAAAAGGACCCGGAAAAGTTTAAGGAATATTCAGGGGTTATAGAAGGGTGGATAAAAACAATTGATGACTTCATACAGGGCTACTGTAAATGAATAAAAAGTTTAAAAAGTTTTTTGGCTGCTGGTTTTTGGGATTTGCAAAGAGCTTAAAAGAAATTGAATATAGTGGGTACAAAGATTTGTTATTGTGATAGTGCGGTGAAGTGTGCACCGATTCTTACACTAAAAAAATTATTTACTTATTTATTGACTATTTTTTACTGGAGTTTTTTTATGCAGCTCTGATAATATTTATCTGTGTGTACCTCGAAACCCTGATTTGCCTTTTTAATCTGCTGCTTTAGCCATTCAGCAAGTGCGGAAACCATGTTTCTGAATGCTTTATATCCCTTCCATCTTGCACATGCACCGCCATAAACTCCGCAATAAGTAATTAAATCCTCCGGTTTCATGATTTACCTCTCTGCAATATTTGCTAGTTGTCTGATTTAAAATAAACATAATTTGTTTTCCAGTATTGTAAAATGTTATCAGCACAATTGCATCTTAAAGTTTAGCTCAAACTTAAATATAATAAAATTATGAAAATATTCAACAGCAATTTACTTGAGGTTAAAGCATTCTATAAACTATAATATTAATAAAGTGCAGTCCCTGCCTTTTTTGTTTTTTGTTTAAAATGGCAGGTGCGTTTTTCTTTATGATTTTATTGAAAAAATGGCAGAAAGGATAAAAATTGGATTTAAAACAAAAAATAAGAAGTATCCCTGATTTCCCTGAAAAAGGGGTGGTTTTTAGAGATATAACAACACTGCTTAGAGATGGAGAAGCGTTCAGATATTCAGTAGATAAAATGGTGGAGCATTGCCGGGGTAAGAAAATTGATGCAGTTCTTGGTGCCGAGGCTAGGGCTTTCATATATGGAGCTGTGATAGCCTACAGGCTTGGAGTGGGATTTATTCCTGTAAGAAAGCCAGGCAAGCTTCCATATGATACGTGCGAAGTTTCATATGAACTTGAGTATGGGAAAAATATTTTACAGATGCATGTTGATGCTATAAAAAAAGGTGATAGGATTTTAATTGTCGACGACCTGGTGGCAACCGGGGGCACGGGTAAAGCCAAAGCCGAGCTTGTTGAAAAGATGGGTGGTATAGTTGTGGGATTTTGTTTTTTAATAGAGCTTGAATTTTTAAATCCACGGGAGACTTTGAAGGGTTATGAAGTTTTTTCATTAATTAAATATGAATCTGAATAAAATATTACGGGAAGGTGATTTTATATGGCTAAAGATAAGAAAAAAAAGAAAAGTACAAAAGGCGGGGATGGAGAGGATAAAAATACAAAAGATAAATTTGCAGGGGAAGAACTTAAAGACAAAGATGAAGAAGCAAAGAAAAAAGAAGAGGAGTTACTTAAAGAGCTAAAGGAGGAAATAGACAGGCTAACAACAAAGGATATTATAACTCAGATGATGATGTCACTTTCAAGTCTTGCTTATAAAAAAATGGGCATTCCTGCTGGAGTAAATGATAAATATAAAGATAAACAACAGGCGAAATTAGCGGTAGATGGCTTTGATGCATTGCTTAAAGTGGTTATGGATGAGGTGAGCGCAGAGGAAAAAGAGAACTTAATGTCTTCTTTATCTAATCTTCAGATAAATTTTGTTAAAGTTTTTTCCTGATATATTCTTTAGCTTTTTTAATAGCGATTTTCACCGCTTCTTCGGGGGTGTTAGTTCTTATTATGCCATCGGGGATTTTACCGCTATAGGGGTTAATTTCCCAGGTTTTTAGACCAATTAAAGGTTTACCAAAAGTAAGTGAGTAGCTAATTTCGGAAAGAGTTCCGTAGCTGCCATCAATGGCGATTACAGCATGCGATGATAGAGCCACAATTATATTTCTTGCATACCCCAGCCCTGTGGGAATTTTAATATCAACATATTCATTGGCTGAATTCTCGTCTGTACCTGGCAGTATTCCTATAGTCAGTCCTCCTTCTTCTCTGGCGCCTTTACACGCGGCTTCCATTACGCCTGTTAATCCTCCGCAAATCAAAACCGCATCGTTTCTGGCAATTTCTCTGCCGACTTCATAAGCAATCTTATAAATCTCACCACCTACATCATTTCCGCCGATAACGGAAATCTTTATGATTTCTTCCTTTCTTCCTTTAATTTTCATTTTTTACCTCCCGGTATTTGTTTTCCTGATATATTTCCATGGCAAAAATCTTAACTGATTAAAACTATTCCGGGTGTTTTATAAAATTAAATTCTAAAATATTCATTTTCATTATATCACTCTTATATCTATTCAGGTGTTTTTTTGAGGTTTCAGGTACGGGTTTAACAGCGGAGTCAATAATTTGACAATTTAGGTTTTAATAGATATACTCATATACGTAAAAATGCAATACAAACGTAGCAAGAGGTGATGATATGGTGGAAAGGAAACAGGATTATTTCAGAGTTCCAATAACAATGCCTTCCGGTATGGTTTCATTTCTGGAAAATCTTGGAATTGAATGTAAGAAATCCGGCGGTCACAAAATAGCAAACACAGTGATTGTTAGAAGTGCGATAAGACTTTTAATGGATATGGACCTTGATATTTCAGGAGTGAAGTCAGAGGAAGAGCTTGAAAAAAGAATAAAAAAAGCTGCAAAGAAATATTAGATATCTCCAGTATTTATCTTTTGGGTCTTAAATAAAGGAAGATTACCGGGTCTGATATTGCCTGATAGGCAAAGTTTTTCTTATATGCTTCTATTTTTTCATTTATTTTAAATTCTAATTATCTATAATAATAATAAGGCATAGGCTTTGGTTATTTTTGTCTATTTTAAAATTTTTTTATTTACGGAGGTATTGATTTACTATGTGCATGGTTGAAACTGATTTGCTTATTGTGGGCGCAGGACCGGGTGGTTTGAGTGCAGCTTTGTATGCAAGGAGAGCCGGATTAAATTTAGAGGTTGTAGAAAAGCTTATGCCGGGAGGTCAAATAGTAAAAACAGACCTGGTTGAAAATTACCCGGGTTTTAAAGAAAATATATCGGGTTTTGATCTTGCCCAGAATCTTGTGGAACATTGCGCGGGATTGGGGATAGAGGTAAGAGACAACTTTAGCATAGAATCTATTGAATTAATTAAAAGCAACGGAAGTGGTAAATCTTATAGGTTCAAGTGTAATGGCGATGAAGGAACTATAAAGGCAAACGCAATAATAATAGCAACAGGCGCAAGCCCCGCTACCTTAAAAGTGGAGAATGAAGATAAGTATATAGGTAGAGGCATTTCATTTTGTGCAACATGTGATGGGGCTCTTTATAATGGTAGAAAGGTTGCTGTTGTTGGCGGAGGAGATACTGCAGTTGAAGAAGCTATTTTTCTTACAAAATTTGCAGAAGTGGTTTATATAATACACAGAAGGGACGAGCTTCGCGCAGTTCAGATTTTAAGAGAAAGAGCATTTGAAAATAAAAAAATAAAATTCTTATGGAGTTCTGAAATAGAAAAATTTATTGGCGGTGATAAGCTCGAGGGGATTTTAGTAAGAAATAAAAAAGATGGTAAAACATTTGAGCTAAAGATTAGCGCGGTGTTTGAGTATGTTGGCTGGGAACCTAATTCGATGATGGTAAAAGATCTGGTAAAACTTGACGAGAAAGGATTTATCATAACCAATTCCCGGATGGAAACTTCCGTTCCCGGTATATTTGCGGTTGGTGATGTGAGGAATACGCCTTTAAGGCAGGTTATAACTGCGGTTGCAGATGGTTCAATAGCTACAATGTATGCTGATAGATTCCTGTGCAATCTCAAGAGCATGTGAGCATTATTTTAAAAGAAAACCTTAAAATAGGAAGAAATAGCTTTAGATTAATACAGTCATTAAGATGGAAATAATTAAAAGAAACTCATCAGGAGAAAAAGTTACAGACATACAGAGGAGATTAAAATTACTCGGTTATGACATAGGTAAAGCAGAAATTGACGGAATCTTTGGTATTGAAACTGAAAACGCGGTAAGGAAATTTCAGCAGAACAGGGGACTTATGGTAACAGGAATCATGGATCAGGAAACCTGGCAGGAATTAGTTGATGCAGGATACAGGATAGGCGAAAGGATGTTATACTTAAAGTATCCGCCTTTCAGGGGTGATGACGTTAGAACTCTTCAGCTCTGGTTAAAAACTCTGGGTTTCTATATGTATGATGAAAATGGTATATTCTGTGAAAAAACACATAGAGCATTACTGGAATTTCAGAGAAATATGAATATTGCAGATGATGGAATAGCAGGAGAAGAAACAATCCGTGGTCTTAAAGGTCTGGGGCGAATTATAAATTCTAAGGAAACTTCTAATTTTCCTTTGATAAAAAATGTAAATGAACAAAAGAATTTACATGATAGCAAAATTATACTTGATTACAGCGGAAATTTAGAAGATGCCGGATGTAGTGGATATTACCTCGATGATAAGATATCCATTTGCAGCAGTATAATAAATTTTTGCAGGGGCATATTATTGGAAAAGGGAATCAAAGTACTGATTTCCGTAAGTGGTGATGTAAAGCAAGATTTTTCTTTATACGATAGGATAGAATATATTAATAAAAATAATGCAGACCTCCTTGTTAGCGTGGACTTAAATTGCTCAGCAGACAGAAGGGCTAACGGTTCCAGTTGTTTTTACTTTAAGGGTCTTAAGTCTTACTCTATTGAAGGATACAGGGTCGCCAACCTTATTCAGGATAAAATTGTGGGTAACTTAAAGGTTCTTGATTGCAGGGTCCACGGAACAAATAATGCTATTTTAAAGGCAACAAATTTAACATCTGTGCTGGTGGAACCTTCGTTTATTTCGAATTCTAAGGAAAGGGAAAGATTAAAAAAATCCAGTTATCAGAAAAAAATAGGCGAGAGCATAGTAGAAGGTATTCTGGGATATTTTATTTGATTCTTTAA
>CAZKVH010000030.1:0-10940 GCA_964556165.1 uncultured Actinomycetota bacterium | reverse complement strand
CATAAAAAAATATAAAAGTTGTGGAGGGTAAGCATGAGAATTGAAGAGAATTTTAGTTACGGAGGTTGGAAGAAATGCATTCTCATAACTGGCGATGAATTGGATATGGTAGTTACCACCGAGGTTGGTCCAAGGATTATCAGGTTCGGGTTTATAAATGAAAAGAATATTTTAAAAGAGGTGAAAAAGCAGCAGGGTAAGACTGGCGGTAAGGATTGGCTAATGTATGGGGGGCACAGATTCTGGCATGCTCCTGAGGATATACGCCGAACTTATTTTCCTGATAATGAATCTGTTGATTATAAATGGGACGGTAAGACCCTGAAACTTATCCAGAATATTGAGGATACCACCAGGGTTAGAAAAGAAATGGAAATTACTTTTGGCTCAGATAATAATGTTAGAATATTGCATAGACTGATAAATAAAAACCTGTGGTCCATAGAATTGGCGCCCTGGCCAATTACGGTGATGGCAGAAAGAGGGAGAGCTATTATACCACAGGAACCCTATGGAACTGGAAGTGAGAATTTACTTCCGGCACGCCCGCTTGTTCTCTGGCCTTATACCATGATGAAAGACCCCAGATTTATATGGGGGAACAAGTTCATACAGGTGATACAGGACCCGGGGCAAAAAACGCCCCAGAAAATAGGTGTTCTGGATAAAATGGGGTGGGTCGCATATAGTCTTGAAGACCTGCTTTTTGTAAAAAGATGGGTGTATAATCCTGATGTAAGATACCCGGATTTTGGTGTAAATCTTGAGATTTATACAAATCCAGAGATAATTGAGGTAGAAACGCTTGGAGGTTATGAAAAGATACCGCCGGATGGTTTCCTGGAGCATACTGAGAACTGGTTTTTATTTAAAGAAGAAATTGGAGAAGATGAAGATTCGCTGGAAAGCAAATTGATTCCTATAATTAAAAGAACAGACGGAAAATTTTAATAAATTTTACTGTGGCAGATTTTTCTAGTGATTTTCTTTTTATCCCTTTTTTAAAAAATTTACTCCGGACAAATCAATCTAAAAATTTATTGGTCTTTTGTGAATCTCAGGCTTATACAAGAATTTAAATCATGGTATTTGTGCAATCGTTGTAATATTACCCGGTATGCTGATTGAAAAACTATAAACAATTCTAAAAGAACCGGTATTGTCTTTTTATTATATGATTATTTATTTCTTCTCTGCCATCTTGTCTTTTTAAGCATTTTTTTATGCTTTTTTTTCCTCATTTTTTTTCTTCGCTTTTTAATAACCGAGCTCATATTACTTCCTTGGCTTTAATCTATTTATAAAATATAAGAACTTTTTAAAATTATAAATTACTGCTGTCATTATCGGGTAAGTTATTATATCAGAAATAGTCATGTTATTGTATTGTTAAATTAAAAGATTTTAAAAAATATTTGATATTTTTTATAGTTTTTTTGTATGGGTTTGTGTTATTTTTATTTCCTCTTCTAAACAAAAGTTTTACTATTATGATTATTATGTTGATTTTATGATATTTTAGGTCTTAAAAGCTGAAATGCCTATTGACATACAATATATGGTATATTAATATAATCTTGTACACTATATGATGAACTGTTTTAGACCCTCTGAAGAATTTGCAGTAGTATCTGCGGGGTAATAATAATTAGGTCGCAGTTGTTGCATTCGAGTATTCTCTATTTTGTAAACTAGATGGTTTTGAGGAAAAAGTCCTGATTCTGTTTTTGTTTTAAATATATTGATTATTAAATTTAAGATTTCTGGAGGTAATGGTCGATGGAAAAAGAAAATGTAAGTAATGAAGATACTAAAAAAAGCAGTAATATGAAAGAAGGCATAAATAAAGCAGTAAGCAATAAGAACTCTGATTATTACCTCAATAAGGAAATAAGGTTATCTGAAAATGCTGTAAAAGTCCTTGGAAGAAGATATTTAAAAAGGGATGAAGAAGGAGCTCTTCTTGAAACTCCAAGGGATATGTTTATAAGAGTTGCCAGGAATGTTTCTTCTGCTGAAAGAAAGTACGGAAGAACTGAGGAAGAAATAGGTGAAATAGAAAAAAATTTTTTTGATATACTTACTGACCTTGATTTCCTTCCCAATTCTCCCACACTTATGAATGCAGGTAAAGAGCTGCAGCAGCTTGCCGCATGCTTTGTGCTTCCTGTAGGCGATTCCATGACAGATATTTTTGAGGCATTAAAGGAAAGTGCATTAATACAGAAATCCGGCGGCGGGGTGGGTTATTCTTTTTCCAGAGTAAGGCCAAAGAATGATGTGGTTCTTTCCACTAAAGGGGTCTCAAGTGGGCCGATATCTTTCATGACTGTTTTTAATGCAGCAACTGATACTATAAAACAGGGTGGAACAAGAAGGGGAGCAAATATGGGTATATTAAGAGTAGACCATCCTGATATTCTGGATTTTATAACTTCAAAAGAAGACAATGATAAACTAACTAATTTTAATATCTCGGTAGGCGTTACAGAGAAGTTTATGAAGGCGGTTGAGGACGATGAAGAGTATGAAATTATAAATCCGAGGACCAAAGAAGTAGTGGATAGATATAAAGCAAAAGAAGTGTTTGGTAAAATTGTCGAGCAGGCATGGAAAAACGGGGACCCGGGGATTGTATTTCTTGACAGATTAAACAAGGAAAACCCAACACCGCACCTGGGACAAATTGAAAGTACCAACCCCTGTGGCGAACAGCCTCTTCTTCCATATGAAGCCTGTAACCTGGGGTCTATCAATCTTTCTAACATGATAAGAGAGAAAGAGGGTACCAGGGAAGTAAATTTTGATAAATTGCGGGCAGTAACCAGAATAGCAGTAAGATTCCTCGATGATGTTATAGATATGAGCAGGTATCCACTTGATAAAATAGACGAAATGGCACTCGGAAACAGGAAAATCGGGCTGGGAGTTATGGGATATGCTGATTTGCTGATAATACTTGGTATACCCTATGATAGTGAAGAAGCCCTGGAGTTAGCTCAGAAAATCATGAGTTTTATACAGGATGAATCTAAAAATGCGTCGAAGGAACTTGCAAAAGAAAGAGGAGTATTTCCGAATTTCAAAGGCAGCATATACGATAGTCCTGATGGATATGAGATCAGAAATGCAACCACCACCACAATTGCTCCTACCGGGACTTTAAGCATTATTGCAGATTGTTCAAGTGGGGTAGAGCCGCTCTTTGCTATATCATTCGTTAAGAATGTCATGGATAATGACAGGCTGGTTGAGGTTAATAAGTATTTCAAGAAGATAGCAATCGACGAAGGGTTTTACAGTGAAGAATTGATGTCAAGAATAGCAGAGACGGGAAATTTAAAAGATATTGATGAAGTACCGGACAAGCATAAGAGGTTATTTGTAACAGCTCATGAGATCAGCCCTTCATGGCATGTTAGAACCCAGGCTATGTTTCAAAAGTATGTAGATAATGCTGTTTCAAAGACTGTAAATTTTTCTAACGACGCTACAGTTCAGGATGTAGATGATGCATATATGCTTGCCTATAGATTGGGCTGTAAAGGTATAACTACATTCAGGGATAATAGCAAGGGCACGCAGGTTCTTCAGGTTGGAGCACAGAAAAAAGAAGGAGAAAAATTATCAGCTAATGTTAATGGCAAATGGATGGATATCAGAAAGAAAGTCCAGTCTCAGGCAATTGCTGCGAATAAGCAGGTGGCAGAAGAGGATAAGATAACACCGAGACCTAGACCCGAAGTTACATATGGTATGACTAAAAAATATAAAATCGGGAATTGCGGTAAGCTTTATGTGACAATTAATTCGGATGAAAACGGAATATGCGAGGTATTTACAAATACCGGTGAGGAAGGGTGTTCTGCCCTGACTGAGGCTGTGGGCAGGCTTATAAGTATTGCAATAAGGTCAGGGATAGATCTTGAATCCATTAAGGACCAATTAAAGGGGATAAGATGCGCAACATGTATCGCAGACCCGGATACCCATGTTCTTTCCTGCCCTGACGCTATAGCAAAAGCTATTGACTTCTATTTAAACGGTACCAATAAATATGACCTGGGGGCAACCAGTGGGCCGAGGTCGCTTGTTATATGCCCTGAATGCGGAGACATAATGGTATCTGAAGGCGGTTGCTACCTGTGCAGAAGCTGCGGATATTCCAGATGTTCTTGATATTATCTTTTTTGATTTTTTAAAATACTTTCAAGAGACAACTCGTAAGTTAGGTAGTCTTTTTCGGAAAAAAGAACCATTTTTACGAGTTCGATTTCCTGGTGTTGATTCAAAAAATCAATTATAGTCTTTATAGCTATTATAGAAGCTTCTCCAGTGGGGTAACCAAAAATCCCTGTGCTAATTGATGGGAAAGAAATGCTCTTTATCTTATTTCTCGAGGCAACCAGGAGACTATTGTGGTAGCTATTTCTTAAATCGCGGGTATCACTTGCACTTCCGCTATATACCGGACCTACAGTGTGGATTACATATTTTGCTCTAAGGTTATGTCCTCCGCTTAATTTGGCTTCGCCTGTTTTACAGCCTCCAAGAGTTCTGCACTCATTCCAGAGGCCGGGTCCGGCTGCTCTGTGGATGGCGCCCGAAACACCGCCGCCGGGAGATAACTGGTCATTTGCAGCATTTACTATTGCCTCTGTCTCTTCATTGGTTATATCACCGATTGTTAGTTCAAATATTGATTTGTTAATTCTTTTCTTTAATGACACTGGCTGATTATTACGATTAATTATTTATAAAAATCATAACATATCTTTTTAATAATTTCTCTTTTTTAAGACAGCATATTGAATAAATAAAAAGACCGACTCCTGATGGTTATTTTTAGTTAATATTTTTATTTCTTTTTTTATAGGTGATTTCATTTATAAAGTTTATGATGAGTACGCTCGTAATCGAGCAGATTACAATTAATATCCAGTGATAAACGCCGAGTCCGGTAGTTTTGAATATTTTTTGCAGCCAGGGTATATATATGATTCCAATCTGGAGCAAAATGGATGCTGCCACTGCGAGATTTAGTAACTTATTTTCAAAAATGTTCTTCCTGAATATACCCCTGTGCTGAAATCTAAAGTTGTAGGTATGTAGAAGCTGGCTTATAACCAGGGTGGTGAATACTGATGTCTGGAAAATTTCAAGATCACCACTAAGATAACCGGCATTAAATATAATCGGTCCGGCAAAATATATGAAAAGAGCACCCGATGTTAAAACTGCACTCTGCCACAGTATTAAAAGCAGCCCATTTCTGCTTAAAATCCGTTCCTTTTCTCTTGTCGCTTTTCTATCCATTACGTCTTTTTCCGGGGGATCCATCCCCAGTGCAAGAGCAGGGAGCCCGTCGGTTATCAGGTTCATCCAGAGTATCTGCACTGGTAAAAGTGGTATATAAATGAATCCTTTCTGTCCGGTTATAAGATAGAAGATGTAGTCACCTACAAGAATCGAGATGAACATAAGAAGAACTTCCGAAATATTGCAGGAAAGTAGGAACAGTATAAATTTCTTAATGTTATCATATATAACCCTTCCCTGTTTGATGGCCCTTACTATTGTCGCAAAATTGTCGTCGGTTAAAATTATATCACTTGACTCTTTGCTTACATCAGTTCCGACTATACCCATAGCCAGACCGATATCCGCTTTTTTTAATGAGGGGGCGTCGTTTATTCCATCTCCCGTCATGGCTACTATGTGATTTTTTTTCTTTAGAGCTTCTACAATCTCTACTTTATTTGATGGCGAGACTCTTGCAAATATTCTTATGTCTTCTATCTGATTTTCAAGATCTTCTTTGCTGAGCTGGTCAAATTCTGCACCGTCAACAATTTTATCATTACTGCCCAGTATATTGAGTTCTTCACCGATTGCACGGGCTGTAATTTTATGGTCGCCTGTCACCATTACAATCTTTATGTTGGCTCTTTTGCATTTTTCTATTGCGTCATATACTTCCGGTCGGGGAGGGTCGATCATCCCAACCATTCCCAGATATATCATGTCTTCTTCAGTTTCCTGAATCCTTGTCTCCGGAGGAAGGTCCTCAAGCTGTTTAAAAGCAAAAGCGAGGTTCCTCATGGCTTTACCTGCCAGGAAGTAATTGTAACTGTTGATTTTTTCTCTTTCCTCGACAGTAAGTTTCTCTATTTTTCCGTTTTTAATTACACCGGTACACTTATTCAATATTACTTCAGGGGCTCCTTTTGAGAATAAGATGTATCTGTGATTGTTATTTATATCATAAGATGGTATTTCATTTATAGTGCTCATCATCTTACGTTCAGAGTCAAAAGGTTCCTCCATTTTTCTGGGGTAATCTTTTTCCAGTTCGCTTTTATCTATCGAGTAATTGTTCCCAAGCTCAATAAGCGCTGCTTCTGTAGGGTCTCCAATAATTTGCCCGGTATCTTTATTGGAGTAATATGCGTCGTTGCACAGGACAGCATTTTTTAGCAGGAGGCTTAGTGCATCGTTGCTTCCGTGCGTTTTTAAGTGTAATGTTTTTCCTGTATTGTCCATTCTGTTATGTTTTTCTATGAATTTATCGTAATCATTATCCTCGTTTAATCCCGAAAATATTTTTCGTACCATCATCTTGTTTTCAGTAAGGGTACCTGTTTTATCCGTGCATATAACAGATACACTGCCCAGTGTTTCTACCGAGCTCAGCTTTCGAACTATGGCATTATTTTTCGCCATTTTTTGCACACCAAGAGCAAGAGATGCGGTAACTATGGCTGGAAGACCCTCTGGTATTGAAGCGACTGCAAGTGCGACTGCAACAAGAAACATCTGTGATGCCGGGTTTCCTTTGAGTATCCCTGATAAAAAAACAATCAAACTTACTACCAGGCAAATTATCCCGATTGTTTTACCAACAGCTTTTAATTCAACTTGCAGTGGTGTTAATTCATCTTCTGCCTGGACCATGCTTGCAATTTTACCAATCTCGGTGTTCTGTCCCGTACCGGTGACAGCAGCGATGCATCTACCCTTTACTACAGTAGTGCCACTGAAGAGCATGTTCTTTTTATCTCCGAGAGGAAGGTTTTCTTCGTATATGGGTTCAGTAACTTTATTTACCGGGATTGATTCACCCGTAAGAATCGATTCATTAACCTGCAGGTTTGTTTTTTCGATTACCCTGCAGTCTGCAGGAACCAGGTCTCCTGCTACGAGTTTTATGATGTCCCCCGGGACAAGGTTTTTGGAGTAGATATTTTTTTCCCTGCCTTCCCTTATCACCAGTGCGCCGGGTGAGGCAATTTCTTTTAAAGCAAGCAGCGCTTTTTCTGCCCGGAATTCCTGTACGAAGCCTAAAACTGCATTTAATATAAGTATTGCAAGTATTACGATAGCATCAGTTATCTCTTTTATAATTATTCCAGAGATGAAAGCAGCAGCGATAAGTATCCATATCATAAAATCATTAAACTGGGATATGAATATTTTAAAAGGTGTTCTGCCTTTTTTTTCTTCAAGCTCATTAAGCCCGTATTTTGAGATTCTGTCCTCAGCTTCTTTTTCGCTTATCCCGGTTTTAAGATTGGTGTTTAACCTGTTTGCAATTTCTTCTATGGACTTATTATGCCAGAATAATTCTATAGGAGGACTGAGCACGGTATTGTATTTATTTTTCCTAGCTTTTATTTTCAATCTAAAATTCTGTCCAGTGTTGCATATAAAGAATGTCCTGTAGTTCCAGGCGCTATAATATTAAAGCACACATAGTAACGGCAGTAAATTATAAAATTTATAATTTTTTTTGAATATACTGTCTTCTATATATTAAATGTAATTATTTTTTATTCCCATATATTATGGAACATTTCCCATTCAGAGATGTGGCTGCTTATATATTTCTCCATGACATTTAGAATTTTAGTCATGTTTTTATTAATGAGTATTTCTTTTTCTCCTTTTAATTCTAATTTTATAGGGCTTCCGATTGTTAGTAAATGGTTATACTTATCTTTTCTCCAGATAAAGCTGGGCAATAATTGTGCGCCTGACTTTAGGGCTACATGTACCGCTCCTGTTGGAAAGTAGGCACTTTTGCTAAAGAATTTAAAAGGCTTTGCCGCATGCCCGGTAGGGTCAAAATCAGAAGGAATAGCTATTATTTCATTGTTTTTTAGTATTCTAAAAACATTTAAAATCTTGTTTATATAAAGGGTCTTAAGACCTTTGGATAATCTTCTTGATTCAAAAAAGTTTCTTGTCAGGTTGTTTTTTCTGTAGTCACTCACACCCCAGATATTATATCCTTCAGTAGCCAGCTTGCAAGCTCCCCACTCAAAATTTCCAATATGGGCCGTAAAGATTACAACGCCCTTTCCTTTTTTTAAAGCGTTGTCCAGATTTTCCAGACCTCTAACTTCTATTCTCTTCTTAAGTTTTTCACGGGTTATAACAGGGTGTTTAAGAAAATCTGCGATATTTTTTCCCCAGTTTATAAAAATCCTCAGGGCTATTTCACGTGTTTTAGCACTGTTGAAATCAATGCCCAGGACATTTGAAATGTTGTTTTTTATTATATCAACTTTGTTGCCGGTTAAGAACCAGAGCCTTGCACCAAATTCCGCAATCAAATATGTTACGGGATAAGGGGTTAAAATAACAATTAGTTCAAGAATTTTATAACCGATATACCCAAACACGGCTGCTCTCTTTCTTGAATTAATATTGTATAATGATGTTAATAATAATAAATTTTATTTATAAATGGAAGTTTATGGCATGATAACTGGATAATCACAAATAAATATTTTTTGTTTTAGAAAATGCCGTGAGCGCCTGGTGAGAGAATAGGAGGTTGAATTTTATGTTATATTCTGGAGCAGGAAATTCAGGCTTTGATAAAATATTAAATTACAAGTTGACTGCTAGGCCGGTGATAAGCGTCTATTTGATGGTCGACAGGTCAAGGACTTCCAAAAAGAATTATCAGACAAGATTGAACTCTATGATTGTAAGCAGCAGGGAAAAACTGGAGGCCGATGTTAATATCGATAAGAATGATAAAAAGGAAATATATGAAATCTTCGAAAGGGTTAAAAGATTTGTAAGCGATAAGTTCAGAACAGACTCAACAAGAACGCTGGCAATTTTTTGTTCCGGGGATGGTATGTGGGAAGAGTTCAGGTTACCTATAATAATGAGGTCAAAAATAATAATTGACCCGAAGCCTTATACACAGAACATAAGAAATCTTGTTAATAATTCTAAAAAATATGGTGTTCTTATGGTTGATAGGGAAAAAGCGCAGATAAACTCTATTTATCTTGGTGAAGTCAATGAGTGCCTTGCTACTTTTGTAAGTGATGTTCCCTCTAAAGTTAATTTTAGGAGCCAGGCAGCGTTCAGGGAGAAAAAAATACTCGGGAGACTGGAGGAAAAGCTTCATCATTTTTTTAAAATGATTAATGATAAGACCCTGGAGCTTTTTAAAGAAAAAAAGTTTGATTATCTTATATTATCAGGCAGGAAGGAAATACTTCCTAAATTTATGAGTTACATTCATAGTTACCTTGAGTCCGTGCTTATAGGAAGTATTTTTGCAGAATCTGATTTGAAATCTTCATTGATTATAGAAAAAGCAAGGGAAGTTATTGATAAGTTCGAGGCAGGAGTTAAAAACAGTCTTATTGACAGACTGATTGATGAATTAAATCCAAATGGAATGGGTATGCTTGGAATTGATGCCACCATAAGGTCCTTATTGATTGAGCAAATTAAAATCCTGATATACGACAGGCAGTTTACTCATAAAGGCTATATCTGTGATGATTGTGGCTATATAACGCTTGAAGAAAAAGATAGGTGTCCTTATTGTGATGGGCAGCTTACCTTTTATAATGATATAGTCGATGAGATAGTGGAAGATACGCTGGAGCAGGGATGTGAAATAGTGGATGTAGAGGGGAATGATAGATTGATAAAAGCAGGCAGCATCGGTGCTGTATTAAGATATAAATTATAGGCGTTTTTTTATAGAGGTATTATATAAAGTTATAAAAAAGCGGTTTGTTATAAAGAAATTGGCAAAAAACAGGTTAAAATTACCTGCGAGTAACGGTTTTTTTCTTTAATTTCGAGAGTTCCTTGGTAAATTGTTCTATGTCATTAAATTGTTTGTAAACGGAAGCAAACCTTATATATGCAACTTTATCCAGGTTTTTTAATCTCTTCAGGACAAGGTCTCCTATTTCCTTTGAATGTATCTCGTTTGATGGCATATTCGAGATTTCATTTTCTATGTCATCTACAATCTTATTTAATTCCTCTGTACTTATATTTCTTTTAATACATGCTCTGATTAGACCGCTCAGTATCTTATTCCTGTCAAAAGGTTCTCTTGTGTTATCTTTTTTAATGACTGCTATGGGCTGGGTCTCGACCCTTTCATAAGTTGTAAATCTTTTGCCGCATTTTTCGCATAGCCTTCTCCTCCTGACGCAATCTCTGGAATCTGTCAGTCTTGAATCTATAACCCTGGTGTCAGGATTTGAGCAGAACGGACATTTCATTTTTTTACATTCCTTTAAAAAATGGTTTAAATATTTTTTTAATTATCGGATTAACGTCTTTTCTGTTTTCCGTATAATACGATTTTAGCAGACCATAACTTTTTATAATATACACTATAGTAATAAATATTCCAAAAGCAAGCCACCATAAATTTCCTTTATAGGCCCAGAGAAAAAAAGAAAATGCAAAAAAAGCAAACGCGGTGGCGACATAGGAATCCTTAAGTATTAGAAGAGCGATTGGTACAAAAACGAGGTAAAGGAAGAAAAATGATACCGGTGAAAGGTAAAGCAGCCCCCCTATAAAAGTAGAGACACCTTTTCCTCCCCTGAACCCAATGTAAATCATCCAGTTATGCCCGATTACTGCGAAGACAACGGCAAGCA
>CAZKVH010000029.1:0-12355 GCA_964556165.1 uncultured Actinomycetota bacterium | reverse complement strand
GGGGCAAGCCGTGGATGGTAAATAAAAAAAGCTTATCCCCGTTTTTTCTATAAATATACATTCTTATAACCCAGGTATTTATCTCAGTACAGGTAAGCCCACCCTCTGCCTTTTGCTTTCACCTTTAAACAACTCAACTATCCTCGGTGGTTTATTCCCCCGGTATCCATCGTTTCTTATATAAAGTTCTGAAGAAAAAGTTGAGCCGTGCATAACAACATGCTTCCCAAATCTTTTAAATAGCTCATCCATAGCATTATAAAGCTTTGCGGCTTTTTCTACCCTTAGAGAACTGTCAAAAAGTGTAAGCTGCAAAGAATCTCCGCTCGCAAGTTCTGTAAGAACAATTCCTGTCTGACGGTATAGTCTGTTCTTTTTATAAAGAAGATAAAATCCTTTCTTAGCTATAGGCAGAATCTCCAGCGGATATGAGCTTGGTCTGCTGAGTTTTAACATAACTGCCTCATCCTTAAAATCCTGACTTCTTAAAAAAATTATAATTTTTGTGGCAAACAGGCCGTACCTCCTCGCCTTCGCGCAGGCATCTTCAAGATTTTTTGAAAGCTGACCGTATAGAAAAAGCTCATCTTCCGCAGGCGGTGTAAAAGTTTTTGCCTTGCTTATAGACTTATACTCATTTTTAGATTCTGCCTTTACAGGATAAACACTTATACCATTCAGCTCCTGCCAGATCTCAAAAAAGGGTTTCGAGAGATTTTTTTTTACGAATATCTCATTTTTTGCTGCAAATTCAAGAGCCTTTATTACACCAAGCTTTTCCAGGTAAGAAGAAGTATTTGGCCCTATGCCCCATACTTTAGATAGAGGGAGATTTTTAAGATAGGTATGAATTTCTCTGCCGGGGATAGCTACCAGCCCATCAGGCTTTTTTAACTTTGAAGCTATCTTTGAAAGAACTTTTGTCAGGCTTATGCCAATAGAAACGGTGATGCCAAGCTCTCTTTTAATTTTTTCCTTGACCATAAAACCTATTTCCTTATATGAGCAGTGATAGGACCTTCTGAACCCTGTTAAGTCAACAAAACCCTCGTCAATCGAGTATTCTTCAACAACAGGAGAAAAACCCTTAAGGATATCAAACATACGAACAGAAAAAAGGCTATAGGATTCGTAATCAGACGGAAGTATCTTAACCTCCGGAAACATCCTTTTTATTTCCCCTATCCGCATGCCTCTTTTTACGCCTAAATTTTTTGCCTCATAACTAACACAGGCAGCTATTCCGCGCTCCTCTCCGGTGACAACAGGCTTTCCTTTAAGGGCAGGATTTAAAGCCTGCTCGCAAGAAGTAAAAAATGAATCTGCATCCGCATGAAGTATCGCTTTTGGCCAGGATGCAATAGTAAGGGGTCCATTCCTGGCTCCGCCGGTCATATTCATCTGTACCTCCTTATAACAGCAGTTACGATGCCCCCTACTGCCAACTCTTTTTCGGGTTTTATTGTTTTATATTCCGGGTTTGCCGGTTCAAGTATAAAATTGCCTCCCTTTTTTTTCAGATACTTTATGGTCCACATACCGTCTACATTGGCTATCACTATATCACCACTTTTAGGAGTAAGTGCCCTATCCACCAGTACGATATCTCCAGGCAAAATTCCCGCACCGGACATCGAATCTCCTGACACCTTGAGCATAAATGTAGAAGATGGATTATCTATAAGCCATCTGTCAAGAGAAAGCGTATTGAGCAGCTCCTCCTCAGCAGGACTTGGAAACCCGGCCTCCACGACACCAAGAACTTTAACGGCCATTTCGATTTTCTCTGGTATAAGTCTGCCTTTTGCATCTTTTTCAACTATCCCGAGCGACTGGATTTTTTTAATAAACCTGTAGACAGAGTTCTTTGACTTCCATCCAAAAAGACCTGCAATCTCGGAATAAGTCGGCATCCTTTTATTTTCAAAATAAAATCTTCTGATAAGCTCTATTCTTCTTTTAAGTTTCTCATTCATAAAAAATATTATATAGTGAACAATCGTTCACGTCAAGATTTCGGGTCTCTTCTTCCAGATAAAATATCTAAATAAAAAAATATTTGACACTTAATATAGATTGATATTATTATTACACTGTAAAAATTGAATATTTAAGGCAAAGAAGCCTATCTTGCGTAGAAGCACAAAGTTTTATTGGCAAAGTAGCCAATAGGGATTTTGTGCTTTTTTTATTGCTTTTTATTAATTTATATAAGGAGGATTAGTATGAGTTATTCAAAAATAAATACATCAACAGCTACAGGGACAAAAAATCTCTATGGAGACAATGTAAGTCCTTTTAGCGGAATGTGCGTTACCTGCAGCGAGGGTTGCCCCGGTCTGTGTGAAATAGGCAAATCTTCTTACCGAAGCACCGAAGTGTTATATCCACAGCCTTACGGAGATATAACTACAGCTTCCCAGAAAGATTATCCCGTAGACTACTCTCATTTCAATATTATGGGAACTGCATTCGGAGCAAAAGGGATAGAAGAAGATAGCGACAAAGCTGTTTTTACCAATGTCAGACTGGAGACAGCAATAGGAAAAGACAGGAATATAAAGTTAAAATTGCCTTTTATTATACCCGGTCTTGGTTCAACAGATATTGCCAGGAAAAACTGGGAAGGGCTTGCAATTGGTGCAGCCATATCGGGAGTCATTTTAACTATTGGCGAGAATGTATGCGGAATTGACCCCGCTGCTCAGTTCAACGGCAACGGTAAGATAGCAAAATCTCCCGAACTTATCAAAAGGGTTAAGCTTTACAGAGACTGGCAGCAGGGTGGATACGGCGGTATCGTAGTTCAGGCAAATGTAGAAGATAGCAAATTCGGCGTCCTGGAATATGCCATAAAAGAACTGGGCGTAGAAACAGTTGAGCTGAAATGGGGTCAGGGTGCAAAAAGTATTGGAGGAGAAATAAAGATAAATAACCTTGACTGGGCAATCGAGATAAAAAAAAGAGGTTATATTGTTTTACCTGACCCACTTGACCCGGATGTTCAAAAAGCTTTCAAACATGGTGATTTTAAAGAGTTTGAGAGACATTCCAGAATAGGCATGCCCACCAGAGATGGCTTTATGAATACTATCGAGCACCTTAGAAAAATTGGCGCAAGGCATATATTTTTAAAGACAGGCGCTTACAGGCCTTCCGATCTGGCAAAAGCCATTAAATACTCTTCCGAAGGCGAGATTGATTTACTTACCATAGATGGAGCCGGTGGCGGCACAGGTATGAGCCCGTGGCGAATGATGAATGAGTGGGGTATTCCAACAGTTTATCTCCAGTCCATGGCATACAAATATGCAAAAATTCTTGACTTCAAAGGTTTATATGTGCCTGATATGGCAATTGCAGGTGGCTTTACCTTTGAAGACCAGATATTTAAAGGTCTTGCTCTGGGTGCTCCCTATTTCAAATTAGTGGGTATGGCCCGTTCTCCAATAACTGCGTGTATGGTAGGAAAAACACTTTCGGAAAACATAGCCAGTGGCAATCTATCTAAATCAATTGAAAAATATGGAAGTGACATGGAATCAGTATTTGTAGAGGTAACAGGTTTAAGAAAAAGATTTAATAATAGAGCCGATGATATTCCCGGGTCAGCCATAGGGTTGTACAGCTACTTCAGGAGACTGGGTCAGGGCTTAAAGCAATTTATGTGCGGAGCAAGAAAATTTGCTATTGATTACATAGACCGCCATGACATTATATCACTTACCGGAGAAGCAGCCTCCGTTTCCGGAATACCCTATATTATGGATTATGATCATGAAGAGGTAGAAAAAATACTCGGGTAATATGCTAGAAAAGAGGGAAAAAATGAAAAATAAAGGCTTATGCTCTACATGTGTATATGACAAAGAATGCGGATTCCAACGAAAGTTTCCTGTTTTACAATGCGAGGAATTCAGCTATCAGGAGTCAGAGGAGCAGGAGAAAATAGAGAAAAAATAATTTAGAATACTTTATTTTATGCTTTTTGCGATAATTTTAAATTCTTAAAAAAACGAATCATAATTTTGCTCTTCTGGTTTGTATAATCAGGAGTAGAATTCTGACAGTTAAAAAAGTTTTATACCCGCGCAATAAAAAAGATAAATTCAAAAAGTATTCGCCAGGATTTATTCAGGATAAAATATATAATATAGTAATTCCGTATCTTTTTTTACCTTAGCCTCTTCCCAGAATAAGTAAAACAATCCCTCCTGCAAGTGCTATAGTAGCGAATACATAACATAATATCACTGCTGCTTTATCGCTCATTTTTTTATTAAACTTTAATTTTATTATCTTAATTATCGCAGGCGGTTTCCCGATTGCTACATAATATACAAACGCAGCATAAACCAGGCATGCGATTCCCCCGATTGTATAACCCATTTTTTATCAATCCCCTTTCCATTTTTCTCATTATTATTCATAAATAACTTAAATCGCTATTGAAGTTTCCTTGCTATTCTGGGAGCAAGAAGCGCGTAAACAAAGCCGCATATAGCAAGTATAATTCCTGTATAAAGTAATAATTGCGGCCATGTACCACTTTTTGAAAGTATGCTGTCAATAGCCCTGTAGGCCCAGTAAAATGGTGACCACCAGAAAAAAATCTGCCATTTTTCCGCAACGAATTCATATCCAGCAATGGACCCTCCCAGAGGCAAAAACAGAAGTTTTACGCTACCCGCAGCTTCCATTACATCGTTACTGTTTAAACCCTGTAAAAACCCTATAATTAAACTCAATATTGTTGTCGAAAAGATGACCAGGGCTGCCTGTCCCATGTTTACATCATAAAAGCCCGTAATTAAAATACACGCAACTGATGAAACCATTGCAACAAACATTCCCGTAAATCCCTTACCCAGTATAAATGCACTTCGTGAAGTAGGCGTTACGTTTATTGCACTGACGGTCTTATCCATTTTCTCTTCAAGTATATTCATAGAAATAAGCATACCGGCGAGCATGGAAATCAAAAGAAGAAGCATATTTACCAGCCGCTTTTTTAGAGGCGGAACTGTTCTGCCAAATTCAATTATTTCAGAGCGGGCATCTTCAAGCTGCACATCTGATTCATACAGCACATTCAAGAACTTAGCATATTCTACAATATACCCGGGCTCGTTTCCCTGCGCCAGGATAAAATAATCATCGCCTTCCGGCAGCACACCAACTAAATCATCCCTTGCCATTACCCTGTCTTCAACTCCCTGCGGGTCATCAAACAACTCAACATGAGCAAAGTCATTAAAATAGTCCGCCTGCTCCGGGCTTTCTCCCTTTACCAGAGCCAGATTTACAGTGGTATCATTAATACCGGGCGATATAAGATTTATTCCTACTGCCATAATCAACGGGATAGCTATTATATATATAGTTATAAATTCGCGTGAATTTACCTTAAGGTCCCTTGCAAAAATATTAAATATCTTCTTTAACATAGCCACTCCTCCCTATACACTCAGTGTTTTCTTGAACCTGATGTTCGTAAAAGCAAAAAGTATAACTCCAGCAGCAAGGAATCCAGCACTTGTAAGTAACGGATATACTATACTACCTTCAGGCAGAATAATTTCCTTAAACCCCTGCATCAAAGGATATGTTGGTATTAGTTTTACCCAGAAAGGGTTCCATCCAGATATAAAATATGCTATCGCCGGGACCATAAGCAGTATCACAAGCAGATAAACAATACCAAAAGCCTTCATTAAATCATCATAAAAGCTGGCAATAAGTAGCCCCAGCGAGGATGAGAAGAAACCGGCTGTAAGCAGTAGCAGGAGCACCAGTCCGTAGTTTATCCTGAATCCAATAACAGGCATGGTGATAATTAGTCCAGAGATTACAGAAGTAAGCGAAACCACAAAAATCTTACTCAGAAGATACTGCCATATTGGAGATGCCGTTAACGCATACGCTTTTATGACATCCTCCTTTTTATCAAGGAATATATAAGAAGCCAGGATAAACATTCCCATGAGACCGCTGCTGAATGAAATTATAGGGGGGATGGTATTTTCCCTATCGTTTATAGGTTCATAGCCTGTTGTCAGGTAGCGAACTTCCTGGCTCTCCATTAACTTTTCCAGGGTACCCGCATCCTTATTAAACATTATTGATATTAAATTTTTTAAACGTGTGGACTCATATCCCTGCAGATAATACTTAAAATCAAGCTGATTATCACTATCCATTCCGATAACAGCACCTGGATTCCTCCTTTCATACGCAAGTTCTTTAACTGCTTTTTCACTATCAACAAGATAAATTTCCTCTCCCTCGGTCCTAATAAGCTGCGCTTCATAAACACTCCCACCAGCTTCTACCTCAACCATTTCCGATTCCATGCCTGGCTCGGTTTTAAGCATTTCATCCACATATATATCTTTTATCTCCTGAGGAAGGTCAATATAAATATACTGGGCTGTGGTGGTGCTAAAATTTTCCGGAACAGCGAGTAATAAAACTGCAAGAATTACCAGTGCAAATCCCAGCTCTATATAAAAGTAAAAACTCCTCGAGGCAAGAATAAGTTCTTTTTTGAAGCTAATCAGCAGTTTCATATCAGACAAGCCCCCTTCCGGTGACTTTTATAAAGATTTCCTCAAGCGTCGCCTCTTTTGTGTGCATTGTAATGATTTCATTTTCCGATATGACTTTATTTAAAGTATCCTTATCCTTCTGTATTATAGTCGAGAAAGTTTCCTTTTTCACTCCACCGTCTGTAACATACTCCACTTCTACCAGCTTTTTCCCGTATTTAAGCTTTAGATTTTTAGGCGAATCTATTAGCTTTATTACCCCGTCAACAATAAAGCCGACCCGGTTGCATAATTCATCGGCAATGAACATGTTATGAGTGGTTAAAAAAATTGTTACTCCTTTACTATTACGTTCCTTTATTATGTCTTTAATGCCTGCAGCTATAGCAGGGTCAAGCCCCGTAGTAGGTTCATCAAGAAACCACATGCTCGGGTTGTTAATCATAGACCTTGCAAATGTAAGCCTGTGCTTCATTCCCTTCGAGAACTCGCCTGTCCTTATATTCTCCTTGCCACCCAGACCCACTAATTTAATTAATTCCAGAGGGTCACGTGTTTTAACATCAAATAATTTGCTATAAAAAACCAGGTTCTCCAGAGCTGTCATTTTGCTATATACGTTGGACTGCTCGAATGACATGCCTATTTTATTAAACATTTTTCTTTCAATATTTCTAATATCATAACCGGCAACAGTTACATTACCTTTTTGAAGCTGCAAAAGGCCCGTCAGTATTCCCTGTGTCGTTGATTTTCCTGCGCCTGATGGTCCGAGAAAACCAAAAATCTCGCCTTCTCTCACTTCAAAATTTACATCCTTCAGTGCGAAATTCTCATCCCTGGTATAAGAATGATAAAGTCCCTCTACTTTAATCATTGTTATTGTCTCCCTTCTTAAGTGTCCTTCCTGTGTGTCCCGATACCATTTTTTATAAAATCAATAAATAAATCCACTAACTTAATTATGCCTTCGTCTATCTTCTGCAAATTAGCTTTCCCCTTTTTTATATTCTGAAAGTAGTACTCCACTATGCTAAAATTCATAGAAGAAATCATATGACTTACAAAATCCAGGTCTATATTACCCCTGACCTCACCTCTTGATATTGCATACCTTAAAAGTTTTTTATAGACATTCTGGGCATTTTGTAATCCCACACCAATAATTTCATTGTAAACCGGGTGCCCTCTACTTTTAAAAAGCCAGTTAGCCATAAGGATTAATTCGGGATTCTTTTCTGCGAATTTAAGCCCTGCAATAAATAATTCCCTGTTGAGCGTAAAAAAATCATACTGATTCTGATTCTGTAGAACAGATGACATAAATTCAAGTTTTTTTTCGCTTACTCTATTTATTAGATATAAAAACAAATCCCTTTTATCATCAAAATACTGATAGAAGCTACCTTTTGCAATTCTGCATCTCTCAACAATCCTGCTAATACTGGCTTTATCATAGCCAGATACAGCAAATTCATGGATTGCCTCTTTTTCTATTAGCTGCCTTTTCCCATCAGGGAGGTTTATAAATGTTTCTTTAGGCATCTGGCTTCCCCTTCGTAAATTATAGATATGACTTCATAGTCATATGACTACTTAGTCATACACTATTACTATTAAGGGTAGTTGTCAAGGGATTTAATGCGTGTGTTGAATTTTCTTTTTTATAATCAGGCAACTTAACATGGAAGACTGCCGGTTAATTTAAAATGAATGTAATTTTTTAATAATACCATGCCTCACATGATACTTAATCAATTTAATAGACAGGCAAACAGAAAAACAGTTGAAAATAGAACCGTCCTGCTTTTCAGGGCAGGGCGGTTCAAATCATTCGCTCAAATTAATGGTAATCCTAATCCTCCCATTTACCACCTTTGCCAATTCGTGTAAAACACAAGACCATACCAACAATGATTATTAACCAGACTACTACAGTAGATATTATTGCAGATACATTCATTTTTCCCCTCCCCCGGTTTCTTTAGTTTTAATTGACTGGAGTACAAAGCTCAATATGAGGGTTACACCGAGTATAATCCATATTATATGTGAACCATTTATTGGACCGATCTTATATCCTCCATAGGCTTCCGGGATATCAGACATAAATCCACCATAGATAACCACAAAAAGTATTAAAGCAGGAACAATTACTTTTACTGCCCATTCCCACCATGCACCAACTTTGAAATCTGATGTAGCATTTAAATGCTCCCGTATTTTTCTGGCTCCAAATACCCAGCCAACTACTATACATGCCAGAAAACCTGTAATCAGCAGTCCGTAGAAGGAAACTGCCTTATCTACAATATCTAACCAGTATAATCCTGCCTGAGTAGTAAATAGCATACCCAGTAAGAATCCTGCAATACATACAATCAGGGTAGATTTAGCTAAACTCCAGCCGAATTTATCCCTCAGAGGCGCAGCAACGCCGCCGTGTGCGAGGAAGAATGCTGAGTCTATACCCAGGAAGAAAAGGGTTAAGAAGAAAGCCACGCCTATGAATCCATTCATTGCAGGCATCATCGATATAGCTGCAGGGAAGGTTAAAAAGGCCAGTCCCAGTCCTGAAGCAGCTACCTCGGTGGCGGAAATAGATAATGCTTGCATTAAGAACCCTACTATGCTGAATACTGCAAATCCTGCAAAAAATGCAGTAGCACTATCAGCCAGCGTGGTTATAGCTGCATTATTATTTATATCAGCTTTTCTAGCCACAAAACTTCCATAGGCAAACATACCTGCCATGCCTACAGAAAGGGAAAATGCGACCTGGCTGAAGGCAGCAAACCATACTCCGCCCTGACTTAGTTCAGAAAAATCAGTTGTGAGATAATAATTAAGACCTTCAATTGCACCTGGAAGAGTAATTCCCCGGATAAACAACACTATAAGCAAAACCCAGGGGATAGCCACAGTCCATACAGCAACCTTACCTATAACACCTGCACCCTTAAACATTATAAGAAACAAAATAATCCATATAACAGCTAATATACCCAGAGTAGACCATACCTGCGACCCAAATTCAGCAGGACCTGATGAAATCTGCAATACTTTTTCATAAAAATGTCCAGCTGTACTCTCGGCAGCAGCCTGCCCGGTCCCCCACGCCATTGTCAGTGAATCAATGGCATACCTTAATGACCATGCCATAACGACAGTGTAGTAAGCAACTATCAAAAAAGCAACAAAAACAGGCCACCATCCAACCCATTCCCACTTTTTACCTATACCTCTGAATACTCCTGGTGCACCTTTCTGAAAATATCTTCCCATACCTAATTCCATCGTTAGCCATGGTATTCCAAGCACGAGAAGTCCAATAACCCAGGCAAAAAGAAAAGCGCCTCCCCCGTATTCATATGCTACGTAAGGAAAGCGCCAGACATTGCCCAGCCCGATTGCGGAGCCCATAGCTGCCATTATAAATAAAAACCTGCTGCTCCACCTTTCTCTTTTTACTTCCATTAGTTTTCTTTTCCCTCCTCCCAATTAATCTTTTTTTGATTTTTAAAGACTCATTTGACCAGAGAAAAAATTACCAATAAGCACACCTCCTATCCTTCATTTTAGAAATAATAAATTTAATTCACATTATTGCCAGATCAAAGCTATGGTATAAAATAGCAATAAATTAGTGCTATTTTAATGCACAATTGCAAAATTATCAATATATACGTATGTATGAATATGTAAAAACATATTACCGTGATATAAAGAATATAGAGTTACAGACTGATTCGGGGTATTATAATAAGAATAAACTGTTAAAAAAAGAGCTGAAGATTTCTAAGTTTTTTAATCAATTGAATAGCCATTTATATTTATTTTAACTTCCTTTTCAGTCCAGTCACCCTCCAATATTCTCTGGTCAAAATGAAAGGTTTCACCAGGCCCAATATCATGGATATAATCTTCTCTTACATAGAGGAGCTTTCCCTGACTATAAAATCCAACCACTAAATCAATATTTTGATACCTGCATGTATCATTATTGATGACATCAAATATTAGGCTGCCCCGGTTGCTATTACTATCATAATTTACTTCTTTATTCGAGAATGTGATGTTCGCCTGTTTTTGTGCAGGAATTACAGAAGTAATAGAGTCAAGATATACCTGACATTTATCTGATTCTATTTTATCCAGCAATGGAGCAGAGAATATGCGTGTTTCACCAGGATATAAGTTATCTACACCATGAATATTTGCTTCAATGGGATTACCATTCCTGTCATATATTACTGCCAGAAGTATAATCGAGTACTGCATTTCATCCAGGTTGGTTACTTCACCAAAGACTTCAGTACCAAACTCATGATGGTACACAGAAAGATTGTCAAATTTGAAATTGGGAGTAATACTGCTTCTCTCAGATTTTATAATATTTACAACCCTGGCTTCTACAGGGTTAGCCCCGGTATAGTCATCGGCACCAAGGTTAAATAATATTCTTTCCATTCCGGGATAAAACCCCTGGACTATTGTCTGGTTTACTCCTAGCAGCCTGTTACCCGGGCCATAGTAAAGAAAATCAACATGAAAATCATAGAGTTTGTCTGTCTTATTTTTAATGATGCAGGCAGTATAGTATGAATTGCTTATTTTGCCTGTGGTAATGTTGCTAAATTCTATTTCATTTTCCATGAGAGCGGGCCTTGGGTCAAAAGTTTCAGTCTGGCCTACAGAACAACCAATAATTGAAATGCTCGCAACCATATAGCAGAGTAAAATAATAACCAGATGTTTCAAAATATTAATTGTATTCATCAGGATACTTAATTAAAAAAAATAATAAATACTACAACACAATAGAAAATTTTATTTTGTCTATATTTATTTTACAATAAACACATTTTCTTTCAAATTTATATATATGCTCAGGTGATCAAGCATATCATTAACCATTATCAGTTCATTTACCATAACTTTATTTAAAGCAAAATCCAGTAAAGATTTGAATAATCACATAGTTTTTAATAGTTGACTGTTCTATATAGGCCTCTGGTTATACCCTGTAAATAATGAATGTGACTAATACAGGCATTAATATCTTGACATTTAATACCTACTAATTATACTCATTAATGGTGAAGATATATGAATTCAAAAAAAATAAATATAACCATACCTGAAAAAATCCTCAGAGAAATAAATGAATTCTGTGACGAAGAGGGATTGACAAAAAGCTTACTTATCCGCGAGGCTGCTGCATCATATATTGCAGATGTAAGAGAAAAAAAAGAACTTGAGAGAAAAAGAAAAGAAATTGAGTGGGCAATTGAAACCTCGAGACTCCTCAGGCAGAAAATAGGCACATTCAAAGACAATAAAAAAGGTTCCGAGATTATCAGGGAATCCAGGGATAGGGATCATTAATATGAACATAGTACTTGATGCCTCAATAGCGATAAAATGGTTCAAAGATGAAGATGAGAATTATGTCGATTTGGCTCTTTCCATACAGAGAAAAAAGCTGACAGGAGAAGTAGAGATAATTGTACCTGATCTTTTTTTTCTGGAAGTCTTAAATGCTTTTTTTAAAAAACCTGCCCTAACACAGGAAGACATTTCCAATATAAAAGAAAGTCTTTTAAAGATGAACATGAAGATAATCTACCCTGATTCAAAGATTCTTGAAAAAACTATAAATATCGCATTAAAAAATAATCTGACATTCTATGATGCCTTATATATTGCCACCGCAGACGTGAACGCTGCCATACTCTATACCGAAGATAAGGAAATATTATCCTGCAGAAAGGTTTATGCTTTCATAAGGCATATCAAAGATTATA
>CAZKVH010000028.1:9926-13922 GCA_964556165.1 uncultured Actinomycetota bacterium | reverse complement strand
TAAACGATATAAAAGTTTAATATCAAGGGCAAGAATCTCTTAGTATCAGCCTTGGTTCAATAACAACACTTCTTTCAGGTAATGTCTTTTTTTCGATAAGATTAATCAACATATCAAGTGCCATAGCTCCCATTTTGTATTTTGGTTGTGCTATTGTTGTAATAGAAGGAGAAAAAGATTCAGAAAATTTGATATCGTCAAACCCGATAATTTTAATATCATCTGGTATTCTAATATTTATCGCCTGCGTGGCTTTTATAGCTTCTATTGCAAGAGCATCACTGACTGTTATTATTCCTTCCGGTCTTTCTTTCATATTTAATAAGTTGGTTGTATTTTTTAAGCCGTTTTCTATTTCATGTTTATCCAGAATTATGTATTCCTTTTTAATAGACAGATTGGATTCCTTAAAAGCTTTTTTATAACCCTTAAGTTTTTCAATAGTTGGTATGGAATTTTCCGGCCCGCCTAGAAATGCTATTTTTTTAAGGCCTTTTTCTATCATATGCCTTGTTGCCAGATATCCAGCTTTTAACTCATTTATTCTAACAAAAGGAATATCGGTATCTTTAATAGACCCATTTATAAGAACTGTTGGGATGTTCTTTTTCGTCAGGTAAATATAGTGTGCATAATCGCCATCTTTGTTACACATTTCTGTAGAAATAAAAATAATCCCATCTACCCTTTTTTCTATTAATTGATAAACCTGTTTGGCCTCTTTCTCGATTGATTCATCAGTATTACTCAGAAAAACTGTGTAATCATTTAAAAAGGCTTTATCGCTAATACCTTTAGCCATTTCAGGAAAGATCGGGTTTATTATATCAGGAATTAAAAGCCCTATAGTCTTGCTGACTTTCTTTGCAAGATTTCTTGCAAAAAAATCTGGCTGGTAGTCCAGTTCCTTTATAATTTGTTGCACCCTTGCTCTTGTTGAATTTTTAACGTTCTTGTTGTTATTGATAACCCTGGAAACAGTACCAATTCCTACGCCAGCTTTTTTTGCTACATCATATATTGAATATCTTTTCATAATATTTTTAAATCACCTGTAAAAATATGTTACCAAAAATTTTATTGCAATTGTCTTTTTAAGTGATATACTGATAATTACTAACACTGGAATCGCTTCCAATTTTATCAATATTTTAAATATTAGTCAAAATAAATAATCAAAATTGGAAGCGCTTCTATAACTTAATAAAAAGTATCATAAAGAAATAAAAAATACTCTTAATTTCAAAAAAATAAAAAACAATAATCCTGGCAGGAAGGAGGGAAAATCAAAGATATAAAAAAATATTTAAAAGTGGATTCTTTCTAAGATTAAAGAAAGGAGATGATATCATTGAAAAAAAAGAGATTTGCTTAAGTATTGCCTGGATTCATTGGGCTAATACACTAAACAAATCTCAAAAAGTATTTTATTTGATTAAATTGATTAAGTAAAGTTATGTAAGGAGTTTAAAAAAATGAAAAGATTGTTATATGTATTAGTGTTGGTATTAAGTATAGCAATGGTCTCGACATTTACTCTAGCAGGTTGTGAAAAAGCAGAAGAAGCGGTAGAAGAAGTGGAAGAGGAAGCAGAAGAAGCTGTAGAAGAAGTGGAAGAAGAAGTAGAGGAGGAAGCAGAGGAAGCAGCTGCACTGGAGCCAGCTGATATCCAGTTTATGAATTCAAAGAGTGAAATTCAGGTTCAGCTGGAGGAAGCTGCTGCACTTTTCAGTGAAGAGCATCTTGGAATTACAGTAGAAGTAATAACAGCACCTGAAGGCTCATCACCATTTGAAAGAATAACAGCTCTATATGCTGCAGGTAATGCACCCGCTCTGGCAATGCTTGATGCCGGACAAATAGAATTGATGCAGGAGAAGATTTTAGATCTTTCCAATGAAAAGTGGATAGATGATGCAGCAGCAGGGAATCTGGCATTTGGAACAATGTCAGATGGAAGTGTAGTGGCCTTTCCTTTTACAGTAGAAGGATATGCTTTTATTTACAACGGAGCAGTACTGGATGCAGCATCTGTCGACCCGGCATCCATAAAAACTCTTGATGATCTTAAGTCTGCATTTGAAGCAATAGCTGCAACAGGTGTTGAACCGATAACTATCTCACCAATGGATTGGTCACTGGGTGCACATTATCTGACAATATCTTATACCGTACAGGCTACTGATTACCCTGGAGTAGTTGCATGGCTGGATGATTTAGCAGCTGGTGAAGTTGCTCTTATAGAAAACGATGGATTCAATGGTTTGATGGATACATTTGATCTGATGAAGGAAAATAACATGGAAAAAGGTGACCCATTGGCACCAACCTACGAGCAGGGTCCAGAATCTCTTGGTCTGGGTGAAGTAGGTTTCTGGTTTATGGGCAACTGGGCATGGCCTCAGATATCAAGCTTTGATACAGCAGATGGCGATTATGGTTTCATTCCTGTACCAATAAGTAATAATGCAGATGATTATGGTAATGGTAGGATAACGGTTAGTCCTACTAAGTATATAACGGTAGATAAAGAGCAGAATAGTGAAGCTCAGCAGGCTGCAGCTCTGGCATTTCTCGACTGGCTCGTATATGAGCCATCCGGACAGGATGCACTGGTAAACAAGTGCAGTTGTATCCCGGCTTTCTCAAACATTACGCTTGCACCGGAAGATCCACTGGCACATTCAATTATAAGTTATATGTCAGAGGGAAATACCCTGCCGATGGCATTATCAGTACCTCCTGACCACTGGTCTGTTTTAGGTGCGTCAATGCAGAAATATCTGGCTGACCAGATAGACAGAGCAGGATTGGCTGGAGAAATCGAAGCTTATTTTGAAGCAATAGAATAACCTGGTACAAAATGAGTTATATTGAGTCTGGATTTATAGATATTCATTGATGCAGTGCTATTATTGAAGAGAATGGATTTTATTGGAGGATGTCATAAGAGATATCGTTACTTTAAGATCCATTCTCGGATATAAATTAGTGGTATTTTTTTATTAAAGACTGAATAATAAATATAAATATTTATTATATGTAGTATCTTAATAATTAAATGTTAGATTGAAGCTTTTTTGGGTTGTTTTTTATTTGTTTCTTTTGGTTTTTATAGATAGTTTAAAAAAGAGCGAATCTATTCAGAGCTTTTTTTATAATACTTAGTTAGGGAGGGTTTGCGATAGAACGGGAAAAGAGCTTTTTAAGTAAGGTAAAAACCTACCTGCTTTTTGCAGGACCATCAACTTTTATATTCACTTCAGTTATTATTTTTTCGTTTATTTTTGGAATATACCTTACATTTACAAATTGGAATGGCCTGTCCAGGGCTTATGATTTTGTCGGCATAAAGAATTATATTACTCTTTTTACCAGCCAGGCTTTCTGGACATCTTTCACGGTAACACTTAAATATGTTTTTGCCATGGTAATACTGACCAATATAATAGCTTTTTTCCTTGCTTATATTCTGACGAGTGGTATTAAAGGGGAGAATTTTTTCAGGGCAGGTTTCTTTTCGTCAAATTTAATAGGTGGAATTGTACTGGGGCTTATATGGAATTTTATTTTTTCAGAAGTTTTTGTATATATAGGAAAGAACTTTATCCCTTTTTTTGCAAAATCATGGCTCGGTGACCCTACTAAAGCACTCTGGGCGTTAGTACTTGCTACGGTCTGGCAATATTCAGGTTATATGATGATAATTTATATTGCCGGGTTTATAAGTGTACCAAAAGATGTGCTTGAAGCGGCAAGCATCGATGGGGCAAGTGAGTTTGTAAAGTTGAAAAATATCATTCTTCCTTTTATGATCCCCTCCTTTATTGTCTGTATTTTTTTATCTTTTCAGAGGGGTTTTATTGTATACGACATTAATCTTTCATTGACTCATGGAGGGCCATTTAAAAGTACCGAGCTAATATCCATGCATGTTTACGAAAAGGCATTTTTAGCACAGCAATATGGTATAGGGCAGGCTGAAGCTTTTTTCCT
>CAZKVH010000028.1:0-9826 GCA_964556165.1 uncultured Actinomycetota bacterium | reverse complement strand
ATTTTTTTTATAATGGTGGGTTCAATGCTTATTCCATTCCAGGCCATTATGATACCCATGGTAAGAATATTCGGTACTGTCAAAATGATGAATAGTATATGGGCATTAATCTACCTTTATATCGGATTTGGGACTTCTCTGGCTGTTTTCATCTATCATGGATTTATAAAAGGCATACCAATTGAAATGGAAGAAGCGGCTATGATTGACGGAGCAACGAATATGCAGGTATTTTTCTATGTAGTTTTTCCGCTTTTAAAACCTACGACAATAACCATTGCCGTTCTGGATATGCTCTGGATATGGAATGATTTTTTACTGCCCAATCTGGTGCTGCTAAGGCCGTCCAATATGACGCTACCCCTGGCAACTTACCGCTTCTATCAAACTTATACTGTAGATTACGGGCTTTTAATGTCAGGTCTCATTATGACAGTTGCCCCTCTGCTTATAATATATCTCTTCCTGCAGAGATATATTATCAAAGGTATTATACAGGGATCGGTTAAGTGAGTAATAACTTTATAAAATGCATTTTGAGAGTATCGGAGAAATATAGTGCAGTGCCGGACTTATGATGTCTTGCGAAATTTATGTTTATAGAAAGGAGAGCCTGAAATATGGATACAAGGAATATGGATCCTGAATTCGAAAAGTATTTAAAGGAAGTCAAACTAAAGCAAAAGACAGTATTTTCTATACCGGATATCGAAAAGGCGAGGATCGTAGCCGATGAGATTACATCTTCCGAAATAAGCAGACCGGAGAAAGTTTTTGACTTAAAGGATATTGTTATCAGAGGTTATAAAAATGATATAACCCTTCGTTTATATAAACCGGAGGGAAGACCATCTTTACCTGTTTTGCTGTTTTTTCATGGAGGTGGCTGGGTTTTTGGAAATATTAAAAACTATGAGAGTTTTTGTACCAGGATTGCTAATCTTTCGTCGGGTGCGGTTGTCTCAGTTGGCTATGGCCTGTCACCCGAGCACAAATTTCCGGAGCCCGTCGAAGATTGTTACTCTGCTTTGATATGGATACTGAAAAATGGAAATGAATATGGTCTGGACAGGTCACGTATAGTAATATGTGGTGATAGTGCGGGGGGCAATATCGCTGCTGCTGTTACACTTATGGCAAGGGATAGAGGTATTGTTTCATCCATTGGATATCAGGTTCTTATATATCCGGCAGTAGATCTTTCAAGTTTTGACTATGAATCCTTTAAATTATTCGGAGAAGGTAACCTGCTTGATACAAAAGATATGCCTCTGGCTATTGAGAGATATCTAAATAGTGAGGATAAACGTATAAACCCTTATGTATCTCCAATCCTGGCAAAAGATTTCTCCAATCTTCCACCTGCTTATGTAATTACTGCAGGATACGATGTACTAAGAGATGAAGGGCATGCGTATGCATTGAAACTTGCAGAAGCAGGGGTGCCAGTGGCTATAAGATGCTATAAAGAATTTATGCATGGATTTTTTACGATGGATGCAATATCAGATGCAGTAAGGCCTGCTATCGCTGAAACAGCGGAATTCTTGAAGAAAGTATTCAATGAGATGGGATAGGTTTTTTTAATTAATATTTTATTGATGTTTAAGAAGATAAATAGTTAAGAGGAGGGATTACAATCAATAGTGGTTCGGACAAACCTGGACACCAGGAATTAGTAAAAAAAGCTGAAGAATCCATAAATAAAGTTAGGGAGGAAGTTGCAAAAGACCGCTACAGGCTTAAATACCATTTTATGGCTCCGGCTTACTGGATTAGTGACCCAAACGGCCTGATATATTATAAGAGTGAATATCACATGTTTTACCAGCATAATCCCTACGCTCCCAGGTGGGGGACAATGCACTGGGGGCATGCAAAAAGTAAGGATCTTGTATACTGGGAACATCTTCCAATTGCTCTTGCTCCCAGCGAGGATTGTGATTTAGACAAAAGGGGAGGCTGCTTTTCAGGAAGTGCTGTTGATGATAAAGGAACACTCAGCATTATTTATACGGGAGCTGTAGAGAGGGGTGGCAGGTTAGTGCAGACCCAGTGTCTGGCTACCAGTGCCAACGGTGTTGTATTCGAGAAATACGAAGGAAACCCTGTTATTCCAGCGCCACCTGACGGAGTAGCTATGGATTTCAGAGACCCCAGGGTATGGAAGCATGATAATAAATGGTATACGGTTATCGGGTCAAGCAGGGATGGAAAAGGGATGGCTTTACTCTACAGTTCGGATAATTTGAAAAAATGGGATTATATAGGAGTACTTGCTGAAAGCGACGGCTCCCTGGGGACTATGTGGGAGTGCCCGGACTTCTTCAGGATAGGAGATAGATATGTTCTTATTTTTTCTCCTATGGGAATTGCCGGAAAGAACACCTTTTACATTGTGGGAGATATGGATTATAAAACAGCTAAATTTACATGGGATATCATAGAAGAGGTTGATTATGGTTTTGATTATTACATAACCCAGACGTTTCTGGACGGAAAGGGCAGGAGAATAATAATGGGCTGGGTCAATGCCTGGAACTGGATGCCCTGGTGGAAAGGCTTTGGTTTTCCTGCAGCCAAAAACTGGTGTGGGGCCATGTCGATACCAAGAATTATAGAGCTGGACGATGACAGTCATCTTAGATTCAAACCGGTAGAAGAGCTGAAGGTTCTACGGGATATTCACTTCGGACTGAAAGAAATCGAAATAACTCCCGGTGTAAGGGTACTGCCCGGAGAAGTTAGTGGCAAATGCCTTGAGATAATTGCAGAATTTGAAATTAGGGGCTGTAAAGCCCAGGAGCTAGGATTCAGTCTGAAGTGTTCAGTAAGCGAGAGTGAGAAAGCGGAAGTTTTATACAATGTAAAAGCCAGAGAATTGAGTTTTAGCAGAAGACGGTCCAGTTCCGGAAGTGAAGGTATAAAGACTTGCAGGCTTGGGTCTGCTAGCAGCAAAACATTAAAGCTCCATATCTTTGTGGATACCTCGATAGTGGAAATATTCGCAGATGATGGGCGGGCTTGTTTGACAAACAATATATACCCCCAGTCAGAGCTAAGGGATATTGAATTATTCACCCGTGGTGGAAAGGTTAAACTTATATCTCTTGATGTATGGAAACTTAAATCAATCTGGTAAAAAAGGTAGTAAAAAAATTTTGCGGAGGATTTTCAATGAGCAAGAGTTCAAATTATAAATTAAAAAATATAAGAAAAAATATAAGCGGGAAGTTCAGGCAAAGACTACCCTTGATTCCTGAAGAAATCCAGGATATGGATAATATACCGGGGGGTGATATGCCCGGAGATAAAATTGAGATTGGTCCCAAGCATATTCAGAAAGCCAGGATAATTTTCCCGAAATTATTGGAACTGCTGATACCAGCACTTAGTAAAAACCCTTATCAACGTTTAGTTATAGCTATTTGTGGAGGGTCCGGTGCAGGCAAATCAGAGGTTGCATCCCTGATATCCTACTATCTTAAATTTATGGGACTGGATAGTTATATCCTTTCCGGAGACAATTATCCTTACAGAATACCAAAGCATAATGATGCAGAGAGGCTCAGGATTTTCAGGGATAGCGGAATTAAAGGCCTTATTTCGCAGGGACAGTATAATAAGAAAATATACACCATGCTAAAGGAGATCCAGAAAAGCGGTAATGATTCAAATCAAGATTACACCAAAAGTTATCCATGGCTTTCCGTTTACCAGAGTGCAGGTCGTAACGGACTCAAGAATTATCTGGGGACAACAAAAGAAATAGATTTCAAAGAGCTGACAGGGGTCATATTGCGATTTAAAAATGGTGAATCAAGGATATTGCTTAAAAGAATGGGAAGAGAAGAGACGGAACTCTGGTATGATTATGTCGATTTCAGCGATAAAAATATAATGATTATAGAATGGACCCATGGTAACAGCCGAAATCTTAAGGGTGTAGATATATCGGTTTTAATAGACAGTACTCCACAGGAAACGCTTAAACACCGCAGGTCACGTAATAGAGACAACGAAATTGATAGTCCCTTTACAAGAATGGTACTTGGTATAGAACAGGAAATGCTTATTTCGCAGGCGCCGAAGGCAAAACTAATACTTTCAAGGAGTGGAGAAATACTGGCATACAGGGATTTTGTCAGACTTATGACAAAGTAAAAGACAGGAAACAATCATGAATGGCGAAGAGAAAAAACAGGCAAAAGCAACAATCAAAGCAGGTCCGATGTTAAATGCATATCCTGATAGTATCGGGGGGACATTGGGAGATATCGTAAAATTTCTTAAAACTCCTGAGCTTAAAAATGTTTTCCAATCATTTTACATACTGCCGAGCATATTCAATACCGATCTTGACAGGGGATTTTCAGTTATTGATTATGAATTAAACGAACTTTATGCCTCAAAGGAAGATCTGAAAGATCTGAGAAAAATTGGAATAGACCTCAAATTTGATTTTGTATTGAATCACTCTTCAGTACTTTCCAGACAGTTTCAGGATGTCTTAAAAAATGGAAGGAATTCAATATATAAAGATTTTTTTATTGACTGGAATAAATTCTGGGAGGGCTTCGGTAAAATGACCGACGAAGGCTATATACAGCCGGATGGTGAATATATCAAGGATATGTTTTTTAGAAAACCAGGACTTCCCATTCTTAAAGTGCGTCTTCCTGGCGGGGAGGAAGTCCCTTACTGGAATACCTTTTATCAGAAAGTTCAGTACGGGAAAGTTGATGCCCGGGACCTTATAAAGGAGATGAATATACAGTATACACCCGCAAAAGAGCTTTCTGATATTGTAAATAAGGCCATAAGTGAGGGGAAGAAGCCATCCGAGATAGAATTTGGCAGGTTTGAATGCTATCGTAAAAATGTAATCGATATGCTTGAATCAGGACGTAAATATCTGGGACAAATGGATCTGAACATAAAATCTCCGCTGGTATGGGAATTTTATGAGGATACGCTGAAAAAGCTTGCAGGGTATGGGGCCGGGATTGTAAGGCTTGACGCATTCGCATACACTTCAAAAGAACCGGGTACCAAAAACTTTCTTAACGACCCTGGAACATGGGAGTTACTGAGGCGTATAAAGGTAATTGCTGATAAGTACGGTCTGGTTCTTTTACCCGAGATACACTCAAAATATGAGGAAAAAATACACGAAAAGCTCGCCGAAGAAGGCTACCTGACTTATGATTTTTTCCTGCCGGGATTGATTATAGACGCACTGGAAAGGAATACAAAAGAGTTTTTAATTAAGTGGATTGGAGATATACAGAAAAGAGGCATCAGGGTTGTAAACATGCTTGGCTGTCATGACGGTATACCGCTGCTTGATTTAAAAGGGCTAATAGATGATGAACAGATAGAAAGGCTTACTGAAATAATTGTTAAAAGGGGCGGTTATGTAAAAAATCTTCGAGGTAAAAAAAATATATATTACCAGGTAAATGCAACCTATTACAGTGCACTGGGCGAAGATGACACCAGGCTCCTTCTGGCAAGGGCAATTCAGATATTCATGCCGGGCAAGCCTCAGGTATGGTACCTGGATCTTCTTGCAGGAAAGAATGACTACGCTGCAGTTGAAAAAGCAGGTCTTGGGAGTCACAAGGAAATTAACAGAACAAATCTGACGCTGGAACAGGCTTATAAGGCACTTGATAAAAATGTTGTCCGGCAGCAGCTCTCTCTACTGAGATTCAGGAACATTTTCCCGGCTTTCGGTTTTGACTCGGAATTAAAGATACTTGATTCCGGAAAGGAAATATTGAAGTTGCGCTGGGAGAGTAAAGGTTTTGCAGCAACCCTTGAAGCGAATTTGAAAAAATATTCCTTTAATATAACTGCTAACGATGAAAAAGGAAAGGTTGTATATGATTTTAATCCAGAAACGCTGATTAATATGTCTGACATTTACAGAAATGTTAATAGTACTAAAAAATAATTTGCAAAGGATTTTATATCTGTTATAATTACACGGCTATTTAAATATTAAAGAATTTTAGAAATGATTCAGGTTTACTGAATTAAACTGCTAATAATTCAATGATTTAAACCCCGGGCGTCAAGAAACCTAAGGTAGTGAGGTTATAATAATAGATAACCAGGGTTATTTAATTAGCAGCTCTCTTATGTTTGAAGTTATTTTAATTAAGAGTCTTTTGTTACGTGCAGTTACCTCTCTAAATAAAATATCGAAGAGCTTTGAGAAGTGAAAGTATTTGAAAGGAGGTAAATATGCAAGGTAGCAAACTATACGTAGGAAATTTAAGCTATTCTGTTACTAATGAGCAGTTAGAGAAGATTTTCTCCGAACACGGCAAAGTCCAATCAGCTAATGTAATTGGAAATAAAGGTTTTGGTTTTGTTGAGCTGTCAAATAGTGCGGAAGCCGAAAAGGCAAAAGAAGCTCTTGATGGTAAAGAATTCGAAGGCCGTACTTTAAAAGTTGATGAAGCACGTCCTCAAAGACCAAGAACAGAAAGATTTGAAAGAAGATATTAAATCAATCTAAAAAATAGACCCTGCTTATGGCGGGGTCTATTTTTTATTAACACTCTATGCGCTAAACATGGCATACACATCACCACTAAAGGCAGTCTTATGAGGTATTGCCAGAAGAGTATCACAAATTTTTTTTGCATCGACCCATTCTGACAGAGCAAAAGTCATTGATTCCCCGAAGGAGTAATTAAATTGAACAGTTCCAATATTATCAAGATGTTTTATAGACTCTATGGCAGAGTTAATAAATTTAGGAGTTGGGGTGAATTCAAACGATATTATCTTAATTTTTTGAGATAAACCCTTAATAACCTGGTGTTCAAATCCTTCAACATCTATTTTACAGAAAGTAGGGCTGCCGTAATCTTCGATTAATTTGTCTAAAGTAGTAATTGGAACCGGAACAGTCTTATGCCATTGAAAAGCAGAGGTAGATGTGAAAAACATATCACTATCTTTTACACAATTTATCCATTCTTTAGACATAGATGAAACAGTATGTGAATTGCTGAGCATTATGTTACCGGTGCCTTCTTCTTCTCCAAGTGCCTTATGAACTAAAAATACTTTGTTGTTATTGTCATATTTATTCAGTAATTTACGCATACAGATATCCTGTGGCTCGACAGCTACTACATTAGCTCCAAGTTTAAGAAAAGCTTCAGTCCTGTTGCCTATATTGGCGCCTATATCAAAGCATAGATCACCTTTACTTACAAATTGAGAGTAAAATCTTACCATCTTTTTTCTGCTTAAAACATTTGATATGGCTAAAACTGCAGCATATACAATATTATATAACCTTAGAGCCCTGAGAGCCCTGACAAAAATATTTAGTGCTTTTATGGGTATTAAACCTGATTTAGTGCAGCTTGCCTTATTATTATTTCTTATTTTAATTTTTTTAATGTAATTCATTGTCTGGGTTTATATTTAAAATTCCTCCTGTCTGTTAGTTAACCAATTCAGTAAACATAAATCTGGAGCTCACCCCAAAATAATACAAGTAAAGATTATACCCAATTTAATTATTCTTAACAATTAGAAATTACACCACAGTAATTGGAGCAGTCACCTGGCTAATATAATAAATACGTGCTGATACTTTTATGGTATAATTAAAAAAAGCAGGATTATCGTTAAATAATGTTTTTATATAAAACTTTCATTTTTGGATAACCTTCCAAAATAAAGTCAGAGTTTTTTAAACTAATTTATGCTATCTCTTTTTTTCTTGTATAAATATAATTTTTAACATTAAGTTAAAAAAATAAGAAGAAAGACGAGGTAGGTTTTTAGAATACTTAAGTGAAGGCAGGATGTTGTTTCTTGCTTTATTAATAGTTCCGAATCAAGGGACTTTCATAATTTATATTTAATAATATTAAAAAAATTTAAGTTGATTTCAAGAATCAAGGTGATTAAAAATTAAAAGAGAGTCAGTGTTTAAAAAAGAAGAAGTAAAGCTATTGATTAGCAAGGGTGAAGTGGATGGCCTGCTTACCATAAAGGAAATAGCTGAAACACTTTCAGACATGGAGCTATCCAAAGGGCAAATTGAAGACATTTATGATGTTATTCAAAACCTTGGAATAGAAATTTTAAGTGAAGATGATGAAGAAATCAGCAGTGGATGTTCAGTCAAAAAAGATGATGGAGAGGATTCAGGAAAAGGGCTGGATATTGCTACTGAATCTCCTACAAATGATTCGATTAGAATGTACCTTAAGGGGATTGGGAAGGTTAGGCTGCTAACTGCTTTTGAAGAAGTTCAGCTGGCAAAAAAAATTGAAGTTGGAAACCTGGCAGCAAGAAAGTTGCTGGTTGAGGCTAATCTGAGACTGGTGGTAAGTATAGCTAAAAAGTATTTTGGAAGAGGTTTACTTTTTTTAGACCTCATACAGGAAGGAAATCTAGGACTGATAAAAGCGGTAGAGAAATTTGATTACAGGAAAGGTTTTAAATTTTCCACGTATGCAACCTGGTGGATAAGACAGGCTATCACAAGAGCTTTAGCTGATCAGGCAAGGACTATTAGAATCCCGGTTCATATGATAGAAAATATTAATAAATTAGTCAGGATACAAAGAAAATTACTTCAAGAACTTGAAAGGGATCCTTCGCCTGAGGAGATTTCAGAGAAAATGGATTTTACTCCCGACAGGATAAGAGAAATAATCAAATTAAGTCAGCATCCTATTTCATTTGAATCTCCCATAGGCGAGGAAGGTGATAGCAGTCTTGGTGATTTTATAGAAGATTATGAAGTAGAAGCGCCTTTTGATGCTGCGTCTCTCACAATGCTGCAGGAGCAGCTCCAGGAAGTTTTAAATACGTTAAGTGACAGAGAAAGAAAGATCATCCAGTTAAGATTCGGACTTCAGGATGGACACCCGAGAACTCTTCAAGAAGTGGGAAGAGAATTTGGAGTGACCAGGGAAAGAATAAGGCAGATAGAATCAAAAGCTCTTGGTAAATTAAGACATCCAAATAGAAGCGGTGTGCTCAGGGATTTTCTGGAGCACTAAGTTTAATGTAGAATGTAATTAAGCTGTGATTCTTCATGACTGCAGGTTTGTTCCAAGCTATTTTACTTGATATGTAGGTAGAAAGTTGCCACGTTTTTAGTATCTTAATTGCTTCTTTTAATCCTTTAGAAATATAGATTTTATTAAAAGGTATTAAGTTCCTTTTATTCATGATTAATTTTAAATCTGTTAACGCGCAGGTTAATTTTATTTAATCCGGTATTAATATGTGTATAAGTCTTATTGTATAAATGAATATTTGTGTTATTATGTAAAGTAGTTTTATATATAATAGAAATAAAATAAAAATTGTACAGGACATCAATTAAAAACTGGCCTGAGCTCGAAAGGCCCAGAGAAAAGCTTTTTAAGAAAGGTGTTGAATATCTTTCCGATAGTGAGCTTCTGGCAATAATACTAAGAACAGGAATGGGAAACAGCAAGAAAAAAATTTCAGCTCTTGATCTTGCGAGAAAACTTCTGGTCAGTTATGGAAGTCTGAAAAGCCTTCTGGATCTGTCGCTTTCAGAGTTTTTAAGTGTTAAGGGAATAGGAAAAGCAAAGGCGGCACAGGTGATAGCTGCGCTTGAACTGGGAAGAAGGGCGGTCTCAGAGAAAAACGGAAACAATAAAGTTTTCAGATGCAGCGAGGAAGTTGCAAATTACTATATACCGCTGATGAAAGATTTAAAAAAGGAACAGTTCAGGGTATTGCTCCTTGATGTAAAAAATAAGGTTATAAAGGAAGTTTTAATTTCTCAGGGGAGCCTCACAAGTTC
>CAZKVH010000027.1:0-14016 GCA_964556165.1 uncultured Actinomycetota bacterium | reverse complement strand
AAGTTATCATAATTTAAAGTAAAAAGCATTTTACTTTTTAGTAAAAATATTTTAAAAAATAAATCAAAAATTATTCATAATTACTTGACAATATTGACACTTTTTATTAGAATTAAATCAAATAAAAGGCTGGTGGTGGATTTGTTTGATGAATATGATAAAAGTTATCCAATAGAGCTTGTAGCTGATTTCCTGGGAGTTAACAGCAGGACACTATACTATTATGAGAAGTTCAGGTTGGTAAGGCCATTAAGGAGAGGAAGGAAAAGGTATTATTCGAAGGCAGATATCAGATGGCTGGAGTACGTGAGAGAGCTTATGTACGATGAAGGAATGAACTTAAAGTCGATAATTATATTGATAAAAAGAAGAGATAACGTGATTCTTGGAAAGTGTCCCGAAGAGATAGTTGATTGTTTTAAAAATTATCTTATGAACATAGACAGGGAAGAAGAGTAATCAGGTTACAAACCCAGTTTTATCGTAAAAAATGGAATTATTTAGAAAGGAAGTATTGTTATGGCGAAAGCAGTAGGAATCGATCTAGGTACTACTAATTCATGTATAGCAGTTATGGAAGGCGGAAGCCCCACTGTTATTACTAATAGTGAAGGAAGCAGGACCACACCTTCGGTAGTGACTATAACTAAAAAAGGTGAAAGGCTGGTGGGACAGCTTGCAAAGAGACAGGCAGCATTAAACCCTGAAAACACAATTTATTCTATTAAGAGGTTTGTTGGAAGAAAATACAGTGAAGTGGAAAGTGAAAGAAAAATAGTATCTTATGTGGTTAAAAAGGGTAGAAATAATCTGGCAGAAGTAGAAATGGGCGGTAAGGATTATACTCCTGAGGAGGTATCTGCAATGGTGCTCCAGAAGCTAAAGGCAGATGCCGAGAGCTATCTCGGAACAGGCATTACTGATGCAGTTATTACCGTTCCTGCTTATTTTAATGATGCCCAGAGACAGGCAACGAAAAATGCTGGAAAGATAGCGGGCCTTAATGTTTTAAGAATAATTAACGAACCCACAGCGGCATCACTCGCATACGGGCTGGATAAGAAGAAAGAGGAGAAAATCCTGGTGTTTGACCTTGGAGGCGGTACGTTTGATGTATCGGTGCTGGAGGTTGGAGAAGGTGTATTTGAAGTAAAAGCAAGCCATGGTGACATGCATCTGGGCGGTGACGATTATGATGATAGGATTATGAATTATGTTGCTGATGAATTTAAAAAAGAGCAGGGTATTGATTTAAGAGGAGACAGGCAGGCACTCCAGAGGCTTATAGAGGCTTCGGAAAAAGCAAAGGTGGAATTATCTTCAGTTATGGAAACAAGCATAAATCTCCCATTTATAACTGCCGATGCAAATGGTCCAAAACATCTTGATGTTAAGATAACACGGGCAAAGTTTGAACAGCTGACAGCAGACCTCACGAATAGGTGCAAGGAACCTCTCGAGAAAGCTCTAAGCGATTCGGGGTTAAAGACAGGCGATCTTGATGAGGTAATTCTTGTGGGTGGAGCAACCAGAATGCCGGTTATACAGCAAATGGTAAAAGATTATACTGGAAAAGAGCCCAACAAGAGCGTAAATCCTGATGAAGTAGTCGCGGTAGGAGCGGCTATTCAGGCAGGCGTATTGAAAGGTGATGTAAAGGATGTAGTTCTTCTTGATGTAACGCCTCTGTCTCTCGGTATCGAAACCCTGGGTGGCGTGATGACCAGATTAATAGAGAAAAATACGACCATACCGACAAAGAAGAGTGAGATATTCACCACTGCTGCAGATAACCAGACCAGCGTGGATATCCATGTGCTTCAGGGAGAGCGTGACATGGCCGGAGATAATAAAACCATAGGCCGATTCAGGCTTGATGGAATTCCGCCTGCTCCAAGAGGGATTCCGCAGATAGAGGTAGCTTTTGATATTGATGCAAATGGAATAGTTAATGTTTCAGCAAAAGACACAGCTACAGGCAAAGAGCAAAAAATTACGATTACTGCGACATCACATCTTTCTGATGAAGAAATTGAGAGGATGGTTAAAGAAGCGCAGGAGCATTCAGAAGAAGATAAGAAGAAAAGAGGTCTTGTAGATGCCAGGAATATCGCTGACAATCTGATTTACGCTACGGAGAAGTTAATGAGGGAAGTTGGCGGAAAAGTTCCTGCGGATATGAAGACCAAAATGGAAGAACAGGTTAAGGTTCTAAGAAAAACTCTTGAGTCGGACAACGCCGATGAGATAAAGAGAGAAACAGAAAAATTACAGAATCTGCAGAATGAATTATCACAGAGACTTTACGCACAAACAGGTACAGGAGCCGGGCCGGGAAGCGGAGGAACTGCAGGCGGTGAATCAGGAAGCCAGCAGGAAGGAAGTAAGCAGGGAGGCAATGAAGAAGAAGTGATAGATGCGGAATTTGAAGCAAAGGATGACGAAGATAAAAAAGATGGGTAAAAAAACTAAATAGATTTTAAAAGGAGGTGCATTTATATGCCAATAGTTAGATGGGATCCATTTAGTGACATGGTTCAGCTTCGTGATGAGATAGGCAGGTGGTTCGAAGGGATTACGGAGAGAGACAAAAGCACCAGAAAGTCAACAGTATGGGCTCCGGATGTAGATATTAAGGAGACAGATAAAGAAATACTGATAAAGGCAGATTTACCCGGAATGAAGATGGAGGACATAGATGTATCAGTGGATGAAGATCAGCTTGTAATAAAGGGTGAGAGAAAAGAAGAGAAAGAAGAAAAGGATAAAGATTATGTCAGGGTTGAAAGGAATTATGGTTCTTTCTACAGGTCATTCAGCATAGGAGTTCCGGTAAAATCTGACCAGGTCGGAGCTACTTATAAAAATGGCGTGCTGGAGATAATCCTGCCCAAGTCAGAAGCCAAGAGACCAAAGAAGATAGCGATAAAAGGTGAGTAAAAGTACTGAACAAAGCTTTACAGGTTTATAAAGTTCAAACTTCATATGTCTGCCCATAACTAAAGTTATGGGCAGCATATTTATGAAGACTAAAGGTGGATATAAATGGTTGAATATAAGGATTATTATAAGATACTTGGAGTAGATAAGAAAGCCTCTCAGGAGGAAATAAAGAGTGCTTACAGAAAGCTGGCAAGAAAATATCACCCGGATGCAAATCCCGGTAATGCCGGGGCTGAAGAGAAATTTAAAGAGATTGGAGAGGCATACGAAGTATTAAAAGACCCGCAGAAGAGAGAAAGGTACGACCAGCTTGGGGCTAACTGGAAACAGTATGCACGTGCGGGTACAGGGTGGCCAGGAGGTAGCAGGACATATACCTATAACTTTGGAAACAAGGGTTTTAGCTTTGAAGACCTTGGCAGCGGGTTCTCGGATTTTTTTGAAATGTTCTTTGGCAGTGGAGCGAACGAGAGATTTTCTGGATTTACAAGTAATTTCGGCTCAAAATTTGGCGGAAGAACGAAAGCTACTGCACGGAAAGGACAGGATATGCAATCCAGTCTGGGAATAACATTGAGGGAAGCTTACACCGGTACGCAGAGGTCGTTTAAAATGCAGAAGGGCGGCAGGACAAGAACTATAAATATTAAGATTCCAGAGGGTATCAAGGATGGCGGTAAGATAAGAGTGGCCGGAGAGGGGAGCCCTTCATCGGCAGGAGGCACGGCAGGTGACCTGTATCTGGTTATAAATATTGCAAAACATAATTTTTTTACCAGAAAAGAAGACGACCTTTACTGTGAGATTCCGGTTACTGTAAAAGAGGCATATAAAGGTGCAAGGATAGAGGTGCCAACTTTTGATGGCAGTGTTATGGTAAAGGTGCCCCCTGGAACCCAGGGAGGAAAAACACTCCGTTTAAAAGGCAAAGGGATGCCAAAGCTGAAAGGCGGTGGCTATGGTGATCTTTATGCGAAGATTAAGATAGTGATACCGGAGGGCTTGAGTCTGGAGCAGAAAAAACATTTTGATAAATTTCTGGAAGTTTATAATGAAAACCCGAGAGCCGGTATAATCGTTTGATTTTTTATGGGCGCAATTCATAAGTTATACAATTACAGGATGGTAGAAATATATGCAAATAGATAAATTTACAATAAAAGCTCAGGAAGCATTGTCAGATGCGCAGAGAATAGCTTCTGAGAATGGCAATCAGAGTGTTGATGATATCCATCTCCTTTCTGCATTACTGGAGCAGAAAGAGGGAATAATAATTCCTATACTGAAAAAACTCGAGGTCAACCCGGATGACTTGCTGGATAAGGTGGGGAATCTTATTGCGAAGCAGCCAAAAGTAAGCGGGCAGGGCACACAGTTATATATAACTCCCGGTCTTAACAATATATTAAATGGCGCTTTTGATGAGGCATTGCAATTAAAAGATGAATATGTGTCAACAGAACATATTTTAATAGCACTTGCAGGAAGTGATGGTGAGGCAGGTAAGCTTTTAAAAAATTATGGTGTAACAAAAGATAGTATATATAAAATTCTTGTAAGTATAAGGGGCAGTCAGAGGATAACGGACCAGAATCCCGAAGATAAGTACCAGGCGCTTGAAAGATACGGTAAGGATATTACTGATGTAGCAAAAAAGGGCAAGCTTGACCCTGTAATAGGCAGAGATGACGAAATAAGAAGGGTAATACAGGTACTGTCAAGGAGGACAAAGAATAATCCTGTTCTTATAGGAGACCCGGGGGTAGGAAAAACTGCTATTGTTGAAGGGCTTGCTAATAGAATTGTGTCAGGTGATGTTCCCGAAGGCTTAAAAAATAAAAAAATAGTGGCTCTTGATATGGGGTCCCTTGTTGCTGGCTCCAAATACAGGGGCGAATTTGAAGACAGGCTAAAAGCGGTACTAAAAGAAGTATCAAAGGCGGAAGGTAGCATAATTTTATTTTTAGATGAGCTTCATACTGTAGTAGGAGCAGGAGCAGCGGAGGGTGCGGTTGATGCATCTAACATGCTGAAACCCATGCTTGCCCGTGGCGAACTTCATGCCATAGGTGCCACTACTCTTGATGAATACAGAAAATATATTGAGAAGGACGCTGCTCTTGAAAGGAGATTCCAGCCCATACAGATAAACGAACCATCGGTGGAGGATACCATCTCAATATTAAGGGGACTCAGGGAAAGATATGAAGTATATCATGGAGTGAGGATAAAAGATTCAGCGCTTATCGCTGCCGCAGTGCTCTCTGATAGATATATATCTGACAGATTCCTGCCTGATAAAGCTATTGACCTCATAGATGAAGCTGCTTCAAGACTGAGGATAGAGATTGACAGTATGCCCACCGAAATTGATGAGGTAGAGAGAAAAATTAAACGATATGAGATAGAGATCCAGGCTTTAAAAAAAGAAAAAGATAAGAATTCCATCTCGAGGATGGAAAAAATAAATAAAGAACTTTCCAACCTTAAAGAAAAGTCAAATGCAATGAAAGCCCACTGGCAGCAGGAAAAGGAAATAATAAGCAGTATAAGGAATATAAAAGAGGAAATCGAAAAGGCAAAGATAGAAGCCGAGCATGCCGAGAGGGATGCGGACCTCCAGAAGGCTGCGGAGTTAAGATACGGGAAACTTCTGGAGCTTCAGAAAAAGCTGGATGCAGATAATAAAAAGCTCCTGGAGCTTCAAAAGGGAAATAAAATGTTAAAAGAGGAAGTGGATGATGAGGATATTGCAGAGACAGTCTCAAAGTGGACAGGTATCCCTGTTACAAGACTTATGGAAGCTGAAATTGAAAAACTGGTTCATATGGAAGACAGGTTGAAAAGAAGAGTTGTAGGCCAGGATGAGGCTATAACTGCGGTTTCAAATGCTATAAGAAGGGCAAGAGCGGGACTTCAGGACCCCAACCGGCCAATTGGTTCTTTTATATTCCTTGGTCCCACCGGTGTTGGTAAAACAGAGCTTTCAAAAGCTCTCGCAGGGTTTTTATTTGATGATGAAAGGGCTATGGTAAGGATAGATATGTCCGAGTATATGGAAAAACATACTGTTTCAAGACTAATAGGCGCACCTCCGGGTTACGTTGGTTATGAAGAGGGTGGATATCTTACCGAGGCTGTCAGAAGAAAACCGTACACCGTCATACTTATGGATGAAATTGAAAAAGCTCACGGCGATGTTTTTAATATATTACTTCAGATAATGGATGATGGAAGGCTTACCGATGGGCATGGAAGGACGGTTGATTTTAAAAATACATTAATTATAATGACATCCAATATCGGCAGTCAGTGGATAACCGAGCTTGGCGAAAAAAATGAAGAGGAAATGAGAGAAAGAATAACCGAAGCTATGAAAGCCAGCTTCAAGCCTGAATTTTTAAACCGTGTTGATGATATAATTATATTTCACAGGCTGGGTATCGATGAGATAAAAAAGGTTGTTGAGATTCAAATTGAAAAACTGAAAAAAACACTGAGGGGAAAGAAGCTTTCTCTTGAAGTAACCGATAAAGCCAGGGAGATTCTGGCAAAAGAAGGATTTGACCCTGTTTATGGAGCAAGACCATTAAAAAGGGTTATCCAGAATGAAGTACAGAATGTTCTGGCAATGAAACTTTTAAGCGGGGAGGTCAGGGAAGGAGACACAGTAATAGTAGATGTAACCGGTCCTGAAGGAAAACTGCTTGATTTTAAGGTTAAGAAATAAGGATAATCATTTCTCAAAAGAAATCATGATATCAGTAAATCATATTAGCCTGGGTTTTGGCGGCAGGAAATTACTTGATGATATTTCTTTCCAGATAAATCCCAGAGATAGAGTTGGGCTTGTCGGAAATAATGGTGCGGGTAAAACGACTTTGCTAAAAATTATTCTTGGTCTGCAGACACCAGATTCTGGAACTATTGCCAGACCATCTAATCTGACATCTGGATACCTTCCACAGCAGATGAAACATGTAAACAGCAGAACTCTTTTTAATGAAGTAAAAACTTCTTTTTCAGAGGCTCTTGAGCTGGAAGGCAAAATTGCCCGGTTAAATAGTGATATAGAGAAGAGAACCGATTGTAATTCCAGAGGTTATCTAAAATTAATTGACAGGTTGTACGATATGAATGAAAGAGCCAGGATACTGGGTGTGTCAAAAATAAACCAGAAAATCGAAAAGACACTGGCAGGCCTTGGATTTGAACCTGAAGATTTAACAAGACATACCCGGGAATTTAGCGGTGGGTGGAGAATGCGAATTGAGCTGGCAAAGATTCTCCTTAAATATCCTGACCTGCTGCTTCTTGATGAGCCTACGAATCACCTTGATATCGAATCAATTCGGTGGATGGAGCAATTCTTATCTGAGTATCAGGGAGCGGTTATTATAATAAGTCATGATAGAGCGCTTCTGGACAATGTCACAGAAAGGACCATAGAAATTTCACAGGGCAGGATTTATGATTATATGGTTCCCTATTCAAAATATACCGAACTGAGAAAAAAACAAAAATTAATACAGCTTGCGACCTATAAAAACCGGCAGAAGGAAGTTAAAAAGACAAGTTTATTCATTGAACGCTTCAGGTATAAGGCGACCAAAGCACGGCAGGTGCAGTCACGCATAAAATATCTTGAGAAGCTACCTCCTGTCGAGCTGGATGAAGATAATTTAAAGGCAATAAGAATAAGATTTCCTGATGCACCGCGCTCTGGCAGCGTGGTTATAGATGCTGCAAATCTGTCAAAGAGTTTTAATAGTAAAGTCGTTCTTGAAGATGTGAACCTTTTGGTAGAGAGGGGTGAAAAGGTTGCTTTTGTTGGTAGAAACGGGGAGGGAAAGACTACGTTGTCCCGTATTATTGTAGGTGAGCTTGATTTTAAAGGTGAACTTAAAATAGGGAATAATGTTAAAATTGGTTATTTTGCGCAGAACCAGGATGAGCTTATGGATGGAGAAATAACTGTAATAAAAACTATCGAGAGAGTTGCTCCTGCCAATTCAGGAGTTAAGCTAAGGTCTCTTCTTGGTGCCTTCCTGTTCGGAAGCGAAGATATTGATAAAAAAGTAAAAGTTCTATCCGGTGGAGAGAGGTCAAGGCTCGCACTGATAAAGTTACTGCTGGAGCCGTTTAATTTACTTGTGCTTGACGAACCAACCAATCATCTTGATATGCGCTCCAGAGATATTTTGAAGAAGGCGCTGAAGAATTTTAAAGGCACCGTGATACTTACCTCACATGACAGGGAGTTTATGGATGGTATTGTAGGCAGTGTCTATGAATTCAGGGGCCGTAAAATAAAAAAATACCTGGGAGGTATAAAAGAATTTCTCGAGAAGAGGCAAATTGCATCTCTCCGGGAACTTGAGATTAAACAAACTCAAACTGGCAGTGGAACAAAAAGCCAGTCTTCCCGTGAGGGAAAGGGTGACTATCTTGAAAGAAAAGAATTTTATAAGTATTTGCATAAAGTAACAGTTAAAATTAATGAGTGTGAAAATATAATAGAAAAACTTGAGAATGAACTGGCAGCGCTGATGAGTCAGATTGATAGCGATGCAGTTCAGAAGGAAAATTCCAGGGAAAATCCATTATTTTTTAAGTATGCTGATCTAAAGAAAAAACTTGATGCCAGGATAAGTGAATGGGAGAAACTAAACGGGGAGCTTGTAGAATTAAAAAAGAACCGCTACTTCCGTGATTTATAAAAAATAATTTTCCTGGCTGGAGAGTATTTGCTGAGATTCAGGAGTCTATAGGTTCTTCGCCTGCATCATTTTTTTCTGGCAACCCGGATAGTTCATAAGCGTCACTTTTGAGTGAAAGGAATTCTTCTTCAAGGGCGTCATTAATATTATTTATGATTTTTTTATAGGTTGCAGGCTTTGTAAAATCTTTAAAATCCTCTACTATATTTTTTGCGATGGGGTCAATTGGTTCTCCTATAAATATATTTATTTTTCTAAATGAGTTCATTATAAGCGAGATTATCCCCCTTGTAATTTTATTGGTCCAGACCCATCTTTTACTTTCGGGAGCTTTGTTCATATTGTACATATAAACAGGTATTATAGGAATTTTTGTTTTATAGCTAAAGTAAGCAGCGCCTTTTTTAAATTTTTTAAATTCAGAACTCTTATTCAGCTCACCTTCGGGGAATATGCCAAAAAAGATGTTTTTGTCTTTGGAAATACTGAAAAGTTCTTTAAAGCTCTTAACATTTTTTAAAAACTGTTGTTTGAAAAGAGGTACGCAGTTTGCAAATCGTCTCATGAAGAAATTGGAAATCCAGTTTCCAAAATTTTCGCTTTCAGCCAGAAAGAAGATTTTCTTTTTAATTGCTGCGAGGAGTATTACAGGGTCGGCATCTGCAGTGTGGTTTATTGCAAAGATAGCAGATTTGTTGAAAGGAATCCTTCTCTGGTTAATGACTTTTGTCCTGGTGAAGAGTTTATAAAAGTTTATGAAAAGTATTCCGGGGATGCTGCAGAAAAATTCAGATATTATTTTTGCCAGATTTTTAACAGTGACAGTCATTTTTTTACCTTAGAATTTCATTAAAAAATACAATGTTTATTATAAATTAATTGGCTTCTGGTTTTTTGTTATTATATTAACGTTTTTATTAGTAGTCTGAATTATAGATGTTAAATAAAAAAAACTCTATTTGAATTAGTCTTTATTTTTTTCTATTTTAAGAAAGGATTTTTTTATATTTTTATAGTGAGTACCTCTCCAGTAATATTTGTCGCATTTCTTGCAGTACATAAAATTTTTCTGTGTTTTAAAAACATATGGGGGCACTTTATCTTTAAGGTCTTCTTTTTTTACTTTTACGAGTTTCTGGTTACATTCGATGCATCTTATTAAATTTGGTTCCAGTGAAATTTTAAGTTCTGATTCGACCTGCTCGAGCTGTTTTTTCAGGCTGTCATCTTTTATGCACAGGTATTTTATGTTTCCATTCTTAAATTCTCTTCTTGTTAGCATGAGAGTATCTCTGGTCAAAACTGTTCTGCCTGTCTTTCTGGCAATTTCTATTATCCGGTTGTCACTTGCCTTATTATCATATAGGACATCATGACCTGCCATGCGGAGGTATCTGGCAAGTTTTCCAACCATTATGTCTGCGATAAATTTCATATCTATGACAAATCAAGTGAATTTAATTCGTCTCTCGCGATAAGAAAATATTGGATAAATTCATATTAAAGATTTAATAAATATTTATTTCTTCTATTTCTTCTAATTTGCTGAGTTCCTTAATTATAATGGTAGATATATCAATATTTTTACTGGTGAAGCTAATGGTAAAAAATTTTTTGTGTTTCTCACTATCATGTTTATATTCTTTGCTTTTTATTTCTATGTGCTCTTCTCTTATTATATTTATTATCTTATTCAGGTCGGTAAAACTATCCGGTGTAGTTATTTTAAGGGAATATTTTGGTACGTTTATCAGCCTGTCCTCAAAGTATTTAAGTATACTGAGAGTAATAAAGCCAAGTACGGTTACCACCATTGCAAGATAATATAATTTAACACCGAGGGCCATACCAATTGAAGATACTATCCATATACTGGCAGCGGTGGTAACCCCTCTTATGAGTGTTCCCTGTCTGAAAATTGCTCCCGCACCTATAAAGCCAATTCCAGTTATGATACCTGCTGCTACCCTTGAAGGGTCAACACTTCCGTAGCCAATTGAAGAAAAACCCATATAGGATATGAGAGTAAAAACTGTTGAACCGAGACATACTAGAGCGTGAGTCCTGAGCCCTGCCGGTCTTTCTGCTTTTTCTCTCTGGAGGCCTATTATGCCTCCGAATAGTAATGCCAGGGTGCAGGGTATTATTATATCAAGCGCGAAGGCAGACGGGTCAAATTTTATTTCTGATAGCAGTCTTTGAGTAAGCTCCATGGTTTAATCTTATATTTTTTCAGGTTATATTATCATGTTTTTATTCTATCATATTTTATGATTGATTTGTTTATACTTAAAAAAGCATTATTAATTATAAAAAAGGGTAAGCGATGAACATTTTATTTTAATATAAATAGGTTATAATTTAGATAAGTTTTAATGTCTCCGGGTTTTATTATAGAATTGATATTGGAATGCACTGCAGGATAAAATTTGTAAGTCAAATTTAAGGAGTTAATAAATGTTTAGGTCTTCGTTAAAGTTATTTAAAATATTCGGTATAGAAATCAGGCTTGATTATAGCTGGTTTATTGTATTTGCGCTTTTTTCTTATTATTTTGGTTTCTTTTATTTCCCTGAAGTTCTTCCGTCAGTGAGTAAAGGTATGCTGGCATTAATTACTATTGTAACGGTGCTTCTCTTTTTTGCATCGGTGCTTGTACATGAAATGAGTCATTCTCTGGTTGCAAGAAGCAAGGGAATACCGGTGGAGAGGATAACACTTTTTCTTTTTGGAGGCATGGCGCAGATAGAAAAGGAGCCGGAAACTCCTTTTAATGAATTCATAATGGCCATAGCCGGGCCGGCTGCGAGTATCGTGCTGGGTATATTTTTTGGTATTATATGGTTTTTCTCAAGAGGTTATGCTCCGGTAGAAGAGCCTTTCAGGTATCTGGCTCTTATTAATATGATTCTTGCAGTTTTTAATCTGCTTCCGGGTTATCCTCTGGATGGTGGCAGGGTTTTGCGTTCTATTATATGGAAGTCGACTGGAAATTTTGAGCGCGCAACTTTTATAGCGTCAACAGCAGGAAGGATTCTGGGGTTTATGATGATTGCTGCAGGTGTGTTTTTTATATTCATGGGTAATTTTAGTGGGCTATGGCTTGCTTTTATAGGATGGTTCTTACAATCATCCGCACAGTCAGGTTACCAGCAGACTGTATTTGAAACTTCTGTAAAGGGTATTAAAGTAGAAGAGGTTATGAATCAAAACGTTATTATTGTAACCAGAGATATAACATTGCAGGAGCTTGTGGATGATTATTTTATGAAATATAGATTTGGTAGATTTCCAGTTATAGAGAACAAAAAAAACCAGAAACTCATAGGCGTTGTTTCCATACATGACGTAAAAGAAATTCCGAAAGAGGAATGGTCAGATACCTGGGTGGGAAGTGTGGTAAAGAAAATTTCAGAAGAAGAAAAGGTTGATGTTTCAATGGAGATATCCGGGGCAATAAAGAGGATGATAAAAAATGACCTCGGACATCTGGTGGTAATGTCTGGAGATAAGCTTCAGGGGATAATAACAAAGAGCGATGTTCTTCATTTTATGAAAGTACATTCTGAATTTCACTAGTTTTTTTAGATAATGGATATTTTTCCATGGAATTCAATAAAGCTTCATGCCTTCTTCTACGATAATCCTATGGGTAAGGAAGACATTACAAGAGATGGTTTTTAAAAGAACGCCGAAATTAAATTGAAAATTTTGAGAATAACTTTATAATTACTCAGGTTGGAACTTCCGGAATTTAAGTGAATTAGAGTTGAGTCACAGGAATCCCGGGAAAAATTCCGGGAATATATCGGTCTGAACAGGTACTGTAAAAAATATGTTTATAAAAATGAAAGCAAGATGAAATGAGTTATAAATTTTTTAAGGATTATAAAAAAGAGATAAAAGAGAATTTAAGTGACCTTAAGGTCATATATACGGACCTTGATGGGACCTTGTTAAATGACAGGGGTAGCTTTATAAGGGATTATAAAAATAATTATTACTTTGATGTGATTAATTTGCTGACAGGACTGGAAGATAGGAATATAGATGTTGTTCCTGTATCCGGAAGGAATGCGTATCAGTTAAGATGCAATGTGCAGATGATGGGGTTAAGAAATTATATTGCGGAACTTGGTTCCGAGCTGATTTATAATCTGGGGGAAAGGGTGTACAACACATTTGATACTAATGGACATATTTATGACACAGTTAATGGCGGAAAGGATTTAATTAAAATTATTGAACTGTTTAAAAAAGCATTTCCGGGTAAGATAGAAAGCAAAATAGAATGGAGCAGACAGAGGAAATATAGTGCTTTATTTTTTGGTGAAATAGATATCGATATGGCTAATAGTTTACTTAGGAGTAATGGTTACGAGGGCCTGGTTATTGTCAATAATGGATTTTCATCACTTATGGAGCTGGATATTGATGTAGAGAGATTGAATATTTATATGTTAATCCCGGTTGGTATTAATAAATCAAGTGGGGTAAAACTTGATAAAAAAATAAGAAATTTTAATACCGAGAACTGTATAGCCCTGGGAGATTCAATTGAAGATTTAAAAATGGCGGGGCAGGTTAAATATTGTTTTCTAATGGGAAATGCCCTGGAAAATAAAAAATATATGTCTTCAGGTGAGTTGATTAAGTATGATAATGTGTATGTTGCGGATGGAATTATGAACAGGGGCTGGGTCGAAGTTATAGAATATTTGTTGGAATGAGCTAAGAATTGATTTTTTAGTAAGTCATGGATTATTATTTCAATAATATTGATGTGTTCAATATAAGTCTTAAATAGTTTATAATTATTAATTGATAATTTACCTGAGAAGGGGTGTTGTCAATGGAAAGAAACATTGGTAAGAATTCAGAGAGCGAACAGTATCAGAGATCCACTGGTAAGGATTTGTTTGATGCGCTGATAATTATTCTGGTTTCAATTTTTTCAGGCTATATACTTGGATTATTGTTTGCCCCTCAGTCAGGGTTAAAAACGAGGAAGAAAGTTGTCGAAAAACTGAAAGAGTTAGTTGATAGAAGCAAGTTTGCTCTTGCTGAAGCAAAAGTCCTGGGTGAGGAATTATTAAGCAAGAGTAAAGAAAAAGTCGGTAAAGTGTCCCCTGTAATTAAAGGTAATAAAAAGAAAAATACCCCACGGGATTTATCGTAAAAATCTCCGGTTCTCTTTGTTGACAATGGGTTTTTACTATAGTAAACTCGAATTTTGCTAATTTATTTGAAAGCCAGGTACTCTGGTTTTTTTAATTATTTTTATGGGTTTTTGACAGGGGGCCGTTAGCTCAGTAGGTAGAGCACCGGACTTTTAATCCGGGTGTCGAAGGTT
>CAZKVH010000026.1:0-14382 GCA_964556165.1 uncultured Actinomycetota bacterium | reverse complement strand
AAGATTATCTACTAATTCTATTTTAACATTTTCTACTTTCTTTATAACCATCTGGCATATACGGTCGCCTTTTTTTATAAAGAAGCTTTCAGAAGGATTAAAATTGATAAGTATTGTACATATCTCACCCCTGTAGCCTGAATCAATAAGACCTGGCGAATTAACCATGCCAATACCGTTTTTAAAAGCCATTCCTGAACGAGGTTGAATAAATCCAGCATAACCATGCGGTATTGATACCTTTATTCCGGTTGGTACTTTTTTCCTCTCAAAAGGTTTAATCTCAACATCAATTGAACTAAATAAATCAAGTCCCGCATCACCTTTATGCGCATATTCAGGTGCAGGAATTGATTTATCAAGTAATTTTATCTTTAAAGTTACCATTCTCTAATTATTAAAATTAATTACTTATAAATTAATATATTCTGTAATTAATTCAAGTTCTAATTTTAGAAAAATCAGTATTTTAAAAGATTATACTATTCAGATTTAATTATAGGAATAATTAGAGTAGAATTTCCTGGAATAAATTCTGTAGAGTTTATTTCGTTAATTCTCTTTATTTCACTTATGAATTTAGCTTTGTTTTTATAATTAGTGTATTTATCCGCTATTTCGTTAATATTTGTTTCTCTGTCTATATTTATTCTGTCATATTTAATTGTTACTCCACAATCAAACTTATTCCAGTTAAAATATATAGCTATTAAGACCAGAAAACTTACGATAGCTAACAGAATATAAAGAAATATATTTTTTATATCCATTTTTGCTATTTTCATTACTTGATATTTCCTCCCCGCCATGTTCTTGTATATGAACAAAAATTTATAATTCTAGAATAATTGCAAACATATGTTCGTTTATATATTAATACGAACATTTGTTTGTGTCAATAGAAAAATTTGTTTTTTTTATTTTAAATTTTTAATAACTTTTTTTATATTATTTGTTAGAATAATCAGTAAAATTAATTATAAGTAATTATAAGCAAATAAAAACGCAGTTAAATCAAAGAGGAGGAAAAATGGCGAAGATATATTATGACAAAGATATTGATATGAATATCTTGAAGGGTAAAAAAATAGCTGTAATTGGTTATGGAAGTCAGGGCCATGCACATGCCCTTAATCTTAGGGATAGCGGCATGGATGTAATTATAGGTGCGGTTAAAGGAAGGAAGTCATGGGATATAGCCAAAAAAAAGGGATTTGAAGTTTATACTACTGAAGAAGCTTCAAAAAAAGCAGATGTAGTGATGCTTTTGATACCGGATACAATGCAGAAAGAGGTTTACTATAAGCATATTGAGCCAAATCTCGAGAAAGGAAATATCCTTGCATTTGCCCATGGTTTTAATATTCATTTCAATCAAATTATTCCCCGCGAAGATATTGATGTTATAATGATTGCTCCAAAAGGTCCGGGTCATATCGTAAGAAGAATGTATGAAAACGATAGTGGAGTCCCTGTAATTATTGCAGTTTATCAGGATTATTCGAAAAAAGCCTGGGATTACTGCCTTGCCTATTCAAAAGCTATTGGTGCAGGAAGAGTGGGTATAATAACAACTACTTTCAAGGAAGAGACCGAAACAGACCTTTTTGGTGAACAGGCAGTCTTATGCGGCGGTACAACCGAACTTATCAGAGCTGGTTTTGATACGCTTGTTGAAGCTGGATATCAACCGGAAATAGCCTACTTTGAAGTATTAAGCGAATTAAAATTAATAGTAGATTTAATATATGAGGGCGGTATATCCTGGATGAGATACTCTATAAGCGATACAGCGGAATATGGGGATATGGTAAAAGGTAAAGAGATAATAACTGATGAGACCAGGAAAAATATGAAGAAGATATTAAAGGATATACAGAGTGGTGCATTCGCAAGAGAATGGATATTGGAAAATCAGGCTGGTAGACCCGTATATAATGCTATCAGAAAAAAGGAAGAAAACCATCTTATCGAAAAAGTTGGCAAAGAGCTCAGAAAAATGATGACCTGGATAAAAAAGCCAGGTGATTAATCAGTAATAAATATCCAACTTATAAAATCTGTTTTTCGGTATGATAATAAATATAAATAAATAAAAATACTAACAGATGCTAACAGGCGAACCTTTGTTTGTTTTGTGTATCTATATTTGTTATAATCATTATAATAAAACAAAAAAAGTAAATCTTAAAAAATACAATGGTAAAAGAAAATATTAGTTCCAGACAGGAAAAGATATTAGATTTTATAAGTAAGAGCATAAAAGATACCGGCTATCCCCCATCAGTAAGGGAAATAGCTAAAGCTGTTAAGCTGAGTTCATCTGCTACTGTTCATTCTCATTTAAAGAAGCTCGAAGAAAAAGGATACCTTAAAAGAGATAGTTCCAAGCCACGTGCTATTTCCTTATTAACCGGTTATGATAATGAAATAGAAAAAACCAACTTCAGCAATATGGTATATGTTCCTGTAGTTGGTAAAATAGCAGCCGGGACGCCAATTCTGGCAGAAGAGAATATTGATGATTATTTCCCCCTGACACCTGATTTCATAAAGGGCAAGAAAGAAGTTTTCATACTTCACGTTAGAGGCGACAGCATGGTTAATGCAGGTATACTTGACAGAGATTATATTATTGTAAGAAAACAGGAAAGCGCTATAAACGGTGAAATAATAGTGGCGCTCCTTGATGATGAGGCAACAGTAAAAAGGTTTTTTAAGACCGATAAAAATATAAAATTAATGCCCGAAAATGACTATATGGAACCTATTATAGCAAAAGATGTGAAAATAATTGGAAAAGTAATAGGCGTAATAAGAAAATATTTTTAAAAAATTCTTAAATTACTTTCCTCTTCATCTTTCCTTTATAGCCTCTTTTTATAATATATTTCGACAGCAAAGATACATATTTCGAGCTAGCGCGCACATTAAATATTGAACAATCTTCTGAATCAATACGCTTTAATACATCGCAATTTTTATAAATAGAGGAGATAATCTTATTTTCCGAATATGGTATTCTTATAACGATATATTTATAATCTTTCTCAATTAATGCCTTTATTTTGGAACATAATTCTGAAATGCCTGTACCCTTTAACGCAGATATAAAAACTGATTCACTGTATTTATTTTTTACATTATGAATTATTTCCTGGTTAATTTTATCTATCTTGTTAAAGACGGGGATTATTTGTTTATCATCCGCTTTAATTTCTCTCAGCACACTTTTAACACTTAAAATATTATTCTCAAAATCTTTCTTGCTTATATCAACAACCATCAATAATAAGTCAGATTTTTTGACTTCTTCCAGGGTGGATTTAAAGGATGCTATTAATTGATGGGGTAACTTTTCTATAAATCCTACTGTGTCTGAGATTAAAATTTTATTCCCGGTAATAATTTTTAGTTTTCTTGTAGTTGAGTCAAGAGTTGAAAAAAGACGGTCTTCAACATATCCATCCGCCTGGGTTAAAAGGTTGAGCAGTGTCGTCTTTCCGCTGTTGGTATATCCTACAAGTGCTATTTTAAAAACATCTTCTTCTTCCCTTTTCTTCCTCTGAATATTGTGCTGGATATATATTTTTTTTATCTTTCTTTCGAGCTGGCTTATCCTCTTTCTAATTTTTCTTCTATCAACTTCCAGTTTTGTCTCCCCGGGTCCTCTTGTTCCAATTCCACCACCCAATCGTGATAACTCTACGCCTCTTCCTGTTAATCTTGTAAGAAGATAATTAAGCTGTGCCAGCTCAACCTGTAACTTACCTTCACTGCTATGAGCCCTCTGAGCAAATATATCCAGTATGAGCGCTGTCCTATCAAGAACTTTTGTATCAAGTTCTGACTGTAGATTTCTCTGCTGGGTTGCTGTTATTTCATCATCAAAAATAACAAGCTCTATCCCGCTGCTGCTGACTATATTTTTTGCTTCCAGAAGTTTACCTTTTCCAATAAAATATTTTGGATTGGCCCTATCCTGCCTGCATAATAAGATGTCCTCAACCTCAGCACCGGCACTTAAGGAAAGGTTTTTTAATTCTTCTATATTGTCATTCAATGTTGCGTTATCTGCAGGCTTATCTTTGATTAATTTTCCCTGATTATTAAAGATGGTAAATACCAGAAGAACTTTTTCTTTTGACATTAATTAATAAAATTTATTTAACAGATTTATTTATGTTGTGATCAGCACTCTTATATTTTATAAAATACCTTTTATCCTTATTAAGGCTTCCTCAAGCCTGTCGTCGTCTATAGTCAGGGAAATCCTAAAAAATCCCTCGCCGTATTTGCCAAATTCATTCCCGGGAGTAACAACTACATTTGCTCTTTCCAGAAGCATTTTGGAAAAAGAGCTTGATGTGAATCCTTCTGGAACTTTAGCCCATACATATATAGTAGCATTTGAGTCGTAATAATCAATTCCTGCCTCATCAAGCATCTTTTTTACTTTTTTTCTTCTGTTGTTGTAAATTTCGTTTATATTATCAGTATATTTTTTAAAGTTATTTAGTGCTTTTGCAGCTGCATACTGAATTGCATTAAAAACGCCCGAATCCACATTTGTCTTGTATTTACCAATGCTTTCTATTATCTCCTGATTTCCTACAGCATATCCAATTCTCCACCCTGTCATATTAAAAGTTTTAGAAAGCGAGTTTAATTCTATACCCACATCTCTTGACTTATCTGAATTTAAAAAACTAACCGGCTTATCTTCACCCCAGTATGTGTCAGAGTATGCATTATCATGACAGATAATTATGTTATTCTTTTTTGCAAATGAAGCTACTTTATTAAAAAAATTAATATCACATGTAGCTGATGTAGGATTATTCGGGTAATTAAAATATAATACTTTCGCTTTTTCTGCTATCTCCTGATTAATATCATTCATATTAAAGAGGTAATTTTTCTCTTCTTTTAAAGGAATAGATTGTACTATACCACCTGCAAAAATTGAACTTATTCTGTAAACCAGATATGATGGATCCGGAATAATTACATAGTCACCCGGGTTTATATAAGTATATCCAATAGTGGATATACCTTCCTTTGAACCCATTAAAGGTATTACTTCCCTATCTGGGTCAAGACTCACATTAAATCTCTCATAGTAGAAATTAGAAACAGATTCTTTGAAAAACTTTAAACCATAACTTGAGGGATATCTATGGTTTTCTGCATTCTTTGCTTCTTCGCATAATACTTCGGTTATTTCTGATGGAGTTGGTATATCGGGGTCGCCTATCCCGAGACTTATTACATCAAAACCCTCGCTTCTTTTCTTTTCTATCATTTTATCGATCTCGGCAAACAGGTACGGTGGCAGAGATCTCAGCCTTTCAGACTCTTCAAAATTCATTTTATTCCTTTTAATGATTCTCCATATTTATATTATATTACAATAGTTTAACATAAATTCTTATATTAAAAATAATACATGCCATCAAATTTGTAGCTTACTTCGCCTTCAAGGTAAACATTTGAATCTCTCTCATCCCAGAATACACTTAATTTCCCTCCTGGTGGGTTAACTACTACACTATTACCCTTTACTTTATTTAGTTTAATTGCGCATATACCTGCCGCACATGCACCAGTACCGCAAGCTAGTGTTTCACCCACACCTCTTTCCCAGACTCTCATGTCAAGTTTATCGGAACCTTTGATTTTAACGAATTCTGCATTAACCTTATTTGGAAAAATAGGATGATTTTCAAATAAAGGACCCCATTTATTTAATGGGAATTCTTCAAGGTTTCCGTCATTATCATCCAGAAAAACAACACAATGCGGATTACCCATTGAAACGCAGTTTATGTAAAAAAATTTAGAATTTATTTTTATCTTATATTCAAAAATTTCATTTCTGCTTTCTATATTTACCGGTATTTTTTCTGGACTGAATTCGGGTATGCCCATATTGACTTTTATATTCCCGACTCTGTTATTTTTAACCTCCATAAAAATTTTCTTTATTCCACCAGCTGTTTCTATATCTATATTTTTATTAATTATTAGATTTTTTTCATATGCAAATTTTGCCATACATCTTATACCATTTCCGCACATTTCCGAAACAGAACCATCTCTGTTATAAAAATCCATTTTTAAGTCAGATATTACTGATGGTCTTACTATTATTAGACCATCTGCACCTATTCCGAAATTTCTGTCGCACATTTCGACAATCTGTTCTTTCGAAAGACTTATTTCTTTCGATGTGGAATCTATTAATATAAAATCATTTCCCTGGCCATTTAGTTTTGAAAATTTAATGTAATTCATTTTCTAATTTCTTTTGAATTATTTTAAAAATATCACCAATTAAACTAAAAATATTATCATAATTATCTGCTCTTATCCAATTAATTTTAGATTCTGATTTAAACCATGTTATTTGTTTTTTTGCAAGTTTCCTGGTATTCTTCTTTATTTCCTCAACACAATCATCAAGAGTAATCTCGCCTCTTATATATTTTAAAACTTCTTTATAACCTACTGCCTGTGTAATACTACGGCAATTGCCATATCCTTTATCTACCAGTTTTTTTACTTCCTCAACAAGTCCTTTTTCGAACATTTTATCAACTCTATTCTCAATACGCTCATATAGAACTCCTCTATCCATTTCAATACCCAGAAATATTGAATTATAAGTTGTTTTATTATTTTTCCATGTTTTCTGAAAACTTGAGAAAGACAGACCTGTTATCTCATAAACCTCCAGTGCTCTCACTATTCTTCTTGTGTCATTCTGACTTATCTTTTTTGCATATTCCTCATCTAAATCTTTTAATCTTAGATAATAATTAATTGCGCCGTGTTTCTTAATACCTTCTTTAAGCTTATCCCTTATTTTTTTATTTTCTGCTGGAACATTATCTATCCCATTCACAACACTCCTTATATATAAACCCGAACCTCCTACAAGAAGTGGTATTCTAGAAAATGGAAAAAAATTCTTTTTAATTATTTCATCAACTAAATCCCTGAATTCAACAACACTTAAAATTTTATCGGGTTCGAAAATATCGGTCATATATTGTTTTATGTTATAACCGGAAGTATCCTGCTTATCGGTACCTATATCCATACCTCTGTAAACCTGCATCGAATCTATTGATATAATATCAGTACCCAGTAATTTAGCCAGAAGAATTCCAATTTCACTTTTCCCGGAACATGTAGGACCACATATAATTAGAATCTTTTTTAATTTTAAAAGCTTTTTTGATAGTTTATTCAGGTCTATTTTATTTATCTTTAAATATTCCTTTAAATCCCCTGAATCATTTCGCAGGAGATTAGTGATTTCTTCGCTCATTCTTTTTAACTTATATTAATTAAACAATTACATTATTATTAGCTTACCATATCTCCCATAAGATAAAATGATCTTGCTTCTTTTATAACTACATAAACAAAACTACCAATAAGATCTCCACTTCCTGTAAAATTAACTACCGTGTTATCTTCCATTCTTCCTTCAAGCATATTATCACCACCTGCACTAAAACCTTCAACTAATACTTCAAATACTTTTCCAACAAATTTTTTATTTGTTTCGTAAGAAATATTATTCTGTGTTTCAACCAGTTCAAAAAACCATTCTTTTTTCGTGGCAGCCTGGATATAATCATCCATTTTGGCGGCTCTGGTCCCGTTTCTTGGTGAATATATGAATGTAAATGCTCTGCTAAACCTGACTTTTTTAACAATGTCTAGAGTATCAATAAAATCTTCCTTTTCCTCCCCGGGAAAACCTATCATTATATCAGTAGTAATTGAACATTCGGGAATTTCTTTTTTTATATTATCTATAATATGTAGATAGTTTTCCCTGGTATACTTTCTATTCATTTTTTTTAATACATTATTGGAGCCTGATTGGAAAGGTAAATGTATGTGATTTGCGATATTATCCTTACTTTTAATAACCCTGATAATATCTTCTGAGAAATCTTTTGGATTTGAGGTAGTGAATCTAAGTCTCTTCAATCCTTCAACATTTGAAACTTCATCTAATAGTTTTGAGAAATTATAAGGTTTTTCAAGATTCTTCCCATAAGAATTAACATTCTGTCCAAGTAGTGTTATCTCTAGAGTACCCTGTTTTACAAGCTCTCTGGCATAATCTACAATCTTTTCTGGCTCTATAGATTTTTCTCTCCCTCTCACCCTCGGGACTATGCAAAATGAGCAATAATTATCGCAACCAATAATTATAGGAATGTATGCTTTAAAACTGTAAGTTCTTTTAACTTTAAAAAGGTCAGGGTCAAAACCTCTGTCTTTTACTGAACAAATGCTTTTACCTGAGGAAATTCTTTCTTTTATTAATTCCGGAAGTTCATTAATATTATGAGTACCGAACACAATGTCCACAAAAGGAAAATCTATTATAATCTTTTCCCTTAAATCCTGAGAGGCACATCCGCCAACGCAAATCAATATATTTTTATTATTACCTTTTAATTTTTTTAGATTACCAAGATGACCGTAAAGTTTATTTTTTGCTTTCTCCCTGACAGTACACGTGTTTATTACTATGATATCTGAATCCTCAGCATTGTAAGTTTTTTTATATCCTTCCTTTTCAAGAAGATACAAAATTCTTTCTGAATCACTTTCGTTCATCTGGCATCCAAATGTTTCAATATATGCTTTCATAACTATAAATATCCCCTGCTAATAGATGGCATAATTAGACCCAATAGTCTTATTTTTAAGATGACAATCAATGATTATCTTGGCTCAATTGTAAGTACGATAGCGGTTTTTATTTCACCATTAACTTCAATATCTTTAAAATATGGAATGCATATTAATTCCTGACCCGTTGGAGCTATAAACCCCCGGGCTATTGCAATCCCCTTAACTGCCTGATTTAAAGCACCTGCTCCTATTGTCTGAATTTGAACTCTGGTGCTGCTTCTTACTATTCCTGCTATAGCACCTGCCACTGAATTAGGCTTTGATTTTGAAGAAACCTTGAGCAATTTAATTTCGTTATCCATGTTATTTATTTTGCTATTTTATTTTATTCTTTTTGCTTTAATTCAACTGACAATTTTATAATATTATTTACTTTCTTATATTCTACATTATCACAGGCAGTAACGTAATATTTACCACCTAATTCATCGATTTTGTTTTTAACTGCATTGATTATACATCTTATCTCTTCGTCTTTAAACCTGCTTGCCAATTTCGATTCATCATAGAGGTCTAATTTCCCCTTATCTTTTTCATCATCAGAATTATTATATTTTTCTGTTTTTTTCTCATCACTTTCATTATCCTGCTCAATATATATGCTTTCTGTAGTAATTCTGAGTGGCTCGAGCTCTTTAATATCATTATATATTACTCTCTGTATACCTCTCTGTGATATATCCATATTAAAAATTTTCCTGGCAATAATTTCCATAATATTGTAATTATCTGTTAGGACTGGAATTTCCGTTACTTTTATATCATTTTTTTTGACAAAATCAGTTAATTTTCCCCATTCATCAAATTTAGGGTATAAATCGTACCCACTTTTCCTTTCTATGATTTTCCTCATAGTGGTAAGTACCTGTGTCGGACTGCCATAAAAAAAATTAACATGTTTTGACTGCAGCTGAAATTCCATTATAGTTTTTATTATATTGTTAACTCCACCAATAATATTTAAATCTCCTTCTGTCTTAATTACTCTTGGCATAATGGATTGGTCCTTTTTCTCGGGAACTTTTGAAAGATCGATATCCAGATAAAATGAAGCTCCTTTTAGCTTATCAGAAAAAATTATCCTTATGTCATCTACGTTTAATTTTATTGAAAAAAGAGCCATTCCCCTACCATGAAAACCGTAAGAATCCTTTATGAAATTCTCCAGTTTCGAAGTTACCCTTGATTGAAAAATTAGATTCTGAAGATTTGGAGGTATCCCACAACCATCGTCTACAAAATATACTTTTCTTCTCTTATCCTCAATTTTCTTAGTTCCGATAAAAATATTTTTACTTCCGGCATCTCTACTATTCCTGAGCATCTCCAGTATTATATCTTCTACGCAATTTATATCCTGAAGTGCCTGTCTTCTCTCAGCTTCAGATATTTTTAATCTTACGTATCCATCACCCAAATCCTCTTCAATATTAAGTGAATCTTTTATGTTTAGCTCAGATAAGAATCTGTCTAAATCAGGACTATTTTGCATAGTCTACAGCTCTGCTTTCTCTTATAACTGTTACTTTAATCTGTCCGGGGTATTCCATCTCTTTCTCTATTTCTTTTGCAATATCTCTTGCAAGAATTACTGACATCTCTTCATCAACTTCTTCAGGTTTAACCATAACTCTTATCTCCCTGCCAGCCTGTATGGCATATGCCTTTTCTATACCTTTAAAATCTGTAGCAATCTTCTCCAGACTTTCAAGTCTCTTAACATAACTCTCCAGCGTTTCTCTTCTTGCACCCGGTCTCCCGCCTGATATCTGGTCTGCTGATTGAATAATTACATCAAGCACGGTATTCGCTTCAACTTCATTGTGATGGGCCCTTATTGCGTGGCATATTTCATCATCCTCTTTTAATCTTTTTGCCAGCTCTGCACCAATTATTGCATGCGAACCCTCGATATCATGAGTTAATGCTTTACCAATATCATGAAGAAGTCCGGCTCTCTTTGCTTTTTTAACGTTATATCCAATCTCAGAAGCAATTATTCCGGCTATATACGCCACTTCTTTTGAATGCAGCAGTACATTTTGTCCGTAGCTTGTCCTGAATTTTAATCTACCCAGCACTTTTACAAGACCCGGGTTTAATTCTGATATACCTGTATCAAAGACTGCCTGTTCCCCTTCTGCTTTTATCTCATCATTAATAATCTTACTGGCTTTTTCATACATCTCTTCGATTTTAGCAGGATGGATTCTTCCGTCCATTATAAGGTTTTCAAGTGTTACCCTTGCTATTTCCCTTCTCACCGGATCAAAAGATGAAAGTATAACAGCTTCAGGAGTATCATCAACAATTATATTTATTCCCGTAAGATTTTCAAAAATCCTTATATTCCTGCCTTCTCTTCCTATTATTCTTCCTTTCATTTCGTCATTCGGTAAATTTACTACTGATACGGTAGATTCGCTTACATGGTCAAGCGCGCATCTCTGTATTGCCTGTGATATTATTTTTCTGGCCATCATGTCTGATTCTTCTTTTAACCTGGACTCAATATTTCTCAATTCCTTTGCAGATTCATATTTTGCTTCTTCTTCAATCTTTTTCATAAGAATTGCCTTTGCTTCATCCTTAGTCAATTCAGCAATAGCTTCTAATCTCAATATTTCCTTGTTTAAAATATCTTCAAGTTTTTTATTCTTACCTGAAAGCTCTTCTTTTATTTGAATTACTTCCTGCTCCTTCTTCTCCAGATAATGAGACTTTTTTTCTATTGAGTCTTCCCTGCCCAGCAGTCGATCTTCCTTCTTTTTAAGTTCATATTTTTGTCTTTTTATCTCATCTTCTTCGTGATTTTTTAAATTCTGTATTTCTTCTTTACCCTCAAGCATTATTTCTTTCTTAAGCGTCGCTGCTTCTTTTTTTGCATTGCTGAGTAACAAATTTGCTTTTTGCTCTGCAGAACTTAATTTGGAATCTATGATATATTTTCTGAAAAAGAACCCCAGAAAAAAGCCAATCATCGCAGCAGCTGCAACAGCTAATATTTTTAGTAATAGATCCATTTTTAAAAACCTTCCTTCTAAATAAAAAAAGTCGAGTTATTAACTCGACTTATAAATTAACTTGCTACTTTTAAAATACACAGTACACTTATCAAAATTTAATATCCGCATACAATATCACGCATTTTCAGCCTTTTTTAGCAAATATTATTGATTCTGTCTAAATAGAGCGTTAAAAAAAGCCCCCTTTTTGTCCTATTATTATAACTATCATTAGCAAATGAAATATTGTATATAATATTTAATACCCTTTAAAAAACTTTTCATTCCTCTATAATTAATTTTTAATTTCTCTCGCTAATAATAAAACAAAATAATCGTGATTTTAAGCGCAAATTAATTCATAAATCAAGTAATTTATTAAATTTTTAATTGTTTTTATTTTAGCTATAGCACTTGCTTAAGTCAATATAAATTAAAAATGTATTAAAATTAAAAGCATTAATTCTTTAAAAATTACTATTTTGGGAGAAAATATTATAAAATAACTAATCTGTAAGTTTATTATGAGAATATAAAATGATTTAAATCCTTATGCGAAATATTAGCTTTGAAAACAAAGACCTTTACAATTCAGGAGAGACAAATAATATCATTAATGCTTTAGAGTCAAATAATAAAAATTTATTAAAAGATATAGAAAAAAAGATATTATATGTTAATCTCGGTCTTTTGAAGTATATGGAAGCCTATATAATACAAACATATCTTTTTAATATAATAAAGGAGAATAACGGTATTGGAATAATTTTGCTTCTTGAGCATAGTCCTGTTATAACAACTGGCAATAACGGTTTAACAGATAATCTGCTTGTTAATGAATCTGAATTAAAAAAGCAAAATATCGAGCTTATTAAATCTAACAGAGGCGGCGATATAACTTTTCACGGGCCCGGGCAGCTTATTGGTTATCCCATATTTAACCTTTCTTATTTTAAAAAGGATATAACTCTTTACGTCTATAATATTGAGCAGGTAATAATTAATTTACTTGAAAAATATGGAATTAAAGGTAAAAGAATTCCGGAACATAGAGGAGTGTTTGTTGACAATAATAAAATAGCATCAATAGGCATCAGGATAAAAAGATGGATTACAACACATGGATTCTCGCTTAATGTTAATGTCGATCTGGGATACTTTAATAACATAATAGCCTGTGGTCTTAAAAATTATCCCCAGACCTCTATGAATAATCTATTAAAAAAACAGATTGTTATGGATGACGTAAAAAATCAGACAATTATAAGTTTCAGTGAAATATTTGAATATCCTGTATATTCTGTAAATACTTAACTATTTTAAGATTTTCAAATTTTTTCTTTATAAATTTTTAGCTATAAACTTTTTAATATCTTCCCTGTTTTTACATAACAAGCATCTCGGGATTTTCAATAAGCTCAACTATACGCTGTAAAAATTTTGCGCCCAGTGCACCATCTATTATTCTGTGGTCGCATGATAATGACAGGTTCATAAATGAGCGATTTTCGATTTTCTCGTTTACAAATGATGGTGAATCGTAAATCTCTCCGACCGCCAGAATAGCAGCCTGCGGGGGGTTAATTATTGCTGAGAAAGATCTTACTCCAAACATTCCCATATTAGTCAAAGTAAATGTCCCGTTTTTTACCTCATCCGGTGTTAACTTCTCATTTTTTACTTTATCCAGTAGTTCAATTCTCTTCTTTGAAATATCAAGTATGCTTAACTCATCACAATTAAAAATAGTTGGTACTATAAGACCACCTTCAACAGAAACAGCAAGCCCAATATTTACATCTTCATAAATAATATAGTTATTATCCTGAAGAGTTGAATTTACCTCTATATTTTCTCTCAGGGCAACTGCACATATTTTAAGCAGGATATCCGTATATGTTATCTTTATTCCATAATTTTTGCTAAGTCTATCTTTAGCCATCTCTCTTAATTTCACAAAATCTGTAGTGTCAGCTACCGCATTTATAACAATATGAGGGATATTAGTCTTGGAATAGCTCATTCTTTCGGCAATTATCTTTCTCATACCTTTTAGTTGAAGTGTCGATTTTATTTTTATATCAGTGGTAAAAGCTACGGACTTTTCTCTGGTAGATTCTTTTTTAACTTCTCCACCTTTGCTCTCTGCAAATTTTAATACATCTTCCTTTACTATTCTTCCTCCCGGTCCTGAACCCTTTCCTATTTTATTTATATCAATTCCTCTATCAATAGCTATCTTTTTTGCAAGTGGTGATATCTTTATTTTACCTTCAATTTTTTCAATTTTCTCTTTCTCAGTTACAGATTTTTTTCCTGTATCCTTAACTTCTTCTTTTGCTAATTTTGCTCCTTCTTTCGCGGGCTTTACTTTTTTTTCAGTATCCAAAGGGAGTTTTTCATCTTTTTCACCAATGTATGCAACTATTTCTGTTACCGGAACTTCTTCTCCTTCTTTTACCAGTATCTTTCTAAGATATCCTGAATCATAAGCTTCTACCTCAACTGTAACCTTATCTGTCATTACTTCAAAAAGTACGTCTCCTTTTTCAATCTTATCCCCTTCTTTTTTATGCCATTTCTCAATAACACCCGACTCCATGGTAAGCCCTAATTTGGGCATAATAACCTCATGCATACTTTATCCTCC
>CAZKVH010000025.1:0-15346 GCA_964556165.1 uncultured Actinomycetota bacterium | reverse complement strand
TACGTGAGGGTGGAAGAACTATTGGAGCTGGTAGTGTTACAAAGATAATGGAATAGTATTTTTGATAAGGATTTTAGTTTAAAAGAGTTACATTTTTTAAGAGGATTTAGAAACAGGATTTCTTCAGAAAAAGAGTTCATTTTAAATGTTGATAGGCAATTATTGTTGCTATAAAATAATTCTTCATTATTTTAAAGGTAAAATTCTATCTTATTATAATATATAAGCGAATACGGGAGATATCAAGATACGTAAAATTGAGTTCGGAAAAACAGGAGAAGTAGTAAGCCTGTAATGTACGTATTGTATTATGATGGATATTTATGTATATGAAAAACATAATCTAGGATTATGAACAGGTTTATATAGTTATGATGCGATTGTTGTTTGATAAATAATAGGAGATTTTTCCATTGACAATGCAGAAATATAGTGTTAATTTATTTGTCTGCGCTTAAATATTATTAAAATAATTACAATGGTGAAAAGACTTGAGACAGATAATAATCCTTGAATGCACAGAGTGCAAAAGAAGAAATTATAATAGTGAGAAAAATAAGAAAAATACGCCTGATAGGTTGGAAGTAAAAAAATATTGTAAATGGTGCAAGAAACATACAGTTCATAAGGAGACCAGATAGGGCTGTAGCTCCAATTGGTAGAGCACCGGTCTCCAAAACCGGGTGTTGTGGGTTCGAGTCCCTCCAGCCCTGCCAGCTATGTATTGATAAGAGAGCAGAATATTAGCAGGACATTAAAGTAAATATTGGTTTAAGAAGGTAAGTTTTTATGGCTAAGAGAAAAGTATCAAGGAAATACAAACCAAAAGCTATGATGGAGAGGCAGATTCAGGAGAGAAAAGTTCCATCGCAGCCAAAGAAAAAAATAAACTGGAAGCAATTTATAAAAGGATTGCCTTCACGGGTCGCGAAGTTTTTTAGAGATGTTGTTCATGAACTAAAGAGAGTAACATGGCCAACAAGGAAAGCACTTATAAACTATACCATAGTGGTTATAGTGACAATTATTATTTTCTCTGTAATTTTAGGAGTTTTTGACCTGGGTTTTGTTGAACTTGTGGATTTATTGACAAGAGTTTAATCAGGGTGAATTAAAATGAGAGCAAAATGGTATGTGATAAATTCATATGCTGGATATGAAAACAAAATAAAAGTTAATCTGGAGCACCGGATAGAATCAATGAATATGGGCAACAAGATTTTTGATATATATATACCCAAGGAAGATGTTATTGAAATTAAAGGTGGTAAAAGAGAAGTATCATCAAAAAGAGTGCTTCCAGGCTATCTGCTGGTTAAGATGTATATGGATGATGATTCCTGGTATGTGGTAAGAAACACCCCCGGGGTTACTGGATTTGTGGGTAGAGATGACAAGCCTATCCCTTTATCAGAGTTTGAGGTTAAGAGGATAATGAAGAGGCAGGATACGGGTAAACCAAGGCCAAAGACTGATTTTGAGATAGGTCAACCTGTTAAAGTTATTACTGGCCCATTTGCGAATTTTGATGGTACTATAAACGAAATAAACCTTGACCAGGGGAAGCTAAAAGTTCTGGTTTCGATATTTGGAAGGCAAACACCGGTTGAATTGAATTTTAACCAGGTGTCGAAGATATAGGAAGAGTAGAATCTATCAGAATTTAATTTTGTAATAGAAGTTGAAAATATTTTATTTAAATGTATAATACTCTGGTATTTCGATAGGGGAGATTATTAATGGCTAAAGAGATTATAGCTCAGATTAAATTGCAGATTCCTGCTGGACAGGCAAATCCTGCTCCACCGGTTGGTCCTGCTCTCGGTCAGCATGCTGTAAACATAATGGAGTTTTGCAAGGCTTTCAATGAGAGAACTGCAAGAGAACAGGGAATGATCATACCGGTTGTATTAACTGTTTACAAAGACAGAAGTTTTAGTTTTATAACAAAGACTCCACCGGCCGTAGTTCTTATAAAAAAGGCATTGAATCTGGAAAAAGGCTCCGGTGAGCCTAACCGTGAAAAAGTCGGGGAAATTTCAAGACAGCAGATTGAAGAAATAGCGAAGATCAAGCTAAAAGATTTGAATGCCAGGACGGTAGATAAAGCAGTCAAAATAATAGAAGGTACTGCAAGGAGCATGGGAGTAAAGGTAAGTTCGTAACTACTGACAAGAGATTAAAATTAAAGTATCAGGTAAAGGTGGTATGTTTTGAAGAGAGGTAAGAAGTATTTATCGAAGTTAGAAAATCTGGATAAAGGCAAGATGCCCGGTCCTAGTGAAGCAATAATGTGGATAAAGGAAAATCATTTTGCTAATTTCGATGAATCTGTAGATATTAGTGTGAATCTGGGTGTTGACACAAGAAAAGCGGACCAGATAGTTAGAGGAACCATGGTTTTACCAAATGGGAAAGGAAAGGTTCAGAAAGTTCTTGTATTCGCTCAGGGTGAGAAAGCGACTGAAGCAAAGGAAGCTGGAGCAGATTATGTAGGCGGGGAAGAATATATAGAGAAGATACAAAAAGGATGGTTTGAATTTGATGTTTGTATTGCCACACCTGATATGATGAAACATGTTGGGAAGATCGCAAAGATTCTGGGACCGAGGAAATTAATGCCGAATCCAAAGTCAGGAACAGTTACATTTGAACTGAAAAAAACAATCGGGGATTCAAAAAAAGGAAGATTAGAATTCAGGACTGACAGAAACGGTGTTATTCATAGTACTTTTGGGAGAGTCTCATTTGGTATAAAAGAATTGCTGGAAAACTATATAGCGTTAGTTGAAGCTATTATAAGGTCAAAGCCATCTACGGCAAAGGGCAGGTATATAAAGAGTATTTATATTTCATCAACTATGGGTCCGAGCATTAAACTCGACCCTAATAAAATTACAGAGGTAACTGAGGCGGCGTAAAAAAATTAGAATATTATCGAATATAAAATACAGCCCAAGATAGTAGGTGTTATCTCAGGATATTGATAACTTAATTTCCTACCGAGGTTGATTAATAGAAATTAAATCGACCTTCCGGGAAATGGGGTCGATTTATTTTTACAGAATTTGATTTTTTATAAATTTATTATGTGGAGGTCAGAATGGCCAGACAGGAAAAAGTTAATCAGGTAGAAGAGCTAAAGGAAATATTTAAAAAAAGCTCCGGTATTATTTTTACTGACCATAGCGGTCTCAAAGCTGAGGACGCTGTGGTAGTGAGAGATAGGCTTGCCGAGGTTAACTCCTATCTCAAGATAACGAAGAATACCCTTGCCTATATAGCAGCGAAAGATATATTTAAAGATTTGGACCTTGAGGAAGTTTTTAAAGGTCCGACGAGTATGGTTGTGAGTGGAGAAGACATAATTTCTACTGCAAAGGTACTGGAAGAGTTTTCTAAAGATATGGACACCTTAAAAGTTAAAGCAGGTTTGCTTGAGAACATGCTTTTGAATCCTGAAGAGGTTGATAGATTTTCAAGCCTTCCGGGAAGAGAAGTCCTGCTTACCAATCTGGCGGTTTCAATTAAGTCACCTATTATTAAGCTTGTAAATGTTCTGGGTGCATTAAATAGAAGTCTGGTCCTGGCAGTAGATGCAGTAAGAATAAAAAAAGAGAAAAGTGAAATATAAGGGAGGAATAATGGCAGAAGCAAAAAAAACTATTGATAAGAAAAAGAAGGAGAAAAAGGATATGAAGGAAGAAGAAAAGGACACAGGTAAGGCCAAAGAAAAATCCAGCGGTAAAAGTAAGTCTGTTAGCGATATTTTAAGCGCTATTGAAAAAATGACCGTACTTGAACTTTCAGATCTTGTAAAGGCTATCGAAGAAAAGTTTGGAGTTAGCGCACAGGCAATGGCGGTTGCAGCTCCTGTTGCAGGCGGCGCCGCAGCTGCGTCCCAGGGTGGGGAAACTGTTGAAGAGAAAACGGAATTTGACGTGAACTTAAAATCAGCAGGAGAAAAGAAAATACAGGTTATCAAAGTGGTTAGATCTCTGACCAGCCTTGGTCTGAAGGAAGCTAAAGATCTTGTAGATAAAGCGCCTAACATTGTCAGAGAGAAAGTTTCCAAAGAAGAAGCAGAAAATATAAAGAAGCAGCTTGAAGAAGCCGGTGCCGAGGTCGAAATAAAATAGCCCATTGTAATTAAAATTTATATTTATTAAAAAAAACATTGATGCCGGTTTTATAGCTGTTAGTTCTAGAATATGTTTATTTGAAGTTTATAAATAAATAGTTGACTATTTATTTATTTTTGATACACTAATGGTTTGCAAGTTTTTCTTATAATGTTTGTCAATTACTGATTTTTTTTGTTTTTTCCCTGTATGCAGTTTTTGTTAGTAAGATTACTATAGCCTTTTTTTCTGCTTTACTAACCTTGGAATATTATTAATGAGGAGAATAAGTTAATGCAAAAAGTCAAAAAAATCACGAGATTTAATTTTGGTAATACCGCGGACCTAATAAACATGCCTCACCTTCTTGAAATACAAAAAAAGTCTTTCCAGTGGTTCCTGGAAGAGGGGCTTATGGAAATATTAAAGGACATTTCGCCTATTGAAGATTTTACAGGAAATATGACGCTTGAGTTCTTAAGTTATATTTTTGATGATTTTAATTCTTCGCCGGATGAATGCAAGATGCAGGATATGTCCTATACTGCCCCGCTCAGGGTTCTTTCAAGGTTTGTCAACAAGGAAACTGGTGAGATGAAAGAGCAGGAAGTTTTCATGGGAGACTTTCCAATGATGACAGAAAAAGGAACCTTCATAATTAATGGCACGGAAAGGGTCGTGGTTTCTCAACTGGTTCGCTCTCCGGGAGCGTATTTTGATACTGATACGGATAAAAAAGCAGAAGTAGATATATATATGTGTAAGGTTATCCCTACTAGAGGGTCATGGATAGAAATTGAAACCGATAAAAAGAATATTGCTTATGTAAGAATTGACAGGAGAAGAAAATTTTTACTTACAATTTTCCTGAAGGCTGTGGGGTTTGGCAATAATGAAGACCTTCTGGTCCTGTTCGGTCAATATGATAAGAAGGATTGCATAAAAAATACTCTTGAGAAAGATTTTACAGAGACCGAAGAAGAAGCATTGATTGAAATATATAAAAAGCTGAGGCCAGGTGAGCCGCCAACAGTAGAAAGCTCAAGAAATCTTATAAACTCCTTATTCTTTAACCCAAAAAGATATGATTTTGGAAAAGTGGGAAGATATAAGATGAATCAAAAACTGATGGATGAGATAGATAAAGACGTTCTGGCGAAACTTGAAGCGATTAATAAAAAAATGAGCATAGACACCAACGAACAGTATATCCTTAACAGTAAAGACATATTTTTAATAGTAAAGTATCTCATTCAGTTGATGGCCGGTGTTGGTGAAGTTGATGACATTGACCATTTCGGTAATAGAAGGGTAAGAAATGTTGGCGAACTGATACAGAATCAGGTAAGAATAGGTCTTGCAAGGATGGAGAGAGTTATAAAAGAAAGAATGACCACCCAGGACGTTGAGGCCATAACTCCGAAGTCGTTGATAAATATAAGACCACTGGTCGCCAGCCTGAAGGAATTTTTTGGGAGCGGTCAGCTTTCCCAGTTTCTGGACCAGACAAATCCTCTTGCAGAAATTACACATAAGAGGAGATTAAGTGCTCTTGGTCCGGGTGGTTTAAGCAGAGAAAGGGCTGGTTTCGAGGTCAGGGATGTCCACCCCTCTCATTACGGTAGAATGTGTCCTATTGAAACACCCGAGGGTCCTAATATCGGTCTTATTGGTTCACTTGCCACTTATGGAAGATTAAATGAATATGGATTTATAGAAACACCTTATAGAAAAGTTTTAAAGGGTAAGGTGACAACGAAAATCGAGTATCTTTCGGCTGATAACGAAGAAAACTACGTGATTGCTGAGTCAACTGCAAAAACAAATAAGGACGGAAAATTTCTTGAGGAGAGAATCATGGCCCGCCTGGGTGATGAAATAGTTAACGTTGAACCGGGCATGGTAGATTATATCGATGTTTCCCCGATGCAAATTTTTAGTGCTGCCGCATCACTCATACCATTTCTTGAACATGACGATGCCAACAGGGCACTTATGGGTTCTAATATGCAGCGTCAGGCTGTGCCTTTGATTGACCCAGAACCTCCACTGGTTGGTACGGGAATGGAAGGAAGATTAGCAGAAGATAGCGGGATTCTGGTTCTGGCTAAAGATGCCGGTGTAGTTGATGAAGTCTGTGGAGATTATATAAAAATCAATTATAAGAGCGATAAGAATTACATTCATAATTTATATAAATTCAGGAGGTCAAATCAGGGGACCTGTATAAACCAGAAGCCAATTGTTATGGAAGGAGATAAGGTAAAAGCAGGCCAGGTTATTGCTGATGGCACAGCTACAAGCGGTGGAGAGCTCGCTCTTGGCAGGAATTTAAGAGTGGCATTTATGTCCTGGGAAGGCTATAACTATGAGGATGCCATAATTATTTCAGAAAAGCTTGTAAAAGAAGATATTCTATCTTCTGTCCATATTTCAAAACAGGAAGTGGAGGCAAGAACTACAAAATTAGGGAACGAAGAGATAACAAGAGACATACCGAGCATAGGAGAGGAAGCTCTTAAAAACCTGGATGAAAATGGGATTATAAGAATTGGAGCCGAGGTAAAGCCAGGAGATATTCTGGTTGGTAAAATAACCCCGAAAGGTGAAACAGAGCTTACAGCAGAGGAGAAATTGCTGCGGGCTATTTTTGGTGAAAAAGCCAGAGAAGTGAGAGAAAGCTCTTTAAAGGTACCCCACGGAGAGGGTGGTAAAGTACTGGATGTTCAGTTATTCTCAAGGAAGAAAGGGCACGACCTTCCGCCAGGTGTAAACGAACTGGTGAGGGTTTATATTGCGGAGAAAAGGAAGATTTCAATAGGCGATAAACTTGCAGGGAGGCACGGGAATAAAGGTGTTATATCTGTAATTCTTCCTGAAGAGGATATGCCATATACAGAGGATGGTGAGCCAATTGAAATAATATTTAATCCGCTGGGCGTTCCTTCCCGAATGAATGTTGGGCAGGTACTCGAGACCCATCTTGGCTGGGCTGCTTATAAGAGATGGGATGATAAAAGTAAAAAAGAAGCAGATGACGGTCCTATCTTTGTTTCAACACCTATTTTCGAGGGTGTAGATGAAGATGATATAGTAAAGCTTTTAAAATCTGCAAAATTACCCCCGAATGGCAAAACTGCTTTATATGATGGCAGGAGCGGGGAGAAGTTATCTGATAATATTACTGTAGGCTATATATATGTAATGAAACTCCTGCATCTCGTTGACGACAAGATTCATGCAAGGTCCACAGGCCCCTATTCTCTTGTTACCCAGCAACCTCTTGGAGGTAAAGCACAGTTTGGTGGTCAGAGATTTGGAGAAATGGAAGTATGGGCTCTTGAAGCTTATGGCGCAGCTTATGCTTTGCAGGAAATGCTTACCATAAAATCAGACGATGTAACAGGGCGTGTAAAGACCTATGAATCTATTGTAAAAGGCGAGAATATAGAAAAGCCTGGAATTCCTGAATCATTTAAAGTGCTCATAAAAGAGATGCAGAGCCTTGCTCTTGATGTCGAGGTTTTATCTGAGGAAGGTAAAGAAGTGGATATGACAAGGGACGAAGATGAGATATTGAGAACGGTCGAGGATTTAGGTATCGATCTGCATAGAGGAAGAGATTTTGAAAAATTGGAAACTGAGGAAAAGCCAAAAGAAGACACAGAATTAAAAAAAGATAAGGTTGAAGAAGAAAAAGAGATAGAACCGGCGACTGATGATCTCAGTAAAGACAAAGTTAAGAAAAAAATTAAGAAATAAAATAATTATAAAAAACCGGTATGACCTGGTTTTGGTTTAATTAATCTGGAGGTATTTTTTATATGGTTGTAAGTGTAGATGTTAACAATTTTGATGCGATAAAAATTGGGCTCGCCTCACCGGAAAAGATAAGGTCATGGTCAAATGGAGAGGTTAAAAAACCTGAAACCATAAATTACAGAACTCTTAAACCTGAAAGAGACGGCCTTTTCTGTGAGAGGATTTTTGGTCCTACAAAAGACTATGAATGTTACTGCGGAAAATATAAAAGGGTGAGATTCAAAGGTATAATTTGTGAGAGATGCGGAGTTGAAGTAACGAGAGCAAGCGTAAGAAGAGAAAGAATGGGACATATTGAGCTCGCATCCCCGGTTTCGCACATCTGGTTCTTTAAAGGTGTTCCGAGCAGGATGGGGTATGTTCTTGACATAAGCCCAAAGGATCTGGAGAAAGTTCTTTATTTTGATTCCTATATCATAACAGGTATAGACAGGGAGAAAATAAAATCCGAGGAAGAGGAAATAAAGGGGCTTTACCAGAAGGCCCTGGACAAAGCAAAGGATACTCATGAGAGCAGGATGAAGGAAATAGAATTAAATAAAGATAATTTCATGCTCGAAAATTATGAAACCAATGATGAGGGTGAATTAATAGAGCCTGAAGAAGATGAGGATGTTCTTGACGCAGACGAAAAGACGAATGTTGATGGCAGCGTTGAAGAGAGTGAAGAAGAAGTCCAGGATGAATTAGACCTTGAAGGAAAAAGAATAAAGATTGTAAAAGAGACTGAGATGCTTCTGGCAGAAGAAGAAGAAATATACCAGGAAGAGATAGATCTCATAAAGAGAGCAAGCACCTTTTTCTTTAACCTGGAAGAGAAAATGCTGGTTTCCGATGAAGCCTTATTTAAAAAGATGAAGGAAACTTATGGTCAGTATTTTAAAGGCGGGATGGGAGCAGAAGCAATAAAAGAGCTGCTCAGAAGTATTAATTGCGCAAAAGAAGTAGAAGAGCTTAAAGAGGTTATCAGGAAGTCAAAAGGACAGAAAAGAAGCAGGAGCATAAAGAGGTTAAAGATACTATCTTCATTTATAGATTCAGATAATAAGCCAGAATATATGGTTCTTGATGTACTCCCGGTATTGCCGCCTGATTTAAGACCGATGGTTCAGCTTGATGGCGGAAGATTTGCTACTTCAGATTTGAATGACCTTTATAGAAGAGTTCTGAATAGAAACAACAGGCTTAAAAAGCTGCTGGAGCTGGATGCTCCCGAGATTATTATAAATAATGAAAAAAGGATGTTACAGGAAGCAGTTGATGCATTGTTCGATAACGGGAGAAGAGGAAGAGTAGTTGTAGGAGCAGGGAATAGGCCTCTCAAGTCTTTAAGTGATATGTTAAAAGGGAAACAGGGAAGATTCAGGCAGAATCTTCTAGGGAAGAGGGTTGATTATTCCGGAAGGTCTGTTATTGTGGTTAACCCCAATCTCAGGCTGGAGCAGTGTGGTCTCCCCAAGAAAATAGCTCTGGAACTTTTTAAACCTTTTGTTATGAAAAAACTTGTTGATGAAGGATTTGCCCAGAATATAAAAAGTGCAAAGGTTATGGTAGAGAGGGAAAGCAATGAGGTCTGGGATATACTGGAAGAAGTAATTAAGAATCATCCTGTATTACTCAACAGGGCACCTACTCTGCACCGTCTTGGAATACAGGCTTTTATGCCAGTACTGGTAGAAGGTAAAGCAATACAGATCCATCCGATGGTCTGTCCCCCTTTTAATGCTGATTTTGATGGTGACCAGATGGCAGTTCATGTTCCTCTATCAAATGAAGCAAAAGCTGAGGCTATGATTTTAATGCTTTCTGTTAATAATATACTGTCACCGGCAAACGGGGAACCGGTTGTAGTTCCTTCTCAGGATATGGTTCTCGGGATATATTACCTGACTTCTGAAATGGAGACATCAAATGGGAAAGAGAGATTTTATAGTGACCCGCAGGATGCGCTTTTAGATTATGATTATGGATTTATATCTCTGCATACACCAATTAAGGTAAAGATTGAAGATAGAGTAATTAAGACAACAACAGGAAGGATAATATTTAATCAATCACTACCGGAAGATTATAAGTTCATGAACAAGGAAGTTTCAAAGAAAGAACTTATAGGAATTATAGCTGAATGCATAAACAGATTTCCTCAGAGTGTTGTAATAGAAACGCTGGATGCTATTAAGCAGATAGGCTTTAAATATTCAACACGTTCCGGTTTAACTATAGGTATAGATGATATAGATGTGCCACCTGAAAAGTCAAAAATTTTAAGCAGGATAGAGAATAAAGTGGAAAAAATCGAGGAGTACTACAAGCAGGGTCTGATAACTGATTTTGAAAGGCATCAGGAACTAATTCAAACCTGGTCTCAGGCAAATGAGAGTGTAGCTAATGCCATGGAGAAAAATTTTGACAGGTTTAATCCTGTTTATATGATGGCTACTTCCGGGGCAAGGGGAAATATTAAGCAGTTGAGGCAGCTGGCCGGTATGCGTGGTCTGGTAGCCAATGCAAGAGGCGACATTATAGACAGTCCTATAAAATCTAATTTTAGAGAGGGACTTACAGTGCTTGAATATTTTATTTCCACCCATGGTGCAAGACAGGGTCTTGCCGATACGGCACTAAGAACAGCAGATTCAGGATATCTAACCAGAAGGTTGGTTGATGTTGCACAGGATACCATGGTAAGAGTAAATGACTGCGGTACAGAGGACGGTATAAGCTTATATGTTCTAACACTTGAAGGAGAACCCAATACCAATCTGGTTGGAAGAACCTGCCTTAAGGATGTTAATAATCCCAATACAGGGAAAAATATAATAAAGAGCGGCGAAGAGATTGATGAAAAGCATTTACAGAAATTTATCCATGCAAATATTGAAAGCGTGGAAGTACGTTCAGTTATGACATGCAAAGCAGAGTCAGGAGTCTGCCAGAAGTGTTACGGCAGAGACCTTGCTACAGGAAGGATGGTTGAAACTGGTGAGGCTGTGGGTATTATAGCTGCCCAATCTATTGGCGAGCCAGGAACACAATTAACAATGCGTACATTCCATACAGGTGGTGTGGCAAGTACAGTTATTCAAAGATCGATAAAATCACCTGTTAAGGGTAAGCTTATATTCAGAAAAGAATTGCTGTCCGAGCTTAATTTAAAGAAGACCGATTTTACTAAAGAAGACACCGCAGATATTATTGAGATAAATATAGAACAAATCCCGCACAAGTTAATATTCCAGGTTCAGATGGAAGAGGGAGATATTGTTGATGTAATTATACCTAAGGGTGAAATATTACAGATAAACAAGAAGATAAATGTTGAAGCTGGAGAAGTTTTTGCAAAATTAATTTTAACTGCAAAAAGAAAAACCCATGTTCACAAACATGAAAAAACTTTTGAAGGAATAGATATCACAAGTGGTTTGCCGAGGGTAGTGGAGCTATTTGAGGCAAGAAAGCCTAAAGAGTATTCATTTATAGCAGAAATATCAGGAAAAGTTGAAATTGAGGATGTGGATTCAAGGTTTAGAATTCTTACCATAAAGAGCAAGGATGGAAAACAGGAAAAGATTTACCAGATTCCGACGAGGGCAAAGTTAACTGTAAAGAATGGCGGTACAGTCAGTGCCGGCAGCCAGTTAACCGAAGGTCCAAAGAATCCGCATGATATTTTAAGAATCAATGGAATAAAGGAATGTGAACAATATCTGGTTAAAGAGGTGCAGAATGTTTATAAAGCCCAGGGTGTGGATATTAACGATAAGCATATAGAGGTAATAGTAAGACAGATGCTGAAGAAAGTTACTATAAACGATCCGGGAGATAGTGATTTCCTTCCGGGCCAGCTGGTAGACAGGCTTGTATATGAGAAAGAGAATAACAGGTTGATTTCTAATATGAAGAAGCCAGCTACTGCCACACAGAATTTAATGGGTATAACAAAGGCTTCTCTTGTGACCGATAGCTTCCTTTCAGCTGCTTCGTTCCAGGAAACAACGAGAGTTTTAACAGACGCAGCTCTGGAAAACAAAATGGACGGCCTTAGCGGATTGAAGGAAAATGTAATACTTGGTAAGGCTATACCTGCCGGCACAGGCATGGGAACTTTCAGGGATTATGAGCTGGAGTATCCAGGTCACAAGGAAGGTGATAAGGATGAAATTGAAATCCTTCAGGAGTCAGAGGGAGAAGACACGAAAGATATAGAAATTAATATTTAGAATATGGAAAAAAAAGACTTTGAAAAGCGGTTTCTTTATGTTGACATTTTAATTTTTAGATGATAATCTCTTTTTTCGTGCCTCAAAAAAGGTGCAAAATAAATCATTTTGTGAGGTCAAATATTATTATTAAATTTGGGTGGAAGAAAAGGTATTTATGCCTACTATAAGTCAACTGGTAAAAAAGGGAAGAAATAGATTAAAAAAGAAGAGGAAAACACCTGCCTTGCAGGAAAATCCTTTAAAAAGGGGTGTTTGCATAAGAGTGTATACTACTACCCCGAAAAAGCCTAATTCTGCATTGCGAAAGGTTGCGAGAGTGAGGCTTACGAATGGAGCTGAAGTTACAGCGTACATTCCGGGGATTGGTCATAATTTGCAGGAACATTCCATAGTTCTGGTTAGAGGCGGTAGAGTAAAAGATCTGCCGGGTGTTAGATATAAGGTTGTAAGAGGGACACTGGACACGGCAGGAGTTGAAGATAGAAAATCTTCTCGTTCCAGATATGGGTCGAAAAAACCAAAGTAATTTATAAGGAGTTATACGATGCCAAGAAAGGGTAGGCCTCAAAGAAGAGAAATTAAATTAGACCCTGTTTATAAAAGCAGGATTATTACTCAATTGATAAATAAGGTTCTAGTTGATGGTAAAAAGAGTGTTACAGAAAATATAGTTTATAAAAGTCTTGAAATTCTCAAGGAAAAAACAAAAGAGGACCCGTTAGAAGTACTTGATAAGTGTCTGGATAATGTAAGGCCTGTTTTAGAAGTAAAACCAAGGAGAGTGGGAGGTGCTACTTACCAGGTACCTGTTGAAGTATCAACAGAAAGGGCGAATACGCTTGCTATAAGATGGGTAGTAGATTTTGCAGTTAAAAGGAAAGAAAAGACTATGGCGGAAAGGCTGGCAGCGGAAATCCTTGATGCTGCAAGCAATACCGGCAGCAGTATTAAAAAGAAAGAAGATTTGCATAAAATGGCAGAGGCTAACAGGGCATTTGCGCATTACAGGTGGTAAATATGGCGAGGAAAGTCTCATTAAAAAATATAAGGAATATTGGTATAACCGCACATATAGATGCAGGTAAGACAACGACCACGGAACGTATCCTTTATTATACAGGCAAGACTTATAAGATTGGAGAGGTTCACGATGGTGCTGCAGTAATGGACTGGATGATACAGGAGCAGGAAAGAGGAATAACTATTACCTCTGCTGCGACAACGTGTTTCTGGAAAGACCATAAAGTAAATATTATTGACACACCCGGACATGTTGATTTCACTGTAGAAGTTGAGAGGTCACTTCGTGTCCTTGATGGTATGATCTGTATATTTTGCGCAGTTGGAGGAGTAGAACCACAGTCTGAAACAGTATGGAGACAGGCTGACAAATACGATGTTCCAAGAATTGCTTTTGTGAACAAGATGGACAGGAACGGGGCAGATTTTTATTATGTTCTGGATATGATTAAGACGAGACTTGGCGCGAATCCGTTGCCCATTCAGATTCCGGTAGGAAAGGAAGAAGGCTTTACCGGGATAATCGATCTTTTAAGCATGAGAGCTGTTATATATAAAGATGAAATGGGAATAAAATTTGAATATGAAGACATACCGGAAGAACTTATACCCACTGCAGAAAAATACAGACAGGAGCTCATTGAAAATATTGCTAATTATAATGATGATATATTAAACAAATATGTTGAAAATCTGGAGATAACCGAAGAAGAATTAAAAGCTGCCATCAGAGAAATAACGATAAATGTTAAAGGTGTTCCTGTATTATGCGGAGCAGCTTTTAAGAATAAGGGAGTCCAGTTTCTTCTGGATGCGGTTGTTGATTTTATGCCTTCACCTATAGATATCCCCTTGCCCATGGGGATTAACCCTGATAATCAGATGGAGATTACAAGAAAAGTTAGCGATGAAGAACACTTTTCTGGTTTAATATTTAAAATAACAACAGACCCTTTCGTGGGTAGATTAAGTTATTTAAGGATTTATTCCGGAACTTTAGGCAGCGGGTCTCAGGTTTTGAATACCAGTAATGGTAAGAAAAGCAGAATAAGCAAACTACTTGTTATGCATGCAAATAGCAGGGAAGAGATAAAAGAAGCCCACAGCGGTGATATAGTTGCTGTCGTTGGCCTGAAAAATGTAAATACAGGTGATACAATCTGCGAGCCCGGCAAGCCAATAAAGTACGAATCAATTATTTTTCCCGAGCCGGTGCTGTCAATTGCTATTGAACCAAAAACAAAAGCTGACCAGGAAAAATTATCCATTTCACTTTCCAAATTGGCAGAGGAAGACCCCACCTTCAGGATGGAAGTTGATAGTGAGACAGGTCAGACGATAATCTCGGGTATGGGAGAACTTCATCTTGAAATTATCGTTGATAGATTGCTTCGTGAATTTGGAATAAGTGCGAATGTTGGTAAACCAGAGGTATCTTATAGAGAGACCATAACGAAAGAAGCCCAGGTAGAGAGCAAATATGTAAGGCAGAGTGGCGGAAGAGGCCAGTATGGTCATGTAATAGTCCGTTTTGAACCGAATGCATATGGCAGGGGTTTTGAGTTTGAAGATAAAACAAAAGGCGGTGTTATACCAAAGGAATTCATTAAGCCAGTTGAAATGGGCATAGAAAGTGCTATGCAGAGTGGCGAGATAGCAGGGTACCCGGTTGTCGATATTAAAGCTACTCTCCTTGATGGATCGTATCATGAAGTTGATTCATCGGAAATAGCTTTTAAAATCGCGGGGTCAAAGGCTTTTAGAGAAGCAATGAAGAAAGGTCTACCAATTTTACTGGAGCCGGTAATGGATGTCGAAGTAGTTGCTCCGGATGAATATATGGGAGATGTGATAAGCGACCTTAATTCCAGAAGAGGAAAGATATTGTCAGTAACGTTAAGAAATAAAAATAGGATTATTAGAGCGGATGTACCACTTGCAGAGATGTTTGGATATGCTACTGACGTAAGGTCCAGAACACAGGGTCGTGCTACTTTTACAATGCAGTTTAAGAAATACGAACCTGCACCGGGAAGGATTGCAGATAAAGTCATAGAGAGATTTAAGGGAAGTGAAATCGCGGTTTAAATTATAATTATGATAACTAACTTTTTAACCATAGAAAGGATATATTATGGCTAAACAAAAATTTGAAAGAAC
>CAZKVH010000024.1:0-15788 GCA_964556165.1 uncultured Actinomycetota bacterium | reverse complement strand
CATCGTAGTAACCGAGACTGCCGGTATCGTTTAACTCTTTTATCTTTTCTGCAATGTGCGAGCCTATGCCTTTAATACTGGTAAAATCTTCTATTTTTAGGTTTTTCTGGAATTCTATATCAGATGCTTCAAGAACTCTTGCTGCGTTCTGGTAGGCTCTTATCTTAAAAAGGTTTTCATCCTTTAGCTCAAGCAGTACGCTGATTTCTTTTAAAATTTTTATAACTTCTTCTTTATCCATAACCTGCATACTCCTGGTTTTTATTGTTAATCTGTTTTATATTTTTTATTTTTTTAATTATTTTAATTAAACCATTCCGGCCTTTTATCTGAAGCTCTGGTCAGGGGCACGAAAGCAACGTCACATAATCTAATTTTTTTTATATTGTTTCTTTTTTTAATTATTTTGTATAATGTCTGGCTCCAGCTTGATGAGCCAACCGGGATAACCATTATGCCGCCCTCTTTTAATTGTTCCGTAAATGCGTCCGGTATATAGCCGGGAGCTGCGGTGACAATTATCCTGTCGTATGGCGCATGTTCTTTCCATCCAAGATAACCGTCATGGTTGCTCATTTTTATGTTTTTGTATCTTTTAAGCAGTTCTTTATTTCTATTATACAGGGATGTGATTAATTCTACCGTGTAGACTTCCTTTGCCAGCTCGGCAAGAATAGCAACCTGATATCCTGAACCGGTTCCGATTTCCAGAACTTTTTCATTTCCGGTTATTTCAAGGCTTTCCGTCATTAGAGCTACTATGTATGGCTGTGAGATTGTCTGGCCATGCCCTATTGGAAGTGGCATATTATCATATGCAGAATTTAAATATGCCTTTTCTACAAAAATATGCCGCGGCACTTTCATTAAGGCATTAATAACTCTCTTATCAATTATACCGCGGGAGATAATCTGTTCTTTTACCATATTTTCCCGCATAAGTCTGTACTCTTTTGTATCTTCTCTGGAGTAGTAGTCGTTTATTTTTTTCATTGCCTATAGCGTTTTGTGATATAATGTTTGACCTGAATATCAATATATGAATTATTATAGCATAAAGGAAATATTGTTGGTTGGATGGCTAACTTAGAACTTGCAAATATTTTTACAGATATTGCGGAAATTAAAAAATCTTCAGATGTCAGCAGGACTGTTATCGCAAACCTGGTAACTGCGGCAAGGACGCTGAGAGATATTCCTGATAGTATAGAAGAGGTTTACGGTAGCGGCAGACTTAAAGAATTGCCCGGGATGGAAGGGCTTGCCCATGAGCTTATATCCGAATATATAAAAACTGGAAGCATAGGGATATACGAAGAATTAAAATCAGTTTATGAGGAGGATTTAATAAGGCTTGTAAGATTGAGCGGGTTTGGCAAAAGAAGGATGTTTGCGATATATGGAGCCCTGGGCATAAAGAGTCTGGAAGACCTTAAAGATAAACTTACCGGCAAGAATATCGGTGAAAAGATTTTTAATATTATTCGAGATAATGATTTACTTGTGAGTAAAGATGGCTCATTTTACGCAGATAGAATAAGAGAATCCATTAACTATCTTGAGAGTGTAAGGTTTTTATATCCGCGACGGGAGATAGAGCTTTATCTTGATGAAATAATCAGCGGTATTGGCAGGATAAAAGGAGTCCGGAAAGCGGTTGTAGTTGGTTCTTTAAGAAGGAAGAAGTATGCGGTGGAGGATATAGACTTGCTTGTTCTTCCGGAATTTAATAAACATGCTTATAACTTACAGGAAAGCAAAAAGTTATTGGAAGAGGTAAAATCTCTAAAGTTCATAAAAGAATTTAAAGGTATTGATTTAAGACCCGAAAGCGCAGGTGGAAGGTTCGGGACCAGATTTGGGATAGAACTCGAGTTTATAATTAGCAGCTACAAAAACTGGGGTAAAGATATTCTTTATACCACAGGCAGCAGGAGGCATATAAAGAAAATAGAGGATATAGCTGCTAAAAAAGGTTATATGAAAAACGGAAGAATTGAAATTGGCGGTTCTGAAGCAGTAAATGGCGGCCAGGGAAAAGAATTCCTTTCCGATGATTCTATTTTTGAAAAGGATATTTATGGCAAACTTGGTCTTCAGTACATACCTCCTGAATTAAGAGAGGACATGGGAGAGGTAGAACTTGCCGGGAAGAACTCTCTGCCTTTGCTTTTAAAACTCGAAGATATAAAGGGTGACCTTCATGTACACTCAACCTGGAGTGACGGGACCTTAAGTATTGATGATATTATAGAAAAAATAAAGAGATCCAGATATGAGTATCTTGCGATTACCGATCATTCTCCGGGCAATTATTACGGCAGAGGTCTTGATGCCAGGGCATTGAAAGAAAAAACATCTTATATAAAGAGTTTAAACTCAAAATTTAAAGACTTCCGTATTTTAATGGGTTCGGAAATTGACATAAAGGGAGTGGGCAAGATTGACTACCCGGATGAAATAATTAAGAAACTGGATATAGCCATAGGCTCGATGCATTCAAGTTTTATGAACCCGGAAGCAGAAAATACCGCTATGGCAGTAAGCGCTGTCAGTAATAAATATCTGGATTTTATAGGTCACCCCACCGGAGTCGTTTTTGGCAGCAGAGCGCCTTACTTTATTGATATAGAAAAGTTAATCGAAGCTGCAGCAGAAAATAATAAAGCCCTGGAAATAAATTCATATTTCATGCGGCTGGACCTTAATGAGCAGAATGCCAGAAAAGCATCAGAGATGGGAGTAAAGCTTGTTATTAATACAGATTCGCACCGCCCCAACAATCTTGACATGCTCGGGCTTGGGGTAGATATAGCAAGAAGGGCAGGTCTTGAGAAAAAAGATGTTTTAAATACGATGTCTCTTGATGAACTTATGGATTGGAAGAGGCAGAGGTTTTAACTTTCCGGATATGATTGTTTTCATGTAATAATATATCCAGCTATTTATCTTTATAATATTCAAAAACTTCCTTATCTTTGAAATTGGGCACAAATAAATCATCTTCAGTGCTGAAAGACATATAGTCCTGTGTCCACCCATTGCTGAAGCCTCTCTTTTCGGCATATTTTACTACTTCGTAATATTCCTTTGCAGAAATCGTCCTGTTTAATTCCGGGTATTTTAATGCTTTATAAGTGGGATAGTATTGAGCCATGATGCTTAAATGTACATCGGTTGATAATTCATTTTTAATAAAGTCTAAAGTCCTTTTGATTCCACCAATATTTTCAGGCATTATGAGAAGCCTTACCAGCAGACCTTTTTCGGCTATTCCTTCTTTATTTAGTTTAAGGTTGCCCACCTGCCTGTACATTTCTTTAACTGACTGCTGGTTATACCTTGTATAATCTTTTACCATGGAATATTTTTCTGCCATACTATCTTCACTGTAACGCATGTCCGGCATATAAATATCGATAGCCCCGTCAAGCATCTTTATAATTTGTGGGTTTTCATAACCGCCTGTATTAAAAACTGAAGGAATAGAAAGCCCCTTTTTTCTGGCGATATATAAAGCTTTTATTATCTGTGGAATCCATATGGTCGGGGACACAAGATTGATGTTATGGCAGCCGGAGTTCTGTAAATTCAGCATACTTTCCGCCAGATTCTTTATACTGTATTCTACTCCTTCGAATTCCTGGCTGATCTGGTAATTCTGGCAGTAGACGCAATTCATATTGCAGTATGAAAAGAAGATGGTGCCCGAGCCTCCTGTTCCTGAAATTGGGGGTTCTTCCCCGTGATGAGGCATGGAAGATGATATGACAGGATTATATCCAGCCATGCATATTCCTTTCTCGCCCCTGGTTCTGTTTACTCTGCATTTATGGGGGCATATTATGCAGCTCTTTAAAATTTTATCAAGCGATTCAGAGAGTTCCCGTAAATCCATGATTAAATAAGGTATAAAATTTTGATTAAAAAATGATAAGCTCAGGATATAATAATTTTACTTTTCTGTGAATGTCTTTTTTCTTTCAGCAACTTTTAATTTTTCTTTATTTATTACCTCTTCTAATGCTGCGCCAAAGTTTTTATTGGAATACATTTTATATACATTATATATGATATGTATGATTATTAAGACGTTTTTTTATTCTATAATAATAAGAGCGGTTATATAAGTTTTTTAGGTAATTATTTGTTGACAATAATATCAACTAAATGATAAATACAGGATATAAAAAAGTATTAAAAATCAGCAAGCTTTTAATGAATTATTAGGACAATTATTATATAATTAGAAAAATAATATTGACTGTCCTGTATGATTATTAATGAAGGAAGAAAAAAGTAAATCAAGCTTAAAAAAAGAAGAGAACCTGCAAAAGCAGCATGAGAAAGAATCCTACTTTAAAAGGCTTCTTGAAAATTCTCCGGATATAATATATGTGTGTAAATTAATTCCACGCTTTAAATGCGAATTCATAAGCTCTTCGGTAACAAGGATACTTGGTTATTACCCCGCACAGTTCTATAACTGCAATAATTTCTGGCGAAAAATTGTCCACAGCGATGACAGGATTATACTCGAGCAAATAAACAGCGGAAATTTTGATTTTTCTAAATCTGTTGAAATACGTTTTATCCATAATAATGGCAGTTTAATATGGTTCGAGAATAAGGTAATCCCTGTTTATAACACAGCGGGCGAGCTGGAAACCATTGAAGGTATTCTTCATGATATATCGAATAGAAAAGCTACTGAGTTATATCTTTCTTATCTCTCTTTCCATGACAGACTTACAGATTTATATAACAGGGCTTATTTTGAGGAAGAGTTAAAGAGGCTGAATACTAAAAGGCAGCTGCCCCTGAGCGTCATTATTGGCGATATAAATGGTCTAAAGTTAATAAATGATGCCTTTGGCCATGAAGATGGAGACAGAATACTAAAGAGCTGCGCAAATGTCCTTAAAAGCTGCTGCCGTGCAGAGGATATTGTTGCAAGATGGGGCGGAGACGAATTCTCAATGCTTCTTCCAAAAGCTGATGAAGAAGTTGCGCTGAAGATTGTTAAAAGAATTAAAGAAAGAGCTTCAAAAGTAGTTGATGAAAAAATACCTTTGAGCGTGTCACTTGGAACATCCACAAAGACTAAAAGTCAGGAGGATTTTTCCAAAACAATAAAAAAAGCAGAAGATAATATGTACAGTCAGAAACTGAGGGAGACGAAAAGCATTATAAGTTCGATAATTTCATCACTCGAAAAAACATTGTTTGAAAAAAGTGTTAAAACCGAGAAGCATACAAGAAGAATAAAGGAAATGGCTGTAAGTCTGGGAAAACATATTGGACTTTCTAATTATGAAATTGACGAGTTGTCTCTTCTGGCAACCATACATGATATAGGCAAGGTGGCGATTCTCGATGTAATCTTAAATAAAAAAGAGAATCTCAGCAAAAGAGAATGGGAGACTATCAAACGCCACCCCGAGATTGGTTACCGCATTGCATTAGCCTCAAAACAGCTTTCAAGCATAGCAGAATATATTCTTACTGTTCACGAATGGTGGAATGGGAAGGGTTATCCGCAGGGCCTGAAAGGGAAAAAGATACCTATTCTTTCAAGAATAATATCTATAGTTGATGCATATGAAGTTATGATAACAGGAAGGCCTTATAAACCAGCTATCAGTAAGGAAAAGGCGATATTAGAGCTTAAAAAATATAGCGGCGAACAGTTTGACCCTAACCTGGTAGAAAAATTCATAGAAATCCTGAATAGCAACAGTAAATACTGAATAACAGGCTCAATACATTTTTTATAAAAAACTAATTTCCAATTAAAATGCCGGGATATAAAACACTGAAGGAAAAATATAATCTGGAAACGGGGTTTTTCAAGCAGGGCTTACCTTACACAAAAATCGGTAATAAAAAAGATATCATTATTGATATAGAGGCTCTTTCATTCAAGCATGAGCCTGCTTCAGGATTAGAATTAAAGCAGATTATAAGGTCTCACAGACTACTGGCAGAAGAATTTTCCGTATACCTGATCGGGCGAAAGCCGAATTTGCCCGAAGATTATCTGATGGATAAGATGGCACTTGACTATGCCAGATTAATCAAAGAAGAATTTGGGTTTCCGGTTAATATAATGGGTATTTCTACGGGAGGACAGATAGCACAATACCTGGCAGCTGATTATCCGGATACCGTTAAAAAATTAGCGATTATATCATCTGCTTATCGATTGAGCGAAAAGGGGGTAGAAATAGAGGGGAGGTCTGCTGAATATTTTAAAAAGAAGCAATATGGAAAGTCACTGGCTGTATTGATGGATTTTGCTCTAAAGCCGGGATTAAAGACCTGTATGATTAAAATTTTTTTAAAGTTATTGGGCAGGAAAAAGCTGGGTAAAATTGAATATCCCAATGATTTTTTGACCGAGATTAAAGCAGACAGAGAAATGAATTTTAAAGACAGGCTACACGAAATAAAAGCACCGACTCTGATTATAAGCGGGGAACTTGATATAGCTTATACTTCAAATGATGTTCGTGTCACTGCAGATAAAACACCCAATTCGAAATTAATACTTTATCCGGAATATGGACATAACCTCTCATTTTCCAATACAGATAGAGTTCAAATAGATCTATTATCATTTTTTAGAAATTTATGAGGTATCAAATGATTAAAAATATTACCGTTTTAAGAACAAAAAAAATAATCGCAATCTTATCTGCTGTTTTTATTGCAGGGATTCTTTTTCTTACTGCGTCCTGTGAAAAAGAAAGCCCGGTTAGCGTTGAGGATGATAGGGTAATTGTTGAAGAAGAAAAAGAAGATGTTACAGAGGAAATGGAAGAACCGGGGAAAGTTACCTGGAAATTAAGTACCCGGGAGGAGCAGTGGGTGGACATGGAAGAACTTTCCCTGCTGGATGAGTACGATGGACAGAGGATTCATGTAACCATAGACCAATCTTCTAAAAAACAGGAAATAGATGGTTTTGGAGGCGCTTTCAACGAGAAAGGATGGGAGGCGCTTTTACTTCTAAGCCCCGAAGAGAGAGACGAAGTTATAAAGGAATTATTTGACCCTGAGAGCGGCGCAAAGTTTAATATCTGCAGGGTACCTATCGGGGCGAGTGATTATGCAACAAGCCGTTATACTTTAAATGAGGTAGAAAATGATTTTGATATGGAAAATTTTTCAATAGATAGAGACAGGGAATACCTTATTCCCTATATAAATGCTGCGCTGGGGTACAGACCTGATTTAAAAATCTGGGCGTCTGTATGGACACCTCCCACATGGATGAAGACAAACGGTGAATTCGACGGGGGTAATATGAAAGATGAGCCGGAAATATATGAAGCATATGCGCTGTATCTTGCACGTTTTGTTGAGGAATATGGAAATGAGGGAATTGATATATTTGCGGTTGCCGTGCAGAACGAACCATATATCGAAACAAATTATCCAAGCTGTCTTTGGACGCCTGAACAATTTTTGGTCTTTATAAGAGATTATATGGGCCCTTTATTTGAAGAAAGAAATTTGGGGGCAGAAATAATGCTGGGGACTATACAGAATGGCGATTATTCATTGTTCCCGAAAACTGTCCTGAGTGACCCTGTAGCGCATGATTACGTATCAATAGTCGGGTTTCAGTGGAGCGGGGTAAACTCCGTTGCAGAAACTCGCGTGAACTATCCTGATAAAAGAATAATGCAGACTGAAACGGAATGTGGGAACTTTTACTGGAAGCCGGAGGAGTTTGACCCTGACTGTCCACAGAATGACTGGAAATATGGAGTGCATACATGGGGTAAGGTAAAGGAGTATTTTGATGAAGGGGTAAACTCATATCTGCTCTGGAACATAGTACTTGACGAGGAGGGCAAAAGCATCGATTCAGAAAGACCATGGCCTCAAAACGCGGCGGTTGTTGTCGATAAACAAACAAAAGAGGTTATTTATACACCGATGTTTTATGCATTCAAGCACTTTACATTTTTTGTGGAAAGCGGGGCAAGCTATATAGACTCAGCTGCCACCGGAGTAGAAGCAGTATCTTTTTTAAATCCCGATGGGGAAATTATTGTTGTTGTTCAGAATAGTGAGGAAGAAGCAAAAGAAATAAGGATAGGCACCAGTGAATACTGGTTTGATGTAAAGATTCCAGAAATGTCCTGGAGCACCTTTGTTATACCTGTTGAGTAGAATATAAAACTTAAAGATAAATTTCTTAAAGGAATATAATGAAGCTAAAAATCCTTGTTTCAGCAGATAAATATAAGGGGTGCCTTTCAGCGGTTGAAGTTTGCAGTATTATAAAAAAAAGTATACTTGGCATTGATAGCACCATAGATGTAGTTGTTCGCCCTATAGCCGATGGTGGAGAAGGGACCGTCAGCACTCTGGTAGATAACCTTGGCGGAAGATATATAGATCTGGAAGTTACAGGTCCTCTCGGGGAGCCAGTAAAAGCAAGATTCGGAATAATAGGGGATTATACTGCCATAATTGAAATGGCTTCTGCGTCAGGGCTTGTGCTGGTACCTCCGGATAAGAGAAACCCGATGGAAACCACCACATATGGTACCGGCGAGCTTATAAAAAAAGCGCTTGATATGGGCTGCAAAAGAATAATAACAGGAGTTGGCGGAAGTGCAACAAATGATGGCGGATTGGGTATGGCACAGGCTCTTGGTTATAAGTTCTATGATGGGGAAGGAAGGGAGCTTGGCAGAGGAGGAAAAGAATTAATAAATTTTTACAGAATTGATAAATCATGCATTCATCCACTTATTTCATCATGCAAATTTGAAGTTGCTGTTGATGTTATGAACCTCCTTACTGGAAAAACTGGAGCGGCTTATGTATATTCCCCACAGAAGGGAGCAGATAGTAAAATGGTAAGGGAGCTGGACAGGGGCCTTGAGAATTTTGCATCTGTGGTAAAAAGTCAGCTGGGAGTGGATGTAAAAGAAGTTAAAGGTGCGGGCGCAGCCGGAGGGCTTGGTGCCGGGCTGTTTGCTTTTTTGAATGCAGAAATCAGAAATGGAATTGATGTCGTTATTGAAGCAATAGGTCTTGAAGAAAATATAAAAGATGCCGACCTTGTCATTACAGGTGAGGGAGCAATGGATATGCAGACTTTTTTTGGCAAGGGCGCCTACGGTGTCGCTAAACTGGCTAAAAAATACAATAAAACAGTTATAACCATCAATGGCTCTTTACTGGTGGAAAGAAATGAGATCGATAAAGAGTTAAGTGATTTGACAGACGGAAATTTTTCAATAATAAACAGGCCCCTGAGTCTTGAGCAGGCAATAAAACAGGCCGGGGAGTTGCTTAAAAACCAGACGAGGGAATTAATTACTTTTTATCTAAGAATAACAAAACAATAATCGTTAAAGATCATTATTTAAAATCATACATAAACACCCCTCTGCCGGATAATGCAGTTATATAAGTTTGTTTATTTTTATAAATAGTATCTTTTTAATATTTATGAATATATTATTATGAACATATGGAGGCATAGTTATACTGGGTGATTGCTTGATTTAATGATTTAACTATGTAATATTAATCAATAATTATGTTTAGTAAAATAAGACTTTAGGGATATATTTATTTCTTAAAAGACTATCGTTTTAGATTATAAAAATTTGTACAATATTAAAATTATGAGCTGTCTATTTGAGGTGAATTTTATGTTAAAAAAATTAAAACTGGAAGGGGGTAGAGTTATGAATGGCTGGAAAGGAGGATAAACTAACTATTTGTAAAAGAATATGAGTTATTAAAGAATTTATAATTCAAAGGTAATATGAAGATTTATAATTGTTATTTAATGAACATACAATTTTAGATTTAAAATAGTGCGTTTCAACTTTTTTTTAACAAAATTAATCTTAATCCTTGACAATATTTATATAATAATATTTAATTTATGTTATATTAATCATAATTGTTGGTATTTTAATAAATTTAAATAATAAGACTATGCACGAAAAACAAAATAACAGATTGAAAAATATCCTTAGCTTATTACAGCAAAAGGAAAAAGTTACAATATCGGAGATTTCAAGTATTTTGAATGTTTCAGACATGACTGTAAGAAGGGATTTAAAAGAGATGCAAAAAGAAGGGTTCATCAAGAGAACACATGGAGGAGCAGTTTTATCCAGTGGTTCTATTACTATAGAGGATCCATATACGATTAATAAGGAAACTACCAGAAATATTAGGCAGAAAAGCTTGATTGGAGAAAAAGCTGCATCTCTTATTAATCCAAATGAAACAATATTCTTTGATTCTGGGTCCACTACTTTTTTTGTAGCTAAATTTGCTAATAAAAGAATGCCATTTACTGCAGTTTGTTGCACTTTCAAAAACGCTATTGAGTTTTATAAGTGGAGTGATGTAAACCTTGTGTTGCTGGGAGGGTTTCTCCACCGTGACTCCAATATATTTCAAAGTGTATACAATACTTCCCAGATTAGCAATATAAGAGCAGACAAGGCCTTTATCTCATCAGCAGGCGTAGATGAAGAACTTGGACTTACAACTTTCTTTTATTTTGAAGCGGATATAAAAAAAGCTATGATTGCCTCTGCAAAGAAAAAAATCCTGGTAGTTGATTCAAGCAAATTTGGCAATATAAGTGTAACCTTTTTTGCGGACCTGGATGACATAGATATGGTAATAACAGATGAAGGGATTTCGCAAGAATACAGGGAAATAATCAGGTCAAAGAATATAGAACTTTGCATTGCTTGAAGTATCAAGAGAAAAAGATGAAGTTTGATTTTACAAATAAGACTGTTATTGTAACAGGAGGCTCAGGCGGTATTGGGGCAAGTATAAGTAAAGAGTTCGCAGCTGCTGGGGCAAATGTAGTTGTTGATTATCTTCCTGTAAAATCTGACATAGAAAGTTTGAAATCGATAGAAGCTGTCATGAAAAAAAAGGGCTGGAGCTATAGAGCTTTTGCTGGAGACATAACATCTCCGCTAGATATGGAAAAACTGTGTTCAATGGCTGTAAGTAATTTTGGTTCAATAGATATTCTTGTAAATAGTGCAGGATTTACCGAGCCTAAAAATTCAATGGATTTATCGCTTGATCTCTGGAAAAAAGGTGTAGAAATAAACCTGACTGGAGCATTTATAATAACAAAAGAAGTACTGAAGTATATGATTCCCAGAGGTAAAGGGAGAGTTATATATATAGGCTCATCTGGTTCGATAACTGGTGGAGGAGGTGTTGCTTTCTATTCTGCAGCAAAGGCGGGTATTAATGGGCTGGTACGTTTTATGTCAAAAGAACTGGCTCATGAAGGCATAACTTTTAATGCAATTCTGCCGGCTCTTATTGAAACAAGTCTTCTTACACACAGACAACCGGATCCTTCAAAGCGTAAAGAGTTGATAAAGCGAATCCCTGTAGGTAGATTTGGACAACCTGAAGATGTAGCATACCTTACCCTTTTTATAGCATCCGACTTTGCGGGGTTCATCAGTGGTCAGCAAATAATAATCGATGGGGGTTCTACGTTTAAGTAGTGGTTGAAAAACATAAGAAATCTATTGTACTTTTATAAAAAATGTTAAGGAGGATTTAATGGACAAGGAAAAAATTATGCAGATTGCTTTTGAGAAGGGCTCAAAGTATGAACATGATTATCGCGGATGTAATCAATGTGCAATAGCTGCAATTCAGGATGCTCTTGGAATCAGAAATGATTTCGTATATAAAGCAGGAAGTGGCCTTGCTGGAGGACTTGGTGAATGTACTGATGGTGTCTGCGGTGGTTATTCAGGCGGGTCTATGATGATAAGCCTGTTTTTTGGGAGAACGAGAAAGGAAGAAGCTACAGAAAAAGGAAGAGAAGATAAATATGTCTCGTTTTATCTTACTGCAGCCCTGCATGATAAATTTATAGAAAAGTATGGAAGTGTTACATGCTCCGATTTGCATAAGAAATTTTTTGGAAGGTCTTTTGATTTGAGAAATGATGAAGATAAGGAGTTATTTAGAAAAGCAGGTGCGCATGATCTTGACAAATGTTGTGGCGCTGTGGGAGACGGAGCAAGATGGACCGTAGAGATTATTCTTAATGAAATGGAAAAAAGAGGCCTTACGTTAGAAGATTTAAAAGAGTTTACATATATAGAAAAGTAGAAAAATTAGTAAATAAAAAAACGAAGGAGGTGTACAATGCCAGAAGCAGACAAAGAAGGAAAGAAGTTTTATGAAGGGGTTGCACAAAAATCTGAACTCTTTTATATAAAAGGTTCTACTGAACTTGACTGGGGAATGAAAAATAGACTGGCCAGAATTTTTAATCCCAAAGATGGAAAAACGGTTATGCTCGCTATAGACCACGGGTATTTTCAGGGTCCTACATCCGGACTGGAACGGATAGATATTAATATATTACCACTTGTTCCTTATGTTGATTGTTTAATGTTAACAAGGGGTATACTTCGCTCAATAGTACCGCCTTCGGTTACTAAACCTATTGTAATAAGAGCTTCCGGAGGACCAAGTATTTTAAAAGAACTTTCGGACGAACAAATAGCTATGGATATTGAAGACTGCATCCGTCTGGGTGTCAGTGCTACAGCGATACAGGTATTTATAGGTGGTGAATATGAAACACGTTCTGTTATAAACATGACAAAGCTTGTAGATGCAGGACTTAGATATGGTATTCCAACTATGGCAGTTACTGCTGTTGGAAAGGAAATGACGCGTGATGCAAGGTATTTCCGACTTGCAACGAGAATGTGTGCCGAGCTTGGAGCTAACTATATTAAAACCTATTACATTGAAGAAGGATTTGAAACAGTAACCTCATCCTGCCCGGTACCCATAGTTATTGCCGGAGGTAAGAAAATTAACGAAATAGATGCTCTTAAGATGGCCTACCGTGCAATAAATGAAGGAGCAGCCGGTGTGGATATGGGGAGAAATATCTTCCAGTCAGATTCACCAGCCGGTATAGCCCAGGCAATAAGGGCAGTTGTTCATGATAATATGAAGCCAGAAGAAGCCTATAAGTTGTATGAAGACATTAAGAATTCAAAGTGATACTGGAAAGATTTATACTAAAGAGGGTTAATTTAAGAGAAAAATGTAATATCCGGGTTTGTTATATTTATAAAATTTAAAAAGTTATTTTATGTAAATGAAAAAGGAAAATTTACTCGGCATAGATATTGGTTCAAGCAATACAAAAGTAATGATATGCAATAAGAACTGTGAAATTATTGCTAATGAGTCGGAAGAAAGTGGTGTCTATTCAAGCAGGCCGGATTGGGCAGAGTGCGATCCTAATGAATGGTGGGATAGAGTAAAAAGATTAATCAAAGTATGCATAGATAAGGCTCAAATTACTTCCTCAAGCATTGCTGGAATTGGGATTAGCAGCCTTGGTGCAACAACGGTTGCAGTAAACGAGTACGGGGAGCCTGTTTACAACGCAATTATGTGGGCGGATAGAAGAGCAAAAAAGGAAGTAGAAAACCTTAAACAGTATGAAAATAAAGTTCTGAAAATTTCAGGTAATATCCCCAGTTTAATCAATAGTGCATCTCATATCATATGGATGAAGAAAAATAATTTGGATTTATACAATAGAATGTATAAATTTATGGAGCCCTCCGGGTTTATCGGGTGTAAACTAACCGGAAGATTTACTATGGATTGGACGTTTGCATCCGGTATTTGTATGGGTTTTGATTATAAGAATTTAGATTTTAATGAGGAACTCATAAAGCTGCTCGGTCTGGATATTGAGAAATATCCAGATTTACACCGGAATACCGATAGTATTGGTGAAGTAACAAAAAAAGCTGCAGAGGAGACTGGACTGGAAGAAGGGACTCCTGTATTCATTAGTGGTCATGATGTTATTGCTGCAGCGATAGGAGCGGGTGCTATTTACCCGGGTCAGGGGTATTTTTCTGTTGGAAGTGCAGCAAATTTATTAATAATGACCGATAAGGATATAGTAACTCCTCACATGTTATCAATAATTCATATAGTTGGTCCTGAGGTTAGGGTTCTAGATGGGGTACAGGGTTCGGTTGGTTTTTCTCTCAGATGGTTCAGGGATAATTTAGGAAATTTAGAAAAAAGTTTTTCAGAAATTCTGGGAAGTTTTAATTGCTATGAATTGCTTACAGCAGAAGCAGAAAAAGCCAGACCAGGTGCTGGAGGGGTAATATATCTGCCTTTTATATTTGGAAAATATCATCCGGATTTCATGAAAGATACCTCAAGTGTTTTTTTTGGCATTAATTATAGTTCCACAAAGGGTCAGATTATTCGTTCGATAATGGAAGGTACAATATATAATATGTATGAAAATTTAAATACCGCTCTGGATCTTGGTGTAGAAATAAAAGAAATAATAACCAATGGAGGACCAACAAGATGTGATTTATGGTGCCAGATTATGTCAGATATTACAAATAGGAAGGTTTTAACCTTAAATTCACCTGAGGGTTCTCTTTTTGGAAATATAATACTGGCAGGAGTTGGCTCCAAAATTTTTGAAAGTTTTGATTATGCCGTTGAAAGGTTCGTAAAAAGAGGAAAAGTTTTTGAACCTGACGGGAATAATCATAAAATTTATGAGAAATTGTTTAAAATTTACAAAGATGTCTCAAAGGCTTTAGGCCCTTCATTTATAAACCTGGAGAAGTTGAGAAATAGATTTAATATGATTTAATTTTTTTAAAAATCTTGATTTGTGGAGGATAATTCAAAATGAATTTTTTGGTGATTTCTGATCTTTATGTTAAAAGAGAAATTATAGATTACGAGATTAGTAGTATTTTTGGTAACAAATATGAAATGAATTTTGATTATATTGCGTATGAGTGGGCTACCAATCCTTTCCAAAATGATAATGAAATAAAGGAATATTATGGCTCCGAGGAAGAGATAATAAAGCATATTAAGGATGTTGACGTTTTGCTGGTGCATTGTGCTCCTGTCAATAAAAAGATACTGGCTAATGCAAAAAACCTGAAAGCTATAGGTGTATTTAGAGGTGGGCCATTAAATGTAAATGTTAATGCTGCAACAGAAAGAGGTATTCCTGTGTTTAATGCTCCAGGAAGAAACTCAGATTCAGTAGTTGAGTTTGAAATTGGTTTAATTATAAATATGCTCAGAAAAATAATTGATTTAAGCAATGATATGAAAAGAGGAATATGGAGATATGATTTTTACAGATACGAAAATTGTGGTTCTTCTATTTCAAGTAAAGTTGTAGGAATTGTTGGTCTGGGAAATATTGGTAAAAAAATGAGTCTTATGCTGTCTAATTTTGGAGCAGACATATATGCCTATGACCCATATGTGGACGAAAAAACTATGTTAAAATATAAAGCTAAAAAAGTTAATAAGTTAGAGGAGCTTTTGAAGTTATCGGATATAGTTACTATAAAATCGCGTCTAACTCCTGAAACAAGGAACATTGTTGATTTGAACTTTTTTAAAAAGATGAAGAAGGATGCTATTTTTGTTAATACTGCGCGTGGTGGTCTGGTAAATTATAATGATTTATATTACGCTTTAAAAAATAATTTAATCAGCTATGCGGCAATTGATGTTTATGATATCGAGCCAATTCCAAAAGATAGTCCTCTTCTACACCTGGATAATGTGATTCTTACACCTCATATTGCTGGAGTTGACAGGGAATCTGCACGTAATGGTGTTAGAATGGTGGTTAATGATATAAAGAACTTTTTAGAAGGCAAAAAAACCAATAATTGTGTAAACAGTGAAGTCCTGCA
>CAZKVH010000023.1:10604-17513 GCA_964556165.1 uncultured Actinomycetota bacterium | reverse complement strand
GAGGTTATTGATAAAAAAATAATAAGAAGTATTATTATTATTACTCTCATATAATGTTTAAATGTTATAATAATTTATTGTTTTTGTTATGTTATTATAAATTCTTAATTAGTACAATTGTGCTTAAAAGATTAGACGTAATGCAGAATTTATTATAAGTTCCGGATTTTATATTATAAGGAAAGAAACTTAAAGAGCATTATTTTGGATTTTTTTTAATATGAGTAGAATATTTATAGCTGGAATGAGCCCTCTTCCATTTGAGAATGACAGGAAGGTATATGGAACGGGGATAAGAACATGGCAGTTTATACTGCCTCTTTTGAAAAAAGGTCATAAAATTTGTGTCTGCAATTACGCCATTCCTTCGGCATATCCTGATGGCTATGAATCAAAGTATATGAAAAATTTTGTTTATAATGAAAACAATCCGGCAGATGAGAATGATTCAGGTTATTTTGCAGGTTCTAATATAAATAATAGTCAGCAAAGCCAGGGTTCCGGGATTAATCTTGATAAAATGAAGGAAGGAAATAAAAGCAATTCTGAATATAAATTTGAATATAATATATTAAAAAAAGAAGATTTTGAGGATATTGAACTTTTGTCTCAGATTTTTACAGAATTTAAACCCGATTGTGCAGTAGGCTGTACTTTTTATCCTTCATATTTGATATCAAAGTTAATCAGTCATAATAATAAGAATATACCGTTCTGGGCTGACCTTTTCGGTCATGTAATAGCCGAAGCCCAGGCCCGGGCTTATATGGATGGAAGTGATGAGTGCCTTTTTCATTACTGGAATAGTGAATATAATATTATATCCAGTGCAGATGTTTTTTCATCCGTTTCTTCAAGGCAGAAGTATGCTCTAATTGGAGAGCTGGGAGTTGCAGGTAGATTAAACCGATATACTGCCGGTTATGATTTTGTTAATGTAATTCCCTGCGGTATACCGGATGAAGAATACAAACATACCAGAAATGTCATCAGAGGGAAAAACGGGATAAGAGAAGAGGATTTTGTTGTATTATGGAGCGGGGGATATAATACATGGACAGATGTTGAAACTCTTTTTAAAGGCCTTTTAATTGCAATGGAGAAAAATCCTTCTATAAAATTTGTATCTACAGGAGGCGAGATTCCCGAGCAGGACTTAAAAACTTATCCTCGTTTTCTGTCCATGATAGATGAATGTTCTTACAGAGATAGATTTATAATGAAAGGGTGGGTACCGGGAGAAGATGTGCCAAATTATTATCTTGAAGCTGATGCAGGAATAAATATTGATAAAGATATATATGAGGTCAGGCTGGGCAGTAAAAATCGAATTATGGATTGGTTCAGAGCCGGCCTGTGTGTTTTATCTTCAAATGTGTGTGAATTAACCGGCATTATGGAAAAAGAAAAAATTGGTTACACGTTCGAGCCTTATGATTATAAAGAGCTGGGCGAAAAATTACTTTATATGGCCGCCCATCGGAGAGACGTAAAAGAAACTGCTGCAGCGGGTAAGAAGTATGCACTTCGGAATTTTAATTTTGGCAGAACGACGGGTGATTTGCAGAAATGGGTCGAAAATCCTGTATTTTCGCCTGATAAAGGGAAGGAAATAAAATTATTTTTAAGCAGAGAGGAAGCTGTGAAAAATCTGGATAGTATATCTTTACGCCAGAAGAAAATGGTAGAGGAAAGAGATAGCAGAATTTCTGAGCTTGAAGGCTTAATCAGCAAGAAGTTGATTTATAAGATATATAGTTATTTCAGGGTTATTAAAAGAAAAATTTTTCACTGATTCCTGAAGATAAGAATAGGATTTCTTACCTAATTGAGCTTCAGAGGTTTTAAAAAATTTTTTTTAAGTTATGGATTATAAAAGCCTTATAGTGATTGTTACTTACAGGAGTGAGAATTTTATAGGAAAATGTCTCCATTCGATAATTACCCAGGACTATAAAAACTGGTTTCTGGTTGTCGTTGATAATGCTTCTAATGATGGAACGGTTACAAAGGTAAGAGAATTCGGAGATATGTATCCTTTAATAAATGCTGATAATTTCAAGCTTCTCATGCTTGGAAAGAATGCAGGGTTTGCAGGGGCAGTCAATTATGCAGTTTTTAATTTTATAAAAACAAAAGGGGAAGAGTTCTGCAAAAAACTGGATTTTTTGATTTTGTTAAACCCTGATATTTATATTGAAGGAGACTCACTGGAAAAAATGATTTCTTTCTATGGTAGGGCAAATAAAATAAATGGTGGCGGAAGATTTCCAAAGAAAAAAGTAGGAGCTGCAGGAGGGCTTATTCTTGATTATGATAAAAATACAATACAGCATTTCGGGGGTAAAATAAGTGATAATTTTATCACTTCCCATATAGATTATGGTAAAGATTATCCGGTTTTAGATAAAGAATTAAAAGAGCCTGAAAACAGTAAAAGCAAAATAAATGAGGCATCTGGAATCAAAGATGTCGATTATGTTACAGGAGCTTTTTTTGTTACGGAATTTAAGTTATTCATGGCTCTGGGTGGATTTGATGCCGGTTATCGCCCTGCTTATTTTGAAGAGCTTGATTATTGCCTTAAGCTTAGAAAAATTAACAGGAGAGTTGTTGTAAATCCTGATTCTGTTGTGAGGCATTTTGAGGGCGCTTCAGTGAAAAAATTCAGCTGCGATTTTTATAAGTTTTATCATAAAAATAGAATAAGATGCGCGATAATCAATCTCGGATTCCGGAGGTTCTTAAAAGTTTTTATCGCAGCTGAGTTGAATTGGCTAAAGAATAAGTCGACCCCGGACCAGTTTCTACCTTTGTTTTATGCTTATCTTATAAATTTTATTTTTTTACCCTGCAATTTGATTATTAAATTAAAAAATCATTTAATCTTGAATAAATTAGAGTTAAAATGATTGCAACTTTAAGAACCAGCTAAAAACCTGGCTCGAAAGCTTAGTTAAATAATTTCTAAGGCAGCAGAGGAGAGATGATGGTGGATAAACTTGATGGATCAGGCACAGTGAAGCAGCCAAAAATCTGCATAATAAGCTATGATGTGATTGGCAAGAAAATGGCCGGACCCGGCATACGTTTTTATGAATTTGCAAAAATTCTCTCAAATTATCTTGATGTCACTTTACTTACCCCTAACAAAGTAGATATTGATACTGAAGGGTTTAAAACCAGGCAGTACAAAGTAGGTAACTATAAGAGTATGCAAAAAAGTGTTGAAGGCTCGGATATTATATTAATACAGGGCCATATACTTTATTACTTTCCATTCCTGAAAAATTTTAAGGGTAAGATTATTGTAGACCTTTATAATCCCTTTAATCTTGAAAGTCTGGAGATGTTCAGGGGCAGTGATATAGTAGAAAGGATTAGAGTTGATAAAAATAATTTGAATATCTTAAAGCTCCAGCTCGCAATTGGTGATTTTTTCATTTGCGCAAGCGAAAAACAGAGAGATTACTGGGTAGGAATGTTAAGTGCCGCAGGAAGAATTAATCCATATAATTATGATTCAAACAATACTTTTAGAAATTTAATAAATATAGTGCCTTCAGGTATACCTTCCGAGCCACCAAAGCGTGACAATGTAACTGTCAGAGATGTTATCCCCGGTGTAAGCGAGGAAGATAAGCTGGTTTTATGGGGAGGCGGTATATGGAACTGGCTTGACCCTATTACGGTAATAAAAGCGATATGGGAGATAGCACGGCACAGGAAAGATATAAAACTTATTTTCCTTGGCATAAAGCATCCTGATCCAAAGCTGCCCCAGATGAAGAAGTGCGTGGAGGCAATAAACCTTGCAAAAGAGCTTGATTTATATAATAAGAATATATTTTTCAATGAATGGACTCCTTACAATTTGAGGCAGGCTGTTTTACTGGGTTCAGAGGCAGGGCTTTCGATACATAGCGATAGAATTGAAACGGAATTTTCCTACAGAACCAGGGTTATGGATTATATTTGGGCAAGGATTCCCGTAATAACAACTGAAGGTGATTCAATTGCGAGATTGGTAAAAAGCGAAAATATAGGAGAAGTAATAAAATATGAAGATACACATCAGCTTGCAAGAGTTATAGAAAGTGTGGTAACCAATAAGAGTTTAAAGGAAATTTATAGTAAGAATTTAAGCAGAATTGCCCATAGATTTTACTGGGAAAATGTAACTGAACCGCTTGTTAAATATTGTCTTAAGCCGTATTACTCATATGATAAGAAAAAGATAATCGAGATAGTCGATATTCAGAACAGTAAAATCTCAAGGATTATAAAGGATAACTTCGAGGGTTGCGCAAATGTTTTGAAGATAACTTCCAATAAATACAGAGATGAAAAGATTATAGACAAAAAGGATGTGGGTAAAATCTATACCGTAGAAGTAGACGGTGATTTCGTCGAGCAGGGCTATGAGGATGATGGTTCAACTCTGGATAAGGTCGGGATTTTAAAATCTAAAATGACCCAGAAGACAAAGTTTGACGGAATTATTGTAAATAATGCTTTTTTTAATATAACGCCAAAATTCTTTTATGACCTAACCAATGTGCTGTCTTCAAAATTAAAAAAAGATGGCCTGCTATTTTTCTCTGTTCCGGAGAATAGAGGCATTTACAAGCTTCTGGGTGAAGGTGTTAAAAAAGACACGGTACGTACCAGAATTGATGATTTTACTATTGAATTTATATTAAAAAATGCAGGTTTTTCAATCAAAGAAAAGGGGACCTGGGATAAGTTTGAGAATAATCAGTCACTTGTTGGCGGCAGCGAAATGGGCGAGATATATGGGGAAAATGAATTATTCGAGCTTTTTGAGATAAAATTAGATAAAGAAGATTTCGAGGAATTGCAGTTATTAAGCCGTTTTGATATTCTGGAATCAGATGAACTTAAAGAAGATAAAACTATAAGAGGAAAGTTGAGAAAATATATGTATTTTCTTACCAGTATGTATTTTGAAAATTTAAGGAAGAGCTACAATGAGTCAATTAAAGCTATCAATAATAATATTCAGCTTCAGATAAATAGAGAAACAAATGAGTTAAATCGTAAAAACCGCGAGAGGCTGCTGGTTATATACTTTAATATTTTTAGAACTCTTTATCAGGAGGTTAAAAATCTTGGTTATGATATAAATAGCCTTAGAGAGATACTGGGTGGTTTAAAGCCCAAAAGCAAGACCGGAACAGCTACGGAAATTGACCAGAAGCTGGAAGTTTTACTGAAGGATTTTGAAAATATTGATAGAATAATCGGGCTTTCGGTTTCTAATAAATATTATCTTGCAGAAAAAATGTGATTTAAGGCAGATACTTTTTATAAGGGTTTAATTTAGTGAGAGTAATCTTAAAATTATGATTCAAAGGGGTAATAAATTGAGTTTAACAAGTTCTGTACTTTTAATACTTTTAAGTATTTCAATAGCTGTCGGCGGGCAGTTGCTGATAAAAATAGGAATAAACCGGATTGGGATGGTCAATTCAGGGAGTTATGATTTTTTAAAACAATTTTTTCTTGGGGTGATTAAAAGCCCGATGATTTTGACCGGCTTGTTTTTATACGTCATTTCTGCAGCCATATGGCTCATAGTTTTGTCTGTGGTTGACCTTAGCTTTGCTTACCCGTTTCTTGGGTTTACATATGTATTGGTACTCGTTCTTTCTAAGTTTATATTAAAAGAGGATGTTAATCCTTTGCGCTGGATAGGTGCAGTTATTATAACTATAGGGGTAATTGTAATTTCCAGAGGTTAGTATCCAGATTAAAGGTGAGGTGAGATTTTAATTGAGTCAGGATGATGACCCATTAATATCAGTCATAACGGTAAATTTTAATGGTAAGTCTTTTTTAAAAAATCTTTTTAATTCTATTCTTAATCTTAATTACCCAACTGAAAAAATTCAGATGATAATGGTTGATAACAATTCTACTGACGGTTCCGTAGAATTTGTCAGAAAGGAATTTCCATGGGTAGAGGTAATTCCCCTTAAAGAGAATAGAGGATATGCAGGTGGGAATAATGAGGGATTCAGGCATTCAAAGGGAAGATATATAGCTTTAATAAATAATGACTGTATTGTTGATAGAGACTGGCTGACTGAAATGCTATCTATTTTCAAACAGCCGGCTGACTATTTAAATGCAGGGGCTGTTGGTTCCAAAGTAGTATTTTATTATAGCTATCTGCCATTTCAGCTTATTACAAGTGGAATAGGTCAATATAAAAATAAAGAAAGAAAAGAGACAAGAAGGCTCGGAGTAAGGATAAGTGATTTAAAAGTAATAAACGGTAAGAGAAGTAATATTGCCTCCGGCACACTTGACGAAAATGTTAAATACCTTGATGGATTTTATTCTGAAGAGCTTGACAGAAACGGGAATATTTATCGCTGGACAAAGGATAACGCTATTCTGGCTGTACCGGTTGCCGATTCTGATGAGGAACTAAAGCTTAGTTTTAAAGCGTCATCCTATATTTCACCCAATAGCCTACAGATAGTACTGGGAGAAGAAATAATAAAAGATATAAAGCTTTCTAGGAGACCGGCAACGATAAAAGTGCAGATTCCCAAAAAACTATTTATTCATTGCAGGGATATTATTAACAGCTGTGGCATTAAAGTAAATAAATCTTTTTACAGTACGGACAGGGGTATTGGTAGCATTGACGAGGGCCAGTATAACCAGATTGAGGAAATTTTCGGACTTTCGGGAAGCAGCTGTATGATTGATAGAAAAATGCTTGACGATGCAGGTTATTTTAACGAAAGTTTTTTTACTTATTACGAAGATATTGATTTATTCTGGAGAGCAAGACTGAAAGGGTGGAAAAACTTCTTTACTCCTAAATCGGTTGCAAGACACTTTCATTGCGGTACAGACAAAGAATGGTCCTAT
>CAZKVH010000023.1:0-10504 GCA_964556165.1 uncultured Actinomycetota bacterium | reverse complement strand
GACATCTTATGAAAAGAATTGCTATTTATGATAGATACCTCTCAACAATAGGTGGTGGAGAACGTTATAGCTGCAAAATTGCAGAAGTCTTATCAAAAAATAAAGAATATAAAATTGATTTAATAACAGATATATTTGCTGACCTTGAAGGAGTTTCACGAAGGTTAAATCTTGATTTAAGCAGGGTGGATTTAAGAGTATTTCCCTTTATATCTGAAGATTATGCTGCAAAAATTACTAAAAATTATGATATTTTCATAAATGCCACATACCTGAGCTCACTCCCGGCTTATAGTTCCAGGAATTTATATCTATGTTATTTCCCAACTCCTTTTGATGTGGATTTTAAGTTAGCCCACAGGCTTCTCCTGTTTTTTTTCAGGAGACCGGCAATGTGGCTGTTCAGGCTTGCCGATAGGCTGATAGGAGATTTTGATAGCATAGAAATTGAAGAGGGAATTTATGAGCCAAAAAGATTTATGCTCAGGCGTGGCAGCTGGAGCAGCGGTAGTGTCAGTTTAAAGGTGCATGACGAAGGCAGGGAACTTGAACTCGGGCTAAAAAATCCCGAAGCAAGCTCACTTGACAGTATGGATATAAATATTGAAGTTTATGCCGGAACATCCGGGGGAAAGCTTCCCTTTTATAATAAAGATTTAAACCTCTTAAGGGGAGTAAAGAGAATTATAAGAATTCCGCTTGCCAGTAGAAGTGATTTTTCCATAGTAAAAGTGTCATCAGATACTTTTATTCCTTCGGAGTCAAATAAAAGAACAAGAGATTCCCGGAATCTGGGCGTGGTTATTTATAATGAAAGTAAAATTAATTTTTTTAAAAAAATACTTTTAAAAATACTTGGATATATACCTTTATTCATTGTAACATTTCCAGAGAACCTCAAATTCCTTACAACATATCATGGAATTATTACTATCTCCGAGTACTCAAAGAAGTGGATAAAAAAGTGGTGGAACAGGGAAAGCCTGATTCTATACCCGCCGGTTGACACAGGCAATTTCAAGGTAAAAAAGAAAGAAAAAATCATTCTAAGCGTGGGTAGATTTTTCCCCGAGCACCACAATAAAAAGCAGCTCGAAATGGTGGAGGTTTTTAAGCAGCTAATGAGGCAGTACCCGGAAGAGATGGGAGGCTACACTTTATATCTGGCAGGAGGAGTGAGCGAGAAACCCGAGCACCTGAAATATTTAGAGAGGGTAATTGCTGCAGCCGGAGGATATCCTGTAAAAGTAATTACAAATATTGAGTGGGCAGAGCTTGTAGAAATATTTGCAAGGTCATATATTTTCTGGCATGCTTCGGGAATGGGAGAAGATGAAGAAGTTCATCCTGAAAAATTCGAACATTTTGGTATTACCACAGTTGAAGCAATGGCTTCGGGATGCATACCTGTTGTTATAAATAGAGGAGGGCAGAAAGAGATTATAAGGAATGGTTATAATGGATTTCTTTTTGAAAACAGTCAGGAACTTAAAGATAAAACTATGGATATAATAAAAGGCAGGGTGGATATAGAAAAAATCAGGAAAAATGCAATATTAAGCTGCAGAAGTTTTTCTGATAATAAGTTCGGAGAAAACCTGATTTCAATAATTGATGGGATTTTATCGGTGAATAATTCTGGATAATTAATGGGGATAATAAAAAATAATATTACGGCGGTGGCAATTGGATGTCAGCATTATTATCGTAAGTTATAACAGTATTGATTTTATAAAAGGTTGTATCAAGAGTATTGAAAAAAGCCTGGATGAGAAAGGGCCTGTATACGAGATACTGGTTGTTGACAATAATTCAGATGATGGAAGTGTTGAATATTTAAGTGGGATAAGCAGGGAAAATGAGAGGTTGAACCTGATAGCAAATAAAAGCAATGCGGGGTTTTCAGCAGCTTCAAATAAAGGTGCGTTAGAAGCAAGAGGTAAATATCTATTGTTTCTTAATCCGGACACAGGGTTTATCAGCGGGAATCTTAATGATTTAATTAATTTTTATAATGAAAAAGAAAAGAGTGAAAAAGTCGGCGTGGTAGGAGCGAAAATATTAAATACCGATGGCACTCTGCAATACACCCCGAGGTCTTTTCCGACTCTTGCGAGACAGTTCTATGAGAGCTATTTTCTTTACAGAATTTTTAAAAAAAGCAGAATTTTTGGTTCATATTTTTTAAGCTGGTGGGACCACAGTAGCATAAAAGAAGTAGACTGGCTGTCCGGGTCGTTTTTGTTTGTGAAAAAGGACTATTTTCTCCAGGCAGGTATGTTCTGCGAGGATTATTTTATGTTTAGTGAGGATACTGAAATATGTCTTAAATTATACCGGCAAAATTTTAAGAATTATTATTTCCCCGGTCTCGTTATAGAGCATTATGACAGTGGAGTTGCTTCGAGAAACCTGGCTTTAAGAGAAGCAAGAATATTAAGAAGCAGGAGATTATATTTTAAGAGAAACTACTCTATTATTCATGCAATAATAGAGAGTGCACTCTATCAGACAGGAATTTTAAACAGGATAGTACTTTTTTCAATATTATCAATCTTCAAGTCTGGAGAGGAAAACAGGGGCAGGCTTTCTTCTTATTTAAAAGCATTAAAATTATATTACAGGAATCAGGTATGATTGTAGGAAAAGGGTTCAGAAAAAAAGTCCTTGAGAATGTAAGCTTTGTGACCACAGTTTACAATGAAGAGATAAGCATTATTTCTTTTCTAAGAAGCCTTATGGGACAGAGCAGCCTTCCCGGTGAGATAATTATAGTCGATGGGGGCTCAACAGACGATACCTTGCGGAAGATTCTAAGATTTTTTAAGAACAGAGCAAGGAAAAATAAAAATCTGATAGTTTCATTTGTGGATAGCAGCGCCGGAGAAAGCATGAAAGCAAAGTCTGAAAAAGAAATGCTTGGCGGTAATTTAAGTGATCCACGCACTATAAAGGTAAAGATAATCAAAAGAAATAGGGTGAATATATCAACAGGACGAAATGAAGCGATAAAGAATACATCGGGTAAAATCATATGCGTTAGCGATTCAGGATGTATTCTTAGCAGAGACTGGTTATCTGAAATTTCAAGGTTTTATAGTGGCCCTTTATATGATGTGGTAGGAGGATTTAATTTGCCATTATGCAGCAATTTTACGCAGAAGTGCCTGGCTGCATGCATAATGCCTCTAAAAGAAGAAATAAGGAGCGACAGCTATATGCCTTCATCCAGAAATCTTAGTTTTAGAAAGGAAGTCTGGTCTGATGTGGGAGGCTATCCTGAGAATATGGATTACGGGGAGGATATGAAGTTTAATTTTAATATAAGGAAAGAAGGTTACAGGATTAGATTTAACCCGGATGCACTTGTTTACTGGGTAATGAGAGAAAATCCTGTCCAGATATTCAGGCAATTTTTCAGGTATGCAACAGGAGATGCTGCTGGCAAGATGTATGCATACCGGCATATTATAAGGTTTACCGCATTTCTGGTTTTTATATTAATTATATTGCTGGCAGCTTATGTGAGTGGCTGGGTTTTGTTTGCATTTTTACCTCTTTTTGTGTTTTATATATATAAATCTTACCGGAGGCTTTTCAGGTTATTTAAGAATAAAAAAGTCTGTTATTTTAATGCCAGAGAGAAATTACTATCGATTCTTTTTATACCCCTGCTTCTTGTCTATATAGATATTTCAAAAATGTGTGGTTATATTTACGGCATCTTTAAGAGTATTATAGATTAATAAATCATAATAGATTAAAAATATAATTTTCAAAAAAGTGTTTAAATAATTATAAATTTGTTTTATAATATAACCTAAAATATAAAATTTAATAAAATTATTATATAATTAATTATTTAAATATGAGATAATAATAAAAATTTTATATTTTTAAATATGGTAATAATTGGTTTTTTGCCGGTTAATGATTTTAAGGAGTGGGAAATGGTTTACGAAGATGATGTAAAAAGGATTGATACAAATGAGTTAAGGGTCAATCTTACGAAGTATTTAACCGAGAATCTGGGAGATACTATATATATTACCAGATATAACAGGCTGGTAGCAGAGCTCAGAGTTTATACAGAAGAAACAAGAAGGAAAACAGAGTTAAGAATAGCAAAGAAAATGCTGGAAGCTGCGGAAAAAGAGAAGAATCATAAGAAATAAAATACATAAAGAAAAATAACCAGGAATAGCAGCAATAATAGCACATATTTTAGAATAATTATGTGCTATTATTTTTTAGTCAGGTATTTAATGATTTACAGGTTGACTTGTAATATTATTATGCTATTATAGATAAACTTTTTACAGGTAAAGTTAATAAATGCATTTCAACTATAGATTATGGGAATTTATAAAATAAAATTTAGTCACACAAAAAAGTTAATAGGTATGTTTATGTGGCTGAAAGACAATTCCTGCTGGCGAAGCCTTTAAGCCTGGCCGGGGGAGTTTTTATTTTTTAAATTGTTTCCATTAATCTGTATCCACAAATTCATTTTCATATAAATAAAAATTCTAAAAAAGTCACTTTATTCACCAGGTAAAAATATCCCGGGGAGAATACTACATTCTTTTAAGGAATGGTAAAAAATGTCAGGTTTAATAAATGCATATGAGTTTTAAAAAATAAATAAAAATAAAAGTAAGGCATAATAAAAATGTTCTATCCATATAAAAGTGAATATATTTCGAAAGCTGAAAATTATAATTTAATTCCAGTATATAAAGAATATGTTGTTGATACCGAAACACCGGCTTCTTTATTTATAAAAGCCACAGGTTCAGAAGGAAAAGGATTTTTGCTTGAAAGTATTGAAGGCGCAAAGAATCTATCAAGATATTCCTTTATAGGAGCTGGATGCAATAATTTAATTGAATTCAGTGACGGAGTTTTTTCTTTAATTAATAATGGTGAAAGAATTTACAGGGTAAAAACAGAAAATCCACTTATAGAACTGGAAAATATTTTAAAAAGTTTTCATCTTTTTAAAAATCCGGAACTCAGACATTTTGTGGGGGGAGCTGCAGGTTATCTGAGTTATGATCTGGTCAGGAACTTTGAGAAAATTTCTTTACCAGAAAAAAATCTGGATATTCCTGAAATTATGCTATATCTTACTGACCTCGTTATTGTTTTTGACCATCTACTTAACAGAATAAAAATAATTTCAACTATTAAAATTGGCAGCAAGATTGATGCCGGTAGAGCTTACGATATTTCGGTAGAAAGAATTGAGGAGCTTGAAGAAAAGATTAGAAAAAGTGCTGATAACAATTTTACGGGCAGCTTTGGTTCCAGGGGCATAGATAGCAATAGGACCAATTTAAAGCTTGATTCTAATTTTAAAAAAGAAAAATTTATTGAGGGAGTTGAAAAAGCAAAAAGGCACATTATAGAAGGAGATGCTTTCCAGATAGTTCTATCTCAGAGATTTTATACCGGTAAATTTTCGGATGCTTTTAGCATATACCGCGGGTTAAGGACGATAAATCCCTCTCCTTATATGTACTATTTTAATTTTGGCGGGCTTAAAATCGCAGGGGCTTCACCGGAACCTCTAATTAAAATTAGAGGCAGGAAAATATTAACCTGTCCTATTGCGGGTACCAGAAAAAGGGGCGGGAATTCCAGGGAAGATAGGGCAATGATAAAAAGTCTGCTGGGCGATGAGAAAGAAAAAGCAGAACATAATATGCTGGTTGACCTTGCAAGAAATGATGTGGGCAGGGTATGTGAATACGACAGTGTGAAAGTAAAAAAATATATGAGTGTGGAAAAATATTCCCATGTGATGCACATGGTATCAAGGGTTGAAGGACTTCTGGATAAAAGGTATTCGATTTACGATGCTCTTAAAAGTGTTTTCCCTGCAGGAACTCTGTCGGGAGCTCCCAAAATAAGGGCAATGCAGATTATAAGTGAGCTGGAACCTGACAGGCGGGGGCCGTATGGAGGTGCTGTGGGATATTTTGGATATGATGGGAATCTTGATAGCTGTATAACCATAAGAACGGCTGTTGTGAAAGATGGCATAGTCTATATACAGGCAGGTGCCGGCATAGTATATGATTCAAAGCCTGAAAATGAATATAATGAGACTTTAAATAAAGCAGCAGCCATTTTTAGAGCCATCAGTTTATTTAAATGAAATAAAAAAATGTAAATAAATAAGAATATAAAAAATAGTAGGGAGATTAATAATGAAAGATTTCCTGGATATAATTTTAAATGGGAAAGACCTTAGAGAAGAGCAGGCATACAGGGTAATGATGCTCATAATGGAAGGCGGGGCAAATGATTGCCAGATTGCTTCATTTCTGACTGCTCTAAAAATGAAAGGAGAGACAGCCCCTGAGATAAGCGGGTTTTCGAGGGCTATGCTGGATAAGGCAGTAAAAGTGAAAAGCAGGCACTTGAACCTTGTCGATACCTGTGGGACCGGAGGTGACGGTCTATTTACTTTTAATATATCCACAACTGCTGCATTTATTGCTGCCGGCGCAGGAGTGCAGATTGCGAAACATGGCAACAGAAGTGTTTCGAGCAGAAGCGGCAGCGCAGATGTTCTGGAAGAGCTGGGAGTAAATATCAATCTTGAATGTGAAGAAGTGGCTTCATGCATAGACGACATCGGTATAGGGTTTATTTTTGCGCCAAAAGCTCACAGGGCTATGAAATTTGTTGCAAAGGCGAGAAAGGATATGGGTATTAGAACCGTTTTTAATATCCTTGGCCCCATTACGAATCCGGCGCTTGCAAATGGGCGTGTCCTGGGAGTATTTGATGAGAAATTAATTGACATAATGGCAGATGCCCTGAAGAATCTTGGTGTGAAAAGGGCTTATGTAGTAAGTAGCGAGGAAGGTCTTGATGAGTTCTCTGTATCAGGCAAAAGTATCGTAGCAGAGCTAAAAAATGGGAAAATTTCTAAATTCGTTTTTGACCCTTCCGGGTTTGGTTTTAAAAAATCAACGGTTTCGGACCTTGCCGGCGGGGACGCAAAAGATAATGCGAAAATACTTACCGGTATCCTTACAGGGAAAGAGAAAGGACCTAAAAGGGATTCTGCCTTAATCAATGCTGCTGCAGCAATAGTTTCAGGGGGTAAAGCGGATGATCTGAGGGAAGGCCTTAAGCTTGCAGAGTATTCGATTGAAAGCGGCATCGCCTATGGTAAATTGGCCAATTTGATTGAATATACGAATGGAAAAACGGCCTGACAGCCGGAGGATAAATAAGCTTTTAAAGAAGCATGTATAAGTTATAAAAAGGGGATTGAATTGGAGTATTTAAAGGAAATCCTGCTATTAAAAAAGAAAGAGATTGAAAAACTCGGGAAAGTAAAAGGAGCCGGGTATAGCCGTAAGCGGATGGATTCAAGAAAAGAAGGAAACGGAATAAAAGTTTCAGGGGAAAAGGAACGTTTCATAAAAAAAATTGATAGAGCCAGGGTAAACGTCATTGCGGAGATAAAAAGGGCTTCCCCTTCCAGGGGCATTATAAACAGCAAACTTGATATTGAAAAAACGGCGGTTCTTTATGACAGATATAAAAGTTTTATCAGCGGAATTTCCGTTCTTACGGAATCGCTATATTTTAAAGGGAATCCTGAGGATATAGCCATAGTCAAGCAAAAAACAGGGTTGCCGGTTTTAAGGAAAGACTTTATTTTCAATGAAGCCCAGGTTTACCAGAGTGCCGAAATTGGCGCTGATTGTATTTTACTGATAAGCTCAATTCTTGGCTTTAATAAATTAAAAAAGCTTTATACGCTGGCATCCAGTATAGGTCTGGACGTGCTGGTTGAAGCGCACACCATAGGGGAGTTCGATAAGGCGCTTGATATCGGAGCAAAGCTTATAGGCGTAAATAACCGCAATCTCAAAAATATGAAAGTAGACGGAAAAGCAATTTATGAATTTCTGGGTTATAGAAAGCAGGATTTTTCCGGTAAAACTCTGGTCTGCGAGAGCGGTGTCAGGGACACTGAATATATAGCGGACCTTTTCTCAAAAGGCGTAAATACTTTTTTAATAGGGGAGCATTTTATGTCTGGAAGAAGTCTGGAAGAAACATTGAAGGGTATGGAAACCGGGCTTAAAAGAAATAAGCTGATATAAGAATGATAAGTTAAGGACAAAAAGGTTTCTATAGAAAAGGAGAAAATTTTATATGGTCTGGATAAAGATATGTGGAATTACGAATCTGGAAGATGCAAGGATGGTATCGGACCTTGGAGCGGATGCCATGGGATTTATCCTGTCAACGGATAGCCCAAGGAGGATTGGGCTGGATAAGGCAAAAACCATAGTTGATTCGCTCTCTAAAGAAAAAAGTAAAATTTTTAAGGTAGGGGTATTTGTAAATGAAGGAATAGAATATATACTTAATTATTCAGTGAAGCTGGGGCTTGATTATACCCAGCTTTCAGGAGATGAGGATAGTGATTTTTTAAAAGAGCTAAAAGATAAATCAGAGGGGCTAAAAATAATAAAAGCAGTGAGGATAAAAAGCAGGGATAGGAATTTTAGCGATAATATTTCATATGATAATGAAATGAAAGGAGAGATAGAAAGCGCCCGGCGTTTTGCAGATTTTATACTTCTTGACAGTTTTAAAAAAGACGTTTACGGCGGAACCGGAATAACTTTCGACTGGAATGTTGCAAGGGATTGCAGCAGCAGGATGCCGGTTATCCTGTCAGGCGGGCTTGAGCCCGGGAACATAAGGGAGGCAATAGATTCTGTCAGACCTTTCGGCGTGGATGCATCATCCCGGCTGGAACTTTACCCGGGTAAGAAGGACCCGGTAAAGTTAGAAGAATTCATTAAAATTGTAAGGCAATGATAAAAAGGGAAAAGATTTTTGATGGTTATGGAAAAAGAAAAAAATAATTCTAAAAAAAAGGTAAAAGGCAATACCGGGGGGAATGGAAATTATAAGCACAGGAGTGGATATTTCGGGGAGTTTGGTGGTATGTATGTTCCTGAAATACTCATGAGTGCACTGGAGGAGCTTGATAAGAATTATTCCAGATACAAGAATGACAGGGATTTCCGTAAGGAGCTTTCCTATTATTTAAAGAATTATGCAGGAAGGCCGACCCCACTTTATTACGCAGAAAGACTTACCCGGAAATTAGGCGGCGCAAAAATTTACCTGAAACGTGAGGACCTTTGCCATCTTGGAGCCCATAAGATTAACAATACAATAGGCCAGGTTCTTCTTGCGCGGAAAATGGGGAAGAAATTTATAATTGCGGAAACCGGTGCGGGACAGCACGGTGTGGCAACTGCTGCTTCCGCAGCGCTTTTTGGTATGGGATGTAAAATCTTTATGGGAACTAAGGACATAGAAAGGCAGTCATCCAATGTGTACCGGATTAAGCTTATGGGCGCCGAAGTAATAGAAGTTTCTTCAGGGAGCAAGACGCTGAAGGATGCGGTAAATGAAGCTCTCCGTTACTGGGTATCAAGAGTTGATGATACTTTTTATGTCATGGGTTCGGTCGTAGGTCCCCATCCTTATCCCACCATGGTCAGGGATTTTCAGGTAGTTATTGGCAAAGAAACAAGGAGACAGATACTGGCTGCGGAAGGCAGGCTTCCTGATTATATCGTGGCGTGTGTCGGTGGAGGGAGTAATTCCATAGGGATATTTTATCCATTCCTTAAAGATACCGGCACTGTGGAACTTATAGGGGTTGAAGCAGGGGGAAAAGGAGTAAAAAGCGGAAAACACGGGGCGACATTAAGCTATGGCGAAAGAGGTGTCTTCCATGGCGCATACAGCTATATATTACAGGATAATTATGGCCAGATAGAGGAAGCTTATTCGGTTTCGGCAGGTCTTGATTATCCGGGTGTTGGTCCGGAGCATGCATATTTTAAAGAGAAAGGTATGGTAAAGTATGATTATGCCCTTGACAGCGAAGCGCTGAAGTCGTTTAAAAATCTTTCGGAGCTCGAAGGTATAATCCCTGCCTATGAGAGTGCCCATGCCCTTGCTTATGTTGAAAAGATTGCTCCAAAAGTAGGTAAGGATAAGATAATAGTCGTAAATCTATCAGGACGGGGGGATAAGGATATTAAGGTAAAGTGAGCGCCGGGTGCTAAAAATCAAAAAAATAAGGGCGGCTTTGATGAATCGTAATTTTTTAAGGTGAGTTTATGAATAATGACAGCGTAATAGAAAATGTTTTTAAGAGTTTGAGGAAGAATAAAGGAAAGGCCTTTATTCCATTTATAACCTGTGGCTTCCCCAGCATGGAGGGCTTTCTTGATTTGTTTAAAGCGCTTGATAGAAGCGGAGCGGATATAATAGAAGTAGGCATCCCATTTTCGGACCCCCTGGCTGATGGCCCGGTTATCCAGGAAACTTCAAAAATTGCCCTTGAAAACGGGATAAATACAGATATCATTTTTACATATCTTTCCAGAGTAAGGGAGGAAAGCAGCAAACCCATAGTGATTATGACTTATTTTAACAC
>CAZKVH010000022.1:0-21646 GCA_964556165.1 uncultured Actinomycetota bacterium | reverse complement strand
CGTCGGGCTCATAACCCGAAGGTCATAGGTTCAAATCCTATCCCCGCTACCAAATATCGGGCTCTTCAGTATCTTCAACAATAAACGGTTAAAACGGCTCCTAAAAATATTACACAGCTGCATTATATTTAATATCATATATCCAGGTATCTGGATATCTTCAATTTTTATTTAAGTCATAGAAGATTTTCTTATACCTTAATATTTTTATTAAATTTAATTTTAAACTATAATTTAACTATGTTTTTTAGATATATCTATGAATTTTATTTGATTGAGCTATAAAGATAAGATTTCAGGAAGTTAATTTAAATGACGTATTTTTTTTGTATAGAAAAATTTAAAAAATATAAATTTATCATAAGAAATATTATTCTGGTGGCAGTGTCTCTTTTTTTGTGCCTGAATATTTGTTCATGTAGTGTCATTCCTGAAATAAAAGATTACTTCAGAGATAAAATTTTTGTAGACGATGACATGGATAGGGCTATAGAGACAGTGGATGAATTTTTTAATTTACTTATAGCTAAGAATTATGAACAGGCATACGAGTATTTAAGCGATGAAGATAAAGACAGGGGCAACGCTGAGGATTTTACCGATGAGTTCAAAGATGTTACTGATATAGTTTCAATAGATATTAATCGCGTGGAGGTTAATAATAATATAGCAATAGTTAATATAGACATCACTGATTCTTATGATGGAGAGGAAAAGGTTTTTGATAACATTGACGTCTCGCTTATCAGAAAGGAAGACGGGGACTGGAAGATAGTTTTCTGGGATTAGACACTGTTGAAGATGAGGGCTTTTTTAAAGAAGCAAACCTGCACACATAAAGATAAGTTTAAAAAAAATAAAAAAAGATTTTACAAAATTAGAGTTAGAAAGGCATAAATTGAGAGTATTATTTTTAGGAGATATTTTTGGAAAACCGGGAAGGGAAATTTTAAAGAGCAAACTGCAGTCAATTGTGGATGGGAATAATATAAGTTTTGTTATAGCCAATGGGGAAAATTCAGCAGGAGGGATAGGAATTACACCGGCAATCAGCAAAACACTACTTGATATGGGCATAGATGTAATTACTTCAGGCAATCATATTTATAAGAAAAGCGAAATATATGAATATATACAGCAGGAGCCACGTCTTTTAAAGCCTGCAAATTATCCACCATCAACTCCAGGTAAAGGTTACTATATTGCGTCTGATAAGAATAACAATAAAATTGGTGTCTTAAATATGTGCGGTAGAGTGTTCCTGGATTATTTTGATTGCCCTTTCAGGTGTGCCGATAAAATATTAAGTCATATTAGGGAAGAGACTCCTGTGATAATAGTGGATTTTCATGCAGAGGTAACTTCTGAAAAAATCGCCATGGGTTGGTATCTTGATGGAAGAGTAAGCGCGGTTCTGGGTACCCATACACACGTTCAGACTGCTGATGAAAGGATACTTCCGGGCGGAACTGCATATATTACTGATGTTGGTATGGTTGGCCCGCGTAATTCAGTTATTGGTGTAAAAAAAGAAAACATCATAAAGAGATTTACGACCATGATGCCCCAGAAATTTACTGTTTCTGATGAAGGATATATTATCAATGCGGTTATAATGGATGTTGATAGCAAGAGTGGTATGGCAAACAGTATAGAAAGATTAAATTTAACCTATGATAGTATCTGACAGATAACTGGTAATATTAAGTTCATGGACAGGATAAAATGAACTTTAAAATTAAAGATTTCAAAGACCGGGATTTTTTAGAAGATGAGGTTATTCTGAGAGTTCTAAAAACGGTAGAATCCAATAATATGTTTAGCAGGGGTGAGAGAATATTGATCTCCGTTTCAGGGGGCCCGGATTCTACATTTTTAACTTACTTTTTTTACCTTTTAAGGCCAGTTTTGGATTTGACTCTTTTTGGTTTCTGCCTTGACCATATGACCAGGGGTGGCGAATCAACTAAAGATGCGCTGTTTGTGGAAAAAATGTATAAAAAATTGGGCATTAAGTTGTTCAAACAAAAAATAGATGTTGAAAAATGGTGCAAATTAAACAGGATTTCTTTTGAAAAAGGCGCAAGAGAGTTAAGGATAGAGAAGCTAATGGAAATTTCAGGGGAAAATAATATTGATAAAATCGCCACAGGCCATAATGCTGATGACAATATAGAAACTTTCCTCATGCATCTTTTAAGAGGAGCAGGCACCAGAGGTCTTTCGGGTATTAAACCGGTAGCCTCTAAATTTATTAGACCACTTATTGACATATCGAGGGAAGATATCGTTTCGTATCTCGCTAAAAGAAAGATATCTTATTGCGTGGATAGTACAAATGTTGAGAATATATATTTCAGGAACAGGATAAGAAATATTTTGATTCCTTTTATAGAAAAGTATTTTGGCGGTTCTTTTAAGAAGAGTTTATTAAGGTCATTATTTATTTTAAAAGGTGAAGACGACTTCCTGAATGAATATTCTTCCCGCAGGATTAAAGAAATTGCTTCCATAAAAAAAGATAGCGATAACAAAAATACCGTACTTGTGAAAATACCTGTTCCAGAATTGAATAAAGAGAGCCTGGCAATCCAGAGAAGAGTTGTAATGTCTATTATAGAAATGGTAAATGGAGACCTTGAAGATATAAGTTTTAAGAATATAGAGGATATTCTAAAAATTTGTGTATCAGGGGGAGAAAGCAAGTCTGTTCAACCTTCAGGAAATCTAAGGGTTTTGAAGATAGGGAGCTGTTTATATTTTTTTAATACCGGCTATCTAAAATTGCTGCCTGATGAGTTTAAAAAATTTTTTAGTAAAGACAGCATAGAAGAAAAAAGTGAGAATAAAAGAATAACAGTAAAAATCGGCGCTAGCATAAAGCTGGAGGAATATAATCTTACGTTGTCCGCAGGTCTTTTAAAATATGATGCCGATAAGATGAAATTAAATAATATCAGGGATAATGAAGCTTTTATGGATTACAGTAAAATAAAACCCCCCATTATTATAAAGAGCCGTGAAGATGGAGATAAGTTCTATCCTCTCGGCATGAATAGGGAAAAGAAGTTACAGGATTTTTTTGTCGATAATAAAATTCCAGTTCATTTAAGGGGCTCAATCCCGGTATTTATAGACAGGGAAAAAATAATCTGGGTGGGAGGCTGCAGGATTGACGACAGAGTAAAGGTGACCGCCAGTACTGTTGAGGTTTTACACCTAAAATTATTTTAAAATTAATTTTAATATGATTTAATAAAAAAATATATTCTATATTAATAGAGGTAAATAAAAGTGTATAAACTAAAAAAAATAAATGGCGAGAAGGTGTATGAATGTGGCGATAGCAAGATAAGAGTTCTTATTGATAAAAAAAAGCTTGCCAGTAGAGTTAAGGAATTGGGGCGGGAAATTACAAGAGATTATAAGGATAAGAATCCTGTTTTGATATCTGTCCTGAGAGGCTCTTTTATATTTGTTGCTGATATTTGCAGGGAGATAAAGGTTCCGGTTACTTTTGATTTCATGGCTGTATCGAGTTATGGAAATTCGAAAGTTAGCTCTGGAATTGTGAGGATAACTAAAGATCTTGAATGTAGTATTGAAAATAGAGATGTAATTATCATGGAAGATATAGTAGATTCAGGAAGAACGTTAAATTATCTGGTAAAGAATTTAAAGGCAAGGAACCCGAAAAATATGGAAGTATGTGCACTTCTGGATAAAGATGTTCCGAGAAAGACAGTAAATAAAATAAAGTATAAAGGATTTGATATCCCTAATAAGTTTGTGGTAGGATATGGTCTCGATTTTGCAGAGAAATATAGAAATTTACCTTTTATTGGGTATATTGAAAATGAATAGTAATTATACTATTATCTAAAAGACATAAGAAAAAAAGGAGTTGTTATAAAATTTGAAGAAAAATGAAGGATTTAATAAAAGAACATTAAAGAATATAGCTTTACTGGTGCTGCTTGTAGTGGTGGTTTTTTTGATTCTAAGAAACCCCCTCTTCCTTTCAGCACCTGTTAAGGAATTCAATCTGGATGAATTTGTTGAAGCAATAGAGTCTGACGAGATAAGTACATCAACGCCAATGGTAATAAAAGGAGAAGATAAGGAAATAGAGGGTGAGCTAAAGGACGGCACGAGGTTTACGGTCTCATTTTTAGGAGATTACGATGTTACCCAGTTGCTTCTGGATAACGATTTACCTTTTAAGGTGGATAATCAGAACCAGTCAATCTGGATTCAGATTCTTGTAAGCGCGATACCATTTATAATAATGTTTGGTTTGATTTTCTTTATGATGAACCAGCTTCAGGGCGGTGGTTCCAAGGTACTGCAGTTTGGCAAAAGTAAGGCAAGGCTTGTGGGTAAGGGTAAGAAAAGAGTAACTTTTAAAGATGTCGCAGGAGTAGACGAGGCTGTGGAAGAGTTAAGAGAGATCGAGGAATTCCTGGAGAATCCAAATAAATTCAAGGCTATGGGTGCAAAAATCCCGAAGGGCGTTCTGTTATACGGACCGCCTGGAACAGGAAAAACACTTCTTGCGAGAGCAGTTGCCGGAGAAGCCGGTGTGCCTTTTTACAGTATAAGCGGTTCTGAATTTGTCGAGATGTTTGTCGGTGTTGGCGCATCAAGGGTGAGAGACCTCTTTAATCAGGCGAAGGCAAATCAGCCATCTATAGTCTTTATGGATGAAATCGATGCTGTAGGAAGACACAGAGGAGCAGGACTGGGTGGAGGACATGATGAGAGAGAGCAGACTTTGAATCAGCTGCTTGTCGAAATGGATGGGTTTGACATAGATAGTACCGTTATATTGATTGCTGCCACCAATAGGCCTGACATACTTGACCCTGCTCTGCTCAGACCCGGAAGGTTTGACAGGCAGATTGTTGTGGATAGGCCTGACTTAATAGGCAGGGAGGGGATACTTAAAATACATGCGAGAGGAAAGCCGCTTGATAAAGGGGTTAACATAAAAACTATAGCTAAAGAAACACCTGGATTTACAGGTGCCGACCTTGCCAATCTTTTTAATGAAGCTTCATTGCTGGCAGCAAGGCATGGTAAGAAAAAGATATCCATGTTCGAAATAGAAGAAGCAGTAGAAAGAGTAATAGCCGGTCCTGAGAAAAAAACAAGAATTATATCAGAGGAAGAAAAGAGAATAATAGCATACCATGAGGGTGGCCATGCGATACTTTCGTATGTTCTACCCCATACTGACCCGATACATAAAATATCTATTATATCCAGAGGCAGGGCACTTGGCTATGTTATTACCCTGCCGGAAGAAGATAGATTTTTAAAATCAAAGAAAGAACTTATAGATAATATCACACAACTTCTCGGAGGCAGGGTAAGCGAGGAAATGAATTTTAATGATATAACATCCGGTGCTCAGGATGACCTGGAAAGAGCTACGAAAATTACGCGTAAGATGATCACCGAATATGGTATGAGTGAAAAGCTTGGCCCCGTTACTTTTAAAGGAGAGGAAGATGAAGTATTCCTTGGAAAAGAGATTGCTTCAAGACCGCATTATAGCAATGAGATAGCTTCAGAGATAGATGAAGAGGTGCGTAGAATAATTATGGACTGCTATGAGAGGGCAAAGAAAATTCTTACGGAAAATAAAATCATACTTGGTATTCTTGCTGACGAGTTGATAAAAAGGGAGACTCTGACAAGGGAAGAAATATTTAAGATATTATCGAAGGTAGAAAGCAAAAAGGCAAAGAGGTTAGAGCAAATAAAAGATTATGATAGCGTGGTTTCGGATATAAAAGGGAAAGCAGTAAGAAATACAAATAAGAAACCTGTTAAGACAGCCGGAAAAAAGTAGCCGGAAAGACTTTTATCTGAAATCTATTTGAATAATTCAGAGATGGTGCTTTTCTAAAAAAGTTTCTACTATTATTTAAGGGAATCTGGATATAATTCCTTTTTTAAATTAATGAATTCATAAAAAAAGTGACTGCGGAATTATTATGGTTTATAAAAATTTTTTTTGAATAATAATTTAATCACTTTTTATTTACGGTATAATTTATTTGAGATATTTAAGAGTCGATTTATTTTAAGATAGGAGTTTTATTTTGGACAAAAAAATGATAGAAGAGGGAGTAAAACTAATACTTAAGGGTATCGGGGAAGATCTAAATAGAGGAGGGTTAAAAAGAACGCCGGAAAGAGTCGCAGATATGTATGAGGAAATATTCAGCGGCATCGGGAAAGAACCCGGCGATGAACTTGGCCCCGAGTTTGATGAAAATCATGATGAAATAATCCTGGTTAAAGATATTCCTTTCTATTCAGTTTGCGAACATCACATGGTTCCTTTTGTGGGTAGAGCGCATATAGCTTATATTCCAAATGAAAGTGGAAAGATTATCGGTCTGAGCAAACTTGTTCGCGCACTGGATGTAGTGGCTAAAAGGCTTCAAATCCAGGAAAGGCTGACGACAATATTAGCTGATACAATAGTAAAAAAGATTAAGCCGAGGGGAGTTCTGGTTATAGTGGAAGCCGAACATTTATGTATGAGCATGAGAGGGGTGAAGAAACCCGGTGCTTTGACCATAACTTCTGCGGTAAGAGGTATATTCAGGAATAACCCGGCTTCAAGAGCAGAAGCAATGTCACTTATAAGCCAGAAGAAATAATATATGAATTTTAAAATAAGGTCACTAAGTATAAAAAACCAGCGTGAAGGCATGAAGGAATGCGAAAAGATTGGTTCAACGTCTCCAGGCTGTGGCATAATGGTAAGAAAAATATTCCCGCTTTCTATAAAAATCAGTGATTTAAGTCATCCTGCTGCAAATATATTAAAACAGGAGATGCTCGCCAGAGGCGGGGACGTTATCACTTCCGCAGATACTCTTCTAGGTGGGAAAGGGAAAACAGATGTTATTATCCAGGGCAATGCAGAAAGCATTAAAAGCCTTATTGATAAGATTGACGGGCAACCTTTTGGGCTTAAGGAGCTGTCAGTTGATTTAAAAAATTATATGGACAGGCTATGCAGTTTGGAAAAAGGGAGACAATTAATAATTGATAAGAAAAGGTTTGACCTGGATAAGCATACATTAATAATGGGTGTGCTGAATGTCACACCCGATTCTTTTTATGACGGGGGATATTATTTTGAGAAAGATAAGGCATACATGAGGGCTGATGCTATAGTAAGTGAAGGAGCTGACATAATTGATGTTGGAGGTATGTCGACAAGGCCGGGTTCCCTTCCGGTAAGTCCTGAAGAAGAGATAGAAAGAATAATACCAGTGATAGAGTATATAAAAAGCAATTATGAGATTTTAATATCTGCAGACACCTGCCACTCAAGAGTTGCCGGGAGAGCAATAGATGCAGGAGCGCATATTATAAATGATATAAGCGGTCTTTCTGCAGATGAGGAAATGGCAAAAATAGTTTCAGAAAGAAATGTTTCTCTGGTTATAATGCATATTAAGGGGACCCCTGAAAATATGCAGAATAATCCAGTTTATGAAGATGTAGTAGGTGAAATCTATTATTATCTGGAGGGGAAAGCTGCAATTGCTGTTAATTCAGGGATAAAAAAGGATAAAATAATAGTGGACCCGGGTATAGGTTTTGGTAAGACACTAAAACATAACCTGGAAATAATAAATAAAATTAAAGAATTCAGAATGCTGGGATATCCTGTATTGATGGGAGCATCAAGGAAATCTCTGATAGGAAGTATACTTGATTTACCGGTTGAGGAGAGGCTGGAAGGCAGCCTTGCGCTGGCAGTTTACGCAGCTATAAATGGGGTGGATATTTTAAGAGTGCATGATGTTAAAGAAACTGTTAGAGCAGTAAAAGTTGCAAGAGAAGTAGTCAATGGATTCTAAAATTAAATAAAATGGTTTCTGCTTAATTTTTTATCATCTTTATTTTTAAAATGTTTAAGATAGTAATAAAAAATCTTAATTTGTTCGGTTACCATGGGGTAAGGGATAGCGAGAAGAGAAATGGTCAAAATTTTCTTTTCAATGTCGATATTTTTTTTGGTAGAGGTAACTTTTTGAATAGTGATAGTCTTGAAGACACTGTTAACTATTCAAATGTTATAAAAATTTTAAAGGATATAAATGATAACCGGAGGTTTAATCTGCTTGAGTCTTTGTCACAGGTTCTGGCTAATAAAATCTTAGAAATGTCGGACTTAATTGAAAAGGTGTCAGTAAAAATAGAGAAAACATCCCCGCCCATAAAGGAAGACATTGAATCTGTGGGTGTAGAGTATACTTTAAGAAGAGATGATTTGAAAAGTCAGGATAAAGGTATTTCAGAAAGTAATATAAATAGAAAAGTTTATGTTTACATGTCTCTTGGTTCAAATATCGGGGATAGGGAAAATAATTTAAGGAAAGCAGTTGATTTAATAAACAGGAGCCCATACATAAATGTGCTTAAAGTATCATCCATATATGAGACAGAACCCATGTATCAAACCGACCAAAATTACTTTTATAATATTGTCCTGAAAGCAGAAGCAGGCAGGAATGCCAATCCTTTTGAGATGCTGGGATATCTTAAAGGAATCGAATATAGTTTTGGAGGCAAGAAGGATAAAAGATATGGTCCGAGAGTCATAGATATAGATTTGTTGTATTATGGAGAAATGTTTATAAACTCCGATTTTCTAAATATACCTCATCCTGGAATAGAGGAGAGGAACTTCGTTTTAATTCCGCTAAGTGAAATTTCTCCTGAATTTGTGATAAAAGGAAATAATATAAAGAAGTTTATCGAAGAAGCCGGCCTTACTGAAGTTGTGAATTTTGTAAAGGAATGGTAATTAATAGATAATTAAAAAATTCCGGCAGTGTGTACCTCCTGCCTGTTAATCAGGCTTTTTTGGTTCTTGACTTATAACTATATGTTAAATAGAATAATTTTGGGCTTATGACCATAATTAATTTTATATAAAGCCCGGAGAAATTTAATGCAAAGGAGGGATCCAAATGCCAGGTGGAGACGGTACGGGACCTGATGGAATGGGACCAATGACTGGAAGAGGCACAGGGTATTGCCCGGGCTATTCCGCTCCCGGCTATATGAATCCTTACGGGATAAGGCATGCAGGATTTGGTGGAGGATTCAGAGGCGGTTTTGGTGCCCGTGGATATAAAGGATATCATTATGGTGCTGGTTTTCCCGGCTGGTATAGATATAATGTAAACTGGCCTGCATGGGGAGGTGCAGAAGGATATCCATTTGCCCCGGATATTGAGCCAGGTCAGGAAAAGGAGTTGCTTGAAAGGCAAGCTGATGCTTTACAACAACAACTGGATGACATAAGGGCAAGAATAGACGAGCTATCAAAGAAACAGGAAAAGGAAAAATAATTTTTTAGAGGATGTGAATAAATGAATGATGGATTAAAAGATGAATCTATTGCTGAAAATATGGCGGGCGTAAAGAATAAATTTATGGTTTTTAGCGGGAAAGGCGGAGTCGGGAAGACAACAATTTCTGTGAATCTTGCATATAGCATTATGACTAAAGGTTATAAAGTAGGACTTCTTGATGTAGATATTCATGGGCCGAATATAATAAAGATAATGGGTCTGGAAAAAGAGAAACTTTTAAGTAAAAACAAAAAAATAGAACCTATTAAAGCTTTTGAAAATATGAAGGTGGTAAGTACCGCTTCTATTTTAGAGAAAGAGGACAGCCCGGTTATCTGGAGAGGTCCGCTAAAGATGAAATTAATAAGGCAGTTTTTAAGCGATGTTAACTGGGGCGATATTGATTATATGATAATAGATTCACCTCCTGGAACGGGGGATGAGCCCCTCAGTGTAGCACAACTGGTACCGGGGCTTAACGGCGGGATTGTAGTTACAACACCTCAGAGTGTAGCGACTCTGGATGCGAGAAAAAGCATAAGATTTGCGCAGCAATTAAATATACCTTTTATAGGGGTTATAGAAAATATTTCCGGGTTTACCTGCCCGCATTGCGGGGCGAGGATAGATATTTTTAAAACCGGAGGAGGGCAGGAGATTGCCACGGAGATGAATGTCGAATTTCTGGGTACAATTCCATATGATAACGAACTGATGAGTTTAAGTGATGAAGGCAGAATCTATATGAAGGAGCTAAAAGATAGCACAGCTGCAAGTAAAGCATTTAATGATATTTCGGATAAAATTATAGCATTGAGCTAATTTCTAGTAATTATTAAAGATTATTTATTTTTTATATTAAAGGGGTAAGAGTTAAATGTTTTACGGGCCTGTATTATCAAGAAGATTTGGTTATTCTCTTGGTATTGATTTAATTCCGCTTAAGGTATGTGTTTATGACTGCATATATTGCCAGCTTGGCAGAACTACGCATAAGACTATAGAGAGGAAAAAGTATGTTGATGTCAATTTTAAGGAATTTGAGTCAGAGCTAAAAAAGAGAATAAAGAATTGTCCTTACCTTGATTACATTACCTTTTCAGGCTCGGGAGAGCCGACTTTAAATAGTGATATCGGCAAGCTTATCAAAATTGTAAAAGAAAATTCCAGTGTTCCCACGGCAGTACTTACGAGCGGAGGTACACTCGGTTTTAGTGGCGTTGTTGATGATATTAAAGAGTCTGACTTAATTAAGGTATCCATAGATGCACCTAATGACCGGATGCTTAAAAAGATAAACAGACCTGCGAGAGAAGTTGATTTTGACAGGAATATGTCAGGTTTACTGAACCTAATAAACAATTTTAGCGGAGATATATGGCTTGAGATCATGGTTATGAAAGGTATAAACGATGATCTGAGCTCAGCACATATTTTTAAGGGGATAGTAGATAGCCTGGGTAAAAGTGTTAAAAAGGTGCACCTCAATACGCCGGTCAGGTCTCTGGACAAGTTTTCCGGCAGGTATTATGCAGAGGTACCAGAACCAGAAAGATTGAAGGAAATAAAGGATATTATTGGGAATAAAGCTCTGTTAATAGAAGATGTCAGTCGTAAAAAATATAGCAGTAGTTTAATCGAAATTGAAAAGGAAATAATAGAGGTACTCGGAAGAAGGCCAATGGAAATAAAGGATATAGCTTCTTCGCTCGGCCTTAATCTTAATGAAGTGATTAAAATTGTTAATAAATTGTTGAGTTCCGGAGAAATAGAGCACGCTGCCCATGATGATATAGAATATTATTTTAGGACAGAGAGCTAAGATGTTCCAGAGTTTACTGTTGCGGTAGGAAAATGTAAAGTTTTGTCTTGATTTGAGAGGTTCTATGAATATAATTTCGTAGTAGTAACCGGGAATAATGATATTTTTTTGAGATTGATAGATTAATAAGTTTTATATTTATTTTTTTAATTATATGGATAAGGAGTGATATATATGCCAGGACGAGATGGAACAGGACCTCTGGGCCAGGGTTCCGGTACAGGCAGAGGATTGGGCCGTGGTGGTGGAAGAGGAAGAATGGGTGGCCAGGGAGCAGGATCCGGTGGGATGTGCGTATGCCCTGATTGTGGCACCAAAGTCGAACATAAAGCAGGAGTTCCATGCTATGAGATGACCTGTCCCAAGTGCGGGGCTAAAATGACCAGGGGGTAGATATGGCAGCAAGACCGGCGCTGGACAAGATAGTGAATACTCTACCACTGTATGTTTATTATAAGCCGCAGGGTGTTTCGCTGGGAAAAATAAATGAGATGATATTGACCCTGGAAGAAATTGAAGCCTTTAACTTAAAAGACAGGCAGGATCTGGAGCAAAGAGAAGCCGCTATGGAAATGGGTATATCAAGGTCAACCTTTCAGAGATTATTAAAATCTGCCAGAAAAAAGATTATCACAGCTATCGTTGAGGGGAAAGCGTTGAAGTTCGAAGGCGGTAATTATATCTGTGATAAAAACATTATAAAGAAAAGATGTACCAGTGGTGCATATCATTATCACATTAAGAGAGAAGGTATAAAGGGGAAGTCTCAGGATTACAGGTTAAGCAAGATAAGGTGCCCGGAGTGCGGCAAGAGATTGGTTGTCTTTAAATAATTTTTTATGTAAAGTAACTTTTGAATGGAGAGATTAAATGAAAATTGCTATTTCTTCAAGCGGTGATAATTTACAATCTGAGGTTGATTCAAGATTTGCAAGGTGCCCTTATTATATTATATATGACACTGATAACGGAAGCTTCGAAGCTATTAAAAATGAGAGCTTAATTGCGCGCGGAGGTGCAGGTGTTCAGGCATCCAGGAATATCGTCGAGATGGGTGTAAAAGTAGTAATTTCAGGTAATATCGGACCAAATGCATTCAGAGTTTTATCTGCAGCGGCTATAAGAATTTATTCAGGAGCTACTGGTAGTGTAAATGATGTGATAGAAAGATTTAAAAATAGAGGATATGAGAATAATAGTAACCCTGATGTCGAATAACATTTTGGGATAGAATAGGTAAGAACAATTAACAGAAGAGGGAGTTGGAGTGATAATATCGGTTGCCAGCGGTAAGGGCGGTACAGGCAAGACAACTGTAGCTGTTAATCTGGCTTTATCATTAGGTGATGTTCAATTATTAGATTGCGATGTTGAGGAACCAAACTGTCATATTTTTATAAAACCGGCTTTCCATGAAAAGAAAGCTGTTTTTATTCCTGTTCCAGAGGTCTATAAGGATAAGTGCACTGCCTGCGGAGTCTGCCAGGAAGTTTGTGAATTCAATGCAATTACTGTAGTTAATAAAGAAGTTCTTATTTTCCCAGAATTATGCCATGGATGTGGTTCCTGCACTTTTTTTTGTCCGGAGAAAGCCATATATGAAAAAGATAAGGAAATTGGCATTGTAGAGTCCGGCGCGAGAAACGGGATTAAATTCGTACATGGCAAGCTTAATATAGGGATGATGATGTCTCCCCCTGTTATAAGGGAAGTCAAGAAACATATTGATAAAAAAATTGATGTGATTATTGATGCTCCTCCCGGAACTTCCTGCCCGTTAATAACTGCAATAAAAGACACCGACTTTGTAATTCTTGTTACCGAACCAACACCATTTGGTTTAAATGACCTTACACTGGCGGTGGAAGTGGTAAGGAAGCTAGATATTCCATCAGGTGTTATAATTAACCGCTCAGATTTAGGTGACAGCAGGATAGATAAATACTGCGAAAAAGAAAATATACCTGTACTTATGAGAATACCATTTGATAGAAGAATAGCCGAAGCTTATTCAAGAGGAGAAGCTATTATAGAATCTTTGCCTGAATACAGGAGTAAATTCAGGCGATTATATGAGGAAACAGAAAAAATTAAGAGTTCCACAACTTGAAAAGATTGGTGAGGATAATAATAAGAAATGGCAGAAAATAAGAGAGTCAAACAAATTGTTATTATAAGTGGGAAAGGCGGTACAGGCAAGACTGTTATCGCCGGGGCTTTCGCCGGGCTGGCGGAAGATAAAGTTATGGCAGACTGTGATGTAGATGCGGCAGATTTACATTTACTGCTGGAGCATGAAATAAAAGAATCACATATTTTTAAAAGTGGCGTTACTGCTTTTACCGATAAAGAAAAATGCATAGATTGTGGTATATGCAGGGATATATGCAGGTTTGACGCAATAAGGGATGACTTTACCATTGACACTATTTCCTGTGAAGGATGTTCTTTTTGTAGCAGGGTCTGCCCCGTAAATGCTATAGAGATGAGGGAAAATGTTTCTGGCAGCTGGTTTATATCGGATACAAGATTCGGTCCCCTGGTGCATGCAAGACTCGGTGTTGCTGAAGAAAACTCGGGAAAGCTTGTAACACTTGTAAGACAAAAAGCAAAAGAAATTGCCGAAGAAAGAAATTTCCAGTGGGTTATTATAGACGGCTCTCCCGGAATAGGCTGTCCGGTAATTGCTTCTATTACAGGAGTAGATTGTGCGGTAATTGTAATTGAACCAACATTGTCGGGATTGCATGATGCAGAAAGGGTAGTTGATGTTACCAGTCATTTTAATATTCCGGCAAAAGCAATAATAAATAAGTATGATTTAAATTACGATATAACAACTAAGATAGAAAACTGGTTAATTAATAAAAATATCGGGATTCTCGGCAGGGTAGTTTTTGATAAATCAGTAGTAGAATCAGTTGTAAATGGCAAGACAGTTGTGGAATACTCAAATAGTAGAGTTATAGAAGCTGTTCGTAATATATGGGAAAATCTAAAAAAGGATTTAGAAAAGCAATCATAGCTTTAAAAGTGAAATAACATAGGGGGAAATTTAGATAATGAATGCTGAAATTAAGGAATTATTTAAGAGAGAAAAAGATATAAAATATATAATAGAATATATCAGTAAGTGCAGTGATGATAAGAATTTTAGCGACATACACATTATAAGATTTTATTCTTCATATGTAGTTATATCAAACGGTAGTGTTATACAAGTTACAGAACCTTACATGATATTTTGCCCCCTTGCAGGGTCTTTATACAAGGATTTGAATTCCTCAAGTAATCCATACCTGATTAAGGAAGCTATAAAGAAGGCAGTAGAATCAAAGATAGCCAGGTACGGTCACTTCAAGAAAAATCGTCAGTTGTTCAGTAAGAATATATCGATACCATACGGGGCTTCTGAAATTTTAATGTATGCTTTAAAAAAGAAGCTCATAGATGCAGCTGTGGTGGTTTGCGATGGTGCGGGGACAGTGATTGTGGATAATCCTGATATCGTTCAGGGGATTGGGGCACGCATGAATGGAATTTTTTATACCTCTCCCATAAGGGAAGTAATGGAAAAACTTGAGAAAGAAGGTTCATATGTAGTCTTCTCTGATGCCAGAATCGACCAGGGAAAAGGTATAGAAAAGGCTGCTTCTCTTGGATATAAAAATATAGCAGTTACAGTTAATGCTTCAATGGATGGTTCGGCCGATATTCCTGGAAAGTTAGAAAATGACTTAAAAATATCTATAACATCGCTTGCTGTCTGCACTACAGGATTATACAGAGATAGTGTTAATAAGATAGGTGAATATGCTGATATCGTATGGAGCTGTGCGTCAGATAAGGTAAGAAAAATAATAGGAGAAAAGGCAGTAATTCAGCTTTCGAGAAAAATACCTGTTTTTGTTTTAACCAGAAAGGGTATTGACCTGATAAGTGGCTATAGTTCTTGTAAAACTATTTTAAAAAATTTAAACTTAAAAAAGCAATATATTATTTGCGGTGATTCCAGAGGCAAAAAATTAAAGATGGGTAATTTCAATGTCAGACTTAATGAAAGTAAATTACCGGTAAGGGACAGCAAAGAGCCTATTTTAATAGAAGCATATTAAATTTATAAAGGATAAAAAAATGAAAGTGCAAATTCTTTATGACAAAGATTCGATAGCCAGGAACCTGCGTGTTGGATGGGGATTATCATTATTAATTGACGATAGGATAATATTTGATACAGGGGAAAGCGGGCGCTGGCTTTTAGGTAATATGAAAAAATTACAGGTGGATATGGAGAGAATAAATACAGTGGTGATTTCTCATGACCACTGGGACCATACAGGGGGCCTGTGGAACCTTTTAAAAAATAAGGAAGGACTTAAGGTTTATGCGTGCCCTGGTTTTAGCGAGGGGTTTAAGAAGAAAGTCAGGAAATTAAAAGGGGAGCTCATAGAGGTAGATGGATTTACTGAAATTGAAAAGGATATTTTTATAACCGGAGAAATAGCAGGGGAGTATAAAAGAAAATATATTGGCGAGCAGGCAGTGGTTATAAAAAAAGGTGAAAAGCTAACAATAATTACGGGCTGTTCTCATCCGGGTATTGTAAAAATTATAAATAAGGTTAGAGAAAACTTTCCAGGGATGGAAGTAAACATGGTTTTTGGCGGATTTCACCTGCTTGATAAAAAGATTGAAGAAATAAGATCTACGGCAGAAGAGTTTATAAAACTAGGAGTAAAGAGCGTTGGTCCCACTCATTGCACAGGGGATGATGCCGAAATGGTTTTTAAAGAATTATATAAAGATAATTTTATTTCTATAAAAGTAGGTCTGGTACTGGATATATAAAGCAAAATATAAGCTAATCTGTATAATTAAAGATTTTTCAATGAAATGCCGTTAAAGAGGCTGGATAAATTATTGACTGTAGATTTCAATAATTATGAGGAATTCCTTTGATGTGTAAAAGCAGGTGTTCATAATCATCTATATCTGCTATCCAGCCATAGTTAGCATCCGGTTTGGAATCAAGGTCCTTTACGTATGGTTTTAAGTCAATTAGTGGTGTCCCATCAAATACATCCAAACCTGATGTAAAAATCCTGTTCTTTTTAATTTTTTTTATACGAACAACGCTAAGCCCAATAAGATTCGGGCGAACTGGCGACCTGCTTGCAAATACGCCTACTCTTATATTATTAGTCCATGGTGTAGATAAAGTCATTGATAATTTCTTTTTTATCAGGTGTATATAGTATATTACATATATATAGTTAAATTTTGAAAGCTTGTTAAGGCCTTCTTTATATTTAGGGTCAACTTCTATGTAGAAAATTCCCCTGTCTTCATTTACAGGTTGATATGGCGCATCATTGATATAAGGAGTTCTGATGATACCGATCTTTTTAAAGTTAAAACTTTCTATTTTATATTCCTCTTCTTTTTGCACCGATTCTAAACCGGTTTTTTCTTTTGTGAATGTATTTTGATTTTGCGAAAGATGGACTTCTCTTATTTTTTTGTTTGCTGATTCTATCTGTCTGTTTACTTCTTCTGATAGTTTTATGGCTATCTTAAGCTCATTCGCTACCTCTCTATTGCTGATTTTTTTTATCTTATCAAACAAAATTTTGTTTTTTCTGATATATTCATTGTTTTGATCCAGCAGTTTAGATATTAATAATTCTATTTTGTTTATATCAAATTCAGATGCTCTTTTATAATTTTTATTGCTTGGATTCAATATCAACTCTATTTTACCTTTTCTAACAGAAGATTTTTAAAGCGTTCAAGGGAAATTTCATAAGGGCGGATTTCAATACCCATCCAGTCAGAGAGTTCCAGGATTTTTTCCGGGTATTCTCTGACGTATTCTTCCCAGAACCCTATACCATCAAGCAAGACAGCTCCACCTTTATGCTTTGGGAAACTTTCATTTGCCCTCACTCTGTCGCAACCCTGAAATACATCTTCTCTGTATATTATCCACCCTGGAGTAAGCCATAATATCTTTTCTCCTTTTGCTATAGTATCTGTTATTTTGTCCCTTTCTGCTTTACTAACTAACATATCTACGCAGTAATCGGCGTTTATCCTGCTGATATTTTTGCCCTGTTTTTTTATTATGTCATCAATGGATTTGTCTGGCTCTTTTACATTAGTGTAGCAGTACCTGCCCCCGTAGACGACTATAATATTTTCTGAGATTTTTTTAGCAAGGTTTATTTTATCTATTAACTGGCTTTCAAGCTCCAATGGTACTTCATGCCTGCCAGGTCTTGTATAGAAAATTTCCATGGCATCCAGGAAATTATTTTTTCTAAGGTAATTTAGCTCGGGATATAATGTCCCACAGGAGACAATTACATAGTTTTTAAAAGACTTTTCTTTCATTTTAATTATTCATTAATCTCTCAAATTTAAACTACCCATTCTTCTAATAGTCTTATAATGTATCTTTCTAATTGTTTTATTTTCGCTGCTTTTGACCGGAAATAGATAGAAATTTGGAATTTTACACGCAGGCGATATTATATTATAATTAGCCGGATTTGTTAATGTTATTAATTAATGAGTTGGGAGGTTAAAAATTAAAGACTACGATATCGTAATAATAGGGGGGAGTGCGGCCGGACTAATGGCTGCCATCACAGCAAGAAGGTTTAATGCTGACAGGAAAATCTTAATGGTCCGTAAGGAAGAGAAGGTTCTGGTTCCATGTGGTATTCCTTATATTTATGGAACGCTGGGCTCACCTGAGAAAGATATAATGCCTGATGGGCCACTTGCAAGTAACAATATAGACCTTATGCTGGGAGAAGCAAAAAGAATAGAAACAGATAAAAAGATTCTCAAAATTGAGGGGAGTGAAGACGTAAAGTATGACAAATTAATAATAGCAACTGGCTCGGAGCCAATGGTACCGCCTATTGAGGGAGCCGGGAAAGAAAATACCTTTGTGATTAAAAAGGATATAGGCTACCTTACATCTCTGCAGGAAAAAATAAATAAATCAAAGAATATGGTTATTATTGGCGGTGGCTTTATAGGAATGGAATTTGCTGATGAATGCCGTAAAAATAGGGATATAAATATTTCTATTGTAGAAATGTTGCCTCATTGCCTGATGGCAACATTTGATGAGATGTTATGCTCTTATGCAGAAGAATTGATGAAGAAAAATGGTATAAGGGTACTTACCAATGAGAAAGTAGAGGCTATTGTCGGGGATGAAACAGCAAAGGGTGTTAAATTAGGAAGCGGGCAAACTATAGAAGCTGATGTTGTACTTATTGGAATAGGAGCCAGGGCTAATTCAAAAGTTGCCCAGGAGTCGGGAATAAAAGTCAACCAGAGGGGAGCAATTGAAGTTAACAGGTATATGCAGACAAGCGAAGAGGATATTTTTTCATGCGGTGATTGTTGTGAAAAATTTTCTTTCTTTGACAAAAGGCCCTCTAATTTGATGCTTGCATCCATAGCGGCTAATGAAGCAAGAATAGCAGGAGCTAATTTATATAAAATTAATAGAGTTAATGAGGGAGTAATTGGAGCTTTTTCAACTCTTATCGGTGGAACTACTTTCTCAAGAGCAGGGATGTCCGTAGCTGAAGCTGAGAAGAATGGTTATGATGTGGTAGTTGGAACTTCAGAGGCTCCAAATTGTCATCCCGGATGCATGCCTGAGAGCAGCAACCTAAAGGTAAGTTTGATATTTGGGAAAGGCTCGGGTATATTGCTAGGCGGTGAACTAATAGGGGCAAAATCAGGAGGAGAACTGGTAAATTTAATCAGTGGTTGCATTCATGAGAGAATGAGGGCAAGCAGCATAGCTACTTTCCAGATAGGGACGCATCCTGCTCTAACTGCGTCACCAATTGCTTATCAGTTTAGCAATGCAGCAGAGATTGCTGTTACAAAGTTAATGAATTAAGCATCCTGGCATTAAATGTAAAATCATCTGGAATATATCTGAGATATGATATTTATTTATGGTTTGAATTGTCAGAAATGTTTTTTAAATTTTTAATTAAATTCCTGGTATTTAAATCTAAACAAAATTTGTTTTTTAAATTACAGATAATATTTTTTTAAAATATATTAAGCAGAAATACAATGAAAAAATTAATAAGTTTTGAAGAGATAGATAAAGCAAGGAAGTTACTGGAGTTAGAAAAAACTACGAGCATGCAGGAGATTAAGAATAAGTACAGGGAAATGTCCATGAGGTATCATCCGGATAGGCATAATAACAGTTCAAAGAAAAAAGAGTATGAAGAGAAGATCAAGGAGATAAATAATTCATATGAAATTCTTATAAGCTACTGCATAAAATATCCTATTTCTTTTGAAGCTTCCAAAACCAGAGAAGTTGAAGAGGGAGAATACGTAAAGCAGCACCTTAAGAGATTTTATGATGGCTGGTGGGGAGATATAGACTGATGCCCAAAACTGAACCTTTTGAAAGATATTCGGAAAGATACGAGGACTGGTTTTGTAAAAACGAGCATGCATATCAATCCGAAATTAACTCTATAAGAGATATTATGCCTGATTTTAAGAGTGGAGTTGAAATAGGCGTGGGAAGCGGTAGATTTGCCGGACCTCTCGGCATAGAATACGGCCTGGAACCATCATCTGGAATGAGAAAAATAGCAGAGGATAAGGGCATAAAAGTACTGGATGGTGTAGCCGAGGCTCTCCCTTATAAAAGCTGTAGTTTCGATTTAGTTTTAATGGTAACTACAATCTGTTTCCTTGATAATATAAGGAAGTCTTTTTCAGAGGTATACAGGATTCTTGAGCCGGGCGGTTTCTTTATAATCGGCTTTGTTGATAAAGACAGTAAAGTCGGAAAAATATACCTGGAGCACAAAGAAGAAAGTGATTTTTATAAGATAGCAGAATTTTTTTCTGTAGGGGAAGTTACCGGATTATTACGTGAGACAGGTTTTAAAAATTTTGAGTTCAGGCAAACAATTTTTAATACCCTTGATAAAATTGATGAGGTACAGGAAGTAAAACCCGGGTATGGCGAGGGTTCTTTCGTTGCTGTAAAAGCGCGGAAATAAAGCGACATTTTCTTGTCAGTTATAAATTGTTTAAACTTCTTTAAATATATAATATTTACAAAAATATTAACCTACCTGAGAGGTCAAAGATATGAAGTTACATCTTGAATGTGTCCCCTGTTATATAAGACAGGCACTTGATGCTGCAAAGATGGCTACGGATGATAGGAAAATACATGAAAAACTTTTAAGGGAAGCTCTGGTTGTGGCTACAAGGTTTGATACGCAAAATTATGGGTTTGTTCTACAGGCAGAGATTAAAAAAATTATGAGAAAGATATTACCGGCAGCCGACCCTTATAATGAGGTAAAAAAGAAATATAACAGGGTTGTTCTCGAGCTTGAGGATAGTTTAAAGAAAATAATAAAAAATTCAGGTGATCCATTTGAGACAGGCTTAAGGATATCGCTCGCAGGTAATATTATTGATTTTGGACCCGGCGGTTCTTTAAGTGAAGAAACTCTTATGGATTCAATAAAAAAATCTTTATCACAGAAACTTGATGGTGATAAAGTAAGCTTGCTTAAGAAGAACATAGATATAGCAAGAAAAATTTTATTTATTGGTGATAATGCGGGTGAGATAGTACTTGATAAGATTTTTATAGAATATCTGCCACGAGGGAAAATAACTTATGTGGTAAGAGGGGGACCTGCATTAAATGACTCTACGATTGAGGATGCCAGAATGGTTGGTATGATGAGTCATGTAAAGGTGATAACAACAGGGCTTGATATGCCTGCTGCTATTCTTCCATTCTGTTCGGGAGAATTTAAAAAAGAATACGAGAAAACTGACCTTATTATTTGTAAGGGACAGGGTAATTATGAAGCATTATGTGACGAAGATAAAAATATATTTTTTCTTTTAAAGATAAAGTGCCCCGTAATTCTTGAGACCTTCAGGGAAAATTATGAGGTTGAGGATATTGTTATATATAATAAGAAGACATAAAAAAATTTCTTCCATCATAGCTTAAGGATAATCACTCCTACTGTCTTTGATTTTTCTTTATGACTCCAGATATTTCTGCCTGATATTAACTCGATCTAAAATTATAATTTAAGTTAGATAAGATAATTTTTAATTAATTTATACTCAAATTAATTGCACTCTTTATATATAAATAAATAATAAGAAGTATTAAAAAATAAATTTTTTTATTATTTATAAATTTAACTTGACATTTATATTACATTTTGTTATTTTATTATCACATTTATATAAAGATTATTTGATAATTTATTTTTTTGATAGAGACTTAGATTTACATTCTATTATTTGGGCACTTGGAATGTAAGGAGTCAGTAGTGCAACCGGCTATAATGCCGGTTTTTTTTATCTAAAAAATGGTTTT
>CAZKVH010000021.1:0-22748 GCA_964556165.1 uncultured Actinomycetota bacterium | reverse complement strand
GCCTGGAGGGATTCGAACCCCCGACGCACGGATTCGAAGTCCGACGCTCTATCCACTGAGCTACAGGCGCAAAATATAAAAAACTAAAAAAGCATTACAACTAACTAAAATATATGCTTTAAAAAATATGGGGTGAGAAACGGGCCTCGAACCCGCGACCCCAGGATCCACAATCCTGTGCTCTTCCAGCTGAGCTATTCTCACCACGTAATTTTCAACTAAATTATACAACCAATGCCTGACTTATAACATAGCACCAGGACTATCTGCCCTCTATTCAGTACCTGACCGGGAAGTTCCAGCCATTTATATTATGACTTCCAGTCTTTATTTCTGGTACGCCTGGAGGGATTCGAACCCCCGACCCACGGATTAGAAGTCCGTTGCTCTATCCTGCTGAGCTACAGGCGCAAAACCACATAAAAATATTATAACAAATTAAAATTTTTTATTAAAAACTGACCTTATTATCTTATACAAACGAAAAACAGAGTAATACTTTATTTAATATAAGCATATAAGTCAATAGCAGCTCTTGATTTGTCCAGTATAGCATCTTAAATAAATAAAATGGAGCGGGAAACGGGCCTCGAACCCGCGACCTTCAGCTTGGAAGGCTGACGCTCTAGCCAACTGAGCTATTCCCGCCCGTACTGGTCGGGGTGAGAGGATTTGAACCTCCGACCCCCTGCTCCCAAAGCAGGTGCGCTAAACCAAACTGCGCTACACCCCGATTATATAATCCTACATTTTAGCACGGAAAATAATAACATAAATTTAAAAATTTACAATGAACTCATACAGAGCCCTAAGAGCTTTACCCCTGTGACTTATCTTATTCTTATCTTCCAGACTCAGCTGCGCCATTGTCTTATTGTACCCGTCAGGTATAAATATACTGTCATATCCAAATCCACTGCTCCCCTTTTCCTCAAAGCCGATAAATCCCTCGCATACACCATTTGTCCTGAAAAGAAGACTCTTCTCTGGATCCCACAGCAACATACTGCAAACAAACCTGGCAGTTCTTTGCGAGATTTCTTTTATATTCTCTAATTCTTTTAGCAGCTTATGTCTGTTTTCTTTATCCGTAGCATTTATACCGCTATATCTTGATGATAGAACTCCCGGTCTGCCTCCCAGTGAATCAACCTCCAGCCCCGAATCATCGGCAAGGGTTATTTTGCCGGTAAAAGCTGAAATACCCCTCGCTTTAAGTTCTGCATTTTCAAGAAAAGTATTTCCATTTTCAGTAATATCCGGAAAATACTCAAAGTCTTTAAAAGTTAGCCACTTAACTTTCTTAATATTTCTATAAAATGATTTTATCTCTTTTATTTTTCCTGAATTTTTTGAAGCAATAACTATTTCCATAGCGTTAGCACCTTTAATAAAATTAGAACTTAAAAAACATTATCAAAATTGCCATACGCATGTCATAAGCTCTGGCTTAATATTTTTTTCTGAATATCTATGATTGTGCTTATTGCAGCCGTTGCCTTATCAAGCATATGATTAAAGTCATCCCTGCTAAAAGGATTCCCCTCAGCAGTTGATTGAATTTCAATCAATTCACCTTTTGAATCCATAACAACATTCATATCCACCTGAGCTCTTGAATCTTCATCAAAGCACAAATCAACCAGAATCTCTTTATCTACAATACCAACGCTTACTGCAGCAAGGAAATTATCTATGGGCATAGAATCAATAACCTTTTTATCAATCATTGAACGAAGACAATCAAATAACGCTATAAAACTGCCGGTTATCGATGCAGTCCTTGTACCTCCATCAGCTTCAATTACATCGCAATCTATCCAGATCGTTCTCTCGCCAATTTTATTTAAATCAACAACAGCCCTCAATGACCTCCCGATAAGCCTCTGTATTTCATGGGTTCTTCCGTTAATTCTCCCGGCAGTCTGGGGCCTTATTATTCTCTGAGGAGCAGAGCCCGGTATCATATCATATTCAGCAGTAATCCATCCCGAACCCTTTCCTGATAAAAATTTAGGAACTTTATCTTCAACAATAGCTGTACTTATAATTCTGGTTTTACCCATTTCAATAAAAACCGAGCCATTAACATGCGATATGTAATTACGGGTTATCTTTATCTCTCTTAACTGGTCTCTTTCCCTGCCATCTATTCTTTTAGTCATAGCAAGCAAACCTTTCTATAAAAATAAAATGCTTTATAACTTTTTATTCTATTAATTATATGTCAAGTTTTATTCTTATAACTTCCCTTATTTCTTCTCCCAGGAACATCTTCCCCACCTCAAGAAATTTACTGGTTATTCCTGTCTCATAAAAAAATCTTTCCGGAATATTTTCAGGACCAGCAGATAAATTTTTTTCCAGTAGTATTTTTTTAACATCCTTTGCGGTTTCTACTGCAGAGCTTATAACTCTGATGCCGTCACCGCTGCTGGATAAGATCCTGTCTTCTATCAAAGGGAAATGCGTGCATCCCAGTATCAGTACATCAATACCAAGACCAAGCAAAGGCCTGATATAACCGCTAATAGCTCTATCAAGACTTTCACCTTTGAGTATACCCCTTTCTATAAAATCAACCAGCATGGGAGCCGGGACCGAGAATGTCTTTATATCCTTATTAATTTTCGCAATCTCTTTCTTGTATGCATTGCTCTTAACTGTACCCTCGGTAGCAATAACGCCAATCCTTTTATTCCTGGTATTGGATACGGCAGTTCTTGCCCCCGGTTCTATAACTCCGATTATGGGTATATCGCAATTCTTCTTTAAATCATTTAAAGCTGCGGCAGTGGAAGTATTACACGCAATTACTATTAATTTAACATCCTTGTCACAAAGAAACTTCGTTATCTTAAAGACAAATTTTTTAACCTCATTCAAATCACGAGGTCCGTAGGGTACTCTCTCGGTATCTCCAAAATAAATGGTGCTCTCATTCGGGACAGTTTTTATTATTTCCCTCAATACGGTAAGACCACCAACTCCGGAATCAAATACTCCTATAGCTCTATTATCCAAATTCACTCTCTTAATGTATTTTTAGTTCTTTATGATATAAAAAACGGTCAATAAACACGTTTTTAAGTTTTTCTTTCCCCGAATATCCTGGTCCCAACTCTTACAATATTTGCGCCTTCTTCCAGGGCAATTTTATAAGAATTGGTCATTCCCATAGATAGATACTTCATTTCTACCCCGGGCAAATTCATTTTTTTAATGAGCTCAAATATTTCCCTTGTCTTTATAAAATAGGGCCTTGAGTCTTCCGGGTTCCCGAAGCGTGGCCCCATAGTCATAAGCCCCATTATTTTTAGATTGGAAAGAGCTGAAATTTCTTTTACAAGCTCCACTGCGTTTTCAGGTAATACCCCGAATTTTTGAGGTTCTGTACCGCTATTTATCTCAATTAAAACTTGCATAAATTTACCCAATCCAGCACATCTTTCATTTACGTCTTCCGCAATCTCCATGCAATCAATAGTTTCAATCATATCAAATATTTGAATATTCTTCCTCCTTAAAAGGTCGTGTTTCTCAATCCTGGGGATACCGATAAAATGCCATTTTACTTTTCTCCCTATCGCATCAAAGGCTTTTTTTGCTTCTTTAATATAATTTTCACCAATAATTTTTATACCGGCATCAATTGCCTCCAGAATCTCTTCCGGATTCCTGCCCTTTGCCGCAGTAACCAGTTGAACTCCATCCGGCAACTCATTCAGGATTTCCCGGACATTATCTTTGATAGCAGACATTATTCCTTCCTTTATATAAAACAATTAAAAAAAGATGCCATCACTTTAATCTAAACTTTTATTTCCCTCTCATATTCCGGAAAATAATTTTCGATTATCCTCAAATTGAATTTCGAAAGTATGGATTCTTTGGATTCTCTTTTAAGAAGAAACTCAAAAGACCTTTTTATCAGCTCCTCTTTGCTTATTTTACCGCCTGTTAACTTTGTGTAATAATCTTCATCAAGCTCAACCATATGTTCCGAACTGCTGCCGCTTTCATCTACAGTCACAAGGAAACTTCCTTCGTCCTTCTTTTTAACTTCTATCATATGTACCTCTCTTAAAAGTTAATTTTTCATAGATTCCTGTTTAATACTATCAATATTAAATAGAAAATATGGCTCCTTTGTCTGCGCTTTCCACAAATTCAGAATATCTTGCCAGCCATCCACCTGTTACTTTTGATTTAAAAGGTGTAATTTTCTTTCTTCTTTCTTTGAGTTCTTTTTCTGAGAGTTTAACATTTATCTTATTTTTATTAACATCTATTTCTATTATATCACCATTTTTAATCAGTCCTATCTCACCACCGCTTGCAGCTTCCGGGGATACGTGGCCTATGCAGAGTCCCCTTGTACCTCCCGAAAAACGACCATCTGTAATTAAAGCCGCCTTTATCCCTGCTCCTCTTATAGCTGCGGTGGGAGAAAGCATTTCCTGCATCCCGGGACCTCCTCTTGGACCTTCAAAACGTATAACCACGACATCGCCATCCTTAACCTTGTTCCCCAGAATAGCTTCCAGAGCATCCTCCTGAGAATTATAAACTCTGGCTTTTCCTTTGAAACTAAGCATATCTTCATCCACTCCACTTGTTTTTAGCACAGAACCATTCTTTGCTATGTTGCCAAACAGGACCGTTAGACCTCCTTCAGGGTAAAAAGCCTTATCCACCGGGCGAATCACTTCTCCGTCAGGACCGGGTGATTTTAAGACATAATCACCAAGCTTTCCATAAATAGTTCTTGCCTCAAGATACAGCTTTGATTTTCCGCCATCGTAAACGGCCTTTAAAATAGCTCCCATTCCTCCCACTCTGTTAACATCTTCCATGTGAATCTCGGGTCGGGAAGGTGAAATTTTTACTACATTGGCAGTCGTTTTTGAAAGTATGTTAAGGTCATTAAGATTGTATCCAATTCCTGCTTCATGAGCCAACGCGAGCAGATGTAAAACAGTATTTGTTGAACCTCCCATAGCCATATCTAAAATAAAGGCATTATCAATAGATTGCTTATTCAAAATATCAAGGGGTTTTATTTTATTTTCCATAAGATAGATTAGCTTTTCCGCAGCTTCCCTGACAAGATTTATCCTTTCCGGGTTTAATTTGAATTGTCTTTTTTTACCTTTTACCCTGCTTGTAGCAGGTATCGAGCCATTACCGGGTAAAGCAAAACCAAGTACTTCTCCAAGACAATTCATTGAATTTGCAGTAAACATACCCGCGCAGCTCCCGTAACCTGGACACGCGGATTCAGCAAGTTCCTCCAGCTCCTTTTTTTTCATTTTACCGGCGCTATATCGGCCCACAGCTTCAAAAACTGTAATTAAATCCGTATTACCCTCACCACTCAGCATGGGCCCTCCGCTTACATACATCGAAGGTATATTAATCCTGACCATAGCATTATACATTGCTGGAACAATCTTATCGCAGTTGCCCAGGCCTATCCATGCATCAGGTGGATGTGCGCCAATAATAGTTTCAATCTGGTCGGTAATTAATTCTCTTGAAGGCAGAGAGTATTTCATCCCGAAATGCCCCATAGCTATACCGTCTCCAACAGCCCCGCCTATATTTGTATACCATACATTTACACCTTTCTTTTCAAGCTCTTCCTTTAAAATAGCTCCCAGCCTATCAAGGTGTGCATGCCCAGGAATCTGGGTGGTATAAGAATTCACTATAGTTACAAAAGGCCTCTTCAAATCTTTATAGGATTCAATAAAACCTTCAGCAAACATAAGGCAAACTCCAGGTAGCATATGAGCCCCTTCTCTAAAAACACCACTCCCCTTTTCTCTGACGTTTAAAATACCTCTGTTTACTGCTTTACCTTTCATTTTCTTTCTTTCTCCTTTTTTAAAATCAAACAAAAGATGTTAAAAAAAATTTTCGATTAATTATTGAAAAGACCATTTTCTAAAATCATATTCCACGTTTAATGTCTTTTAAACTTAATGCAATTATAATTGCAATCTTTTTTATAATCCAGATATTTAACGCAATATTTAATACAGGTTATTATTATTATTGCGATTCAAAGAGAAAATATAACTGCATTGCTCTGGAAAAAAGAAAACCCAAATGGGGAAGTAGAAAGATTCTCTAAATGCTTCACTGATTCTCTTTTTATATTTTAATACACGCTTTAAAAAAACCAATATGATACAAATGCTACATATTGAAATATCTTAATTTCTGTTAGATAATTATTTGCAAGCTGTAATTATTTCTGATAGTTATACAAAGTACGATATATAATCAAGACCCGGTAGTTTAAGATTTTTATCATATTCAAAAGTATCTACAAGGAAGTATAAGATGGATAAGAAAAAGCTCTACACTATAATTGCCATAATTTCAAGCCTGGTAGTAATTTTAGCAGTTGTTGCTTTCTTTCTTTTTGCCATGCCTTTAATAACAAACTTTTTTGAAAATAAAGCAGCAGAGGAAGAAAATGAAGAAGTAGCGGAAGAAGTAGAAGAAGAAGAGGAGGAGGAAGAAGAAACTACAGAAGAAGAAGCTGAAAAAACAGATACAGATAAAACCGAAGAGGAATCTGAACAAGAAGTAGCAGAAGAAGAGGATAAAGAAGAAGCTACAGCGGAAGAAGAGGAGGAGGAAGAAGAAGAAAAGACAGCCCCCACAATTAGCATCGAGGTATATGAAGGACCCACTTATTCGCCATCAGACAGTATTTGCTATTACAGAGTGAAAGCAACCGTTACGGGAAATCCCTCCCCTGCGGTTGACTGGAGTAAAGACGACAGCGGTGGAGCATGGGGTACCAGAAAAGCCCAGGTTAATATTACAAGTCCTGATGAGACCTATAACCTTACTGCTACTGCCACTAATTCAGAAGGGACTGCAACTGATTATATCGTAATACCATGGGGATGCCCCATACCAAACAACCCTCCTGAAATATCTGAAATAACTGTAATGGGAACTAAATACATAAATAAAACATACGGTCTGGGAGTAAGTGCCTCTGACCCGGATGGAGACAGCCTTACATATAACTGGACAGTTACCGGAGGTAGCATAGATAATGCCCATGCACAGAATATTAACTGGACCACTCCCCCAACATGTGGGGACTATAAGGTTACAGTTACGGTATCTGACGGAAAAGGAGGAGAAGCAAGCAAGACCGAGGATATATATGTACATTTCTATTATGACTTACTTGAAAAAGCACCGGGAGCTGATTGGTATAATTTACACGGGGACCATGGTTTATGGAATGTGGGACTGGATGACCCAAGAGGATTTGCCTGTTACAGAACTAACATAGCATTAGAGGATGGTAAAACTTATTCCAAAGTCCTTGAAACACATCCTGAATGGAAAAGTTCTAGCTATATACAGGGTATGTATAGCGATATAATAGAAATACCGGAAGGAGCACTATTTAAAGCAGAGATTGGTTTTATAGAAGGTGCAACTGGTACGGATGGTGTAACTTTCGAGGTCTTGTTTTATGAACCACCATCGTGGAAAGTAATCACAGATTGCGTCTCTACTTATGATGGTGCTCTGGATAGCCTTAATGCCTCTCTTAGTTCTTTAGCTGGTAAGAATGGAAGAGTTGTCCTGATAGTTCATGCACATGCTTCTTCTGGGCAGGACTGGGCAGTGTGGGTTAACCCGAGGATTGAAAATTAGGAAATCTTTTTCTAAAAGTTCTTAATTCAAGTGTGATTTTATATTTTTAGCTTGTATAGCTGCTTACCTCAAGAAAATAGAAGCTATTCTAAAAGCAATACCGGCAAACAATAAACCGAAAGCTGCCGATAAAAGCGTTAAGATAATTGATTTTTTTGCCCCAAATTCTTTCCACATCATACCCGTAGCAATCATACATGGTATTCCAAGCGTAGTTGCCATACCAAATGTATATATCTGAAGAGGCGTTAGAACATCCGCTATTCTGCTGCCCAGGACAGAAAAAAGCATCGCAGAAGAAAGATCCTTCTGCAGATAGCTAAAAAGCCATGGCACAACAGCTACATCAGGTAATCCCAGCCACCATGTAATAGGAGAAAGAGGCTTTACTACCATCTTAGTAACTCCAAGAGTATCCAATCCCGCATAAACCATCCCACCTATAATAAGGAAAGGTATTACTACATAAACAAAGGATTTCATTCGAATCCAGCTCTTTGTTAGAATATTTTTTACCGAAGGTGCCCTGTATGTTGGAAGCTCGGGTAATTCATGAAAAAGAGGTTTCTTTTCAATTCGCATTACTTTTTTCATAATATAACCAAAAATTAAAAAAGCTATAGCAAGAGAGACCAGGACATAAACAGCCAGTAGTTTACCTCCAAAATGACCGACTATTCCCATTATTATAGCAATCCTTGAAGAGCACGGAACCGCAGTAAAAAGAGATGCCGTATAAAATCTTTCTTTTTCCGAAGACAAAATTCTTGTAGCGCTAACGCCGGGAACAGTGCAGCCCAGACCAAGAGCCAGCGGTATAATCGCCTTACCCGGCAGACTTAATTTCCTTAAAAACCTCTCTGCATTTATAACAAATCTTGAAAGAACCCCACTATCTTCAATTAAAGTAAAAATTACATAAAATAAAAAAACATACGGCAGGGCAATAGAAACGCCAGCCATTACGCCTGTTAGCCCGGCTTCTAAAGCCATTCCAAGAAAGCCGCTTCCAAGGTTAACTGCAGGTAAAATTGTTTCTTCGGCAAAACCCATAAGGGTTTCTTCCACCCAGCCACCAAGATAAAGCAGTATCCCAAAGATTGCCACAAAAGCTAAAATAGTAAAAAATGGACCCCACACACGGTGAAGCAGAACTCTGTCAATTCTCTCTTCAAGGCTTCTTGTTCTTTCCTCTATTTTAACCAGCCGTGTAATTTTCTCTGCAATAAATGCAGCCGTTCCATACCTGGTAATAGATATATCCCATGCAACTTTTGGATGGTTTTTCAGATTTTCTTTGGCTTTATCAATTACGTTTTTATCCTTTAAAAACCCGTAATAATCTTCATCTTCCTCTAAAATCCTCAATGCAACAAACCTTTTAGGTAGCTTTCCTGTTACTTTAGAGGAAATCTCCTCTATTGCACTCTCTATATCATCGTCATACTTAACAGTAAAAGCTATTTCCCCAACTTCTTTTATTTTCAAAAAAGAGTCCACAAGTTCTTTTATCCCTGACTTTGTTATGGGATTGATGGGAACAACAGGGACCCCAAGCAATTTAGACAGTTTTTTATAATCAATTATAATTCCTTTTTCCTCGGCTCCTTCAACAAAATTAAGCGCTATAATAACAGGAATTTTAGCTTCCAGTATCTGAAATACAAGATAAAGACTTCTTTCAAGAGAAATTGCATCAGCAAGCACTATTGCCCCATCTATATCCTCTTCAAATAATGCTCTCTCTGTAACCTTCTCTTCTTCACTTCTATCAGAAATAGAGTATATCCCTGGAGTGTCCTCAAACTCTACCATTGTATCGCCAAATATTTTTTTTGCCTTGATAACTTCAACAGTTGTCCCGGAATAGTTTGAAACTATAACTTTCGGGCCTACCAGAGCATTAAGCAGGCTTGACTTCCCTACATTCGGCTGCCCAATTAAAAGTAACCTAATATTTTCCATATTCTACTACCTTAATTCCTTTCGCTATATCTTTACCCAGCGCAATTTTTTTGCGGCTGACATAAACAACAAAACCATCCGGGGTATTGTACATAATTTTAATTCTTTCTCCCGGGAATATACCCATACTTACCATTCTTTCAAATAGTCCTCCAACAGAAAAATCGATATCTGTAATCAGGCCCTCCCTGTTCAGCCCCAATCGCTCCAGAGTTAGACTACCCACCTTAAATGTAGACAGTTTCTTTATATTATTGAGTGCTTCCTCGGAGATATAATGCTCTAAAAAGTCGGCTTCTTTATGTGAATCTTTATTATCTCTTATACCCTCTAAATAATCTTCGATTATAGAGTGCTTTTTAAGAATATAATTTACTTTCTCCTTACCCTTGTCAGTCAATATAACAGAATCTTTTTTAAGTTTAATTAAGTTTTCTTTTTCAAGTTCCCTGCTTGCCCTTGCAATAAAAGAACTGGAAGCTTTGATATCCGATTCTATAAATTTTAATGAAACTTCCCCACTGTTATTTTCTCCAGCGACCCTTAAGATATCATCCTTGACTGTTTCAAGAATAGATTCTCCGGGCTCAATGTAAGGTTTTTCTTCCTTCTTGCCAACCTCAATATTGTAAAATGGTTTTCCTATCCATCCAGTTAGAAAATCTTTCATGGGCTCGCCCAGCTCGTCCCTGACTTTTCTTAAAAGTTCCTCGCCGCTGCCGGTCGTCCTGTAATACTTATGAATCTTCCCATGCTCGTTTACCTTCTCCATAACAAGATATCCTCTCTCGGTTAAATCACGAAGAGACGGATAAAGTCTTCCGGCACTTATTTTGTGACCGTGGCTGTGCTCAAGCTCCAGTAGGTCCGTTCCGCTAATCTGCTGGTCACTTGCTTTCCAGAGGATATAAAGGCCAAACAGCCCCCTTTCCAGCTGCTGCGTAAAATTTTTCATATCTACGTTATTTTTCATATCTATTATTTATATTATCATTTTGTGATATCAATTATTGATATTATAACAACAGCTTTGCCTAAGTCAAGTTTTTTTTTAAAATTTTTTTACCGGCCACACTGGCTTATTTTTTTGCTGTGTTATTTTAAAAACAACCATTCTTCGTAATAGGAAAAAATTGAAAAAATACATTTATGATTTATAATTACAAATTGATTATTTAATTATTGCGTTGTAAAAAATACAGGAATTTTTAAAAAATCAAACCTGGTTTAGCCGGTGTGCAAATATATAGGATAGTCTTATTTATTTAACAAATAAGGTTAAAAAATTTATATGAATTTAAAGGGCAAAGATCTGGGAATAATCTTAGGTTCAGCAGGAACTGTAATTGGGGGACTTACCTGGATAATTATAACAGGCATAGTCATAAAATCCACATTGATTGTCACAGTTACTTCAATACTTGCAGTCGCAAGCATCTTAATCATAGTAAAACTCTATTACATGTTCCCAGAAAAATGGCTTATAATTTTAGGTTCGCTTATCCTTTTTCTTGTTATAATTAATATAGTATTTCTAAATATACTATATCCAAAAATACCCGAATTTATTGGAGAAATAAGCACCGGGAAGAGTGAGGTTGCTCTTATCCAGATAAATACTTTTCTTGCGATATTTTCTGTATGGGGTTTATTCTGCATTTTTATTGGGATTTTTAAAAAGAAAAAAAATTAAGCAGGGATATTTTCATACATTATTGATTTATTATAACCATATATGAATTGTATTTATATACCCCTGCTTCAGCCATTAAAGACCCAAAAATACAAAGAATTAATTTATTCCATAGCTGATTTACAAAGAATACTAAACGTACAGCAATACTACATTTACATTTCATTTACAGTTATGGTTACGGTTACTCCCTCTTCATCTGTATCACTTATCATCAGCGAAAAATAATAACTATCATTACTTGCTGAGTAAAAAAATGATTTTAAACCTCCAGACTCAGTTGTGGTGTCTGACTCTTCGTTCCATCCAGAAAACTCGCCTTTATAATAATCGTACAATTTCTGGCCTTCACCATTATATACACCACCTATATACCAGTTACTTTTATCATCTGATTTTTCTCTTCCGGAATACTGGATTTCAATGTCCTTATTTACAGGTATTGATGATGGCCAGTCATCAGGGATATCTGTTCCGCCAATATTCATCTCGGTTCCCTCTTCATCAGTTATACTTATCTCTCCTCCTTCAATATCTATATCAACATCTTCCCCTTCTTCTGCTGCAGCGTTTTCAATTGCATTTTCAACAATATTTGAAGCAATCTTCTGTGCACAGCCAGAAATAGAAAAAACCATTGCGACCAATACAAAGGCAGTAATTATTAATATCGTAATTTTATTAGCTTTCTTCATTTAAGCTCCTTTCCGAACTTTATTTATAAATAAAAACCGATTAATTTCTTAGCCGGTTATTTTATTAACTCCAAAGTCCCAACCTGGATAATTATAATATAAAAAATATATAAAATAATACAATTATTTTAACAGTTCTTATATTTTTTCTAAAATATTCAGAAGCTAACTTAAAATTTAATAACCGCTAAAACTATACTAATTGACAGAACCAGGACCCAAGATATTCATCAGCATAAATAAACTACGGTAATTTACACTGAGATTTTTATCTACCGAGTATTAAAATCGCTAACCCGTTAAGGATAAAAATAACATTAAGAACACACAGGTAAATCAGAAGGTATCTGACATATAAAATTAGATTATAAATGCTAAATGAATTTATTTCCTTATTTAAACGTGTGGATACATCTTCCACCTTTTCTGATATATTATTAAGTTCCAGGCTTATTTCTCCAACATCTGAGGCATTAATCTCAAGATCATCACCGGCTTTACTGAGTTCTTCGGAAAGAATAATAAGGTCATCCCCTACATCATTGAAATATTCTTCTGTTTCTTTTAGTGGGTTGAAACCCAGAATCTCAAAACCCACTATGCCGGCAATTTTATTAAAGGATATTCCTGCGTCATTGCAGATTCCCGAAGCCTGTTCGATACTATCGCTTGCAACTCTTATGCTTTCTGCAATATTGGCGGATTTTTCGTCCGAACCTTCCAGCACTATAGCCACTTCCTCAACAGTTTCAACAGCCGACAGCCCCAGTCTATGTATATTATCGATATCTTCTTTATGAGAATTTAGAAATAAAATCCCGTAAGATGAAAAAACCACTCCTGACAGACCAAATATAATGAAAATAATTGAAAAAGCAGTTATTAATATCCTTCTGGTCTTCATGATGATGATTATAGCCATCCTTAAAAATATAAGAAAGTTATTTTATAAGACCGAGAGTTTCCCTGAATTCATCTGTTCCAGCTTTTTCCAAAAGCTCGTATATCATCATTTCTGTGGTAGTAATAACTACCCCTCCATATCTCAAACGTTGCAGTGCCATATCCCTGTTTTCCAGCGACCTTGATGATGTTGCATCGCCAACGACATGAACATTAAAACCGGGCAGAAGCTCCAGAGCTGTCTGGGCAATACATATATGAGTTTCAACACCCGCAAGAATTATATTCCTCGCTGATAGCTGGTTTAATTTTTCAATAAATTTACCACATTTGCAGGCACTGAATTCAATCTTGGTAATTGGAGCCAGTCCGCCTAATTCAGCCCTTATTTCCTTAATGGTGGCCCCTAATTTTTCCTGCTCGGTCATTACTACAGGCATCCCTATTATTTTTGCAAACCTGATTAATCTGACCATATTATTTACGATTTTATCGCTGTCGCTTATAACCGGCATTAATTTTTCCTGGACATCAACAATAACAAGTACACTGCCTTCCCTTTTAATCAATTGGCTGCCGAAATTGTTACTTAACCTCTTACCTTTTTCTGTCATATCCTTATCCACAGGCATTAAATTTTAAATAACTTTTTAATCCTATCATCAACAAATGAAGCTTTCAACATATGTATATTATATTGAATTATGAAAATTTTAGCACCATTCTACCTTTTATATGTTTCTCGCCAGAGAAAGCATTTCATTTCTGGATTTTTAACATAATCTTATTCCCAATCTATAATAACATCCGTAAGATAAACGAAACTTCTTCTAATTTCTAATAAATTAGAAAAAATGTATAATAACTTCTATAACATCTTTTTAAGTAAATTAACAAGTAAAACATAATCAATTAATAACTAAAAAGGATAATGAAGCTATATATAAGATTTCTTTTAATACTGCTCTCTTCAGCTATGCTCTTTGCCTCTTTTATAGATAGCCTTGCATTTATCGCATGGTTTGCACTAATACCTTATTTCATTGTTATATCAAAATCAAATATGCGCTCATCAATATTTCTGAGCTGGTTATCCGGGGTATTATTTTTTGCAGGAATAACATCCTGGTTTACACAATACAGCTATGCATTCTGGTTTCCGATAATTTTAATACTCTCAATTTTCTTTATTTTCTATGGCATAATTTTTAAGGTTATCTATTCAAAGGTCAATTGGCTTTATCTAAGAATACTTCTTATCTCTGCTATATGGATAGCATCAGAGTTTCTCAGGCACAGGACATTTCTTGCATTTCCCTGGGGAGTAATTGGCTACTCCCAGCATATGTACCTGCCGGTAATGCAGATATCAAAAATCACCGGTGTTCTGGGTGTATCGCTTCTTATAGTCATATTTAATCTTTTTGCCTCGGAAGCAATCCTTTATTTTACTGACAGAAAGATTTTTAGAAACCCCATCCTTTTGCCAGGCATAATAATCGTATTACTTGTCATTATAAATGCTTTATCAGGCATTGTTTATATGGGAATTAATGGAAATAAATATTATGGCAAAAAGCTTGACATAGCCCTGGTCCAGACGGATGTATCTTTTGACGACAAATTTAAAGTTGATAGCGGCGTTATCATCCCGGATAAAACGGGGTCATCGGGAAAATACTTTAAGGATGGAACAGAACTCATAGTATTTCCGGAAAGTGTAGTATGGGGCACTCTTGAGAGGGATAGGAACAAAACATTTTATCAGTGGTTAAAAAAAACTGCAGAAGACGAGAACCTTTACTTTATAATGGGTCAGATACTCTGGGACGAAAATGATAATCACTATAATTCCGTCAGGCTTTATAATCAGGAGCTTGAGATACTCGGACGGTATAATAAAATACACCCTCTCCCATGCGCGGAATACATGCCTTACCCCGATATACTTGGTTTTTTGAGTTTTCTGAATATTGCGAAACAAAACATAACCCCTGCAGACGAATTCATCCTTATACATTATCCCGGAATGGGAGATATCGGCTCAAACATCTGCTTTGAGTCCACTCTGCAGATTATTTCAAAAACCTACAGGAAAATGGGGGCAGATATATTATTCACTTTTACAGATACGGCAGGTTTCAGGGATAGTATAGTGGGATGGCATCATCTTATATTTTCAAGAGTCAGGGCAATTGAAAATAACAGCTTTATGGTGCACTCCGGTAACAATGGCATGTCCGCTATAATTGACCCAAACGGAAGGATTTTATGCAAAACCAGTATCGGTACAAAAGAGGTTATTTACGGTAGCGTATATTTTAACGACCATAAATCATTTTATTCCCGGTTCGGAGAACTCCTTCTTTGCATATATGCCGGAGCTGTTTTCATAATACTTTTATTATACATCTTTAAATATATTCACTCTCACCATTGTATTTCTAAAAAATCCAATTAAAAAACTTTGTGCTAATAATCTGAGGAGCTTATAATAATATCAATCTTAGATATAACTTATTATAAAACAATTAACTATATTAAAAAGGATTACAAAAAATGAAAGATAACCTAAAATTAATATTCCTTATCAGGCACGGAAACACGGAACTTAATGAAAAAAATACTTTCAGGGGCCATCTTGATGTACCTCTTGATGCCACAGGCATAGAACAGGCAGAAAGAACAGGACAGCTCCTTAAAGATATAAATCTTGATGTTATATATTCAAGCCCCATGAGCAGAGCTTATAAAACTTCAGAAATTATAAAAAAATATCAGAAAAGCAATACTTTGCTAATAAAGGATGATAGATTCAAAGACCTGAATTTTGGGGAATGGCAGGGTAAAGGATACGATGAAGCAGGAAAGCAATACCCTGAGATTTTTAATAAATGGATAAGAGAACCTTATAAAGCAGTTATCCCGGGAGGAGAAATGCTTTATGATGCACAGAAAAGGTCCTGGGACGCCCTAAAAGAAATTATCTCAAAAAGCGACGAACGAATTATAACAATTGTAACCCATAGAGTTATAAACCTGCTTTTAATCTCGAAGATTTTAAATGCTGGCGAATCAAATATCTGGCAGATAAATCAGGACCCATGCTGCATAAATGTATTCGAATACAAGTATGAAAATCTTTTTATCTCTAAATTGAATTACAACTCCCACATCAAAGATTTTAAGGAAAGTTTTTTAAAAATAAACCCGGCTGGCTGATATCACCGGAGTCATTTACTCACGAATAAATTTCTGGAAGAAAATTTGCCATCTGTGGTCAGGTTTACTCCAAGATGTTTCAGCCCGACCTCATCTCCAGGGGTTGGTATGTGGGTCATATGCATTTCGCATCCTCCCAGCTGGTTGAGCTTTTTCATTGCCAGTTCTGCAGTGTGATTTGTTATAGAACTTATAGAAATTGCAATTAAAGCTTCCTCCAGATCCAGACTTTCCGATTCTGCTTCAAAAATACCCTTCTTTAACTTTGATATCTGGTCAATAATATGGGGTGAAATTAAAAATATCTCGTCCGGTATATTCGCCAGAGTTTTTACAGCATTAATCACCAGGCTTGAAGATGCATGCATAAGTTTTGAATTTTTGCCGGTAACAATACGGCCATCAGCAAGTTCTATTGCCGCTCCGCAGAATATACCTTCATTTCCTTTTCCTTTAAGTTCTGCTTCTTCTGCAGCTTTTCGTGCAAAATTAACTACTTTCCTGTCAGAAGTTTTTACTTCCAGCTCTTTCATTAAAAAAGTTACTCTCTCAACAGTTTCTTTCTTTTCTATCCCCATTATATATTCTTTGTTATAACGGAAATAACGTCGGATGAGTTCCTGCTTTGAAGCCTCCCGGACAGCTCCGTCATCTATTATCCCGGATTTTACACGGTTCACCCCCATATCAGTAGGTGAATTATACATGGGAAGATTTGTTTTTTTTCTGTTTATAATCCTGTCAAAGATTAGTTTCAGTATGGGAAAACTTTCCACATCACGGTTGTAGTTTGTTGCACTCTGGCTGTATTTATTAAGATGATAGGGGTCAACAAGATTAAAGTCTCCTATATCGGCTGTTGCCGCTTCATAGGCAATATTCACAGGATGCTTGAGCGGCAGGTTCCATATGGGAAATGTTTCAAACTTTGCGTAGCCCGAGTTAATCCCTTTTCTGTAATCATGATAAAGCTGTGAAAGACATACCGAAAGCTTTCCGCTGCCCGGACCGGGACCCGTAACCACTATAATCTTTTTATCTGTCTTTATATATTCATTTTTGCCAAAACCTTTATCACTGCATATGGTATCCACATCTGCCGGATAGCCGTTAATGGGATACTGCAGATATACCTTAATACCCCTGTGCTCCAGTTTATTTTTAAATATTAATGAAGGACTGTGGTTCTCAAAGCGGGTTATCACAACTGAAACTATATCCAGCCCCCACCTCCTGAGGTCATCAATCAGCTTGAATGTTGCCGCATCATAAGTAATTCCAAAGTCTCCTCTGACCCTGCCTCTTTCAATGTCGCCGGAATAAATACACAGGATAATATCAATCTTATCTTTTAGAGTTTGCAGAAGTCGTATTTTTACATTAGGGTCATACCCTGGAAGTACCCTGGCTGCATGGTAATCAAAGCAGAGCTTCCCTCCAAATTCAAGATAAAGTTTGCTGTCAAACTTCTCCATCCTTTCAAGGATTGCCAGACTCTGCTCTTTTAAATATTTTTCATTATCAAATCCTATTTTTTTACCCACTGGAATAAATCCTAAAATTTTCTATTTTGTAGATATATGGATTTTAAAATATTCTATAAAAAAATATATATTACTTTTTTTATTTGATATCATTATTTTAATTTCTGGTTTTTGTTAAGAATAAGATTTAAAATAATTATGAATTATAAAACAAATTAAACCTAAAAAAACATCACGTTCTTCACCTGACACATTAGTCATTATATCTATTATATCAAAGGCGGTAAATATAAAAATTATAAAAAAATGCCAGATACAACATAAAATCTATAATAAATAATAGATACCCTGTATACCAAAGCAGCAAATATATAATGAAAGGAGAGTCATTAAGATGGGATACCAAGAAACTGATAGAAAGAAGATATTGATATGGGAGATGACCGGTATATTATTTATAATCCTCCTCGGCTCTGCATTCCACTTTGTTTTTGAACTGAGTGGCGGTTTAAAAGCAGTGGCACTCATAGGAGCAGTAAATGAGAGTGTATGGGAACATTTAAAAATTGGCTTCTGGCCTGCCTTCATCTGGGCAGTAATAGAGTTTTTTTCTTTCGGTAGAAAGAAAGAAAACTTTCTTATAGCAAAGGGCACTTCATTCACATTGCTCAGCGTGCTTATTGCAGGAATATATTATGGTTTTGAAGCCATGGGTTTTGAGACTTTTATAGTCCATGCGATTAACTTCGTTTTCTCAATAGCTGTCGCACAGATAGTCAGTTACAGATTAATTCTTACAGTAAAATTCAATAAAGTATTAAGTGTCATAGGAGCTTTACTGATAGTTGCCAACGTGCTGGCATTCAGCCTGCTGACATATTATCCTTTACATCTCCCGATCTTTAAAGACCCTATTACAGGAGGTTATGGAATAATTTAATATTCTTTATCTATCTTCTAAATTTCTAATTTGATGGGAAAAATCTGGTTCATTATAAAAATTTAAAATGAAAAAACTGCTGACTCATAAATATTCCAGAAGTTTATAAATAAGAAAACCAGGCCAGACCAGTGCTTTCAAAAAACCGAGCACTCCCATCCAGAAAGAGTCTACATCCTTAATAAAATATACTGCCGCTCCTACGAATGCCATAAAATATGCTGACCCAAAAATACCTGAGCCACTGTAGTTTTTAACACCGTTAGTCATTTATCCTCCTTCAATTTTTTTTATTTTAAATATTTTACTATAAATTAAAAAAAAATTATTAGAAAATTATTATACTTATAAAATAAATATATTTCTATTCCCGGATAATTGAGGAGAACCTTCATATGCAGAACCCGGCTCTAACAAATTGCCATACAGGAAATTGTTGCATAAACTCTTATCTTAAAAAAAATTAGTTAGCAAGTGTCTATATCTTAACTTAAATCATAATTTTTCTTAAAATCAAGTTCCGCAGTACAATGTGGACAGCGTGTAGCTCTACTATCAATGGTTGAAAAACAAAATGGGCATACTTTTGTAGCTGACTTTTCTTCTTTCTTCTCCATCCTGCTGATAGCCTTTATAATAAAGAAAAGCACCAGCGCAATTATCAGAAAGCTTATAATCGTATTTATAAATAAACCATAATTTAGCGTAACAGCTCCTGCCTCTTGCGCTGCTCCAAGTGAAAGGTATGGACCCGGTGTCGCTCCTTCTTTCAGCACTGCAAATAAATTGGAAAAATCCACATCCCCCAGAAGAAGTCCTACCGGAGGCATTATAATATCATTTACCAGCGAATTAATAATGGCGCCAAATGCAACTCCTATAACTATACCCACAGCTATACTAATTGCGTTACCTTTCATTATAAATTCCTTAAAATCTTTTAGCATCTTCTCACCAGCCTTTCTTAGCCAAGATATTTTTATATTAATTATAAACCTTAATGGGAATTACTAAAAATATATTTGTAATTCTTACTCATCCATCATTTTACCTGATATAATTATTTTATAGCCGAAGAAAATATTAAAAGGAGCCGCAACAAAATGAGATTTATAAAAACTCCTGAACCTGCGGAACAAATCGATAGAACATCAGTAAAAGAACCAATTTTCGTAATTCAGAAACATTATGCCAGAAATCTTCACTATGATTTAAGGCTGGAGATAGAAGGTGTACTCGCATCCTGGGCTGTGCCAAAAGGCCCACCAACAGAACCACGTGCGAGACGGCTTGCTGTACGTACCGATGACCATTTATTTGAATACGCAGACTTCGAAGGTGTGATACCGGAAGGAGAATATGGTGCCGGTAAAGTAATTATATGGGATAAAGGAACTTATATTAACCTCAGGTACAGGAAAAAGGAAGATAAAACTGATATGGCAAAATCATTAAAAGAAGGGAAAATCGAAGTCAGGTTCAAAGGTAAAAAAATTAATGGAATTTATTATCTGATCCGCACAGGTATACAAAGAGAGAAAGAGCAATGGCTATTGATTAAAGCAGAAGAAAAAAAGGAGGTTTTTAATTAAAAAATATTTGTTATAATTTAAATTCAGGCATTTATTCCTTTAATAGTTCTGACATTTGATAAAAAAGTCCAGAACCGGTCATTTAAAATTAATTAAATTTAAGAAAATGAAAATCATTTATAAACCAATAGGAATTATCTATACACCATTTAAAGAAGCCAGGGGTACCCCTATCCAGCCGGACGCTGCCAGAGATATTGAGGGGACTGTTGAAGTTTTTCCTGAGTACCAGAAAGGCTTAAAAGACTTAAACAATTTCTCCCATATTATCCTGATATACCATTTCCACTTATCAAAGCAATATTCATTAGAAGTAATACCTTTTATGGACAACAACCACCACGGCATATTCTCAACCAGAGCTTCTTCCCGGCCAAATCCTGTAGGGTTATCTGTGGTAAGGCTTATAAAAATAGAAGAAAATACACTTTTTATAAAAGATGCAGACATAGTTAACGGTACTCCCCTTCTGGATATAAAACCTTTCGTTGCAGAGTTCGACAGCGCCACGGTAAAAAATAAAGGCTGGCTTGAGAAAAATGTAAACAAGCTGAAAAAAACAAGAGACGACGGGAGATTTATTAAATAACCCTTAATGCTTCTTCTATGCTCGAGGCCAGCAAATCACTTCTAATCCCGGCTAAAATTTTTTGCTGCTTCTATCCTTTCCATTACTGGCGGGTGGCTGTAAAGGAAAAATTTTATGTACCCTGCAGGAGATACATTGGACAGGTTTGACCTTGCAAGATTTACCATGAGCTCAACCTGTGCATCTGAATCCCCGGTAGCACTGATAGCAAAATTATCAGCCTGTCTTTCAAAGAACCGTGATACTGCATTACTTGCCGGCATCATCAAAAAAGAAACTACTGATATAAGAAGAGCTACAACAAGTATTGACCTGAAATCCCCTATTATTCCAGAACGGGAAAAAATAAGGTGCAGGATAAAAAAACCTGCTGTCCCCGAAATTGCTCCTATTATTATATTTTTAAATATATGCCAGTAATACCAGTGTCCTATTTCGTGAGCTACTACATTTAATGTTTCCCTGCCCGAAAAATTATTTATAAGGTTATCAAATATCACTACTCTCCTGCTGCTCCCCACCCCGCTAAAGTACGCATTAACTTTGTTTGTCTTTTTGCTGGCATTTGCAACCAGAACGTCCTTTACTTCTATATCCGCTTTATCTGCAATATTTATTATCTGTTCACGCATATCTTCATCGGCAAGCTTCTCAAATTTATAAAAAAGAGGGTCTATGAGTATCGGATAAAGATAGCTTAAAAGTAAAATAAATAATGCCAGTACAATAGAGGCGACTATCCACCAGTGCTCCGGCATATAAAACATCAGGGCATATACTCCTGTCAATCCAGAAGAAGTAATCATGATTGAAATAATATTTTCCTTAATGTAATCCATAAACCACATGGAGATTGTCTGGTTTGAAAGACCAAACCTGTGCTCAATTACATAACCCCTGTAATATGAAAGCGGCAGCAGTATAAGCTCAATCAATATATAAAATAAAAAAACCAGCAAAAAAGCATAAATGATATTTATCCGGGACGTCTTAAAATATTTAAAAAATAAGAAAATAACAACACACATGATAGACCAGGATAAAAAACGGCTGGCGATACTTATATTTAAAGAAATCCTGTTATAATCTGCAGCTTTTACCAGATAGTCATCATCAAAATATCGTTTAACATCGCCGCCATAATCGGGCCTGTGAAGCAAATTTACTACAAGTATTGAGCCAAGCGAGACCACTGCAAGACTTACCAGGGTTACCAATAAAACAATTAACAATTTTCTTCCTTTCGATATAAGGGTTTTCATAATTTATATTAATTTATCTATTTCCATAACAGTTAATCAAATCTCATATATGTCATTAATAAATTCATCTACTTTTTCTGTCCTCTTATAATTTTCCTCCTCAAGTAATTCAAGGTACGAAGCAAGAATCTCTCCGAATTCGGTGCCGGAGTATCTTTCAAGCATTTCTTCAAACTCGTCCAGCTTTTCATCAAATATTTTACCATCCTCGCCAAAAACACGGCTGTTATCTACTCCTCCCAGATATATCCAGAGCATCCTGTCCTTTAGCTGCATTATTTCATCTGCCCGCGGTGAATAAGGGTAATTTTTAATATATTCCATAGATTTTATAATTCTTTCCACAAAATCTTTCGATGATATTGTAACTTCTGCATCCATAACAAATGGTTTTTCTGATTCATCAGTTTTGATATCAAGATAATCCTTCATTTCCACACCAACATAAGGTATATATATCTGATATGCGCCATAATCTACCAGGGGCTCTATCATTCCTTCAATTGTTATCAGCTTATATCTTTTACTTATTGCCTCTTCTATGACATCCCTCACTTTTTCATTATCAATATTCCTCAGTGCCTCCAGATCCAGTACGCCATCCACTATTACTTTTGAAGAGAGGGCATAAATATTACCGGTAATATCAGGGTCGCTGAATTTGCCTGCAAAAATCTCTCTGTAATCCTCGCAGAGTTTCATCAC
>CAZKVH010000020.1:0-23064 GCA_964556165.1 uncultured Actinomycetota bacterium | reverse complement strand
TAGAATTATAATAATCAGGTTTGTAATTTAAAAGCTTTCTCCAGTTTAGCTATTTTATCATCACTTATTTTAATAATCTTTCCAATACTCCTTGAGGCAATAATAGCTTTTGCGGTGAATTCTGCTACTTCCAGAATATCAAAAGCATTAAGAAGGCTATCACCTGTTACTACAATGCAATCGTTTTTTACTATTGCTGCAGGAATATTCTTTTTAAAAATGCTGGCGACCATCTTTTGGTGCATAAAGCACGAGCCAAAAGGAATTTTGGGAATTTTTCTTAATAATACATAACTTTCGGGTACTACTTTTGGATCAAAATTTTCACCGGTCACTGCGAAGGCCATAATATTAGGGGGGTGTGAGATTATAATTGAATTTACATGAATGTGTTTTTCATAGATATATTTGTGAAGTAACACAGAGCGGCTTGGTATCTTACCCTTTTCTTTTAATCCTCTTTTAATTTTAACGATATCATTGGTATCTATATATTTTCTATCAACTCCATAGGGGGTTATAATAAAGGACTCATTATCTAATCTCCGGGAGAAAGTGCCCTGGGTGCTTGTAAATAGTTTCTGATTATAAGCTCTCTGTATTAAAAAGCACATTTCTTTTCTGGCAGCTCTTTCCAGGGAACTATATTCTTCTGAGACGTAATCCTCCATGTCGGAATGTTGTTTGTTTTTTAATTTTTCTATGTCTTTTTGCAGAAGTGGTAAAGGTTTTCCTATCCTATTTGCGTTAATTTCCAGTCTGGCGCAGAAGTCAAGAGTTTCAAAAGCCATAAAAGCCTTAAAAAGTTCTGAAGCTCCTACCACTATCCCATGGTTTTCAAGAATTACTGTGTTTATTCCTCTCCCAAACACAGTTGCTATCTTTTCACCAAGATCTCTACTGCCGGGTAATCCATACCTGGCAATGCCCACTTCACCACATATCAGCTTTACGTTGGGAATTAGATTTGTATCAGGTATTTTCCTTAAGATGCTAAAAGCAATTAATGCGGGTGGATGAGCATGTAGGATAGCTTTAATGTCAGGTCTCTTTTTATATATAAGATTATGAAATTCAAACTCGCTTGAAGGCTTATGATTGCCTATTATTGTTCCATCTTTTTTTATGCATACTATGTCCTTGTTTGTTAGAGAACCCTTATCAACTCCAGCGGGAGTTATCCACATGTTATTTTCGTTATCAAGTATTGAAAGATTCCCTCCTGACGTGGTAGTCATTCCGTAACCATATATTCTTTCCATTATCATAACTATCTGTTCTGCGGGATGAAGTAGCCTGGAACTCATTTTAAAAATCTACCTTTTCCTTAGTTTAATTTTATATGTTTTGTTAAAGATTTTTTTGAATCTGCACTATTTGTTGATTAGAACGCAAGTATATCATAATCATAACCCTATTTTAAGTTATTATATCTCTTTTATAAAAATTTAGTTTATTTATTTTACTGTCCATGCTGATATCTGAAACTAAGAACACAGTACTTATTGACAGAATTTAATATTTATTTTATTATATAAACCGACCAGTTGGTATTTTTTTAAAAGGAGGATATAAGCTAATATGAATTTAAAAGAAAAGGGTAAGAAGTCCAGGAATAAGCTTATTGAAGCTGCAGAGATATGTTTTACAAAATATGGCCTTGATGCTTCAGGGGTTGATATAATCTGTAAAACTGCAGGATTGAGCAAGGGAGCATTCTACCACCATTTTTCAAGTAAACAGGAACTTTTTCTGGAAATGCTTAATCAGTGGTTGAAAAAAATTGATGAATATATCAGTTCTGCAAAAAAAGAATCCTCAAATATGATGGAGCTGTTTATGAATATAGCAAAAGCAAAATCAATCTTTCAGGATGCCAGCAGCAAGCTGCCCATCTTTATTGAGTTGTGGGTCAGGGCTTCAAGGGATGAGAACCTGCGTAAAATTACCATAGGGTCTTTTTATAAATATCTGGAAGTGTTTAAAAATTTGATAGAAGGGGGCATGGAGAAAAAAATAATAAGAAAATTAAGCCCTGATACTGCAAGTAGAATGATAATAGCAATTGCAGTGGGTTTTGTAATGCAGGGTATGCTCGACCCCCATGGAACAAACTGGGATAAGGTTGCAAAAGAGAGCCCCATGATTTTGCTGGAGGGGATGATAAGAAAATAATAATAAATGTTCTATAAACTAAATTAAAAAATATGGAGGAATTTTAAATTGAATGTGTTATTAACAGGTGCTTTTGGTAGTGTGGGAAGGTTTACCCTTCAGGAATTATTAAGAAAAGGCTGCAGGGTAAGAGTATTAGAATTAAAGACCCCTGCCAATGTGAAAATTTATAATAGATTTAAAAAAGATATAGAAATAATCTGGGGAGATATAACCAGAAAAAAAGATGTGGAAGAAGCAGTGTCAGGTCAGGATGCAGTAATCCACCTGGCATTTATTATACCCCCTTTGAGCGAAGAGATGCCAAACCGGGCCTGGGAGATTAATGTAGAAGGGACACGTAACCTTTTGAACTCAATGAGGGAGGCCCCATTGAAACCTAAAATAGTTTTTGCATCTTCTGTTTCAGTGTTTGGAAAAACCTCTCATATAAACCCGCCGAGGACTCTGTCAGACCCGGTGATGCCTACGGACAATTATTCCCATCATAAAGTTGCCTGCGAACAGCTGGTCAGGGTATCCGGTCTGGACTGGGTTATATTAAGACTGGGAGCGGTATTGACAGTTTCACTATGCGAGATAGACCCTCTTCTTTTTAGTGTTCCTCCCGGTAATAGAATCGAATTGATACATGCTCATGATGCCGGTATAGCACTGGCAAATGCAGCTGTGGATGAAAATATCCGGAATAAAACCTTTCTTATCGGAGGCGGTTCTTCCTGTCAGATGCACCAGGGCAGTTTCGTAGGAAAAGTTTTGGAGGTTTTTGGTATCGGGATGTTGCCAAAGGAAGCATTTTCAACTGAACCTTTTTATCTCGACTGGGTGGATACTGAAGAAAGCCAGAGACTTTTAAATTATCAATATAAGAAACTGGACGATTTTCTGGATGATGTTAAAAACCACCTGGGGTCTAAAAGATATTTTACCCGGATGTTAAGGCCTTTTATCCGCTACTGGCTGCTCAATAAATCACCTTACTTTAGAAAGAAGAAATATACTTCTAACGGTGTGAGGGTAAGGGTAAAAGGCAGGGTGGCACCGGATATAAGTTAAAATCCGTAATTTTAAAAAGTGTAAGATTTAAGAAGGGAGTTCACTATCAGTAGATTGTCAAAAAGTGTATTCTTTTTTGGGATTTACATCATAATAACAGGACTGTTTATGCTGCTATTCCCGGATGTCATTCTCGGAATTATAGGACTGGATATATCAGGAAGTGTAGTGGTAAGGCTGCTGGGAATGATGCTGGTATTTTATGGGTATTATTATATCAGAGCAGGCATTGCCGGAAGTAAAATGACGAGTTTTTACTGGTGGACCGTGCATACCAGGTTTTCTGCTATCATAATTCTGTCATCCCTCGCACTTTTCCATTTAGCACCGCCTGTTGTAATAGCTTTTGGAGTTATTGAAATGCTAGGGGCTACATGGACTTTAATTGAACTCAGGCTTTCAAGAAAAATGCCAGAGAATAATTAAGGCTGACAGGGCTTTGATGCTAATTCAATCTTATATCTCTTTTTAACCATATCAGGCATATAATGCTGGACAGTATGTGCAGTATCTATTTATTCTCAGCGATATTGATAAAAGTGCTCCGGCTACCTTATAATTATAAAACAGGAAATAACCTTTTATAGCTGTATAATTATTCACAGGAAATGTAATTCAAAAAAACAAGTTACATGATTACTCTAAACCGGTCAGTAATTTACTAATTCAAACGATATTTTAGAGAAGGTGTTAACTCGCTATGAGCTCAGGCCTTGTAGACTATATAGAGAAGTATATAGGGGCCAAAAAGAGATACTTTTATTATCGTGGTCAATACCGTACCATATGCTGGGATTTTGAAAAGGTATACGAATATTCAAAAAGATTTGCCACTCTGCTAAGGCAATACGGAACTAAAAAGGGGCAGAAAGTAATAATAAAGGGGCAGAATAAACCCGGCTGGATAGTTGCTTTTATCGGATGTCTTATAGAAGGAGTGGTAGCGGTGCCTCTTGATTTAAATTCAGGTTCTGAATTTGAAGAAAAAGTTCTTGCCACTACGAAAGCAAAATTAATAATATCCGAAAACAGCAGTAGCAGGATTAAAAAATCTTACGGAGCCGGATTTATCGATATAAATGATATTGAAGAAATTCTTCTGGATATGCAGCCTGCAGAAGATGCAGGGTTGAATATTTTCTCCAGTGACCTTGCCCAGATTATTTTTACTTCGGGCACCACATCCAATCCAAAAGGTGTAATGATTACCCATGGGAATATAGAATCCAACCTTAAATATATCCAGCCTGTAATGGATAAATGGAAGAAATTTTTTAGTTACATGTGGAATTTAAAAATATTATCGGTTGTTCCCCTGAGCCATATGTATGGACAGATGATAGGTATATTCATACCTCTTATGATAGGTAGCTCTGTGGTTTTTCTGGAGAGTGTTAATCCTGCTGAAATTCTGAGGGCAATAAAAGAAGAAAGAATATGGGTTCTTGGGACCCTTCCCAAAATTCTTGAACTGCTTAAGGAACATATAACAAGAAAGTTTAATCTTGACAGCGAGAGTTTTAAAAGAAAGTTTAGCAGGCTTAAGAAAATTAAATGGCCTATCCGGTTTATAGCTTTTCTAAATATTCACCTGAGAATTGGCTGGAGACTGGTTGCTATACTGGTGGGAGGAGCTGCATTTGACAAAAACCTTGATAAGTTCTGGAGAACAATTGCTTATTCTATATTTCAGGGCTATGGATTGACTGAAACAGCTCCTCTGATAACAATTGCAGACCCTTCATCGACAGGTGCGGGGTCAATCGGTAAGGCTCTTAAAGGACTCAGGATACGTCTGGTGGATGGTGAAATATATGTAAAAGGAGAGAATGTGACACCGGGCTATTTCAAGAACTCTTTATTGACAAAAAAAGCATTTTCGAAGGGGTGGTTCAAAACCGGGGACCTGGCTGAAGCGGATGCAGAAGGCAATCTGATTTTTAAAGGCAGGAAAGATTCTGTTATTGTGAGGGAGGATGGAATAAATATTTACCCCGGGGATATCGAATCAGTTCTGAAAGCTTTTACTCCGGTAAGAGATTGTGCGGTCCTGGGGTTGAAAGATGGTAAGAGCTTAAAAATCCATGTTGTATTATTACTGGATGGTGATTTTAAAGGTGAGCCACAGAATATAATAGATGAAGCAAATAAAAAATTAAATGTATACCAGCATATAAATAGTTACAGTATATGGACGGGAAAGGATTTTCCAAGAACAGCCACAAAAAAAATAAAAAGAGATGAGGTAGAAAGAACTATTACAGAAAAAAAAAGAGGGGAAGTAATAACCGGTAAGGAATATTACGGAGCTTCCGGACATGTAATTGAAGTATTAAAAGCTTTAAAGAAAGTTAGTCCAGAAAGTATTAGTGAAGATGCGGAGCTTGAGAAAGACCTCGGACTTGACTCTCTCGATATCGTTCAGCTATCGGCGATCATTGAAGACAGATACGATATAGAAGTAAATGATTCTTATATCAGCAGGAATACAAAAATTGGTGAGCTTGAAAATTTGATTAAGTCTCCTCCAAAAAAGTCTATACGTAAAGTGCCTTCCTACAGTTTCCCTTTCTGGCTGCCTGTACAGTTTATAAGAAGTATCTTCCAGTTTATTTTATATCCTTTTATGTTTATGATTTACAGGCCAAGGATAGCAGGAAAAGATAAAGTAAAAGATTTAAAGAGGCCGGTTGTGCTTGCTGCCAATCATACAAGTATTCTTGATAGTTTCGTTATTCTTTATTCCCTGCCATTTAAAATACGGAGAAAGATCGTTGTTTTGATGTCAATAGAATATCATTTTAAACATTTTTTCTATCATGAGGGTGCATGGTATAGAAGGATAATAGAAGCGGCAGGATTTTACCTTCTGGTAAATTTGTTTATTAATGTTTCTCCCGTGTCCAGAACCTATGGATTTAAAAAGGTAATGGAAAATACCGGTAAGATAATTGACAGAGGCTGGCATATTTTAATCTATCCTGAAGGTAGGGTTACGACTGATGGTAGTATAAAAAAATTTGAATCAGGTATCGGTGTTATAGCACTTGACATGGAAGTTCCCGTAGTTCCTGTGAGAGTTAAGGGTCTTTTTAATATATTAAGAAATGGGGTACTTCCATGGGGACATATGCCGCGGCGCCCTCCTGTAGAGGTCAGCTTCTCAGAACTTCTCGTGTTCAGGAAGTCTGAATATAGAGATTACAGGGAAGTAGCCTCAATTATAGAAGAAAAAGTGAAAGCTCTTTAAATATGACATTTTGAATGAATTCTTTTAAATTTACACTGCAGGTATAAGATAATATAATAAATAATAAATAATTTTCGATAAGCTGTGGGGATAGATTATTGAATAGCCTATCTTTATGGCAATTATGATTTAAATGCTATTTCAAATGCGGCTGAGAGATTATTATTTTGTTTTAAAAGGGGGTAAAAATGACTGAGAAATTACAGATTTATAAATGTGATAAATGTGGAAATATGGTGGAGGTTCTCCATCCTGGGGAAGGGGAGCTTATATGTTGTGGTCAGCCCATGAAACTTTTAAAGGAAAATACTGTTGATGCTGCGCTGGAAAAACATGTACCCGTAATTGAGAAAACAGATACAGGATTTAAAGTTGCAGTTGGAAGTGTATTTCATCCGATGATAGAAGAGCATTATATTGAGTGGATTGAATTAATTGTTGATGGAGTTAGTTACAGGAAATTCCTGAAGCCTGGAGATAAGCCTGAAGCAAAATTCTGCGTTAAGGGAGAGAACGTGACAGCAAGGGAATACTGTAATATTCATGGTTTGTGGAAAAGTTAATAAAAAGAAATACAAAAATTAATAGAGATTGGTACTACGATAAGTCAGATGGGATTAAGAGAGGAGCTGGATAAGTTATACATTGCCTATAATGATAGGAAATTTGTTCACCCGGACCCTCTTGAATTTTTATATAGATATGATGATATTAAGGACCGTGAAGTCGCAGGCCTGATTGCTTCTTCGTTAGCTTACGGAAGAGTAATCCAGATACTTAATAGTGTTTCTCTAATTCTGGATGAAATGTCTCCATCTCCGTATTTTTTTATAATGGAGTCTTCCCGTAATGCAATTTATGACAGTTTTAAAAATTTCAAACACAGGTTCACGACAGGGGATGAATTGTGCCGTTTCCTTGCAGGGATAAAAGATGTCTTAAGTAAATATGGCACTTTAAATAATTGTTTTCTGGAAGGTTTTGCAACTAATAATAAAGAAGTTGCTGGGAACCATGATAAGGAGTATCGCAAAAAACCGGGGGGATTTACATTATCCAGTAAAAAGATTATTAAAGATAGATCAGGCAGCGGTACGACTATTCCGGCTATTTTAAGTTTTGCTGAAAAACTAAATGTTTTTTCAAAAGAAAAATGCAATAGTCTTATACCATCATGCTCGGGTAACAGTGCATTTAAAAGATTAAATCTGTACCTGCGCTGGATGGTAAGGAGAGACAACGTAGACCCCGGAGGCTGGGTTAATATTCCTGCTTCCAGATTAATTATCCCCCTGGATACTCATATGTACAGAATTTCAGTTAAACTTGGGCTTACAAGAAGAAGGCAGGCTGATATTAAAACTGCTTTAGAGATAACTGAAGCGTTAAAAAATTTCGACATAGATGACCCTGTTAAATATGATTTTGCATTAACACGGATATGCATGAATAAGCTAGAAGAAGTTCTTTTAAAAAAAATATTTTAGTGTTTTTATCATAACGAAATTGATTGTATAATGATATGAAGCGCTGAGGCTTCATTTTGATATTTTTATATGTAAACTAATTACTAGATAATTAAGTAAGGAGTAATAATGGCAAAAAGATTAACTAAAGTTACCGGATATTTAGCAATTATTGTTATTGTAGGAGTTCTTACTTTAACTATTTATCCTGCTTCCATTGGAGGCGGTTCCGCAGAGCAGGTGCAGAGCTTTGTTACACGTTTTTATGTAAATTGTCTGGGCAGGCAGCCTGATACTGATGGGTTAAACCAGTGGGTTGGACGTCTTATGAATGGGTCAAAGACAGGTGCTGATGTTGCAGAGGGTTTTGTTTTTAGTAAAGAATTTCTTGCGCATGAACATTCAGATGAGGAATTCGTTACAATACTGTACAGCGCATTTTTCAATAGGGAACCTGATGCAAATGGATATAATACCTGGCTCGCAAGGCTGGCAGGTGGTATGACAAGGAAATCTGTGCTGGATGGATTTCTAAAATCAAAAGAATTTGCTGAGCTATGTAGTAATTATGGAATCACCCCATACGCGGGAGCACCAACTTCCAGTACGGCCTCTACGGCTACATCAACTCTGTCAGGTTATAGTTCAGGCGGAGCAAGCGGGTTCCATGCAGGAAGGAAAGTTAATTTTATGATATGGGGAGACGACAGTGCACATGATAGAGCAGGAGGCAGGATTAGCGGAAGAACCGACATTAATATATTCGTACATATGAATCTTGACACCGGGAAAGTATATCTTGTCACTATTCCACGTGATACCTGGTTTAATGGCCGTAAAATAAACGGATATCATGCAATAGGAGGAAATGATTATGCTGTGGGTATATTTGAAGATTTTACCGGTGCAGATATTGATTTTTACGTAATAACAGATTTTGATGGATTCGCACCCCTGATTGATTATTTTGGCGGAGTCGATGTCACGGTTGAGGAAAATATAGCAGACTCTTTCTCAGGATGCTATTTGAATGCAGGAACGCATCATATAAACGGAACACAGGCGCTTGCTCTGTCCAGGGCAAGGCATGGCAGGTCTCTTTATGGAGGAGGAGCTTACTCAAGAGAAAGGCAATCAGCGATGCTTCTTGCAGATTTACTTCTGCAGAAGAGGTCAATGGTAAATTCAGGAAATATATCTAATTTTTTGAGTGTAATGGGTAAATATGTATGGACCAATATATCGGTAAGTCAGGCAATGCAGATACTACCCGTTATTAGTTCCATGGATAGAAGTGATATTACTGTGACTACCTTTAATTCCTGGCCGCAGTGGTTCGGAAAATCAAGTGCAGTCGGGTATAACGAGGCGGAAAAGAATCAGTTTTTCGCAAATATACTTAATCAATAAGCTGGCTGAATTATTATTAATATTATTCTTATCCACATTTTTTTAGGATAGTTTATGGTTAGTTGACTCTTGCTGCTGATTTATTGATTTGTTTGTGGGTTTTTTCAAGCGTATGATATTCCTTATATCAGTATATTTGCTGATATAAAATTAATATTAATTGATTAACAGAATACCGGTGATTACAAATGAGCCTTATGGGGATTGATATTGGTTCTAATGGAACAAAAATTATGGTATCGAATGAGCAGGGAAGAGTTCTGGCTGCTGAATGCGAACATTATGAGTTTGTATTTCCGAAACCAGGCTGGGTAGAATATGATACCGATAAAATGTGGGAAAAGATATTCGATATTATAAAAAAAGTCAATTCCAATCACGAAGTTAAAAAAGACCCGGTTGAAGTTTTATCTGCATCAACCATAGCTGAGAGTTTTACCCCGGTTGATAGTAAGGGAAATATTCTCTTCAATACCATTTATACTACCGATACAAGGAGTGTCGGTGAGCTTGAGTATGTGCTTACAAAAATTTCTGCGAGGGACCTATTTGAAATTAATGGTTATCCACCTGGATTTATATGTCCTTTAAATAAGATACTGTGGTTCAGGAACAATGAACCGGATTTATTTAAGAAAACAAAGAAGTTTCTTTTTACCGAGGACCTGCTATTTCATAAACTTGGTCTGAAGGATACCAGAATAAATAATGCCCTTTGTTCCAGAACACTTTTTTTTGATATTAAAAATAAAAAATGGTCGAGTGAAATCTTAAATGAATTCGACCTTAATGAAGAATTGTTTTCAGAACCCTGTTCTACAGGAGAAGAGGCAGGCTATATAAGAAGCGATATAGCAGAGGAGCTGGGTTTCAAAAAAAAGGTCTTAATTGCTACCGGAGCGCACGACCAGTCTGCTGCGGCTCTGGGGGTAGGTGCAGTAAAAGAGGGGCTGGCGGCAGATGGAATGGGTACCGTGGAGTGCATCGCGGCTGCAGTGGAAAAGCTGGTGATAAATGATAAGATGTTTGAAAATAATTTTTCTATTCAGGCTCATGCAGTTGAGGACAAATATATAACGCTTGCATATAATTTATCTTCAGGAAATGTCTTAAAGTGGTATATAGAAAACTTTGACGGGGGTACGGAAGAATCAAAGAAAGCAGATATTAATATTTATGATTATTTTTTTTCAGGCCTGGATTTTAATCCTTCTGATTTATATTTTCTTCCGTATTTTTCTGCAAGCGGTACACCATACCTTGACCCGGTGCCCAGAGGGACAATAATTGGGTTGAGCGTTGGGACCGGGAAGAAAGATATTTTCAAGTCAATGATTGAGGGTATGATCTTTGAGATTAAACTAAACGTTGAACTTTTGGAGCAGGCAGGTATTAGAATTGATGAAATACGGGCAACAGGAGGTAATGCGGTGTTTGATTACTGGCTCAGGTTAAAGTCATCCATTATCGGTAAGCCAGTAAAGATGATGAGTGTAAAAGAATCAGGCTGCCTTGCAAACATAATCGTTGCAGGAAGCTGTGCATGTAAATTTACTCTGGAGCAGGCAATATCAGAGTTTATAAAAGTAGAGAAAGAATTTTACCCTGAAAAAAAACTGGCAGATAGGTACAGTGAGAAATTTGATGGATATAAAAAAATATACGGTCTGGTTTCCAGCTTATACTAAAGATATGCGGGTCAGGTGACTTTGAATCAGACTTTTTTATGATATTATTTTATTTTGTAAATTTATTTTAATTTTATTTTTTCAATTATTTTTAATATAAATAAAGCATTAAGAATTATAAAGGAGAAGAATGATAATAAAGAGAAAAAGAGAATTTGACCCTATTATCATGGATGATAGCGAATCACATGGTATCAGTTATTATCCGATGCTTACATCAAAGGACGGGACTCCAAATTTTGCCATGAGGCTTTTTGAGCTAAAACCGGGTGGATATACTCCAGAGCACAGTCATGATTGGGAACATGAAGTGTATGTTATAAATGGTAGCGGCTCTGTGCTAAAGGGAGGTAATTTTGTTGAGATTGAGAAGGATGATTTTATTTATGTAGAACCGATGGAGTTACATCAATTTAGGGCAGGAGATAATGGTTTGAGAATGATATGTATGGTACCGAATAAGGGTCAGCATTCATTTTTTGATAAATAGATAAAGGAATAATTATTGTTTATAATATATTCAAATGAGTGAATTAACGATTGATAACAGTTCAAATTCAAAGTGGTCTTATTTTTTAATAATAGCCATAAACACACTTCTGGGACTGGAGATTCTTAAAACTTTTCTCTCTATGCTGGTGAATTTTTTTAGAGAACGTCCCAATATATCCCTTACAGATGTGGCGATTTATGCTCTGGTGACGTTTTTACTTTTCTTCACGACGGGTCTTCTGTATAAGTTAAGATACAGCGTTATATTATGGGTGATTACAGCAGGAGTGTGTATAACAAGATTCATACTGCAGATAAATCCATGGCCCCCCTTGAGTCTTGCAGTCTCGGCAGTCGGCACCATTCTCTGGATGTCAGGCTTCGTTCTTTTCGTATCGCTTGCGCAGCAAAGGAAAGTCAGTCTTTTCTCTTCATTTTTCCCGGGTATTGTTTTCGGGATCAGTCTCACGACAGCATTACACGGTCTTTTCGGAACCTGGGATATGGTGTGGAGGAGGGACTGGTATGTAATTTTCTTTGTTTTGCTCATCATTTCAGCAAAATTGTGGCTTGTTTATAATGTTTTCCGTGATTTGAGGGATGCCAGGCCTTCCGATGGGGGGAGAAATGTATTTTATACCTTAACGGTTTTCATGCCATTTGTTTTCCTCCAGCTCTTAAAATTTCAGAATGTTGCATCATTAAATGCAGTTACAGGAAAGAACCTGATTTTTTCTCTTGCAGTTATTCTTGGTTCTAATATTTTAGCTTTTCTGGTTTTATATTTGTTCCTTTTTAAAAAAGCAAGGATCCTGCTAACAATATCCGGCGCTATCCTTTTATTATTTTCTTTCCTGCCCGTAGCAGAGAGTTACCTGTACATCATTCAGGTAATTACTGGAAATATTGGAGCTTTCTGGTTACTAATGGTTGTTTTAAACAGAGCAGAAAATAAATCTTTTGTTAACAAAGAACCATGGAGAAATACGGTTGCCTCAGGCATAGGAGGGCTTATATTTCTTATTTTTGCTTTTATATATTATAGCAGTTACGATTTAAGTTTTCCTTTTGAGAACTGGGTTATTCCCTTTGCAGTAGCTGCTTTCATATCAATTTGTGCTATTGTTTCATCCTGCCTGAAGTATTCAGGAGATAAGGGGCAGGGAGAAAGAGTTCTGAATAAAGAAGACGGTAATAGAGGAACTGTCTTTATTTATATTATAGCAAGCCTGCTTGTAATTCCCCTGATTATGTTTCTTCCTCTTAAAAGTGTGGACAGAAGCATTTCTGAAGGCGGTCCTATCAGAGTTATGGATTATAATATTCATCAGGGTTTTAATATAGAAGGTTATCTAGACCTGGAAAGCATTGCCAGAGTTATTGATAGAAGCGGAGCTGATTTAGTTTGCCTTCAGGAGGTGTCGAGGGGATGGCTTATCAACGGGTCGGCAGATACACTTTTATGGTTGTCGGACAGGCTTGATATGGACTATTTATTTATGCCTGCTTCGGATGATGTGTGGGGGAATGCTATTTTAAGCAGGTATCCATTAAAATTGGTTAAGAGCGGATTTCTTCCGCAGCTGGGAGCACCATTAAGAAGAAGTTTTCTTCTTGCTGAAGTAGATTTAGGAGATGGAGATAATATAAATGTAATGTGCACCCATCTCCATCATATAGAAGGTGAGAGCTGGATTAGAGAAGAGCAGGTAAAGAAGCTTCTTGAAGAATGGGATGGGCTTGAAAGAACTGCAGTAATGGGAGATTTTAATGCTGAGACAGGTGATTATGAAGTTAAAGAAATGCATAATGCGGGTTTTCTGGATTCCCAGCTGGAGCTTGGAGAGGGAGATAAACTCACCTGGGTGCATTATGAACCACACAGAAGAATAGATTATATCTGGGTTGCAGAGGATTTGGAAATATCGGACGTGGAAGTGATTTACAGCACTGCTTCGGACCACCTGCCTGTTGTTATTAATATTAATTAATTATCTCTGATTAACCCCTGAATATGGTAATTAGAAATCATATCACCAGAAAAATAACAGTATCAATAATCACATTTATAACAGTAATGGTTTTTATTCCTGTTATTGGGTCATGTAAGCCCGAGCTAATCTTTGGTGAAATGGTTATTTGTGAAGGAGTGCAAGCATCAACTTTTAAACCCGTTGGTGTTAATGATAATTTTGGTATTGGCACAGAAAAGATTTTTGCTGTAATTGAAATATCAGGTGTAAATACTCAGGATATATGGAAATTTATCTGGAAGAATGAGAGCACAGGGGAAATAGTCGCGGAGTCTACAGGTAGATACTCGGTAGATGAAAGAGGTTATGCCGGAGGATACCTCTCAAATTGCATTACTCCTGTTGAGGAGGGTGGTTTGATAGGAGAGCCCGGGAATTATAAAGTTTACTTTTACCATAATGGTGAATTAATAAAGAGCGCTGATTTTGTTATAGAAATGCCTGAGATGGAGATAACAGGTGTTATATTGAGCAGGAAAGTAGATAACGAAAATCATCCCGGAGGTGTTTCCGAAGTTTTTTATCCTGATGAAGTGATCCACACTGTTGTGGAATTGAATTACAGGATAAGCGGAGAGTCACTGCAAATCAAGTGGTTTAAGAATGAAGGAGAGCTGCTCGGTCAGGAGGAATTTATTATTGATGATAATTATTACATGCCCGGTAATATTATATTCAAAATTACAAATGATAAACCATGGCCTGCAGGCAGCTATATGATTGAGCTTTACCACAACGGTGTTCTAAATAGCCGGCATTATTTTAGTGTAGTAAAAGAGGATATCCCGGACGCAACATTTAATATGAATAATGTTTATAGAAGTGATGGCTATAATTTTTCCATACTTTACCCTGATGATTGGAATTATGAGGAAAATGAAGATAGCAAATGCCTTGAAGTAAGCTTCCTGCCAACAACTGATAATCTTAATACCGTTGTAAACATAAAGGTTCTAAAGAAAGGCTATTATCCTTTACCTGGAGATTACAGGAGTTTTTCCGATAGCATAATGGAAGAAGTATTTGAGACAGATGAAGATTTAGAAATTGAAACCGGTGAAATTACAGGAGAAATCAATGGTCTGGAGTATACAAAGATCAGCTATTTCTATGATAAAGAGAATGAAAGCTGGGATGTAGCGATATTTTTTATAGAAAAAAATGATAAGCTTTATTTACTTATGAAGCTATCGGATGTATATTGCAGGGAGTTTTCAGATAAACTTTTTGGTATTATGCTGAACTCTCTGTCAATTGAATAGAGAAGGGTTTAATAAAAATTACATGTTTTCGAGTTTATGGATAATCTTGATTGTAATATAATATTCTTTTGAATACTCTGATTTTTTAATTTTATAAACAAATTTTTTATTTTTTATATGTTCAATTTTGGTAAAAAATTAAGAGAGCTTTATAAAAGTGGCAAAACCATAAAGGTTGCTATTGCCGGTGTGGGTCAAATGGGTAAGAGCCTGATATCTCACTTAAGAGAACTGGATGGCATACAGGTTGTCGCGATTGCGAACAGGGATGTAAGGAGAATTATAAGCATTTTAAATGATCTGGAAATAAATGATAGCGAGATAGTTATTATTGAAAATAAGTATAGTGTTGATTCAGGTGGTAGAAACATAAAAAAGATAAGCATAAAGGATGATTTTCTGGACAGAGAATTAATGGAGACCCTGAACGGATTTGCACGGGAAAATAAATTAATTGTGCTGGATGATCTCTCAAAATTATTTATTTTTAATGATATAGATATGGTCATAGATGCAACAGGCAACCCCGGGGCAGGGGCGTTTATAGCTTCAAATGCCATTGAGTCCCGAAAGCATGTGGTAACTCTAAATGTGGAGGCAGATGTTGTTATAGGTCCGATATTAAAAAAGATGGCTGAAAAAAATGGGGTGGTTTATACAGTTTCAGCAGGAGATGAGCCGGCAGCTCTAAAGGAATTGTATGATTTTGCAGATACTCTTGGTCTGGAAATAGTTGCGGCAGGGAAAGGCAAGAATAATCCGCTGGACCGTTATGCAAACCCGGCTGTTCTTAAAGATTACGCAGAGAAAAAGGGCTCAAGCCCCAGCATGATGACTTCCTTCGTAGATGGGACAAAGTCAATGATAGAAATGGCATGTCTCTCAAATTCAACGGGACTGGTGCCTGACTGCAGGGGGATGCACGGACCATCGGCAAATATAAAAGATTTACTTGATGTATTTAAATTGAAAAAAGATGGCGGAATATTATCCAGAAAAGGGGTAGTTGATTTCGTAATCGGTGACCTCGCTCCGGGCGTTTTCCTTGTCTACTCTACAAAAAATAAAATGATAAAAGCTGACCTTAAATATCTCATGCTTGGAGAAGGTCCGTATTATCTTTTATATAGACCATATCATCTGACAAGTATTGAAACACCTTTATCTATTTCTCTGGCATATTTTTATGGTGAACCCACTATAACTCCTGAGTCCGGACTGGTTTCGGAAGTTATAACCGTAGCCAAAAAGGACCTTAAAGCCGGTGAAGTAATTGATGGCATCGGAAAGTATATGGTTTACGGACTTATTGAGGAATACAGGAAGGCGAAAAGAGAAAATCTTTTGCCTGTCGGCTTATCGGAAGGGTGTGTTCTAAAGAAAAATATAGAAAAGGATAAGCCAATAAGATATAATGATACGGAATTATCCGAAGGTTCTATACTGCTAAAGCTCAGAAGGTCACAGGACAAGCTTTATAGTGATTAACCTGGCTTTAAAAAAACAAAAATTATAATGGGCCTATCTTTTATGTAATGGAGGAGTAAGTTGATATTTTTTTCTAAAAAAAACAGGGTAATTACTTTACTGGGTATTTTTTTAACAATCATTTCATTGCTTCTGCTGCTCGGCTCCTGTAAGTTCAGGACGATAAAAAGGGTGGAGGAAACAAGAGATATGTGGGGCAGCTATATGACAATAATAGTGTACTCGGATGAGGAAACAGGGGGAAAGGCTATCGATGCTGCTTTTAAGAGGATAGAGGAAATTGGGAATGTAGCGTCAATTTTCAATGAGAATAGTGAGGCATCATTTTTAAATAAAAATGGTTATCTTGATAATCCTTCACCTGATATTTTAAACCTTATAAATAGTTCAATTCATTATTATGATATTACGGATGGGTGTTTTGATATCACAGTTCAGCCTCTGCTTGTTCTTTACGGCGAAGGATTGTGGAAGGAAAGTGAAGAAATCCAGGCCCAGAAAATAAATGAGACTTTACCTGTTATTGGTTCCGATAAGATTGTTGTAAACAATAACAGGATAGAATTTGAAGTTGAGGGAATGGCCATTACACTGAATGGAATTACCCAGGGATATGCAGTTGATAGTGCAATGGAAGTTATAAAGGAATTCGGGATAAAACAGGCACTCGTAAATATCAGCGGCGATTTGTATGCAATGGGTATTAAGCCTGACGGTGATAAATGGTCGGTAGGACTGGAGAACCCGGATAAGTCAGGTAATGGCGATACAGATGTTGAGCCACTTCCGACATTTGTTTTTGAGAATAAAGCAGTAACCACTTCAGGAAATTATCTACGCTATTATGACCCTGAAGCAATGAAGGATTTTATAATAGACCCCAGAACTGGATATACAGCAGATAGCTGTATGAGTGCAACTCTTATAGCTGATACCTGCATTGATGCTGATGCGCTTGCTACAGCCATTTATGTAATGGGACCCGGGAATGGAATGGAGCTTGCCGAATCGCTTGATAATACTGAAGCTCTTATAATAGATTCGGAAGGAAAGGTTTATGAATCTTCTGGACTTTTCGAATATATTGAGTAAAATTACTTTTAGTCTTTTTTACTTTTTAAAGATTTAAATGAATATAGTTCTTAGAAAAAAAAGTGCATTTAAAGGTTTACACCTTCCTGAAGACAAAATCACCGCTGAAAAGCCCATAGAGGTTTTGCCGGTTCCAGAGAAAGTGGTTATTCCTGTCCAGCAGAGTCTGGGTGCCCCATGCGAATTCCTGGTAACCAGAGGAGATTTTGTTAAAACAGGACAAAAAATAGCTGATTCCAAAAGCTATGTCTCTGCACCTGTACACTCTTCAATTTCGGGGAAAGTATCGAAAGTAATAAGAATGGTAAATCCGATAACAAGCGAGGTAACGGATGCGGTAATTATATCGTCGGACGGAGAGGATTCATGGGTTGAGCATAGCAAACTCTTTGACATACTTGAGCTGGGTGACATTTCCGAACTAAAAAAAATAATAGATAATATCAGCAAAGAAGAAATACTAAAGAAAGTAAGGGAAGCAGGGATTGTGGGAATGGGAGGAGCAACTTTCCCGACTCATGTAAAATTAAATCCACCTCCGGATAAGAAAATTGATACCGTTATATTAAATGGTTGTGAGTGTGAGCCGTCTATAACATCCGACCACAGACTTATGCTTGAAAACGGCAGAGAAATTCTGATGGGTCTTTATATTATTAACAGGATTCTTTTACCTCAAAATATTTATATAGGTATAGAGGATAATAAAAAAGATGCGATAGAGAATCTAAAAAAACTCATAATGGAGATGGGCTTTAGCAGTTTATTTAAGATAGTCTCACTGAAGTCAAGATATCCGATGGGTGCAGAGAAGATGCTGATTAAAACTATAACAGGGAGGTCTGTTCCTATGGGCGGCCTTCCAATGGACGTAGGAACCATAGTAAGCAATGTGGCAACTTCTAAATCAATATACTCCGCTGTAATTGAAGGCATGCCACTTATAGAAAGAGTGGTAACTGTGACCGGAGCTGTGGTAAATCCAAAGAACTTTAGAGTAAGGCTGGGCACAACCGTTGGCTCGCTAATTGAAAAATGCGGCGGCTATAGAGGCAAATTTAATTCTATTATACTCGGTGGTCCCATGATGGGCGTTTCTGTTGTGGATAACGAGTTTCCTGTAATAAAAGGGACAAATTGCATACTGGTCGAGAAAAGGAGAATCCAGGATGAGCAAAACTGCATAAACTGCGGCAGGTGCGTGGATATATGTCCTATGAATCTTATGCCTCTTATGTATGTCAGGAATACAAAAAAAGGTGATTATGAGACCTGCCAGGAGTATCATATAGGGAATTGTATCGAATGCGGCTTATGTTCATATGTCTGCCCTGCAAATATTCCTATTGTGGGGTATATAAAAACATGCAAGAGCGAACTGGTAAAAAGGAAAGCTAAAAAATAAAACAGGTGGAAAGTGGAAGATAATAAAATATTAATTTCTCATGCGCCCCATATATGGAAAGGTTTCTCCACATCCAGGATAATGTACCTCGTGGTTGTTGCTCTTCTTTTTCCTGCGGCTGCGGCTATCTATTTCTTTGGATATTACGCAATTTATTTAATGCTGACATGTGTGGTGACTGCTGTATTAACCGAATTTATTATAAAGAAAATCAGAAAAAAGAGATTTATAATGGATGGAAGCGCTGTTATCACAGGACTCCTTTTAGCTCTTACTCTTCCGCCAAGACTGCCTTTATGGATGGCTGCTCTTGGTTCTTTTTTTGCAATAGCTGTGGTAAAGGAAGCTTTTGGAGGGCTGGGATATAATATATTTAACCCGGCACTTGGAGGCAGAGCTTTTTTAGCTGTATGTTTTTCTAAAGAAATGACCACATGGGTTCTTCCGCCTCATTTTAATTATGATGCCATAACAGGAGCTACTCCGCTGTCTGAAAATTTTGTCTATCAGTCAGATAAGATTTCTTTATATAAGGATTTATTTTTCGGCAATACCGGAGGCTGCCTTGGCGAAACATCGGCATTGTTGATACTTATAGGGGCATTATTTCTTGTAATATTTCGTATAATAGACTGGAGAATACCGGTATTTTATATTGGTACTGTGGTACTCGGCTCTTTCATAATGGGGAAGGATGTATTGTTTCAGATACTTGCCGGTGGTCTTATGATAGGAGCTTTTTTCATGGCTACAGATTATGTTACCTCCCCGGTAACCAGAAATGGGAGGATAATATTTGGAGTGGGGCTGGGGATACTGACAGTGATTATAAGGAATTTTAGCAATATGCCAGAGGGGGTAACTTATTCCATACTTATAATGAATGCCTTTAATCCACTTATTGATAGGTATATAAGAGTAAAACCGTTTGGTTTTTATAAAAAAAGTAAAAATGTTTAAAAGATTTTTATCGAACAAATTATATCCGGTTATCTGGCTGTCAATAGTTGTTATAATTTCCGTGGTTATCCTGGCAGCAGTTAATGGTGTGACATCTTCTGTCCTGGAGCAAAGAAAGATAGAGGAAACAGGTGGTATTCTTGAAGTTATTTTTCCTCAGATGGATAGATATGAAATCGAAGATGAGATATATGTCATATATCAGGATGAGGGAAAGGCAGGCTATGCTTTTATAGCTTCCGGCAGTGGATATGGTGGAGAAATCGAGATACTGGTCGGAGTTGACACAAGCTTTGAGATTAAAGGGATATCGATACTCTCACAGACTGAAACGCCTGGTCTGGGTGCAAGGATAACCGAAAGTGATTTTACCGACCAGTTTAAGGGTATATCAATAAACGAAGTTGCTCTTGAATCAGAAGGCGGTAAGATAGATGCCATAACAGGAGCTACTACAAGCTCGAGAGCTGTTGTAGATACAATTAAGAAGAAAATGGGAGAAGTGATAGATAGTCTTGAATAATAAAAGTCCTGTTTTATATAGATGATAAAGGGAGAGAATTGCAGGTTGCATTATGAATGATAACAAGGATAAAAATATACAGGAATTAAAGGAAAGCATCGGAAGAAAATTCTGGAAGGAATTAGCAAAAGGATTCATTACAGTAAATCCAGTTTTTGTTCTCATACTGGGCATCTGCTCGGTTCTAGCAATAACAACTTCCGTTGATAATGCACTGGGTATGAGTGCAGGCGTGCTCTTTGTTCTTATTGGTTCTAACGTGATTATTTCGAGCATAAGAAATGTCACGCCTTCTCTTGTAAGGATACCTGTTTTTATAGTTGTTATTGCTACGTTTGTTACCGTTTTAAGCCTAATATTTGAGGCGTATTTACCTGCGCTCCATAAATCACTGGGGATTTATCTTCCCCTTATTGTTGTAAATTGCATAATTCTGGGCAGGGCAGAAGCGTTTGCTTCAAAAAATTCGGTTCTTCTTTCTTTTGCTGATGGACTGGGTAGCGGACTTGGATACACTGCTGCTATTATAATAATCTCTTTAATAAGGGAATTACTGGGAACCGGGGGGCTTAAGATATTCGGAACAGAACTGTTTAAGCTGCCTTTTTTATCATCGCATCCGCTTACGTTTTTCATTTCCGCTCCGGGAGCTTTTCTGGTGATAGGAATTTTTATGGGTATACTCAGAATGACAGGGGTGATAAAAGGTGAATAATATTTTAACGATATTTATAGCAATGGTCCTTATAAATAATATGGTTCTTGTGAAATTCCTTGGATTGTGTCCTTTTTTTGGAGTATCCAAGAAATTATCAAATGCTTTTAGCATGGGTCTGGCTGTAACGCTTGTGATGCTTATTACTTCTGTCGTGGCTTCGGTTATCTATAATTATATTCTTGTGCCTTATGAAGTTGAGTATATGAATATTGTGATATATATACTGGTGATAGCTTCACTGGTACAGATAGTTGAGCTGATAATTAAAAGGACCAATATATTACTGTACAATGCGCTTGGGATATATCTGCCGCTTATTACCACTAACTGTATTGTGCTTGGAATAACTTTTATAAATTCGGCAGAAAATTACTCAATTCTGGAAAGTGCTGTAAGTGCCCTGGGAGCGGGAATTGGTTTTACTCTCGTGCTTATAATTATGTCCGGGATAAGAGAGAAGCTGGATCTTGCCGATCCACCGAAATCAATGAGAGGCCTTCCGGTAGCATTTTTAACTGCGGCAATTCTGGCAATGGCATTTTCAGGTTTTAGCGGTATTGTATAGCAATGATAAGAACTGAGAATATATCAGGTGATTAAGGTTTTTTATTATGGATAGTGTTTTAATTGTTATAATTTTAAGCTCTATAGGTATTGCATGCGGGATACTGATCTTTCTTGCAAATAGATATCTGCCGAAGGAGCCGGGATCACTTGCAAGAGCAGAAGAGATTTTCAAGCACCTGCCCGGAGCTAACTGCGGTGCCTGCGGGTATCCCGGGTGTTTTGCATATGCTCAGGCCCTGGCGGAAGACAGTAATGTCTTCCTGAAAAGCCCTTGCACTATGTTATCGAATGAACCTGCGATGCTTTCAGGGCTGGAAAAAGTACTTGGTATTGAAATAAGTTCATCTGTAGCCAGCAAGAAAGCCGTGGTTCGCTGTTATGGTAAATCAGACCTTGTTGGTGACTACTCCGGTATAAAAACATGTAAAGCTGCATCCAAATTGGTTGGTGGTTTTAAAAAATGCCCATATGGATGCCTGGGACTGGGGGATTGCATTAAGGTTTGTCCTGTTGATGCTATATCCATAGATAAAAAAATGAATGTGGCAGTAATAAACCCGGACAAGTGTACCGGATGCGGTCTCTGCGTGGAAGAGTGCCCCATGAATGTAATAGAGCTTGTACCTGCTGATTCAAAGGTGCTTTATTTTTGCAGCTATGTGCCAATCAGGAATATCCCGGGTAGAGAGAGATGTGATAATGGTTGCGTACATTGTAAAAATTGCCTTAAGGCATGTGAGTATGATGCGATAATATGGAATGAAGAAAGAGCTATCCCCGAATTTGATTATGCAAAGTGTACTCTCTGCGAGGAATGTATTAAAATATGCCCGACCGAGACACTTCTTGAGATGTCCAATATAAATTCAAGGCTGGAAAAGGATAATCTTGAAAGTGAGAAGGTAGTAACTCTAAAAAAGATGTAAGGTCTTTTCACGAATATATAAAAATACTTTTATAGCTCAAAAGTTTTGTATTTTTCTGCTCCTAATTTTTTGCCTTCCTTATCAAATAAACTTTTAATATGGTTATCCATGGTTAAATAAATTATCTGCCAGCCTTTTTCTGCAATTTCTGCAAGTTTACCTATTATAATTTCACGTTTTTCCCAGTCCGAGTGCTGGAATGCATCATCAAGTATTAAGAATAGTTTGTCTTCTTTTAAAAGTTTTGAGGTAAATCCGATCCTTAAAGCAAGCATTACCTGTTCAACTGAGCCGGTGCTTAAATCCTTTATATTAAAGCTATCGTATGGGTCTGAAACGATAATGTTGTTATCCATGATGCTCAGGTTATCGTATCTCTGGGTAATAGCCTTGAGAGGCCCGGTTACGACTTCCGAGCTTAAACCATCTTTTATTTTTTCATCTTCTTCGCTTCGTAATTTATCAATGACTTTATGGACCGTAAGGCCGGCGATTATACCGGCTGAGATATCTTTAAGGTATTCCTCTATTTCATCTCTTTTATTCTGCAGGT
>CAZKVH010000019.1:0-26024 GCA_964556165.1 uncultured Actinomycetota bacterium | reverse complement strand
GTAAAACCAAATTTCTAATTTTTTAGGAGATATAAATATGAAAAATTTAAAACTGAGCCAGGAATGGCTAACCAAATTGTTACCGGAAGGGCTCCCCTACCCTTCTTCAACACTCATCAGTGGACCCGGTGGTTCGGGGAAACCTCTAATAGGCTTTGCTTTTGTTCATGACTGGCTAAAAGCCGGGGGTAATGTTATTTTCATAGCACTACAATATGCAGAAACCAGATTCGTAAAAACATCGCTAAAAAAACTCTACAACATGGATGCCGATGAATACCAGAATAAATTAGCCTATATCCAGTTTGACCACAACTTAAAGTCGTGGGAAAAAATCAATAAAAACACCCTTAAAGCAAATCTGCTCAAGCCAGACGTATGGGAAAAAGTGATAAAAGAAGTAGAGGATGCACTTGACCACTCGGGAGATTTAGGAACAATGGTCTTTGCATCAGCCCTGAATCTTCTGTTATTTTCAAAAACCTATAAAGAAATTAATTTAGATAATTTTGAGCAACTTCTTAAAAATGATAAAAGAAGAACATATTTGTTCAGCGTTAGCACAAGTGCTTTCGGAAAAGATATAAAGAGATGGGAAGCAGCAGCAGACAATCTTTTGTTCGCCAGATTAGACGAAAATATGAAGTTATATCTTAACATAGACACCATAAATAATGTTAAAGTGAAACCGAAAGAGATACAGGTTCCCGTAAGAAAAGAAATACTCGGAGAGATAAAAGAAGTTGCCGAGGGTACCAGAAAAAGGGAGATACCGGAGATAAGAAAAATTTAAAAAATCTTCCTTATTTTAAGTTTAAAGACCTGCTCCCGTAATAGTAAGAAATTTTTTAAATCGTGGTCTCCTGCATATTCATGATTCTCATATCTTCGGTAAATCTATTCAGAACCTCCTATCAGGCTATTTTACATCTTTTTCCACCTTATCCATTTCATCCATTATCTCTTTTATTTTCTTTTTCTCCCAGGTACCTCCTGTTATTTTATAAAATACAAATACACCCATAGCATGCCAGAAAACACCAATTCCCCAGAATACAGTTACCCAGTAAAACCACCAGCCCTGGACTCCCGTGACAAGATCAATTATTACCAGCACTATATTTACTCCGATATAGGAAAAAAGATGGCCATAAAACCCTTTTATCTCCTCAACCCTCTTTTTTGCAGCCAGATATTTTTCCTCTTCAATTTTCGAATCACTCATTTGTCCCCCCTTATATTTTATTAAATTAAATTTATACCTTAACTATAGAGTAATGCAATCCTGATGATATAACTAAAGCCCTCCGATATTTCTCTATGGCTTTTCATGATAATTCAAATACTTTTTGGAAATAGGATTATTGAATCTCTTCCACAAGATTGCCCCAAATATAGTCCCAACCGGGAAAAACAGTACCATTGTAACTACAAGGACTGCCCTGCCAAGAGGGACAGCAAAAGAGCGCCTTTTATATAAACCTATAAGCTCCAGAACATATAGAGCTGGAAGAATCATAGAATATGCCATATTAATTGGAAAAGTCACTATATTCTTAATAATATCAGAAACCCGGTACATATTAATGGCGCCATCAAAATACCCGGTAAATAAACCTCCGGGATGCAATCCCCGGCCGAGACCCAAAAATACCACAAAGCCGGTTATTATGGCCATGACCCAGCATAGTATTATTACTCCTTCCAGCTGTTTCTTGCCCTCTTTTAAATCTTCTTTACTTATTTCTTCCAATTTTGACCTCTCTTTATTATTTTAAAACACAAAATATTATTAATAACTAAATCACACATATTTATAATTTTTTTTTTTTTATCAGTTTAATCAACACTCCTTATCCTTCCCAGGCCTGTTATATTCTGCTGTACACGAGGAGAACCCTGGTACTCAACACCGCCCACTCCGGATATATCCACATCAAGCTTCTGGCTAACATTTACCGTGGCACTACCTGCACCGGAAACGGTTATGTCGCATTCCCTGCTTTCCAGGTCTTCGGCATCATATTTACCCGCACCGCTTAAATCTATTTCCTGCCTGTCAACCCTGCCACTCATGTTTATATCCCCTGCTCCTGAAGAATTTACCCTTACCACATCGGCATTCAGCCTGAAATCTATATCACCGGCACCACTAATTTCAATCTCCAGTTCTTCGGCATCAAAACCATGGCATACAATACTGCCTGCACCACTCAATAAGATTTCATCCAGTTCTTTTACCGTAAGATAGAACTTTATATCCGAGGTTGGAACAAAATTATAGCCCCGCCTGAAACCAATGGTCAGCTTTTCTGCTGATACCTCTGTCTCTATCAGGGGGATTATATTATCATCTGTTTCTATCAGCAGTGATTCTTCTTCTCCCTGAGTGATAATTAAATCACCAACACCTGATAGATGTACCTTGTGAAAATCCGAAACATCCCTTTCTTCGGTTCTTACCTCCCCTGAACCTCTTACCAGCCCTATGGTCCAGTTACAGGATACGCTGAAAGCTGATATTAAAACTACCAGAAAAATTACCGGTATAATATTCGCCAATCTAACTAAACTGTTTTTTCTGCTCTTAATATTCACTTTTATTCCTTTCGTCACTAAATAATTTTGCCAATCCAGAAGACAACCCGGCACCTTCCCTATATTATCAGTAATCTATATCAATATTTCCCGAAATTGTGCTTATTATAATCTCCTTACTATCATCTCCTATTACCCCCTCCAGACTTCTCCCGCTGGAAGAAGTTATTTTGATTGGGAAACTATTGTCTATAGCACCTGAAACTGATTCCGCTTTAAGGTAAAATCGGGCATTTTTTGAAAGCTCAATTCCTACATCGCCTGAGGTGCTTTCAATATAAATATTGCTGGAATCTTCCTGCTCTATATTAATATTACCCGATACGGTAATTATTTCGATATTATCATTCTGCATTCCTTCCTCCAGCACGATATCACCGGATACATTACTAATATTTATATCTCCAGTATAATCTCTCAGGATAACGTCCCCGGAATTAGCATTTATTTTTAAATCACCGGCAAATAATGAATCACATTTGAGATCCCCGGATATATTCCCGTAATCAAACCTATCAACCTTCAAATTACTGACACTTACATCTGACGATGAAGTCTCTATTGCCAGAACCTCCAGAGAGTCCTCAGGTATATACAGATCCAGGGTGTTTCTCCACACACTGAACCCGATTAATAGTGTTTTAGGTCTTACAATCTCTATCCTCAACTCATCTCCCGATATATATGAAACAAGTGAAGGTATATCCCTGTTCAAGCCCGTGGAGACCTCGCCGTAAAAATGCACCCTGATTTCGTCTTCATCGGCAGGGATAATATTTACATCCGTGCTTACTACATCTATAGAAATTCTATCTACCTCCTGCGGGCTAAAATTTTTTGATTCATTGATTTTTTCTGTTGCTATAGAAAAATTCCCGGTCACCATGAGTATAATTCCTGCTGTAATAAAAGAACCAAACATTATAATAACAAGGCATAAAACAAATTTCTTTATTCCAAATTTCATTTTACTGCTCCTTCCCTGTTATGATTCTCAAATTAAACTTAATGTACCTTATAAATAATCCGTAAAGCCATTTTGTCAGGTATATATTACCTATAAAAAATAATATACCGAAGCAGGTAAGCCCTATAGATACAAACACCCACACTGCGGGATTTGCTAGAGCTGTAAAATACTGGGGAAATAATGGCCCAAAGATAGCCGCAAAGAACAGGGTAATTCCCGATGCAGTAATAGCTATTGCCGAAACAAATAATGCAAGCAGCACAGCTACTACGGCAATAAAAGGACCCAGTAGAAATATTAGATTAAAAAACCCAAGTCCCATGGTAGCAAACACAGCCCTGGTTATATTAACAGCAGAAGTAGTTTTCTCTGCCTCATTTACCAGTATGCTGGCTTTAAGCTGGCCAGCAAGAACCTTTGGGTCTCCAAGTGAAGTGGCTATATCTTCCTCGGCTCTTCCTTTTAAAAGTCCTTCATTGAAATGTTCCTCAAAATCACTTATCGCGTCCTTCCTTTCCTCATCGGGAACTCCCCGAAGATTTAAGGATAAAATATTTATAAAATCCTTCTTATTCATCTCTGGCACCATCCTTTAAAAAGCTATTTACCTTTTTAACAAAAGTTAACCACTCTTCCTTGAGTTCTTTCTCCATTTTTTTACCGGCTTCGGTCAGCTGATAGTATTTTCTGGGAGCACCTTCGCTGGATTCCTCAAGGTAAGTAGTGACATAACCATCATTCTTCAGTCTCCTGAGCAGAGGGTAAATTGTCCCCTCTGAAATAGATATGCTTCTGGAGATTTCATTTACCAGCTCATATCCATAGCAATTTTTCCTTGCCAGCAAAGCAAGGGCACAGAGCTCAAGAACTCCTTTTTTAAACTGAATATTCATGGAAATAAATCCTTTCTATAAAATTTATATCTGCATAATAACACAAGGTATTATACATTGCAAGGTATTATTTAAAAAAATTTATCTGGTGTTAACTTCCTTATAGATTTTTTATATAATTATTACAATTTTTTAATATAAAAAATACTTTTGGAAATTTAAAAATCGTAAGTTCTAAAGTTTACATGGCATCAACTACTATAATAAATGTAAGTGGATTAAAAAAAAGTTATGGAAATGTTAAAGCAGTCAGGGGTATAGACTTCCATGTAATTGAAGGCCAGTTATTTGCATTTCTTGGTCCAAATGGTGCGGGAAAAACCACCACCATAGATATTCTATGCACCCTTCTTAAACCTGACAGTGGTTCTGTTACAATCAACGATTATAAACTTGGATCACAGGACGACAAAATCAGGAAGCATATCGGGATTGTTTTTCAGGATAGCATTCTTGACAGGCTCCTTACCGTAAAAGAAAACCTTTACACCCGCGGTAGCTTTTATGGCGCACCAAAAAAGGATATTATCGCTGCAGTCGACAAAGCAGTAAAAACTGCCGGAGTTGAGAGCTTCCTGAACCGCCCCTACGGAAAACTCTCAGGCGGCCAGAGGCGCAGGGCTGATATAGCAAGGGCACTCATAAATACTCCAAAAATCCTTTTCCTGGATGAACCAACCACCGGTCTCGACCCCCAGACCAGGAAAAGTGTCTGGGATACTATCCGTAATCTACAAAAAGAAACCGAAATGACTGTTTTTCTTACTACACATTACATGGAAGAAGCTGCTAATGCTGACTACGTAGCTATAATAGATAATGGCGTCATTTCCGCCAGCGGTACACCGTCAATGCTCCGTGCGAGATACAGCATGGATACTCTTAAATTTATTTCCACGGACATCGATAAGCTTAAAAATTTTTTAACTGAACAGGGTGTGGAATCTTCTATATCCGGCGGTTCAGTAATTGTAAGGATTCCAAAAACCATCGACGCAATCCCGCTTATAAATGGGGCTCAAAAATTAATATCGGGATTTGAAGTTATAAGCGGCAGTATGGATGACGCTTTCGTGAACATCACCGGCCACACTATAAGAGAGGATGAAAACTAAATGAGCAGTATGAACAGTCTTGTAAAGAGGAATCTGAAAATCTTTTTACGCGACAGGGCAGCCGTGTTTTTCTCTTTTCTTGCAATATTCATTATAATCGGGCTTTACGTATTGTTCCTGGGCGATAATATCGCCAGCAGTTTTAAAGAAATGCTGGGAGATAATTCCCGCTTTATTGCAGACAGCTGGGTTATGGCAGGCATACTTTCAGTCACCTCGATAACTACAACCCTGGGCGCATTTGGAATCATGGTGGAGGACAGGTCAAATAAAATCCTGAAAGACTTTCTGTCAGCCCCTATAACTCGTTCACGGATTTCTGCCGGATATATAATTAGTTCTTTTTTAATCGGTATTATTATGAGCCTCGTATCACTAGTCGTAGCCGAAATTTATATAGTTGCCAACGGCGGAGAATTTCTGGGGCTTCTTTCGCTTATAAAATTACTGGGAGTAATGCTACTATCGGTATTCGCCGGCTCTTCAATGGTATTTTTTATGGTTACTTTTTTCAAGAGCAGCAATGCTTTTTCTTCCGTTAGCACAGTTATAGGAACATTAATCGGATTTCTAACCGGAATATATATACCCATCGGCAATCTCCCCTCTTCTGTTCAAACAGCAATAAAACTTTTCCCCATAAGCCATGCCGCAGCTCTATTCAGACAGATTATGATGGAAGAACCAATGTCCGAATCTTTTGCAAATGCCCCGGCGGGGGTTTCTGAATCATTTGAAAAATTTATGGGGGTTACCTTTTACTATGGCAACCAGGAACTCTCCCCGCTCATCCATATAACTGTTCTTGCTGTAACCGGTGCTGTATTTCTTTTGCTGGGAATAGTAAGTATCTCGGTGAAGAAAAAAAGCTAGCTTTAAGAACCGTATCATGTCTGCAAATACATGCATCTCTAGCAAAAGCAATCTTTTCTGGGCAGCTTATTTCTCTGATTTAATTTTTGCCAGTTCATTATCCACCGGTTATGCATTAATTATTAATGCATAAACACTATTACAGCTATTCCAGCCAGTATAAGAAGTATGCCGAAAACCAGGGCTATTTTTCCGCTTGTTTTATTGCCATGAACTATGTCAGTCTCGCTTCTCACTGATACAATGAAGGGTTTCTTAACATACAGAGGTTTGTTAAGTATTATCCTGGCACCTTCAAGCACGGCTTCCCCGAGAACATAAAGAGGCTGGCCAAGGGGGATTGTCTCTTCTGTCATCCTGAAACCAAGTGTGCCGATACCCATATTATTATAATGGTAATTTTTTAAATAATTATTGTTCCGGATATTATTAACAGGTTCAAACCTGTCAAGTGTTCTTATTGTATCAAGCTGAATGCCGGAATGAGATATGTCAATATATGCTTTTTCGCCGGATTGAGAATCCGACAATAAGATAGGACTTGAGCTTTTTTGTGTTGAAAGCAGCGATTCATTCTTCTTTAAACGCTGGTGTGTACCTGTGCTATCTTTGTATGTCTCCCTTTCCTGGTATACCTGATAAAGGCTGGCATTGAAATAAGCTACTTCTTTTTTGGAAAAAGGAGCTTTTACGGGTATTTCTGAACCGGCGGTACCTTTTAATTCGACAAAGTGCCTGTATCCTTCAAGACCTGCTGCTGCATTGCCTGATAATATTTCTTTAAGTTCACCAATGGATGTGGTCCTTTCATATTTTATCTCTATGTTTTTATTTTTATACTTTAAGGGGAGAAAAAAACTTAAGAATATCCCGCCAACTGCCATTATGCCGCCAATAATATATTTTATCATATAAAATGCTCCTTATTCTTTTGATAGCTCTTCTTTCAAACGGGCAATTTCATCTGTGATATTTTTTTCTTTTTCCATTTCTGCAAACGGGTCATCTTTTTCTGCTTCCATACCTGAGACCTCAAATGTAGCGTCTGCCTGAGCTTCTTTTTCAGCAATCTTGCGTTCCATTTTATCCATTTTTGCAAAAGCTCCAGAACTATCCAGGTCACCTACTGCTTTTGATACCTCTTTTCTGGCTTCTGCAACTTTATCTCTTGCGCTCAGCATGGACTGCCTGTTGCGGGCTTCATTCAATTTCTCTTTTAAGATGTCGACCTGCTCCCTTAATACTTTAAGCTGTGAAGAAATGTTGTCATGCATTTGCTGGTATTGCTTTACGCTTGCATCTGCTTTCAACTTGCTTTCTACCGCCTGTCTTGCCAGTTCTTCATTTGATTCCCCGAGCGCGCACTTTGCACGTCCCTCCCATAGTTTTGACTGTGACTTTGCTTCTTCAAGCTGCTTTAGAACCTGTCTTTCACTTGCCATTACTGAACCCAGTCCCTGGACAGCATTTTGAAGCTGCTCTTCCATATCGATTATTATCTGCTTGACCATTTTCTCGGGGTCTTCAGCCTTATCGATAAGGTCATTGATATTTGCTTTCAGCAGGTCTGCTAATCTTGCGAAGATTGCCATGTCTGATACCTCCTTGTTTAAAATGTCTATATTATGATTTAAATATAATACTTGCTTATGTACTGTTTTATGCTTTTGCTAAAGACTCGTGTATTTGCAGACATGTGGCGGTTCTTAAAGCTAACTTTTTTCCAGAGTAGCTTTCGGAATGGACCTTAATTTCAGCTATACCTATTGCCTCAATCCTACTTCTCTTGCCAGAGCCCTTAGAATATGGACCATTCCTAAAGTATCCATACTGCAGTACTCTATAAGTGATTTTCTGATTCCTTCTACTTCATTTATCCCGGTAGGCTCCTTTAAATTATAAAAGTTTCCGTATATATAAAGAAAATAGGCACTTGCAGCCAGGCCATTAGATACTTCCATTCCCTCATAACTTAAATCAGTAATAGCCGGCAGTACACTTTTAACCGAAGCGCTTCCCCTCTGGGAAGAGTTATAATAATAAAAATTCCCGAAAGGCCTATAAAGGTCAACTATCCTCGGAAGTACCCGGTCAACCCACTCCGCATAATCAGGGAATTCCAGAGCAAGTTCTCTTAAAACACCTTTTTCAAACTGCTCATAATAAACAATAATGCTTCCGTTATCTCCCAGGTCATCTTTTAGCCTTGAAATTATCTCTCTTCTCGGGTCTTCAAGTCCACATGCCAGAAATTCCCTGCGCTCCGGGTTCTCCTCCATAGAATAAAGGACATGTATTGAATATTGAAATGGAATTTTCTGGTAGGGCTTTGACCCATCAAACAATGGGATAGCAGTGGAAAAAGTCTCAAAGTCAAGAAAATACAGTGGAAATTCTAAACCATTAATAAAATCTGAAATTTTTTTCTTGTTAACTGACGGCTTTTTTGTTTTTTCACATTCAAGCTGTATCTGTTGTTTTAAACTCAGACTATATCTGTCAGGGATATCCTTAATGGAAATGATACCCTCACCATACAATTGCACTGATTTGCTCTTGTCTCCGTAAAGGTTAAAAACATGATTCTCTGGCAAATCTCCCCAGCACTTCTGTTTGAGCGGGCATATATAGGGCTCATAGCACTGCTTTCCAATTGCAACCTCCGGAGGGGCACTGCTCTTTACAACTTCAAGCATTTTTATGATTTCATCTTCTATACCCTTTAGCCTGTCATCTACTTCTTCAGTTATATCAACTCTCTTAAAAAGCCCTTCCGGGTCAATATCCCCTTTCTTTATATAGCAATTATTGATATGAGCTATAAAACACTTGTTTATAGAAATTCCTGCTTTTTCAAAACAGTATTTCTGAAAAGATACATCACTTATATATTCTTCTTTGAGCTGGGTTGAGCTTTTAACCTCAACGATATCCCATCTTTTATCGCCTGCCGGCACCAGGATATCTGCCCTGCTATAAAGAGGGCCATGACTGCACGCCGCTTCAAAAACAGGTTTTCTTTCAGGCAAAACCTCCAGGGTTTTTATTATCTGCTCTTTTAGATTTTTAAAATAACTGAGGTCAATTCCATCCGGATAGAGTTTTTTTGCATACTCACCTACTCTTATCCCCTGATTAAAAATGAAACTAGTTGCAAAATCCGGTTCTGGAATTTCTTCTCTTTTATTGACCAGATACCATAAATATTTCAGGCACTGGAGCCCTGCGAGAAATCTTGATTTTGATAAAATGACTTTTTTAACCATACAATCAATCTAACTAGTTAAAATCAGTATATATCTTCCCAAAATTTATTCCTTCAATGACTTTTGATTTATATTTTTTCTTTAATTTGTTTTTTGCGTAAACTAAATTCTCATTCCTTATACCATTTTTTAAAGCAAGATAGGCTTCTATAAAAGCAGCAAGATCATCAGCACCCTTTACCAGGGTGCCATTTCTACTGGCTATGTCTGAAAATTCATCTTCGGTAAACATCTTTATTTCTTTATGCCAGCTTTCCGGAAGAAGCTTATATATTTTCTTTTCCATCTCCTCTGCCTCATAATGCTTTATAAGCTCATCGAGCCCCTTAATTGATTTTTTGACAGGATTGATAATATCCCTCGTCAAAACCTCCGGCAGGTCATGAAATAAACCTGTAAAATAATTGTTTATACAATTTTCTTCTTTCAGTTTTGCTTCATAAGAAAATATAAATGAAAGAATAGCAACTATCAACATATGCCCGAGCACAGAGGTCTTTGGTATTCTATAAAGATGACTCCATCTCTGTTGAAAACGGAGCTGCCCGCATATATCTGTAAAGCCGGTAAGGTTCTTATCTGTTTTAAAAACATCCATACATTTTAAATCACTATATCTTTTCTGGCCCCTTAAAATGCTTTCGGCAATCTCCTCCTTCATATAAACCCTCGGGGTCGTGGAACTTATAATATTAAATTCCCACTCTGTAACATATGAATGTGCCCCGCTTACTATTTTTTTCTCGAGCGTTTCTTCCTTTTCAGTCAGATATTTTCTGAAACGCTTATTAAAATCATTTCCAATCTCTTCTGTAAGCGGGCTTATTCCTTCAAAAACCCATCTATTAAGCTCCCTGTAGCGCTCCCTGTCTTCATTTATTTTATCAACAAGCGGAGGCTTTAAATCCGTAAGTGTAATCCTCTTAAACATCTCAAAAAGACCAACCTCAATGATTTCTATCCAGTCAATCTTCTTGTTTTCCATGCTTTCGGCGCATTTCCCCAGGATATACGCAACGATCATTTTTTGAGCCTGCTTGTCAAGCTCGGTAAGCTCAATGGTACGTATCTGGTCGTTCCACCTCTGCATACTTGCTGCTTCGTATATTTTCAGTAAAATTGGTTTTCTTATCATCTAACTTCAGGTGTTCTGCCTTTCTTTAGAAAGATTCCAATAAAGCTTCACCCTAAATAAGGTGCAGGAAATAGTTTTCATGGTTATAAATTAGTTTATATCATAGATACCAATTCTTCAAACAAAAAAATAAGCCCTGATGTCGCTTTTCATGAAGCGTCCCTGCGATCTTTTTTGCCAGACTTTCATTAAACCCTTTTTAAAATAAAGTTTATCATAATAATTGCCTGCTGTTGTATAATGTAAAAGTAAATTAAAACAAACAGAATACAGGAAATGAATAAGCAAGTTAAAATTAAAACATTCAACTCAAGAATAGAAGCCGAAATTGCCAGGAGCTATCTTGAAAGTTACGGTATTAAAACCGAAATATCATCAGATGATGCCGGCCAGAACTACCCCTCACTACAGAGCGTAAGAGGAGTAAAGCTTTTAACATCTGAAAGGTATCTCAAAAAAGCCTGCGAGTTACTTAATAAGAAAAACTCCTATGAAGAACCTCAAAATCTCAAATAACAGACCATCCAGCATAAAAATTAACAAGCTCAGGCCAGATGACCTTGATGTTTATCTAGAGATATCATTCGATGCCTTCTTTGAAAAATTAAAATTCATAACCGGCCCCAAAAAAGAGGAAGCAATTAGTATTAAAAGAGTAGAGATATCAAGAAACATTAACAACGGAAGATTCTATACTGCCATATTAGAAAACACAGTAATCGGAGTCATTGAGCTTATAACCCGGGGGAATATAAAAACATACAAAAGAAATTTTCGTACCTACGCAGAAAACCTCGGGTTCTTAAAAGGCTGCAGAGCTTTTATTTTAACTCTGATTTCAAGTGCAATTGAAAATCCGCGGCTAAATCCCGGTATTATATACATAGATAATGTAGCAGTTGAAAAAAACAGCCGAAAAAAAGGCGTATGCTGGAAAATGCTTTCTTTTGCAGAGGACTTTGCAAGAAAAAATTCCATGGATGCTTTAACCCTCTGGGTTGCTGCTAAGAATGAGATTGCCCATAATCTTTATAAAAAATTTGGCTTCAATGATGTTGTGAAACGATCCTCAAGGATTGCTGAGTCTCGCCTTGGATATCGTGACTGGATATATATGAAAAAAGAAATTTCCTAACCCTTATTACAATACTTATAAATGAAGTCTCTTATGCCATCAATAAAAATCCGCTCTGATTTTACATAACTATTATTATGACCCCCTGATATCTTTAATAACTGGCGTGGTTCATTTGCACTTTTAAAAAGTTCCTCGGCATGTGAAAACGGTATATAATCATCATCTCCGCTATGTATAATTAACACCGGGCATGTAATGGCTTTTATATAATCTATTGTAGGGTAATCGTACTTTAAAAATCTTCTTACAGGTAGATAGGGGTATAATTCCGTTGCGATATCCTTCAGTGAAGTAAATGTTGAATCAAGTATCAGCAGCCCGCTCTTTACTTCCTTTGCAAGCCAGGCTGCAATTGAGCCGCCCAGTGACCTGCCATATATTATAATATTCCCGGGGTCTATTTTTCTTGAATTTAAAAGGTATTCCCATGCTGCTCTGGCGTCAAGATAAGTCCCCATCTCTGTCGGCTTACCCTCACTCTTACCATAACCCCTATAATCAATGATAAAAACCGATAGGCCAAGTTTACGGCTAAAGTAGTCTATCAGAGTAAGACCGGTAGAAACATTACCTCCATTTTCGTGTAAGAAAAGTAACACCCTTTTCCTTGAACCTCGCGGTATAAACCAGCCAGAAAGGTTTACACCATCAGCAGACCTGAACATTATTTCTTCAAAATACAATCTCATATCAAAGGGTGTGGCTGAAATCTGTTTAAATGGATAGTATATATAATGAGACTGCATAATGAATCTATATAAAGCCGAGAAAAGATAAACAACCACAACTACCGATATGATTAATCCAAATCCAATTAATATTCTAATGTATAACATTTTTATTTTTAATATTTTTGATTAAATTCCCATACCATATCAGCATAATAACCAAATAATTCCTTTAAATTATTGGCAAATACGGAGTGCTCATTAAGACTGCATTCGTAATTGCTATCCTTCATGCATTTTATTTGCTTATCTTTGTGCTGTATAATACTGCGTGATATCTCTACAAGATTATTCCTCTCCACAGTATAGCTATCAGGGTAACTGATTACTTCCAGACTTTCTGAAAGCTCCATCAGCTTTATTAAAAATGTCTCCTCCACCGCAATTTCTTCCGGGTTATTAAATATCCAGTTTTCAGGATGGGCAGAATTAACATGATTTATAGCCGCGCTGTATTCAGAAAGAATCCTTCCGACGCTTCCCAGAAATTTATCTTCAGAAACCACACTTGTATCCTGTGCGTCAATCCCCTTAACGCTATAGATTGTCTCCATTAAAACATCCGGCTCCTCATTCCCCTTCCATGAATAATAAAACCCGCTTGGATAGTATCCTGCATCATCAATTAGAAGACTTCTAAAGAACACTCCGGACCCCCTGTATGTTTCCAGATTAAGGTAATAATTATAAGACATAAAACCACTTTCCGTAGTTATATCTATCGGCACCCATCCATACCCCGGTAGTTTTATTTCTGCCCAGGCATGACCGTATTGAATGCTACCGCTCTCCTCTTCCAATATGCCGAGCACAGGTATCCCCTGTACAAATTTAGCAGGAATCCCTGCTGCCCGGCATAATGCTATATACAGAATAGCATAATCCGTACAGATTCCTTCACCTGAGCGGATTATATCTGAGGCATATCTGTAGGCTCTAACTCTTTCCTCTAGCTTTTCCTCATCGTATACCATTTTATCAACAACGTATTTATACAATATTTCCGCTATCAATATCGGGCTTGTTTCTTCACCAATCACTTCTCTTGCAACAGATTCAATCAGAGATGAGTCACTGTCTATATAATATTCTGCTTTTGTATAAAGAGATAAATCACTGTCCCCTCTATTATATGAGCTGAATTTTTCAATCTCAATTTCCTGGTAATCATACTCGCATAATGTCACATCACAATCAATAAACGCTTCCGCTGAATCTCCCTGCTCCAGGTCGCCAAGGTCAAACATTGCTATTATATTATAATCGTCGCTATATATATCATCCTTTTTGCTATAATTGGACCTTATATTCTTTATAATCTGAAAAGGCTGATATGTTTGTGGAACCTGAACCAGACAGATAATATTTTCCAGGGTTACAGGGCTATTATTTTTGATAATATACTCCATCCCAACTGTTACATCATATGACCTTTTAGCTAAGATACCCCGGCTAATTTCAGCCAGATATATTCTCTTTGAAATAGTAACAGAATCGCTGCCATCGTCAACAACCAGGGTTATAAGATACTCCCCGGTATCTTCAAAAATATAAGAGAATTCCTGTTCATTAGTTACTGCCTCGTCTTCCATAAACCACTGAAAGCCCAGGTCATCTCCATCTGCGTCTGAAGAGCTCCCGGCGGAGAAATAAACAGGATTTCCAATTTTGAAATAATCTGAACCAGAATCATGCTGGTAAACATCAATAATAGCTACCGGTAAGATATTCTCTGATGCTTCATCTTCAATATATTTTCCAGCCACATAAGAATTCCCCTGTCTGGTTCCTTCTTTGCTTTCACCGTGATTTTCTTCTAAAAAGTCTAAATCCCCAAAATCTAACATACACCCACTCTCAAATGTCATCAAGACTAAAAGAAGGCTTATAATCGTTAATTTAAATATAATGGTGGCTCTTTTCATTTAAATTTTGACCTCGCCGCCGCTTAAATGCCTGACTAAAATTTTATTACTTATCCATTAATACAGCAAAGATGCTCATCCAGATTTCCCGGAAATTTTTAAAGCATATTGATATTTTAATTCGTAAATTAAACAAAAACTCTGATTTTTTAAATTAATCCAGTTATTCAGATGAAAGAACAGGAACCCTACCCAATTATGAAAAACAATAAAACTGGCCAGTTAAAAAATCCCGGCCAGTTTTATTATCATTTTCCCACAAAAATTTCCCTGCTTTACTCTAACCTCATGCAAATCTTTTAGCTATTGCCTCTGCTATAAATGCTGCAGCAAACAACACACTAACTATAATCATAAGCGGGTGCAACTCTTTGAATTTACCTCTAAATAATTTTATCAGAGTGTAGCTTATAAAACCAAAACCGATTCCATAAGAAATGCTGTATGTGAAAGGCATTATAATTATAGTCAAAAATGCAGGTATCCCGATTTCGTAATCTTTAAAATCAATTTTACTCATAACCGTCATCATCAAGAACCCCACCACAATCAAAGCCGGAGAGGTAACGGGGTATTTTATCACTCCTTCTGCTATCTCCACACCTCCACCAATAACTGCAATCAAAGGAGCAAAAAATATGGACAACAGAAAAAGAAAGCCTGTCGTGGTAGGCATTATGCCGGTTCTTCCACCATCAGATACTCCTGACGCACTTTCGATATAGGTAGTGATTGAGCTAGCACCAAACAGGCCTCCTGCCACTGCTGCCAGTGAATCTATCAGAAGAACTTTCTTCAAATTTGGGAGACTTCCATTTTTATCAAGAAGTCCTGCTTCTCCACCAACACCGATAACTGTGCCCATCGTATCAAAAAAGTCCGTCATAAAGAGGGCAAATATCATTACCAGAGCAGCAAGGTTTAGCATACCGTTGCTCCATACTGCACCAGCCAGGTCTGCTTTAAAAAACGTAGAAAAGCTTTCCCCGGTAGGTAGGCTCATAATTTTATCAGGGAAAGGAACCACTCTAAATATCATACCCACAATAGCAGTGCCAATAATTCCAAGTAAAATCCCTCCCCTGATTCTGAACGCAACCAGTATTACCGTAAGAACGAGCCCAAAGGCAGCCAACAGCGTATAGCCTGCAGTGAAGTTACCCAGTGTTACAAGCGTTGAAGCACTGGGGTCAACAAACCCTGCCTGCTGTGCACCGATGAATGCTATAAAAAGCCCTATTCCAACGCCAATCGCATACTTAAGCCCCATTGGTATTGCTCTCATTATCATGCTTCGCAGCCCTGTTAAAACCATAATGGTAACCAGAATTCCCTCTATGACAATGATTCCCATAGCCTGCTGCCAGGTAAGACCCAGTCCGAAAACAATAGTAAACACAACAACAGCATTAATTCCCATTCCCGAGGCTAGAGCAAATGGGGTATTTGTGATTACACCCATCAATATACTCATCAGCCCGGCGCCAATACATGTCGCAACAACAGCAGCTTCAAAAGGAATGCCACTCTCTCCTCCGGCAGAAAGTATTGCCGGGTTAACGAAGATAATGTAAGCCATTGTCATAAAAGTGGTCACACCTGCAATTATCTCCGTTCTGATATTGGTATTCCTTTCCCTGAGTTTAAAATAGCCCAACGTACACCTCCTCCTTCATATTATTAATAAATTAGCTTATTAGCTTACTTTTATAATATCCAGCCCACTACCAGAATATAACAAATCAAATAAGACCTGCAATCAATTTACAAACAATAAAATAGAGTATAAAATTTATATAAAAAAATGGAAATTATAAAAAATTTTTTTACACCTGAAAACTTAAAATCATTCTTCGAAGATTTATATAATGGCTTTGAAAATATACTTATAGATGCTTTTGATAAAATAGGATATGAGCCAATAAGAAACTTGCTAATCAATCCATGGTTCTGGATTATCATAGTAGTTTTATTTCTTTTAAGCTTCCTTTTTAGAAGAAGGTAGTCCAGGTTTTCCTCCAGCTCTTTCTTCCGTGTTTGATATCTTTTTCAAAAGAAAAACAATAAAAACAATAAGAATTACCATAACTGCCAGGCTTATGAAAACCCCCTGATTGTCTTTTAGCTTCTCAAAAATCAGATAGAGTCTCGAGTTGCTCTTCTTAAAAAAATCTAAAAAATTATCATCAAGAAGGCCCTCATCGCCCTTATCAATACGGGATATTCTATCCAGTATTTTTTGCTCAATATCATCGTGTGGTTTTATGAGCGCGTCCTTTGCAATTTTTAAATATTTGTTAACATTACTCATAGTAAAATTCCAAACAATACAATTTAGATTACAGTATATTACAGTATAATAGATTTAAATTCTTTTCTTTTGTTTCACCTAAATCTACCTTTTAAGTTTTTCCTTTATCATTTTTCTTGCCCTGTGTATATTAGTCTTTATAGTTCCTATGGGCTTACCTGTAAGCTCTGATATTTCTCTATAGCTATAGTCCTGCAAATCCCTTAAAATAAGTGGTATTCTATAGCTTTCATCCAGACCAACTGCAATTTTCAAAATATCTTTCACCGCTTCTTTATTAAAATAGGTTTCTTCCAGGCTCTGGCTGAACCTGTCAAATACCACCTCATAATCCTCGGTTATCTTCTCCAGGCTTACTTTTTTATCTTTAGTTTTTGAATAAATCCTCAGCCTATCAATACAGGTATTAACCGTAAGCTTTCTTATCCATGTCTTAAAACTGGATAATCCCCTAAAACCTTTTATTGACAGATATACTTTCACGAAAACTTCCTGGCTTACATCTTCTGCGTCGTGGGTATCTCTTAATATAAAGAATGCAGTAGTATATACATACTTTGAAAACCGTCTTATAAGCTCTTCGAAAGCAGCTTTATCTCCCTCTTTTGATTTAGCTACCAGTGTTTTTTCGTCTACTTCATTCTGACGGTTTCCTATATTTCCCTTAACCAATACTTTCCCTTCTTTGAATCCTGTGACTTTTTTTATTTCTCTGGTGTCTCGGCCAGTACTACTTCTACCTCGATAATTTCTCCATCTCTATTTATCGTTACATCAACACTATCCCCTACATTAAATCTCAATATCCGGGCAAATAACTCATACGGGTTGCTTACTTCTACTCCATTGATTTCTGTGATAACATCTCCTGCCCTGATTCCAGCTTCTTCGGCAGGATATCCTGGGTCTACACTGCTTACATACACCCCAACAATACCGGAATCACTATATGGATCCATTATTATGCCCATATAAGGAATCTTTGCCTTTCCGTATTTGATGATCTGGTCCGCAATATTGGTAACCGTATTGCTTGGGACAGCAAACCCTATCCCGGTATTTTCTCCTGACTGTGACAATATCAGGGTATTAATTCCTATTACTTCTCCACCTGAATTGACGAGTGGGCCTCCACTGTTTCCACTGTTTATAGCTGCATCCGTCTGTATTAGATTGACAGGAATTGTAATATCTCTCCCCTTTGCACTTATCACCCCCATGGTTACACTCTGCTCGAGACCATAAGGGCTCCCTATTGCAATAACTATATCTCCTACTTCATAACTTTCATCCATAGAAAAATCCGCTGCTTTTAATCCATCTTTTTTTATTTTTATAACTGCCACATCATAATTTTCTTCCGAACCCACTAAAACTGCGGGGTATTCACTCCCATCATATAGAGTCACTACCAGCTTTTCTGCTTCTCCTGCTACATGATTGTTGGTTATAATATAGCCATCCTCGGTATAAATAACTCCTGAACCAATACCCGACCTCTCGCGGGTCCGCCCAAAAAATTGCTCTCTCACAGTAACCTCGATATTTACTACCGAAGGGCTAATCTCTTCTACAACTTCACTTATTGCATCATCAAATGCACCAAGTATAACTTCTCCCGTGACATCTATATCAACTGCAGAATCCTGTTGTTCGCTGATACCCTGCTCCTCTACCTCTGTCCCTCCTTTAAATAAATCTGCAATAGTTACTTTATTAACCACAGCCAGCATTCCAAGCACGCTTACTCCACCAAGGACAAAAAAAATTATGATTAATATTACAATTACAAGACCTTTTATAAAAAAAGACCCGAATCCACTGTCTTCTTCCATTTATTATTCTCCTTCTCTGATGTTATAAGAAATTTATTCTGCCTCTTCATTTTCTTTGATTTCTTCTGTATTTCCACTTTCTTCGGTCTCCTCTAAACCTGTACCTCCTGACCTTAACCTCAGCGCATCTTCCTGAATTTTCGATGCAGCATCCGCAGGAAGCAAATCTCCAGATATAACACTCTTTGAATTATCACTTAAAGAATCTCTTATAACCATTATAAGTTCCTCGTATGGCTTGCCCCTGCACAGCTCTGCCTGCATAAAAGCATTGTATATTATACTGTCATTTTTTATCACATCATTTTTATCAATATCTTTCAAAACCGGGAAGGTATCTGTACTTGAAGTCCACTCAATCTGCTCCTCTTCTGTCAACATAAATTCCAGAAATTCGTTTACAGCTTCCAGCTCATTTCCATAGCAATTTACGTTTATCATAAATCCGAGACCTGAAATCAAAGGAGTAGGGTATCCATTACCCTGCCATACACGTGGTATTTTAGCCAAACCATAATTTAATCCTGCCTCACTGTATTCCTCTATCATGCCAACGCTGTCAATAATCATATGAACATTACCGCTCTTAAATAAATCTTTTATTTCACCATATTCAATATAACGGGGCAAAATTTTTTCTTCATTATACAAATAGTTCAAAAACTCCATCGTTCTGACCGTAGATTCACTTTCTAAAGTTAGCGAGTCATAGCTATACTCAACAATCCAATCTCCATATCCTCCTATAAAAGGTATTATCCAGTCTGCTTCGCTACTATTCATGAGAAATCCGTAAACATCTTCTGCGGGATTATTTACTTCCTTACAATATGATATAAGCTCTTCAAATCTTTCCGGGGGATTTTCTATAATATCTCTATTGTAAAAAAACACTAAAAAATCGTAACTTCTAAAAGGAATTGCGTAATTCTTACCACCATACCCGGAAATTTCTACAAGTCCATCGAGAAAAAAAGAATAATCTATTTCACCTGCAGTATCTTCCGTAACTTCTTTTATAACGTTTTCCGGCACAAGCCTCTGCACTCCATCAAGGCTCACCAAAACCAATTCAGGACCGGCTCCTGCAAGACTTGCTGCCTCATATCTGTCTTCAAGCTCTTCCTGGCTTCTAAAATGTTCGCTCTCTATTTCAATATAGATGTTTTCAGTATTCCCTGTAAAGTCTTCTATGCTTTTCATCAAAGCAAGCCTTCCCTTTGGTTCAAGGCAATCCCATAGCCTGATTCTAGTCTCTTCTTTTCCTATCCCTGCTATTTCATCTCCCTGTGTCTCTTCAGCTTCCTCCTCAACAAGATCCATATTGCCGTCTTCCTGTGGATTCAATAACTCACAGGACACAACTGTTATAGCCAAAAACACCATTGATACTGAAAGCAATACAAATAGATTTTTGCCTAAGCGTTTAAAAAAATTGAAGATACTTCCAAGCATTATTTAACCCCGAAACTTTTTAAATAAACAAATGACAACCAGTAATTTATTATATTATAAATGCTCATCTAAATTTATAAAACAATTTATATCATAATAATATAAAAAATCCTGTCAAATGGGATGGCAAACATTTCAAAATTTTTTTGCCTTCATAAAATAAAATAAATGAAAGGCGCATTTGCATCGTTGCCAGAATTATTATTTATAATTAAACTTATTTTGAGTTCCCGGCCAGCCAAAAACCTCATAGAATTTAGGAACGTAAATAGTTGTTAAGCATTATTACAGCCAAATTTGGGTAAGACAGGAGACCGAATCTTAATAGCAGACAGGGATATTAACCATGAATATTTACTCTTTTACCTTAACCTTATTCTCTCCCCTGACCATAATAAGCATTTTTCCCATGTTTCCTTAAATAATGTTTGCTTAGGAGGCATTCTTTTATGTTCTTTAAAAGAGGGTTAATAGTTACCGAGTAAAATGCTATCTTCGCAATTTCTTCAAGAGCGATGCTCATCTCTACTGCATCTCCTGCACTCTCCCCCCAGCTAAACGGCCCATGACATGCTACCAGAACTGCCTTCATGTTATTATAGTCAAGAGATTTAAATGTATCTACAATCAACTTTCCAGTTTCCAGTTCATAATCTTTTTTTATCGAACTGTCGCTTATAACTTCCGTACAGGGTATTTCCCCATAAAAAAAATCCGAATGGGTTGTCCCAAAGCATGGTATTGGTTTTCTGGCCTGTGCCCAGGCCGTTGCATAAAGAGAATGGGAATGTGCTACTCCACCTATATTCGGGAAGTTTCTATAAAGCTCCAGGTGTGTTCTTGTATCAGAAGAGGGATTCAGGCTACTATCTACCTTATTGCCATCAAGTCCCAGCACTACTATATCTTTATAGGTCATCTTTTCGTACGGAACCCCGCTTGGCTTAATAGCTACAAGTGAATTATCCCTGTCAATCCCGGACACATTACCAAATGTAAATGCCACAAGCCCGCTATGGTAGAGCTTCATATTTGCCTCATAGACTTCTTTCTTTAGACTTAATATATTCACTTTCTTAATTCATCCTCCAGGATTTTCCCTAGTTTTTTATATCTCTTATATAATACATCATAAATCAGAGTATTTTTTCTGTCTGGATAATAAACAGACTCAGATTTCGATACCATATATTTCTGTGCGTCTTCCACTGAATCGTATATTCCAGCTGCTACTGCTCCAAAAATAGCTGCTCCAAGCGCTACTGACTGCTCGGATATTGTTATTTTAACCGGCATATTAAGAACATCAGAGAGTATCTGCATAACCAGAGAAGATTTCCTGGGAATTCCGCCAATAGCCACAATCTGGTTGATGCTTATTTCTTCCTCGTTAAACCTTTCAAGTATTGCTCTAGCTCCCAGGGCAGTTGCTTCTACCAGTGTCCTGAAAAGTCTGGGAGCACTTGTTCCAAGAGTCAAACCAAGAATCGCACCTTTTAGTTTCTGGTCTGCATAGGGTGTTCTTCTTCCATTTAGCCAGTCCAGTGCAATTAAACTATTATCCGCACCCGGGTCTATCTCTGATGCTTCACCGGTAAGCACAGGAATAATCGAGTTCACTGCATCCTCCATCTCTTTAGTGCTTAACTTACCGGGAATAACCTTTCCCAGAGGCCAGGAAAGTAAATCACCGAACCATGCATAGACATCACCATAGGCTGACTGGCCTGCCTCCAGTCCAATCATCCCCGGTATAACAGAGCCATCAACCTGGCCGCATATTCCGGATATTACCCTATCTCCTATTTCATCTCTTGTTGCAACAGTTATATCACAGCAGGAAGTCCCTATTATCTTTACAAAAATCCCCGGGCTAACTCCTGCTCCAACAGCTCCCATATGTGCATCGTAGGCTCCTACCGTTACCGGTATATTCTCCTTTAAACCCAATTTTCCTGCCCACTCCCTGGATAATCCTCCGGCAGGTTTATCCGAGGTAAAGGTTTTTATATACAATCTATCCCTCAAACCCGATAACAACGGAGATATTTTTACAAGAAAATTTTCAGGGGGTAATCCTCCCCATGATTCATGCCACATCGCCTTGTGACCCGCAGCACATCTGCTCCTTTTAATCTCCAGCGGTTTAGTATTTCCGGTCAGCAATGCAGGTATCCAGTCTGCATGCTCCACCCATGAGAAAGATTTCTCTCTTATAATCTTATCCTCTTTAAATACATGTAATATTTTTGCCCAGAACCACTCTGAAGAATATACACCACCCTCATATTTTGTATAATCTTCCCCTCCCCATGATTTAGATATCTTATTTATAAGCTCTGCTTCTTCAACCGGGGTATGGTCCTTCCACATTACAAACATAGCGTTCGGGTTGTCGGAAAATTCATCTTTTAGCGCAAGCAAATTACCCTCACTGTCAACCGGTCCAGCGGTAGAGCCTGTCGTTGCAATACCTATTCCTGCAACATTATCTCTTATATGTGACGGTACTTTTTTTAATGCATCCGATATCGATTCTTCAATAGATTCTATATGGTCAAGAGGATGTTGCCTGAACTGATTTTTTTCAGGGACACAAAATTTTCCTTCTCCCCATCTTTTAAAGTTAGACACGCTGGAGGATAGTTCTTCTCCGCTCGCCGTATCTACAATAAGAGAACGGACAGAATCAGTACCAAAATCCAGGCCTATGATATATTTTGGATTATTCATAATATTTCTCCAGATTTATATTACGCAGTTTCACCTAAACTCTGCTCAACCTCTTCTTTACAATATAATGCCCTGCGATATTAGAGCAGCTATCCAGCTCAAAGATATTATCAAAAACAATAGATGTCGCCCCAATTACCCCGACATTATCTCCCATTTCAGAGAACTTGATATTATAATTGTCCTTGACCTTGGGGAATGTATTCTCGGTTACCGACTTTTTAACCCTGTCTAAATATTTCTCACCAAACTTTATAACATCCCCGTGGATTATAACCAGCTCCGGATTAAACATCTTTATGGTGTTTGAAATACCTATGCCCAAATACCTGGCATTATCTTCTACATTTCTGGTAACTATTTCATCACCATCACGGTAAAGCTCGAACAGGTCCTCCAGTTTTAATTCGGAGTTTCCATAATCAGACGCTTTACCGCTTTCTTTTATGTCATCCCCAATATCTTCAAGCAGTGACGTGGTTGAACACAGAGTTTCAAGACAACCCACATTACCACAGTGGCAAACTCTTTTGCCTCCAAGGTTTGTTATTATATGTCCTACCTCACCTGCCATTCCCTTGTTCCCAACTACAAGTTTATTATCTATAAAAACACCTGTGCCTATACCGGTCCCGGTTTCAAAACAAACAAAATCCCGTATATTTTTGGCCATACCATATTTTTTCTCAGCAATTGCCTGAACCCGGCACTCATTCTCAATAAAAACAGGCAGGTCTATTTTTCTCTCTATGATTTCTTTTAGTTTTATATTACTCCATCCACTTAAGTTTGGTGAGAAAATGACCAGACCATTTTTACCATCAACCAGGCCGGTTGCCCCTATACCGATGCCTATTATACTTTTCTGATCTGTTTTGGTTTTTTTTATGATTTCCTTCAATTTATTTATTAACTTATCTATGACAGCATCGGGCCCCAGCCATTCCTCGGTCGGGAATTTTATTATATCAATTATGTTTGAGGTTAAATCAGTAAGAGCAACCCTTATACTCCTTACTCCTATCATTACTCCGATTATATACCCTGCTTTGCTGTTAAACTGAAGAAGTACCGCCTTCTTGCCCCCTGACCTCGTTGAGTCACTCTTTCCAAACTCTTCAATCAAGTCTTCCTCTATAAGCTCGCTTATATAAGCCGAGGTGGTTGGGCGGCTTATTTTAAGCCTCCTGGATATATCAATTCGAGATATCGGACCTTTATCTATTACTATCCTGAGGATATTTTTCTTATTTATCTCCTTTAGCGAAAAATTAATTTTTTCTCCGTCATCAACCATTATAAAAATCACACCATATAGCCTATATATTATTAAAATATTTATAAATCAAAAATTGCACTTTCACAACATCTATTTATTAAATGAAATTAATCAATTATTTAATTTTCCACATTTTATCAGCCAACATCAAATCTTTCTTAAAAATATCAATTTCTGTTCCTTCACCTATATGTACAAATTCAATATCAACTATTTCCGCAAGATCACGCATAATATTTGAATTCAAAGAATAGCTGAGAACACTATGATGAGAACCACCTGAATATATCCATGCTTTTACTCCAGTTTCAAAATCTGGAAGTAGCTTCCACATCACAGAGGCTACAGGCAATTTTGGCATGGCCTTCACGGGTTCAACTGCTTCAACATCAGCAACAATAAGCCTCATTCTCCCTCCCATATCAACAATTGATGCCATAATAGCATCTCCAGCATGCCCTTCAAAAATCATCCTGGCTGGATCATTTCTATTACCAATTCCAAGCGGCTGTACATCAATTCTAATTCTGCCACCTGCAATGCTTGGATCAACTTCGAGCATATGCGTACCAAGCACCAACTCATTTTTCTTCTGGAGATGATATGTATAATCCTCTACAAATGACAATCCACCCGGCAAACCCATCTCCATAACTTTCATGATTCTCATTAGTGCTGCAGTCTTCCAATCTCCCTCAGGCCCAAAACCATAACCCTGCTCCATAAGCAACTGACACGCAAGACCGGGTAGCTGTTCCAAACCATAAAGATTTTCAAAACACGTAACAAATGCATCAAAACCTCCTGTCTCGCATATTCTTTTTATTGCAATCCCGATCCTTAACTGGTACTTAATTGCGTCAATCTTATCTGTCACAATATCGTATTCTTCTTTAATTTCTTTAAATGCTTCATCTATTTCATCTACGGATATTTTGTTCATTTCAGTAACCAGATCCCCCATTGCCAGTGAATTGACTGACCATCCCAGCTTAATTTGTGCCTCAACTTTATCTCCTTCAGTCACTGCAACATCTCGCATGTTATCTGCAAAACGTACAACCTTTAAAGAGCTGCCCGTTACCACACCAGCTGCGCTACGCATCCAATTTGAGATTTCCTCCATAACTTTCTTATCACGCCAGTATCCTGCAACAACTTTTCTGGGGATACGCAGCCTTGTACAAATAAAACCATGTTCCCTATCGCCGTGCGCCGACTGATTTATGTTCATAAAATCCATATCAATATCATCAAAAGGTATTTCACGATTGTACTGCGTATGAAGATGAAGCATTGGCTTGTTGAGTATCTTTAAACCATTAATCCACATCTTTGAAGGTGAAAATGTGTGCATCCACGTTATTATGCCTGCACATTTATCGTTATAATTAGCTTCCCTGATAAGATGTGTTATTTCTTCAGGTGTTGTTACAACATCCTTAAAAATGAGTTTCCCGCATACTTGGTTATTCATAACCTGAACCATCTCCAGCGCATGTCTGCCAACTTCTTTTATTACTTCTTCGCCATAAAGATTCTGTGAACCAGTAATAAACCAAAATTCAAACTCTTTCAGGCTATTTACCATGTTAATCCCTTCATTTATTATTTATTTTCTTACTACATCTACAAATCAATTAAATCATCTCTTTTTCATAAGTAAAAGCAATCAATTCTTTATGTTAGTAAGTTTAACTAACTAAACATATATTGTCAATATTTAGTTCTTTTATTTTCTTTTATACCAATCTCACTGATATTATTTAT
>CAZKVH010000018.1:18546-32492 GCA_964556165.1 uncultured Actinomycetota bacterium | reverse complement strand
TCCTGATATCCATAGAATCAATTACTCCTGTGGCAATATTTAAGAATTTTAATCCAAGGCTGTATTTTTTATTTGCCGGATTCATTTTAACGTAATTATACTTTAATAAGGTTTTTAAAAATCTATGTGCAGTACTCTTGTCAATTCCTAACTTATCAGCAATATCCTTTAACCTTAACTCTTCACTATTCTCAAGTAGATCTACTATTTTAAAAAACTTTTTAAGAGTCTCTACCATTTAATAAGTTTCATATATTAATAATAAGTTTCATATAATAAGAAATAATAACTAACAGGCTTATCTTTGTCAAGAGCAAATATTCTATTTAAAACCCTTTATAAAATATTTTAAAATAATTAGAATAGAGTACTAACCGGAATTTAATTTAGCGACAGGGAATAAAATATGTCTTTCAATCCAGATATAAAAACTTATATGCCCGGGAAGATAATATGTGTGGGGATGAACTACAGGTCTCATATAAAAGAACAGGATGGCCGGTTCCCGGAAAAACCTGTACTTTTTTCAAAAGCCAGGAGCTGCATTATAAAAAATAAGGATAATATAATATACCCCCGGGAGGTAAAAGAACTTGACTATGAAGTTGAACTGGCTGTAGTAATAGGTAAAAAAGCAAAAAACGTTCCTGAGAATAAAGTATATGAATATATTTATGGTTACACCATAATGAACGACATTACAGCAAGAGATATACAGAAAGATGAATCCCAGTGGTTACGTGCAAAAAGTTTTGACACCTTTGGACCCGTAGGTCCGTTTATTGTAAGCAAAGAAACCATAGCTGACCCTTATAATCTTAACCTTAAATCGTATGTAAATGATGAAATAAGACAGAATGGGAATACATCGGATATGATTTTTGGAGTATACGAATTAATATCTTATATCTCACGGTCTATTACCCTTGAGGCAGGAGATTTGATATCAACAGGAACCCCATCCGGCGTAGGTATATTTATGAAACAGAAAAAATTACTGAAGCCCGACGATACCATAATCTGTGAGATTGAAAAAATAGGGAAATTAGAAAATAAAGTTATAAAAAAATCAAGCTAAACAACAAAAAAACATGTTATTCTTATAAAATAAGTTCAGGACCTTTCAATAAAAAATGAACGATATTTATCAAATATTTTTTGGTTCGATGATAGTTGCTTTTTCAGGGGCACTTGTACCGGGACCTATGCTTACACTGGTTATAAGCAATGTGGCAGAAAAGGGGTTCTGGACTTCTTTTTTTATTGTACTGGGACACGCCCTGCTTGAGTTAATAGTAGTTATATCATTTTTTCTGGGTGTATTAAAATTTCTAAATGACCCTCTTATTACAAAAATAATCAGTATCATGGGAGGTATCCTTTTACTGTATATTGGTATTGATATAATTGTTTCAATTATTAAGAAGAGATTCATCATAGATTTTAAATCAGTAATAAAGCAGAGAACCATTACTGGAAAATCAAGCGTTGCTGCCATATTTAAAGGTATTATTATAAGTCTTGTCAATCCTTACTGGTTTATATGGTGGCTAAGCATAGGAGCAGCATTCCTATTAAAAAGTGTGGAATTCAGCGTCGCAGGAGTTTCTTCTTTTTATATAGGCCACATAAGTGCAGATTTTATATGGTACCTGTCTATAGGATTCCTGGTAAGCAGCGGGCGCAGGTTCTTTAACCAGAAAATATATAATTCAATCCTTATTGCCTGCAGTTTATTTCTATTTTATCTCGGAATAAAATTCATAATAGAAGCTGTAATATAACAGGTTTATTTCTTCCCTGTTTTTGAAAATAAAATAAAGTAAAAAATTATAACTATAATTAAGTTAACAGGTACCTGAAAAATCCAGTTTATGTATATGTTCCCAAATGAGGTAAGATACCCCTGAGTTATAAAATGCAAGGGTACAAATATTATCGGCAACCATGCTAAAGATAAAAGAAAAATTAAAAATATTTCTATCCTGCTTTCAGGTAACAATCTTGAGACACCCTTGTATTTTAAAATGACAACCCATGTAGTAAAAACAATAATAGAAAACACGGCACCGACAGGAATCTGGATTGCCAGCTGGTTATAACTCATAAAAAAATGATAAACACCAAAGCCAAAAACAATTGATATTAGATTTATCAAAGAAAGAATAAAACTGTGTAAAATAACCCTAAAAACTTTCATTTACCTGATACTTATTTTTTATTTAAAACAAATCCTAATAATTATATTCTATCCAGAGGAAAATACAAAATAATATATTTTAAGTTACTGGTTTACTAAAGCCACAACTTTATAATAATCAAGGCAAAATAAAAATAAACAGCTATTTAATACTTTTTTTTATTTAATAATTCATTTTATTCTATTATAATTATCATCAATCATTATAAATATCAGTAATCATTATAAAATCTATTTAAGATATCTGTATTTATGTATTTTAAATTAGTTATCCAGGTAGTAGGTGGGCTTGCTTTATTTATCTTTGGTATGACCACCCTGAGCAACAGCTTACAGAAAGTCACATCAAGCAGCCTCAAATCAATAATCAACATACTCCAGAAAAAACCCTGGGCTTCGGTACTGGTCGGAATTATAACAACAGCGATAATCCAGAGCAGCAGCGCTACCTCGGTTATGACAATCGGATTTGTAAACTCGGGTCTTATGACTTTAAAGACAGCAATAGGAATCATAATGGGCGTAAACATTGGAACGACAATCACTGCCCAGATTATTGCTTTTAATATTATCGATGCTCTTTCCTACCCTTTAATAATTGTTGGTTTCATTATGTTCTTCCTCAGCAAAAGGCGTAGATATAAAAATATAGGAACTGCACTGCTTGGTCTTGGTTTATTATTCCTGGGAATGAACATTATGAAGCAATCACTTGAACCGTTAAAAACCAATCTGGACTTTAAAAACTTTTTACTGACATTCAGCAGAAATCCTTTTCTTGGTTTACTAATAGGGCTAATTATGACATCAACTTTGCAAAGCAGTTCTGCTACGATAGGCCTTCTTATTGCTCTTGCTACACAGGGCTTAATACCAATTGAAGCTGCGGTACCTGTGCTTCTTGGCGATAACATCGGAACCTGTGTAACTGCCCTAATTGCAAGTACAGGGACCACAGTTACCGCGCGAAGGACTGCATTCGCCCATTTATTATTTAATTTATTTGGTACATCAATATTTCTTATATTATTCTATGGATTCGGGCTCGGTCCATTAATTTTACCCCACATCGGGACTACTGTTCAGCGTCAGATAGCCAATATGCATACAATATTTAACGTTTCAACAACCATAATATTATTTCCTATAATTGGATTTTTTGAAAAAATTGTTATTAAATTATATCCCGGTAAAGATATTATAGTGCATAAAAATGCATTATATCTTGACAGCAGGCTGATTAACACCCCGACTCTTGCACTTGACCAGGCTAAAAAAGAATTGCTCCGGGTAACGAAAATAAGTCAAAATATGCTGAACCTTTCATTTGAAAGGTTATACAAAAATGATATCTCAATCGAAAAAAAGGTTCTTGACAGAGAGTATGCTGTTGATAGCATAACAGAAGACATAGTTAGATACCTGACCAAAGTTTCTCAAAAATCATTGGGACCGAGACTTTCAAATAAACTGACCAATCTGTTTCATATTGCTTATGATGCAGAAAGGTCTGCCGACCACGCCGAAAGCATACTTTACATTATACTTGTAAAAGAAGAAAACAGGATGAGTTTCAGTAAAATTGCCATTGAAGATTTAGAATCAGCACACAGTAAAGTTAACCAGCTTTTTGAATATCTCGTATCAACTCTGGAAAACAGCAATCTTGATAAGTTAAGAGATTGCGAAAAAATCGAATCGGATCTAGATTCACTGGTCAAATCAATCAGGACCAATCACCTGACAAGACTCCAGTGCAATGAATGCCAGCCCCTCTCAGGAGTAGTTTTTTCAGACATTATTTTACATCTTGAGAGGATAGGAGATTTGCTATATGGCATATCCAGGAACCTTTTAAATATTGAGGAGTATTAATCAAGTTATTCAATTGATAATATGAGAAAAGCATTTTACGAACAGATTGACGAAATTACTAAAAATGTCGTATTGATGGCAAACCTTGCCGAATCTGCAGTTCATAAAGCTGTAAATGCATTAATTAAGGCAGATTCAGCTATGGCTCAAAAAGTAATAGATGGAGACCAGAAAATAGATAATTTTGAAATCCTGATTGAAGAAAAATGTGTGATTCTGCAGGCAGAATATCAACCTCTGGCGAGAGACTTAAGATATATACACTCAGTTAGCAATATAATAATACACCTGGAGAGGATTGGCGACCTTTCCGTTAATATTGCAAAAATAACCAGAAGCTTATATAAAAAAAACAACATGCCCTGTTTAGAAAATGATATGAAAGAATTGCTTCTGGAAATGCTCAAACTCGCAAAATCTGTCCTTAATAAGGCTATCGATGCTTTTAAGGAAAACAATTTTAAACTTGCCACCAATATAGGAATAATAGATGATGCTGTGGATAATATTCAAAAAGCAATTATTCAAAAGCTATATTCACTGCCGTTTAAGAAAAAAGAGAATATTAAAATTATTGCGTATATTTCTCTGGTAGCAAGATATCTTGAAAGAGTTGGAGACCATTCAGTTAGTATAGGTGAACGGGTACAATACTACCTGACAGGTAATTACAGAATTTTTCACGATGATGTCTAAAAGCATTCTCTATCTCTCATACTGCACAACTCTCTCTCATATTCAATCTCTACGGTAGAATGCTGTATATCCATGGAACCTGCAATCTCTTTTACTTTTCTTTTTATATTCATAATTTCACTACCGGTGGTATCATCCTCAACTACTATATGTGCAGTCAGAATATGGTTCATGCTATCCATTGACCAGACATGAAGGTGATGGAGACTTACAACTTTTTCTATATTTAAAAGTTTTTCCTCAATCCCGGCAATACTTATTCCTTCCGGTACCGCCTGTAAAAAAACAGAAAATGTTTTCTTAAGATTAATAATAACTTTATACAAAATATAAACAATGAACATTATTGAAAATATAGGGTCCAGTAAAGGGATGTATTTAAAAATCATTACGATACTCATAATTAAAACCACCAGCCACCCGACAACATCCTCAAAAAGATGCAGGGATATAATTTTTTCGTTTAATGATTTTCCCCTGCTTACCTTTAATGCAGCAATGCCATTAATAATCACACCACCTGCTGCAAGCAATATCATTCCTCTTGCATTTATATGCTCGGGATTAAATAATCTCGGTACAGCTTCTGACAATATATAAACAGAACCCGCTATTAATATTAATCCATTAATCAATGCAGCCAGCAGAGAATACCTTCCGTAACCATATGAGTATCTGCCATCCCTTTTCTTTCTTGAATACCTTTCTAAGACCCAGGACAATCCAAGTGAGAAGCTGTCTCCCAGATCATGCAGAGCATCAGATATGATAGTTATACTATTTGTCCAGAAACCTCCGATTATTTCAATAATAACGAACCCGAAATTAAGAAAAAATGCCAGTCTAATATTGGAGACACTATCAACTTTACTGCGGGAAATATTTTTCATATTACCTTTAAATTAAATTAATATTAAATACAGAAACAGGATAGTTTATTATTATAAATAATACCATCTACTGCCTGATTTTAACTATATTATTTATTAAATCCAATACATGCTAACTTGATGGCTCTATCATATTCACAGATTTTCCAGAGATATTTTAAATTAAATATATTATTCTTATTAGAAAAAATTCTTTTACATAATATCTTCATAAAGTATAATCTTACATAAAAAAACTGCTAAATAAATAAAAGAAGGACGCAATGAAATATAAAACAAATAAATATGGGACAATTTTAATATCATTAAGCCTTTCAATAATATTGATTGGAGTACTTTTTCTTTCAGGGTGGACAATACAGAATCACGATAAATTCTATAAAACAGATTATCGGCTTTCCTCGGGGACATGTACAAGACCTGTTGCCGTAATGGTAGAAAATAGTTTTGCTGCAAGACCCCAGTCAGGGCTGGCTCTTGCCGATTTAGTGTTCGAAGTGGTAGATGAATATGGCATTACAAGATTCGTCGCAATCTATAATTCAAATGATGCTCCTGTTGTAGGTCCTGTAAGAAGCGCCAGGCCGTATTATGCAGAAATTGCCCGTGGTTTTGACCCCATCTATGCTTTTTTTGGAACTTTCCCGGAATGCTATAAATTAATAGAGAGTATGGGTATGTATACTATGAGTGCAATGTCAGACAGTTCAGGAAACAGCTCTATTAAAGGCCAGGCTCCTTACTGGAGGGATTGGAACAGAAGCTCTATTCAGGAACATACCGCTTTTATGTCGGTTGCAAAACTAAAGGAAAAAGCCAGCCAGATCGGCTACCCCCTTGAAGGTAATGGAATCCCGTTTTCCTATAAGTCTGAAGCTTCCATATCAGGCAGGGGTAACGTATCAAACATCCATATAGATTTTTCTACCAGCGCATATGCACCACGTGGTTTTGATGTAAATTACATTTATAACAAAACCGGTAATTATTACCTGAGATATATGGGAGGAAGTGCTCACAGAGATTATGACACGGGCACCCAGATAACCGCAAAGAATATAGTGGTGATGATTTCAGATATTAAAGGTCCTCTTGACAGATATGGCCATATGGATGTTAGAACTACCGGGAGCGGGACTGCCTATATTTTTCTTGATGGCAATGTTATCTCCGGTACATGGCAGCGTGGAAGTGTTTACGAGCCCTTTGTATTCAAAAACAGCCAGGGGGGCACAGTTTCATTTAACGGGGGCTCAACCTGGATAGCAATAGTTCAGGGTATGGAAAAGTTAAGTTTCCAATAATAGTGCTGTTATTGTTATTACTTCCAATTTTACAATATACTTTAAAGAAAAAATTTTGTTGTATTATTAAAAAAGAACTCTTTTCTTTCTTCCTGCTCTATTTATTCTTCTCCAGGTAATCTCTGAAACTTTTGTTCTTAATTAATTTTATACAGATATCCACTGCTTTTGGGTCATATAATTTGCCCCTATCTCTGGTAATTTCGCGTATAGCCTGACTTACACTGAGAGCCGGCCTGTATGGTCTGTCAGATATCATTGCTTCCATTGAATCGGCAACAGATAATATCTTTGCCTCTATAGTTATATCTTTGTTTTTTAAACCTTTTGGGTACCCTGAACCATCAAGCTTCTCGTGATGCTGTTGCACAATTCTCGCAACAGGATAAGGGAACTCTATATTTTTTAATATATTATACCCTGCTTCAACATGGGTTTTCACAATCCCAAACTCTACATCGGATAACTTCCCCGGTTTTGTTAAAATGGAAGCAGGCACCCTTATTTTCCCTATATCATGCACAATTGATGCTATCCTTATGGCTTCCATCCTGTCTTTATCAAGTCCCATTTTCTCTGCGATAGTAGTAGCAAGAATAGTTACTCGATTCTGATGACCGGATGTATATGGATCCCTTTCCTCAACAACATGAGCAAGCGTCCTTGTTATACAGTCAAGCAACCTATCTATCTTACGATAACTTTCCTCCAGTTTTTCCAGAGATAACTTTCTCTCAACCAATACTCCCACCATTTTGGAGATTCCATTTATCAATTGTTTTTCATCTTTCATAAACTGGCTCCTGCGGTTTTTTAACCTTTCATCAAATGAATATACTTCTATAGCTCCTCTTGTCTTTCCTTCTATTTTGATGTCCTTGCGTTCTTTCCATTTTGTCTTTTTGAAATTTTTTGTCATGAAATTTTTTTCATCAAATATTATTCTGCTGCAGACCTTCTCCGGATACTGCATCCCCTTTGATATATATTTTACGGTTTCTTCAAATATCTCTTTAAGTGATATATCCATATTAATCGCCAGGTTAGCTATAGAATAAAGACAATCCAGTTCCCTTATCCTTTTATTCAGTTCATCTTCGGTTTTTTCTCTCCTTGCAATTTCCTTATCGAGGCTTTTTACTTTATCCTCTAATTTCTTTATAATTCTTTGTTTATGCCCCTTCAGATATAGCTTCTCTTCCATCGCTACTGATATAAACTCTCCGGGCTTCTTCTTCTTATTCTCTGCTATAACATCACCAATAATTTTTAACAGCTCCACGGGGTCAAGCGGTTTAATTATAAATCTCTCTGCTCCCAGGCTCAGACCAAATTCTTCATCCTGTTTTCTCCTGTATGTCGCAGTATAAAATATAAATGGAATTTTCCTTAAGCTTTCATCCTCCTTGCATGCCCTGCACAATTGAAATCCGTCCATTTTTGGCATAAGAACATCAGATATAATAATATCAACCTTTTCTTTCTTTAACTTTCTAAAAGCTTCAACACCATTTTCGGCAGTTACAGTAGTGTAACCACTCCCGGTTAAAAGAGTATCAAGTAAATATAAACTTTCTATATTGTCATCGACTATTAAAACTTTCATTTTTTTACCCCATTCAAATCCTTTAATATTAATTAATTTGTATCAAATACATAAAAAATACTTGTAATTATAAGTATTTCTGAACTTCCGATAAGAAAGATTTGACGTTTATCGGTTTCTCAATATATCCTGTACAGCCTCCATTTATAAGTTTCGCCCTATCACCACTCATAGCATATGAGGTCACGGCAATTATTGGAATTTCTCTGTCCAGTTTTAATTTTCTTATCCTTTTAATTGCTTCCAGGCCATCTATATCAGGAAGTTGAATGTCCATTAAAATCAAATCAGGTTTTTCTTTCTGAGCAAGCTCCACTCCTTCCTCACCTCTGGTGGCTTTTATCACTTCGTAATTACTTTTTTCAAGCATAAAACTGATAAGATACATATTTTTCTCGTTATCTTCTACTATAAGGATTTTTTTCATTTTAAACCCCGGTATATTTTAATGGTAAATCAAGAATAAATTTGCTACCTTTCCCAAAAACACTCTCCACGCTAATTTTCCCCTTTAAAAGAAGGGCAATTTTCTTTGAAAGATAAAGTCCGAGACCGGTACCTTCCGCTCTGGGTTCTCCCACCACATATATCCTGCTGAACTGTTTGAATAATTTTTTCATATCCTGCTTCCTGATGCCGATACCGGTATCAGAAACCGTAATGCGTGCCATCCCTTTAACCTTCTCGGCTTTTATTATTATTTTGCCTTTATTAGTGAACTTGAGAGCATTACTTACAAAATTCATTATTACCTGCTTGACTCTCCTGCTGTCACTACGAACCTTAAGTTTCTTCGGAGCCTCCAGCACCAGTTTTAGACCTTTCTGTTCTGCAAGAATTTTAAATGAATCTTTTATCTCCTGTAATATTTCAAACAGGTTAAAATCTTCAATTGAAAGATCAATCTGGTCCGCTTCGATTTTACTAACATCTATTACATCAGTTATAAGTTCCAGTAGATGATTTGCACTGCTTTTAACCATCAAAAGCTGCTTTTCTTGTTCTTCATTTATTTTCCCCGCCATACCCATCAAAATCAAACTGGTAAAACCAATTATAGAATTTAATGGCGTTCTTAATTCATGGCTCATACTGGCAATAAACATGCTCTTTAGTCTATCAAGCTCTTTAAGCCTTTGATTTGCAAGAGTTAAATGTCCTGTCCTTTCCTTAATTTTTTCTTCCAGTTCATTATTGAGTTTTCTAAGCGCTTTCTCTGAACTTTTAAGTGCTTTATTTGATTTATTTATGGTACTCATCATCTCATTGAAAGATTTACCAAGATGACCTATTTCATCCTGTGATTCTACTTTGACCGAATGTTCCAGGTTGCCTGTTTCAGCAATCAAACCGGTGCTGTCGCTTAGCCTTCTTATAGGATTTATAACAAATTTATGCAAACCCAGGAGAATCAATAGACCGAGTATAAATAAAGAAAAAGTAAGTATTGAAATATTGCTGAATATAAAAGCCCATAGTTCATCATTAATTTCTTCAACAGGAATAACCAAACCTATTTTCCAGCCCAGTCTTTCCGACGTGTTAAAAAAAAGATAATTTTGTGTTGAATCTTCCCTGAAAACAATATATCCCTCGGATTCGGCCATAATCCTATCAAGACTATCCTGTTCAGAATCTAAAATATTCTTCAGTCGGTCTTCATCACTGCGACCTGCAAGTATGGTACCCTTTTCGTTAACTAAAAGAGCCCATCCTTCTTCTCCTACTTTGATATCGGAGATATAGTCAGTCAGATTCTCCAGAGTAATATCCACACCCACCACACCGTAAAACTCACCATTTTCATCTACCAGCGCTTTTTCTATACCTATATTGATATCCTCTGTTGTTACCGATTTGTATGGCTCTGTCATAACTACTTTATCAGGGTTTTCCTTTGCGATAACATACCAGGGCCTCTCTCTGGGGTCATATTCTGTTGGTTCAGCTCTTTTATGCGACCTCACAAAACTACCGTTCTCTCTACCCATGTAAACAGAATTAACATATTGGTGATTTTTTAGATAACTATTAAATATAGCTATAATCTCCTGTTCCGCAGTTCCTATGTTGTACTGGAATGTTTCTTCATCAGCATTAAGGAAACTTGTAAATTCGCTGTCTTCTCTTGTTCTAACTTCCTCAAGTGATGTAATAGTTTCCAGGTCGCTTTCGACATCACTAAAAAAATTATAAATTGCAAAGTCTATATGCTGAATCTGTTTTTCATAGTCCTCCTGGATTATCCCGAGCATGAAGTATCTCAAACTAAAAGTAAGGATTATGCTTGTCAAGATTATTATAATCAGGCTAACTGCAATAAGTAATAATAGAAGCTTACTTTTCAACATTAATTTCAACAAAACCACCTCCCGGTGATAGTGGGTAGCTTGTGAAATTTATATAATATTATATCTTCTTTTTTCAAATAACGCTGCCAGCAAACAATATGATATTATTTTTTAACAGCTCTCATTATTTAATATACCCTGAATATAAATTTTATTATAAAACAATTTACGAGTTTTTAAAATATTAATAAATTACACAAAAAAACCGTTTTAAAATATACCTGATATAAGTTATTCTTTTGCCTAATTAAGTTTTAATTTCATATATGCCTGATTATTTATTATAAATTAAATTATTAATAAATTATTAAACAACTTTATAAAATTATATATTATATATATTATTAAAATATAATCTTTAAAAATATCATAAATATATCTTGACATTTGTTAATTAATAAAATAAACTTATATCAAAATTATTTATTAGATGCGATGAAGTTTTCCTTGAATTTGGACGCTTGAGGGAAATGGAGCAAATAGCGTAACCGGCTAAAAAGCCGGTTTTTTTTATTGATAATATAGTAAATTAGCACACAAGTAGAAATACTTCATAGACGAAAACGTAAACATAGAACATCATCTTAAAAGAGTTTATTTTAAACAATGTTAGATAATATTGGTAATTTTATAACATTATTCGGGATAATAGTCAGTATAGTTATCTTTGGAACCATCTTCATCTGGCTAAAGAAAAAAGGGACCCAGGATATAATTGGAACTCTTATAATGATTCTCTCGCTTATATCCATTACAGCTTTTATTCTTCAACAAAGCACAGCGGTTAATAATTTAAAGGTACTTTTCGACAAGATTCAATATGCTGGTTCCATTTTATTACCTCTTTGTTTATTCTTTTTAACAGCAAAGTATGTTAATTTTAATAAAATTTTCAAATTAAAATATCTTATTGCCATAAGTATCCCTCCTTTTGCTGCTTTATTTTTAGTACTTACCAATGAAATCCATAAATTAATGTGGGTTGATGCAAAGCTCGTATTATCTGACTCATTTAACCTGATTGTCAAAGAATATAACACTTTATATTATGTATCTATTATATATAGTGGTTTGCTCATTCTGGCCGGTATAATAATCACACTGGTAAATACGATAAAGCTATTTCAAAAGCCCGATGGTCAGAACCGATGGAAAAAGTTTCTTCTGATTCCCTATATATCTATCCCCTGGTTAATCACCCTTACAAAATACGCAGGCTTTAATCCTTTTCCTTACATAAATGGAACACCAATGATAATTGCTATAAGCACAATGTTTATTATTTTCTTTCTAAACAAAACCAGAATAAAAGAAATTATGCCAGAAACACTAGAAACTATTTTCGAAAACATGTGTGATGGAATGATACTTACAGACAGCAAAGGAAATATATTAAAATTAAACTCTGCTTCTCAAAAGATATTTAACACCTCAATAAATGAAGTTGCCGGAAAACCTCTCGGTCATTTAATGGGCGGAGTTAATGAGGACGCTGACTTCTTCTCGGGAAAAAATGATTTTAGTATAGGCAACAATGGCAGCAGAGCATTTTTTAATACAAGACAAACAGATATAAAAAGCAATAAAGGCAGCATACTGGGAAAGATAATCGTGTTGAGGGATATAACTGAAATAAGAAAAAAAGAAGAGAGCATAAAATACTTAAGCTTTTACGATAAATTGACCGGTACATTTAATAGAGCTTTTTTCGACATCGAATTACAGAGACTCAATTCTAAAAGACAGATGCCACTGAGCCTGGTGCTCGGAGATTTAAACGGCCTGAAGCTGGTAAATGACACTTTCGGTCATGTATATGGAGATAAACTCATCAAAAAAATTGCAGACATATTAAAGGCATGCTTCAGAAAAGAAGACATTATAGCCAGGTGGGGCGGAGACGAATTTATTATTTTACTGCCAAAGACTTCATATGAGACCACGACACAGATAGTGGAAAGGGTCCATGAAAAATGCCGTGAGTACAGCACAAGCACCATGCATATAAGTATATCTACAGGAATTATTACCCTGACAGAACCAAGCGAAGACACTGATAAGTTAATAATGGAAGCAGAGGACAGGATGTACAATCATAAACTCACAGAGAGCCAGAGTGCACGTAGCTCAATAATAAGCTCTCTGAGTAAAGCACTGGAAGAAAGAGATTACGAAACCGAGGAACACACAAAAAGAATGGAAAAGTATAGCATGCTATTTGGGCATGCTCTTAATCTTTCCAATAATAAAATTGATGAATTAAGCCTTTTATCTGTACTACACGATATTGGAAAAATTGGCATTCCAGATAAAATCATTCTAAAGCCGGGCAAGCTTAATGAACAAGAATGGGAAATCATGAGAAAACATTCAGAAATTGGTTACAGAATAGCGCTATCATCTCCCGATCTTGTACATATAGCAAAACCAATACTTCATCATCATGAAAGATGGGATGGGAAAGGTTATCCTGCAGGCCTGTCCGGAGAAAAAATCCCCATAGCATCAAGAATAATATCTATAGTTGATGCTTATGATGCAATGACAAACGATAGACCGTATAGAAAAGCTATAGCCAAAGAAAAAGCCATAGAAGAAATTAAAAGATGCGGTGGCTCTCAGTTTGACCCCTCTCTGGTAGAAGTTTTTATGAACCAACTTGTATCTAAAGAAAAGGTTAATTAATATGATAAAAGTAAGGTCTAATAAGATATTGAAGGATCTTATTTTAGTATTTTTATACCTGACTATACTATCTCTGATTTTATTTAACATGCCGGAATCTGCTTATGCCGGGGATAAGGATAATAAACCCGAAGTAAACGTAAATATAAATCTAGGAGGCAACGATGGGCCTGAGGTAAATACAGAAGTAAATTTTACCGGTAATACAGAACCCGTAATAAACATAAATATTGATAAAGATAGTCATGACGATGATGAGGACGATGACGAAGAAGAGGACGATGATGAAGATGAGGACGATGATGATGAAGAGGACGATGACGAAGATGAGGACGATGA
>CAZKVH010000018.1:0-18446 GCA_964556165.1 uncultured Actinomycetota bacterium | reverse complement strand
GATGAAGGCAATGACGTAGAAGATGATGGTGATGATGATGAGGAAAGCCACAGTAATGAAGGCCAAAACTATTCAGATAAAGATGATGGAAATGGAAAAAATAATCAACCGTTTGATATAAGTAACGAGCACACCGGTCACATTAATATTTCCAAATATAACAAAAAACATGATAGCTCATCAGAGAATGAAGAGGAAATGCAAACTCAGGATACTATAAGGTCAAATGTTGTCTCAGCTAAATCTGATTTGAAACACCCCACCGGCCCTGGAAATAGATTTTATAAGCTTACGCTCACAGTCAATCATTTATTAGAAAAATTATTAGGCGTTAGAAAAGAAAAAATCAAAGATACCCTGGGCATAAACATAAACAGTTTAGAAGAATCTTTAAATGCAGAAAGAATAATTGAAAAATATAATATTGTAGCAGTAATAGACCTGGATGAAATTATTGATTCAAATTACGAATTAGATTCGGAAGAATTTACAAATAATAGCCTTACTGAAAAACTCCCTGGATTCTTATTAATTACCTGGAACAAATTTACAGTTCTGGCTAATCTATATTAAAATAGACTTCTTTAAGAAATTTTTACTCCACCAAGTCTGTTTGCCCATTTCTCTGGATAACCTGAATAATATTTTTTACCTTCAAGTTTATATTTTCTCCAGATAAATGCTCTAATTATCGAGGGAATTCCGACAACAAAAAGATACAGCCACCCGAGGTAGATTGATTGAAGACTGTGCCCATATTCATGCTTTACTAAATTAATATCACCGGAATATCTTTCATTAATAAAAATTATAAAAGCCAAAGATATGCCACCCGAGAAATTCCTTGTTAAAAAAACTTTTGCTTCCTTATATCTAAAAGACGAAACTATGTTATTTCTTTGAAATAAATATAATATCATTGCCAGGAATAACTGTGGTAACTCCCATAAAATAAGCCAATATCTTTTCTTAAAAAAAATCACCTTTAAATTAATTTTCCTTCCCTAGCCATTCTACTGTGGCCATACTATTAACACTTGCATTGGAATTAAATTTAATTTAGTTATTTTTAACATATATATTTTTATTTTTTTTGATTATGTAAAACTTATCATAAATAATATATAATTTAAAACCATGAAAAAAATAACTGATATATTCAAAGAAAAAAAACAAACGCTATCATTTGAGTTTTACTCCCCAAAAGATGAGGATAAAACCAGAGAGTTATTCAATACAATTGATGTTCTAAAAAAATACAATCCGGATTTTGTCTCAATTACCTACGGAGCAGGAGGTAGCACAAGAGAACTTACTCTGGAAATTGCAGAAAAAATTCAAAAAAACTTTAATATCCCGGTTATGCATCACCTTACATGTATAACCCATACTACAGAACAGTTAAAAAGCGCGATTAATAAAATAAAAGAAAAAAATATCAGGAATATTCTTGCCCTAAGGGGGGACGTTCCTGCAAATACAAACCTTGATAAAGACATTCTAAAAAATACCTGTTATGCCTATCAGCTCTGTTCACTTATAAGAGAAATGCATGGGGATTTTTTTAGTATAGGTGTTGCAGGTTTTCCAGAAGGACATATTGATGCTCCCGACAAAGAATCCGACTCCCGATATCTAAAAATGAAAATAGACTCAGGCGGGCAGTTTGTTATAACACAGTTATTTTTTGAATCAGAACTATATGTCGAATACACTGAAAGGATAAGAAAAGAAGGAGTGGATGTAAGAATAATACCCGGAATCCTTCCTTTAACACGTCATGAACCTCTTGTTAGATTCTGTGGAAAATGCGGGGCAAGCATTCCTCAATGTGTACATAACCTGTTTTTAACTGCAACAGACGATGAGGAAATAGAAAACAAAAGAAAAATAGATTACGTAACCGGATTCTGCATTGATTTACTAAAGAAAGGAGCACCCGGTCTTCATTTTTACACACTGAACAAAGTAAATCCGGTAGCAAGCATTCTAGATAATATAAAAAAAGAATATAAAAATTTTGGCTAAATTAAGCCAGGATATAGGTCCAGTTAATTTTTTTTATTTACAATAAAAATGGATATTTCTCTTCCGGGGTATTTCTCTACCTTTCCAAGTTTAATTAACTCATCTTCCAGCCAGAAAAAATCTACTGCCTGATACGGGTCTCCTGAATGAACTTCCTTAAAATATGCCTGATTGTGCTCCGCTATAATTACCCTTTCCCGGGCGACCCTGCAAGCTTCTTCTAAAAAACACTTTCTTTTATTTATATCCACATGATGCAAAGCCCCATAACTGACAACAACGTCAAAGGAATTATCTGGAAAAGAAAGAGCAGTGGCGTCTTCTTTTTTGAACCCCACTTTATTCCTGAGCTCTTCTGGCAATTCTATTTCTGCCTGCCTCAAGCTGCTCTCTAAAATGTCTATGCTTGTAACCTCGCAATTAAAATCTCTTGCAGCAATGCCTGCTAAAGAACCGACCCCTATATCCAGTAATGTCTTACCCTTTACTCTTCCTATCTTTAAAACTTCTTCTCTATCATAATTCATATACTTATCCTTTTTTCAATTGCAGCTTTTAAAATGATAACAGGCAGCTGTAAAGGTATTTTACAACAATTCAGGTTAATTGATAAATCTTATAATCTCCAGATTTTCCCCATTTTTTGCTGATATCATATCTTTAAAAAAATAAAAAACAGGGAGAAAATCCAATGTCTACAGATTATAAGTTAAAAAAAATGCATGGGGAGATATCTGTAAAAGCAGTAAATCAATTAAATATGACAGGCAGAACAGCAAGAAAAAGAAAAAAATTTTTAATAATAGCTGCAGTATTCGTAACATCATTAAGCACTGCTTTAATAATTACTTCCTGCATGGGTGGAGCAATGGGTGGAAGAGCTTTCAATGATGCATCCGGCTCAACTCAGGAAGAATCACAGACTTTTCAGGTATCAAAGGGGGATATTTCCCAGGAAATATCCGTAACCGGGTCTGTTGACTCCAAAAATTACACCACCTTTAATCTACAAATTTCAGGCGAGGTTCTTAGAGCTATAGAAGCAGGAGACTCATTTAGAAAAGGGGAACTTCTGGTACAGGTCGATGATAGTGAAAAGCAGGATAGTCTATTTGAAATAGAAAAGAATTTAGAGATGTCCGAAAGTTCCCTTAAGCTTGCAAAGCTAAATTACCAGAGCGCTCTGGACTCCAATCATATTGCAATACAACAGGCTCAAATCAATGAACAGAAGGCAGCAGAATCTACCGAGAACGCCATTAAATCTCTTCAAATTTCAATGGAAAGTGCAGATGCATCCGTAGAGAGTGCAGAGCGAGCCCTTGAAGAAGCAGAAGAATTACTGGAAATGGCAGAATACGATCCCCTTACAACAGACATGCAGCTTGCACAATATGAGTCAAGTGTAGAATCAGCAGAGGAAAAAGTGGAATCGGCAGAGCTTTCAGAAGAATCAGCAAAGCTGCAATCGGAATCTTCATATGAAAGTGCACTTTCAAGCCAGTCTTCCACGTACTGGTCAAATTTATCCAGTCTGCAGTCTGCGCAAAAAGCAATTACGCAGGCTGTAGAAAACCTGAAGCAAACAGAAATACAGCTGGAACTTGCAAAGAAAGAGTACGAAAATGCAAAAGAAGACCTGGGAGAATATACAGTATACGCCCCCTATGATGGTGTGATCGTTTCTACTGATTTTACGACCGGAGGGGAGATAAATGGAGGTGGCTCCGTTTCTATTATCAGTAATGATTTCATAATAAAAGCTATGGTCAGTGAAAGTGATGTAGTAAAAGTATCCGTCGGTCAAAAGTCAGATGTTACGCTGGATGCCTACCCTGATACTGTACTTACAGGAGATGTTGAAAAAATAGTGCCTCTGGGCAGCGAAGATGGCAACATAGTTTACTATGAGACTACCATAAGTTTTAAAAATGATACTGATGTAGAGATACTTTATGGAATGTCAGCCAATATTTATATAATAGATATTATAGCTGAAGAAGTACTTTATGTACCCATCCAGGCAGTTTATGAAGAAGAAGGAAAAAGCTATGTAGATTTAATTATACCGGAGAAGGACAAAGAAGATGAAGGAGCCTTAAACGTAAGAAAAACCGAAGTTACAACAGGTACCAATAATTATTATTATATAGAAGTAATATCAGGATTGAGTGAAGGCGATATCATAGCTACCTCAAGATAATAAATTTAAAGCAAAAAAATTAAATTCCCTGGAGTTTTTAGATGAATGACAAAATAATAGATATGAAAAAAATTGTGAAAATATATAAAATCGGAGATTTTAAAATTCATGCTCTGAGGGAGTTGAACATGGAAATAAGAAAAGGAGAGTTTGTTTCCATAATGGGACCTTCAGGTTCAGGAAAATCCACACTTATGAATATTATTGGATGTCTTGATATCCCGACTTCCGGTTCATATGTAATTGAGGATGAAGATGTAAGTAAGCTAAAAGATGACCGACTCGCAGAGATACGCAATAAAAAGATAGGTTTCGTTTTTCAGACTTTTAATCTCCTCCCGAGGTCCAATATTATAGGGAACATAGAACTGCCGCTAATATATTCTAAATCATCCCCGATACGAATCAGGAGTACTCTTATAGACAGGGTAATTGATTCAGTAGGACTGACAAGCTGGAAAAAGCACAGGCCCAGTGAGCTTTCAGGTGGCCAGAGACAGAGGGTAGCTATCGCAAGGGCTCTGGTAAATAATCCATCGATTATACTTGCCGATGAGCCGACAGGTAACCTGGATTCAAGAACCGGCGAGGAAATTATCGCCATATTCCAGAAATTAAACAGGGAAGGAAAAACCATAGTACTGGTTACCCACGAGCTTGAAATAGCCATGCATACCAGCAGAATTATATACCTTAAAGATGGCGTTATAACAAATGAAGAAAAAATAGAATCTCCCGTTGACGCTATCGAAAAACTAAATAAAATGCCCAGACTGGAGGATAAGATAAATTAATGAGAAGAATACTTGAAAATATTAAGATTGCGTTTAATTCATTATTTTTAAATAAATTGAGGGCATTTTTAACGATGCTTGGTATCATCATAGGTGTTGGTGCCGTTGTCGCGGTAATCTCAGTCGGGGCAGGAACAGAAGCGGCAATAACTGAAAACATGCAGAGCATCGGGACCAACATCCTTACCATTTCCCCCGCAAGAGATACTTCAACGGGACCCGGGAGGCCCGGAGGCGGAGAAAGGAATGGAGGTATTATGGTCATGATGGATTCAATGGATTCCGATGAAGAAACAGTAGCAGGGGAATTACACCTTGAGGATGCCTATGCATTAAAAGCAGGATCTTCCCTGATAAATGAATCAGTGGCAATCGTAAGCTCGGGCATGGATTCTACCATATCCTACTTAAGCTGGAGCGGCCAGGTAAGTATAATCGGGACCACAGAGGAATATTTTCCGGTTATGGGATATGAAATTGAAAACGGGAGTTTATTTACCGGCAGCGATATATCAAATTTATCCAACGTCGCAGTTATAGGAAACACCGTAGTCGATGATTACTTTGGGATGATTGACCCTATAGGCGAAACAATAAAAATAAACGGAAAAAACTTCACCGTAATAGGGGTACTGAATTCTATTGGTACAGGTACTTTTGGAGCTGACCCTGATAATAGTGTGTATATACCAATTACCACAGCCCAGAACAAACTTACAGGCGAGAATACGATAGACAGCATAATAGTAAAAGTAAAGAGCGAGGAACTAATAGAACAGGCAACAGAAGAAATTACAGCCATATTGAGACAGCAGCATCAAATACTCCCGGATGGATTAAATGATTTTACGGTAAGTAGCTCAACCCAGTTACTGGAGATGGCTTCCTCGATTTCTGAAACTATTTCATATACTCTTGGCGGAATTGCAGCCATATCCCTTCTTGTCGGAGGCATAGGAATTATGAATATAATGTTTGTTTCTGTTACCGAAAGAACAAGGGAAATTGGTATCAGGAAAGCGATAGGTGCCAAGAACAGGGATATACTTATTCAGTTCATAACTGAAAGCATAGTTTTAAGTCTTACAGGAGGGATTATGGGGATAGGATTTGCATTACTGATATCATGGATTTTAAAAACCTTTACAGACCTGACCTCTCTGATAACAGCTTACCCCATAGTGCTGGCTCTTTCTTTTTCTACTATTATCGGGCTCGTATTCGGGATATTTCCTGCTATGCGTGCAGCCAGCCTGAATCCTATAGATTCACTGAGATATGAGTAAAAAAATAAATGAACATTTTGACTTTAAACTCCACATTTTCTTCATTTTTTTTTCTTATAATCATACCCAAACTTATTATCTTTTTATTCATGGAGGTATCAGATGGAACAGCAATTTGGCGGTGGGAACAGTGGCCTTTTTATGATTTTCAGGATTTTACCATATCTTAAATATTTCCTTTATATAGCTATAGGGCTTCTGGTTATCGCTATAGTTATCTGGGTTATTTTTGCTAAAAAGAGATCCAGATGGGCAAAAGTACTGGCAATAATTTTGACCATACTGGTTATTATTACCGGGATACCGGGCGCCGCATCATTTTTCTTTGGAATGAATATGCAGCAGAGGGGCTTTCAGGATAGAGAAATGCCCGATGGTTTTGAGAGGAACAGTGGGCAGCCCCCCATGAAAGACAGGGATAATATTAACCAGAGTAATGAAATTTTAAACTACACAGTAAAAACTTTTACTTCACTCAATAGAATAGTTATTCTAACTTTAGATTTATAAATAAGATAATCACATCTGGTATATTTTACAGGCTGATTGCAGGCAACTATAACTGTATTTTAAAACAATCCGATGTAATCGATAAATCTCAGGAAAGACAGGGTTTTTAAAAAGTTCGTACGGGTAGTGCAGGAAATCTACAAAAAATGGTAAACTATACATATCTTATTCTTATGGCACTGGAGTACCATATATCATGATAGAATCATATAGCTTTGGCAGTATAACAATCGAAGGAAAAAGATACATCAGAGACCTTATTATTTACCCTGATAAAATAACTCAAAACTGGAGAAGAAAAGAAGGCCATTTCTTAACAGAACACGACATTAAAGAAGTGCTGGAATATAAACCTGAATTATTAATAATAGGCACAGGTGCATACGGACTTATGAAAGTTGATGAAAAATTAAAAAATAAACTGAAGGATTCTGGTATAGACTTTATAGTAAAAAAAACTGCCGACGCAGTAGAAGAATACAACAAAATTTACCATGAGAAAAATGCTGTTTGCGCTCTGCACCTGACATGCTAACAAAGCATTTATGAAAGCTGGCCTTCTGCGTAGGATTGTCCTGCCGGGTTGAAAAATCTCAGGCAACATCTAAGCAGAATTAAATAATTTTACTCAAGCCAATCCCGGTAACTTAAACCCCGCCTAAATATTTAACATACTCTTAACAGAGATGTAACCTGCCTGAAAAGTTCATATTGTAAAATACAGCCATTATCATCAGGACAGGAGGAGCAATGCGATATGAATACTCTGACAGAACTGGACACAATATGGATTCTCGTTTCCGCCTTTTTAGTATTTTTCATGAATCCGGGTTTCGCACTCGTCGAATCTGGTTTTACCAGGGCAAAAAATACAGTTAACATACTCATGAAAAATTTTATAGTGTTTAGCATCTCATGCCTGCTTTATTTCATTCTCGGCTATGGATTGATGTTTGGTAATGACCTGGGTGGTTTTATAGGGACAAGTAGTTTCGTTTCTTTTTTTAACGACCTATCCAGACTGGATCATTTTACGTACTTTTTCTTTCAGCTTGTTTTTGCCGGAACTGCCGGAACAATAGTATCAGGTGCAATGGCTGAAAGAACGAAGTTTGCGAGTTTTTTGATTTACAGCACCTTCATGGCAGGGTTGGTATATCCAATAGTAGGTCACTGGATATGGGGCGGGGGGTGGCTTTATAAGCTGGGGTTCATTGATTTTGCAGGCTCGACTGTTGTTCATTCGGTCGGTGGCTGGACAGCACTTACCGCAGTAATAATGCTCGGACCCAGGCTGGGAAAATACAATCCTGATGGCACATCAAACGCTATACCGGGACACAATATCGGTTTCGCAACTCTCGGTGTCTTTATATTATGGTTTGGATGGTTCGGATTTAATGCAGGAAGTACACTTTCTGCTCTAAATAAATCCATACCGATGATTGTCGTAAACACAACTCTTGCTTCTGCAGCGGGCTCGATTTCAGCAATGTTCTATGTCTGGGCAAGATTCAAAAAACCTGATGCATCCATGATCTTAAATGGCTCACTGGCGGGTCTTGTGGCAATCACCGCTGGCTGCGCACTTGTTTCTCCTTATAGCGCAATAATCATTGGCATAATTGCTGGCGTATTAGTAAGTATATCCATTGATTTCTTTGATAAAAAACTAAAAATAGATGACCCCGTCGGTGCAATATCCGTTCACGGTGTCTGCGGTACATTCGGTACGATAGCAGTTGGATTATTTGCCCAGGCAAAGTATTCAGCTGCGGCTGGGTTCAACAATGTAAGCGGCCTGTTCTTTGGCGGAGGCTGGAAACCCCTTCTGGTACAGCTAACCGGAGCAGCAGCTGCTTTCTCATTCGTATTCCCTGTATTTTTGATATTCTTCTTTATCCTCAAAAAAACTATTGGAATCAGGGTAAAAAGTGATACTGAAATAAAGGGTCTTGATATTGAAGAACACGGTATGGAAGCATATGCGGGCTTTCAGATTTTTTTAAATGAGTAATAACATAATCACAACAATCAAAAGAAGGGACTTATATTATGAAACTTATAATAGCTTTGATACAACCTCATAAGCTGCCAGATGTAAAAAAATCATTATTTGAAGCAGAAGTTTTTAAAATGACAGTAACCAATGTCCTCGGATGCGGCCAGCAAAAGGGCTACACCGAGACATACCGTGGAGTTATATATGAAATAAACCTGCTGAAAAAAATAAGATTAGAAATAGCTGTAAACGACGACTTTGTCGAACCTACCATAGAAGCCATAAAAAAAGGTGCGTTCACGGGTAAAATTGGTGACGGTAAGATATTCGTTCTTGACCTACCGAGGTGTATCAGAATACGAACAGGCGAAGAAGGAAGCGAAGCTATAGGATAGATTTGACATAAAAAATATCAGTTAAAAAAAGCCTGGTAGAATAAAACTCTTATTCAAATAAAACTTTAAACTTTCCGTATCCGCGTTCTTCCAGCTCATCCAGTTTTATGAAATCCAGCGCTCCACTATTGATGCAATAACGCAATCCCCCCTCTTCGGCAGGTCCATCATAAAAAAGGTGCCCTAGATGGCTGTCTCCGCTTCTGCTTCTTACTTCTATTCTTTCCATACCTACAGATTTATCTGTGAAATAGGTCACAACACTCCACTGTATGGGCCGCGTAAATGATGGCCAGCCCGTACCGGAATTGTATTTATCCGAAGATAAAAATAAGGGCTCTCCCGTTACTATATCAACATAAAGACCGGCTTCTTTGTTATCCCAGTATTCATTTTCAAAAGGTCTTTCCGTATAGCTTTCCTGGGTAATACTGAACTGAAGACCGGTCAATTTTCCCTTTATTTCTTCATCTGCTGGCTTCGGGTAATCTTCCAGGTTGACTGACGGTTTTACTTCCTGTATTTTGCTTAAATCTATATGAGAGTAACCACCGGCATTTTTTTCAAGATAGTTCTGATGGTAATCCTCTGCTAAAACATAATTTTTAAGAGGCTCTATCTCCGTTACAATCTTTTCGATATATTTCGCCTGTTCATCTGACGTCACCGAATCAATTACCTCTTTATCCTCCTCATCCACATAATATATGCCTGAACGGTATTGACCGCCCATGTCATTTCCCTGCCTATTTAAGGATGTAGGGTCTATGACATCATAATAATAACTCAGTAGCCGGGCAAGGGATATTTTTTCAGGGTCATAAACCACATATACAGTTTCTGCATGTCCCGTCTCTTTCACAGAACTATAATCTGTGCTATCACCATTACCATTTGCATACCCAACACTGGTGTACTCGATTCCAATTATCCTATCAATATAAGCCTGAAGCCCCCAGAAGCATCCTCCTGCCAGGTATATTTCCTTATACCTGCTGTTTTTATAATCCGGAATAATCATTATAGATTTCCCTTCATTTTCTTTTTTAGAATTGTTATTCCTATTAAAAAATACAAAACCCAATACTATCGCAGTTATAATAATAACTATTGCTATTATAATTATATATACCTTCATATTTCTTAATTACTCCTCCTTTGTTAAGACCTTCATCGGATAATACCAGGGCACAGACCTTAAAATTTTCTTTACAGCACAGGTAATGCAAATCACAGATATTGCCCGATAGAAGCTCAATGGGAATGAAAGGTTTACCTTACAACTACCATGGTTCTTTTAAGAAAACCAGAACCGCTACTTTTTCTCTTTTTTAAAGCACATGAACCAGTCAAGACAATACTTGTCTTCTTCTTCTACTTCCATTCTTTCTTTTGCTGTCCCGCATGACCCAGGTGGAGGAATTATGCAATCATCACCCGGCCTCCAGTCAGCAGGTGTCGCAACCTTATCCTTATCCGCCTTCTGAAGAGCTATTATTATCCTCTTTATTTCGTCAAAATTCCTGCCGGTAGAAGAAGGATAGTATAGAATTGCCCTGATTACTGCTTTTGGGTCAATAATGAATACTGCTCTAACCGCCTGGCTGGTAGACTGGTTTGGATGAATCATTCCAAATTTATTGGCCACTTCCATTTTAATGTCTTCAATTAGAGGAAAGGTTACCTCTACATTTTTATGTCCCTTCCACTCAATCTTCTCCCGGATGGTCCTTAGCCAGGCAATATGTGCATAAAGAGAGTCTACCGAAAGACCTATAAGTTCTGTATTTAGTTTTCTAAACTCATCAATCATGGAAGCAAAGGTAATAAATTCAGTGGTGCAAACCGGTGTAAAGTCTGCCGGGTGGCTGAACAGAATTACCCATTTTCCTTTATAGTCCTCCGGGAAATTAATCTCGCCCTGGGTAGTCACAGCCTTAAATGATGGAGCAGGGTCCCCTATCAACGGCATCTTATATTCTTTTTTTTCTTCTAATTCTTCCATTATTTATTCTCCTTTTCGCTATTTTTTTTATTGAGACATTCCGGGCAAATGCCCCTGAAATATACATCTCTCCCTGTTATTTTGAAATCTTTTAAAGCATCAGAAGATAGTGTACTTATATCTACAGGAAAGTCATATATTTTTCCGCACAATTCGCATTTGAAGTGTCCGTGTATAGAAACTTCACTGTCATACCTCACCTCATTATCGTCAATTGTTACAACCCTTACCAGCCCTGCTTCCCTGAATATTTCCATCGTATTATAGACAGTAGCCTTTGAGAGCGTAGGCATTTCTTTCACCAGACAATTAAATATTTGTTCAACAGTAGGATGACTCCTTTCTCTGGTAAGGCACTCATATATTCTTATTCTCTGATAAGAAGGCTTTATATTTTTCCCTTTGAGTTTCTCGGCTATATTTTTCATTTTCTGGTTCTATTACGAATCTTATTATATAAATTATAACTATTATAAAGTAATAATCATTATAATGCAATAACAATTATTAAATTAGAATAATATTAAAAATAACTTTTAGGGGAGCAATTCTTTATAAACTATATCTGCCTCCTCAAATATTTCTATTTATTTGTATATAAATAAAAAAATTTGTGATTAAACTAATCAAAACTTAAAATAATATTTTTTTAAGAATATGATATTGACAGTATATCCGTTTGTGATATAAAATAAACATAAAAATATATCCATTATTGATATATATATATAAAATTATATGATACAAAAACAATACAGAGAAACACTTACCCCATCTGTTTTTTATATACTTCTTGCACTGTGTGATAGAGAAAGGCACGGTTACGGAATTATGAAACAGGCAGAATATGATTCCGATGGGAAAATAAAAATGGGACCTGGAACATTATACGGGAACATCAAGCGGATGCTTGCTGATAAATTGATAGAAGAAGCATATGAGAAAACTGATAATAAGCCTGGTAGTGAAAGACGAAAGTACTACAGGCTGACTGAATCTGGCAGAAAACAACTATCCATGGAGCTTGAACGGTACAGTAACGCTATAGAACTTTCAAAAAGAAGAAATCTCTTCACAGGCATGGAGTTACCAAAATTATAAAATATTTATATGAATAAAATAAATAATAAATCAATTGTAGCTTACAGATTACTGCTAAATCTTTATCCAGAGTCATACCTGGGGGAATATAAAAAACCCATGGAGCAAACTTTTGTAGATATGCTAAAGGATAATAATATTTTCAAAGTATAATTAATGATCATAAAAGAACTTCCTTCCAGTATCCTTAATGAGCATATTGAAAATATCAAAGGAGGAAATATGCAAATGAAAGATAAAAAAAGATTAATTGCATCAATTTTAATTTCTCTTGCCTGCGGAATAGCCGGATTCTTCCTGTCATTTTTAATTGGAGAGGGATTGATGGAATTGCTCGGTGATAAAATAGCCATTATTTTGATGTTTGTAGGTGTAGCTATCTATAACTTTATAATATGTCTTTTCATAGGAAAATTTTATCCAAAGAGTATCTGGTTTGCTGGATTTTTAATCAATATTGTTGTCTGGGCTGTTATTATTGGAAATCTTACCGGCCAGGGAGGGTTTGTCGAACTATTATATGGATGGCTAGCTCTGATTGTTTTTGCTTTTGCAGGTTCTTATATCGGGTCACTGCTTTTAAAAAAGAGGCAAAAAAAATTAGCTGCGGCTCAAAAGGAACTAAAAACATCTTAGTAAAAAAATGAAAAAGCGATTATTTGATATATTATTACTGTGCATACTGATACCATTAATGATATCAGTCATTTTCTCATTTTCAGGTTGTGAAAATTATATTTCATGTGAAGAGATTAACTCTCTCTTCGTTAAGAATGACCTTGATATTGAATTCAAGGTTCTACAAAACAAATACTACATATATGAATTTGAAACGTTTAAAGACAACCGTGATGGTAAGAATTATTTATTAATTGATGTTGAGAATAAATTTTCTGTTTCCAGTAATAGAATACCAATAAAAGCTGATAAATCTTACAAATTAATTATTACATTAAGAAATGACAGCGCTGATCCTCTCCTGCTATACTCATTCTGGGAAGACTCGTTAAAAGAATCCCGTTATTTTACTCTTGCAGGAGAAAACGGGAATCCACCTGAATCAGAAACTCAAAACATAAATAAAGAATGGTTATCATATGAAGAAACTTTCCGTGCTCAGGAAAATGAGAATTTCATTATGATTAGAATATATAGCAATAAGGGCACTTTCAGTATAAAAGATATTTCCATTGAAGAAATGTAACATAACAATTCTATTTAAATCAAAGCTTAAGAACCCGTATACCAGTTTAAAAATAAAAGGAGGTAAAATTGGATATCTGGAAATATTATGCTATTACCCATAAAAAACACGTAATCCTTAACCCCATTAGCAAAGTTAAACTTGATAGATTACTTTCCCTGCTGGATATAAAAGAGGGCTCCAGAGTTCTGGATATCGGCTGTGGCAAAGGGGAGTTTCTGATAAGACTTTATGAATTATTTAATATTAGTGGAACTGGAGTAGACATCTCACCTTATTTTATAAAAGAATGCGAAGAGAACAAAAATAAAAGAATCCCCGGCTCAGATCTAAAATTTCTGGAAATGGATGGCTCAAAATATAAACCCGATAAAAATGAATTATTTGATTTAACAGTATGCCTGGGCGCAAGCTTTACCTATCGCGGTTTTATACAAACAATAAAGTCACTAAAAATTATGACTGAACAGGATGGGACTATAATTATTGGAGAACCTTTCTGGCTAAAAGAACCCGGCGATGAATATCTTAAGATACTCGGAATAAAAAAAGAAGAATATAATTCCCATTACGGGAATATAGATGTTGCGGAAAAAGAAGGACTTACCTGCACATACACTCTGGTAAGCAATAATGATGACTGGGACCATTATGAAACTCTCCAGTGGATGTCAGCATATAATTATATAAACTCAAATCCTGAAGACCCGGATAATCCTGAACTTCTAAAAAAAATAGAAAAAGCAAAAAAGGAGTACCTGTTATACGGCAGAGATACTTTTGGATGGGCGATATATGTTTTCAAAATAAAAAAAATCATAAAGATAGATTAGCCTGCTTGAATTATACTGATGTTTTTAGCTTTTTTAATCCTTTTTATATAAAATAGATACAATATCTTAAATTAAAACCAATGCCCTGAAATATTTTATAAAAGACTAAAGGGTAACCGTAAGATAACAATCATATTTAAATAGCAGAATATAATGAAAATAAAAATTAATATTTCGTTATTTTTGATATCATTTTCATTATTTATCTACCAGGTGAGCCTGCTAAGAATATTATCCGTATCCGATTTTTACCATTTCGCGTTCCTTATTGTAAGCGTAGCACTACTGGGCTTTGGAATTAGCGGAAGTTTTCTTCCCTTTTTTATAAGAAGGATAAAATCCGAAAGACTTCTCTACCTTATTTTCTCCCTGGGTTTTTCCGTATCGGTTGTGATAAGCTACCTTGCAGTAAACATCATTCCCTTTGATTCTTTTAAAATTGCCTGGGAATCGGTACAGCTCTTTTACCTTTTTATATATTATCTTTTTTTGATACTTCCATTTTTCTTCGGCGGCAGTTTCATAGCTTTCGTCTTTCACGGAAAACAAAAACCTCAGGTAACATACTTTTTCAATCTTATCGGTTCAAGCCTGGGAGCAGTGGCATTTTTAATATTAGTTCCGTCAGTCCAACAGAGCGGGATTATTTTACTTTCTTCCGCCCTCGGAATTATTTCTATATTCATACTTCTTGATAGAAAATACTTAAAAAGCTTTTTGTTATCAGCAGTAATATTTATATTGCTAACAGGCTTTCTCCTTTTCTTTGTCCCGGGGCTCTGGGAAGTAAGAATGTCTCCCTACAAAAGCCTCCAGACTGTTATGCGTTATCCCGATTCCCACCTTTTATATACTGCTGAAGATTCTGCCACTAGAGTAGATGTTGTGGAAAGCGGTAATATAAAATCAGCTCCGGGTCTCAGTCTTGTCCATACCGGAACGCCGCCGGAGCAGCTTGGGCTTACAATTGATGGCGATAACCTTACACCGGTAACCCGGGTAGAAGATACCTCTATTGAAAAAGACAGCACTCTCAAATTCCTGGAATATATCCCCCAGTCGGTTTATATGAAAGATGCAAAATATGAAAATATTCTTATAACAGAACCTGGCGGCGGTCTGGATGTTTTATGCTCTCTCTACCACGGGAATTCCGATATATATATTATACAGAACAGTGAACTTGTTACCGGACTTCTTGAGGTCAGCTTTTCCGAATACAGTGGGTCTATATACAACAACCCCGCCGTCTCCGTTGAAAAAAGCTTCATCCGAAACTTCTCGCTTACCACCGATAAAAAGTTTGACCTTATTGTACTCAGTCTTTCAGATAGCTTTCACCCTGTATCATCCGGCGCCTACAGCTTAAATGAAAACTACATATACAGCACCGAGAGTATATCTGCCATTACTGAGCTTTTATCCCATGACGGAATACTTGCCATTACCCGATGGGCACAGGTACCCCCCAGCGAAAACTTAAAAATAATCGCCACGCTGGTTGAAGCGCTGCAGAGAGATATATCGTCCAGTATATTTTCCTACCGCTCGTGGTCAACGGTTACCACACTCTATAAAAATTCAGTTTTTGCACCCGTAGAAATAGAACTGCTTAAAGAACATGTGGAAGCTTTAAATTATGACCCGGTATATTACAGCGGCATGAAAGAAAGCGATGCCAACATGCACAACATACTGGAAGAGCCTTATTTTTACAGGTTTTTTAAACTTATAATAGAAGAAGATGATTCTGTAAGAGAAGAGCTCTACAGGGATTATTACTTCAATATCACACCTGCCACCGACAACAGGCCATATTTCTTTAACTTTTTTAAAACAAACCAGATTCCGGATATAATTAAGTACTTTGGGAAATCCACACAGCCCTTTGGGGGCGGCGGTTACCTTATCCTTGTTGCGGCGCTTTTAATTTCGGTGCTTCTTTCTGTACTTCTTATCATACTTCCGGTAAAAACTGCAGGCGGCTCTATAAACATAAAGAAGGACTACGTTTACCTCATATACTTTATCTGCCTTGGGATGGGCTACTTTTTTATAGAATTACCCCTCATGCAAAAATTTATACTCATGCTGGGAAAGCCCTCATATTCCGTGGCAATAGTGCTGTTCGGACTCATGCTTTTTGCAGGATTTGGGAGTATCTATACAGGCTTCCGTAAAACAAATCTTACATGGGTAGTTCTGTCTCTGGTAATATATATAACATTTTTTATGGTTGCTTTTAGATTCTACAGCAATATCCTTCTGGCAAGGCCTCTTTGGCAAAGGTTTGCCATAACAATTGCCATTATCGCACCGGCAGGGTTCCTTATGGGAATACCCTTTCCAGCTGGAATTGCGAAGGCAAAAGAAAAAAAGAGCCAGATAGTACCCTGGCTCTGGGCAATAAACGGATGTTCTTCTGTTGTAAGCTCCATTGCAGCAGTTATTATTTCCATACATGCAGGATTTCTTGCAGTGCTTGGGCTTTCCCTGCTTTTTTATATCACGGCAGTCTTTTCATACAAAAAATTATTTTAGTACTTTAACCGGGCATTTATTCATTTACAAGCGGTACAAATATAACATCACAGATTCTTTCTGTGCGCACATCATCGCCTTCTTTAGTTACTTTCCATAGAATCTGGTTCCAGCCCGGAGGACCTACCGGGATCACCATAATTCCGCCATCAACAAGCTGGTCTATTAGGGGCCTCGGTATGTGGTCAGGGGCAGCAGTAACTATTATTCTGTCATAGGGCGCATACTCCTCCCAGCCGTAATACCCGTTATGGTTTGATACTTTTATTTTGGGATACATCTGCTCCAGCCGTTCTCTGGCAATCTCATAGAGCGAGGTTATAATTTCAACCGTGTAAACCTCATCCGTTATTTCAGCAAGTATTGCAGCCTGATAACCCGAGCCTGTCCCTATCTCCAGCACCTTATGGCCGGACTGGAGTTCAAGCTCTTCAGTCATAAGAGCAACAATATAGGGCTGGGAAATTGTCTGCCCCTCACCTATCGGTAGAGGCCTGTCCTCATAAGCCGAAAACATCTGCTCACGTTTTACAAAATTGTGCCTCGGCACTGTCTCCATAGCATCGATAACTTCATTGTTATCAATTCCTCTTGAGACTATATCCTCTTTTACCATCTGCTGCCGCTCGAGGCTATAATTTTCATCATTTACATCGCCGGGTTGACGGGCTATGAACCAGGCTAAAATCCCAAATATTATTACTGCGGATATCAAAATTATAATTAAGATTTTTTTGTTTTTAGAGGCCATTTTTTTTCCGGATTTTTTCGGAAAATCACCTGCTGCTGATTTTCTGGTGCCACCCTTCTTAATTTAGACGGGCGGTTTATTTTCCTATCACTCAAAACGAACCGGTATTATAATTTCATCTTTATTTTCCGGAAGACCCGAAGGGTTACTCTTTTCCAGAATAAGAGATCCTGTATCAGTCCCGGGTTTTTCAAACTCAATTTCCGACTGAAACGGAACAAAATCTTCAGTCATCCACTCATCAAGAGCCTGGGCATAATAAACGGTGATTTCTTTTCCATTCCCATCAAGAAGCCTTACAGGAAAGCATGCCTCAAAGAACCAGGTCCCTCTTGCCTCTCCGGTTATTACAAGCGGGCTGGATATAACCTGATCTGGCTTTGGGTTCTCTACTATTATATTCTTTATTTCCTCTTCCTCTATGTCCTCCGGAATTTCTTCTTCTACCGTCTGCTCGTCATCTTCAACTGAGGAAGTTTCTGAATCCTTTCCACTTTCATCTCCATTTATCTCATCGTCTTCTGCAATTTCCTGCTGGCTTTCCTCGGTCTCAGCCGTGTCTCCCTGCTCCCCAACCGGTAAAAGTAGAGAACATGAACTAAAAGAAAAGCTGAGAATAATCGCCACAGCTATTAAAATTATAATATTCTTTTTTTCCAATCCAAATCCTTTTTTTGGTAAATAATATCCTGTTTACTTTTATTAAATTTTATAAATACTCTCAAATTTACTGATTAAAAAAATTATACTATTTCCAGCAGGAAATTTATACTTAATATTCCCAGGAGATGCC
>CAZKVH010000017.1:29607-34658 GCA_964556165.1 uncultured Actinomycetota bacterium | reverse complement strand
GGGCCGTTAGCTCAGTAGGTAGAGCACCGGACTTTTAATCCGGGTGTCGAAGGTTCGATCCCTTCACGGCTCACCAATTTGAGGCCTGTTCGTCTAGGGGTTAGGACAGTAGGTTTTCAACCTACCAACAGGAGTTCGATTCTCCTACAGGCTACCATAAGAAATGGGCGTTTAGCTCAGCTGGGAGAGCACCTGCCTTACAAGCAGGGGGTCGCAGGTTCAATCCCTGCAACGCCCACCATAGATTGATAGTAGTGCGGAGCTGTCGTCTAGCGGTTTAGGACACATGCCTGTCACGCATGAGATCGCGGGTTCAAATCCCGTCAGCTCCGCCAGTCTTGATTACAGGTTGGCGAGATAGCTCAGTTGGTAGAGCAGTGGACTGAAAATCCATGTGTCCGCAGTTCGATTCTGCGTCTCGCCACCAGTTTTTTAAAAGTGTGATGAAAAGATAATGAATTTTCCGGTAAGTTTGATTCTTTAAAAAATCCTCCAAATTCCTTTCAATCTATAGTAAACCCAGAAGTTAAATGTGACTTTTATTTTGATTTACATTAACCTGCGGAATATTTGTTTTAATTACATTTTTAACGGGCTATTGCAGGGTATTTAAAAGAAATCGCATGTGCTATAATTTTTTAAGAATTGTATTGTTATTTGGAAGTCTGGATGAAATGTTATTAATGCAAGTGCTGTTGTACTTTTCCATACTGATAATTGTTCTTCTGGCTGTGCTTTCTTCTCTTCTGGTCATAAATATCAGGAAGAGAAATAATATTTTGCTTGAGATAAATGAGTTGCTAAATTCTAATAAGAACTTTTTAAAGAATAAAGTTTCTTTTTATAATTCCGCAAAAGAAGAAACCGGGGAAGATTTGTTTATTAAAGATACAGAGAATTTGCTTGAAATGTTCAGGGCTGCAGTCGAAGATGAGGCAAAGCTTGTAGACTCGATTCTTAATAGCATAGGACCTGGAGCTTTAATAGTTGATGAAAATAGAGAGATATATAGAATTAATGAGAGCCTTTTAAACTCATTTTACTTGAAGAAGGAAGAAGTTACAGGTAGAAAGACAGCATTTGTTTTTAAGAATGAAAAACTTGAAAAACTAATAGGCAGAGCTTTTAATTATTTAAAAAACAGCAGGGAGAACATTACCTTTTATGGGGATGAAGACAGGTATTTTCTCGTAGAAATCATACCGATAACGAGTGATTCCGGCAGTAAGCCAGACAGGGTAAAAAACATAAAACTCCTTGTCCTGTTTGAGAATGTTACGCAGGAAGTGGAATTTTCAAGGTTAAGAAGCCATTTTGTAGCCAACATATCTCACGAGATGAGAACACCCCTTACCTCTATAAGGGGATATATCGATACTATTTTAGATGACAGGACAATAAGCAAAAAGAAGATTCAGGAATATCTGCAGAAGAGCCTTGAGGAGGTAGAAAGGCTTAATTTTTTGATTAAGGATGTTTTAAACCTGTCAAATATCGAGTTTAAGCGAAATGTTCTTTTTGAAAGAAAGCACAATCTTATTGATTTAATAAAGGAAACTATAAAATCCCTTAATTTTCTTGCAGAGAAGAATGGTATTCAAATCAAGTTTAATTACGGCAGTAAAGTTATTGATTATAAGACCGATGAAGAGCTTTTTAACCAGATGGTAAGGAACATAATTGAAAATTCGATATTTTACGGGGGTAGAGGCACGGAAATAAAAGTAGATTTAAGCGAAAGCAATAGTGATGTAATTCTTAAGTTTAGCGATAATGGAAGAGGTATAAATAAAGATGAACTGCCTTATATTTTCCAGAGATTCTACCGGGGGCAGGGCTCAAAGTCTTCAAGGCAGATTGGGTCGGGTCTGGGGCTTTCTATTGTGAAGCACACAGTAGATTTGCACGGAGGGAAGATAGAAGTCCATAGCGTCCCGGGAAAAGAAACTTTATTCGAGATAAGGATGCCTAAAAAGTAATAGTATTTTATTTAAAAGATGGAAAAGAATAAAAAGCTAATTTATGTAGTTGATGATGAAGATAATATTCGTGAAATTCTGGAACATAATCTTGTAAGGGATGGTTACAGAGTTAAAAGTTTCGAGGATGGCAGAAGCTTTTTAGATGAATTAAATCAAATTAAGCCTGACCTTGTAATTCTTGATTTAATGCTTCCTGACATGGAAGGGCTTGATATCTGCAGGGAAATCAAGAAGAAAGCGGATATCCCGGTGATAATACTGAGCGCTAAAAGTGAGGAGCTTGATAAAGTTCTGGGGCTGGAACTGGGTGCGGATGATTATATAGTCAAGCCCTTCGGGATAAGGGAACTGCTTGCCAGGGTAAAAAATGTATTTAGAAGAATTAATGGAGTTATTCATTATGGCGCGGAAGTGCCTTTCAGGGGAGATTTTGATTTTGATGAAGTAAAACTGTTGGTCGATGAGGTAAAACACGAGGTTTTCCTTGGTGAAAATAAGATTAACCTTAACCCAAAAGAATATCAGATTGTATTAAATTTATTAAAAAACCTCAATAACCTGGTTCCCCGCATGGAATTGATAGAAAAAGTGTGGGGAGAGGATTATTACGGGGATACGAGAACTCTTGATGTTCATATAAGAAGAATAAGAGAGAAGATGGATTATAAAAAATTCGGCAAAAGATTCATACATACGGTACATGGTTACGGATATAAGATTACGAACGGTTCTTAACATTTTTTTAATATTAATTTAACTCTTTTTTAACCAGGAATTCATTATTTTATGCTAATATTCCACTGTTTTTAAAAAGTAAAAAAATTAGCATAAGGGAGGATGTAGGTTAATGAGAAAAAAAAGGTCTTTAATGTCAATTATTACCGGTATCTTAGTATTTATGCTTGCAGGAATTATGATATTTTCTGGTTGTGGAAAATCAGAAGGGGAAGCAGCCGAAGTAGCTGAAGGAGATGAATCCGTCGAAGGAACTGCTTTTGAAGGGCAGGAACTTGTATTATCGGGTTCTACAACTCTTCTTCAGGTTTCAGAGGCATGGGCATCCGCATTTATGAATGAATACGGAGGTACAATAATAGTGAACGGCGGTGGCTCGGGTGGTGGCATTGCTGATTTGATTAATGGTATAAACGACCTGGCAAATGCGTCAAGGCAGATAAAGGATGAAGAAATAGAAGCTGCAAAAAAAGTAGGTTATAATGTCCAGGAACATACCGTTCTTTATGATGGTATATCTGTTATTGTAAGCAGCAACGTTTCCGTGGATGAGATTACAATAGAGGAACTATCAAAGATATATGTTGGAGAGACCACTAACTGGAAAGATGTCGGTGGAGATGATGAGGAAATAGTCGTGGTCGCAAGAGATTCAAGCTCGGGTACGGGAGAATATTTTCTTGAGGAGATAGTTCAGCTCGGAAAAACTCTGGAGGGAAACGATTATACTGAAAATGCTTTAAGACTACAATCAAATGCTGATGTGGTAAATCAGATTAAAAATAATGAAAATGTAATTGGCTATATTGGAATGGGATACCTTGATGATTCTCTTAAGGCATTAAAAGTGGATGGAGTGGGACCTTCCATAGAGACCGTAAAGGATGGTTCTTATCCTATATCGAGGGGGCTGTATGTTTATGCTCCGGATAAGGAATTATCTCCGATAGCCAAAGCTTATCTTGATTTCGTTTACAGTGATGAAGGGCAGGAAATAGGCCTGGCACAAGGGTTTGTTCCCGTTAAATAAAGTTTTGACTGATGTAAACTTATGGTTTGTTCATTTTTTAAAAATCTGTGAACAAATTACAGGGTTTTAAATAAATTGGGCTGTGAGGCAGATTTAATTAAGTCTTCCCCACAGCCCGGGTTTTTTATTATTTTTTAAATTTATAGAAAAAAAATTTTAATTCTTTTAAAATAAAAGCATGTCGCAATTTGAAATTAAATTGAGAAAAATAAAAAGCTTTTTAATTCGAAAGTTTGTTTTTCTTAATGGAATAATTTCAATTATTGTACTTGCTTTAATAATGGCTTTTCTTTTTGCAAACTCTATTAAATTCTTTTCGACCTACCCTATCCTGGATTTTTTTGGCGGCGAGAAATGGTCTCCCACAGTTCTTGAAAAATTCGGTTTTTTACCACTGCTGACCGGTTCAGCACTGGTTACTTTTGGTGCGATTGTAATCGCTGTCCCTCTTGGTATTGGTAGTGCTATTTACATTGGAGAGCTCGCCCCTAAGATATTAAGGGAAATACTTAAGCCCATAATTGAGGTGCTGGCAACTATTCCTTCGGTAGTAATTGGTTTTATTGGTATCAAGCTACTTTCTCCTATAATTATGAATCTTTTCAATATAAGTATCGGTCTTACTGCTCTTACCGGCTCTGTAATGCTTGCTTTTATGAGTTTGCCGACCATTATATCGATTTCTGAAGATGCAGTTAATGCGGTTCCTGACAGATACAGATATGCTTCAATTGCTCTGGGAGCGACAAAATGGGAAACAACGGTACACACTGTAATACCGTCGGCTTCATCGGGTATGGTGGCTGCAGTGATGCTCGGACTTGGTAGAATCGTGGGGGAGACCATGACAGTTCTGATGGTAACAGGCAACTCACCGAGGATTGTTTTTTCGTGGTTACAACCTGTCAGAACTATAACTGCGACCATTGCTGCCGAGATGGGAGAAACTGTCCAGGGCGGCCTTCATTATTCGGCTCTTTTTGCAATTGGTCTGATACTTTTTATAATAACTTTTATTATAAATTTTATATCTGACAGATTCATAAGCAGGATAAGGGAAAGCTAGAAGATAGTTTAAATTACAGGGGTTTAGTAAAATATAGATAATGTACTGAATATAAATTAATCAGAGAAAGCAAATCGTTATGTGGGAAGCAAAAGAAATAAGCAGGAAAAGGAAGAAAATAATAGAAAGAGTTTCATATATAATTTTGCTTTTTTTAACTCTTATAGTAATAGCATTTGTTATAGGGATAGTGGTTTATTTGATAATCAAAGGAAGTGGTGCAATTAACTGGGAATTC
>CAZKVH010000017.1:0-29507 GCA_964556165.1 uncultured Actinomycetota bacterium | reverse complement strand
GGTTCCCTGACGCTCGCACTTCTTATACTGCCTGTTATCATAACATCAACCGAAGAAGCATTAAAAACAGTTCCTGATTCTTACCGCCATGCTTCTTTTGCTCTTGGAGCCACTAGATGGCAAACAATAATCAAGGTGGTGTTACCACGGGCTTTACCCGGTATAATAACCGGTTCAGTTATTGGAATAGGAAGGGCAGCAGGAGAAACTGCACCAATAATGTTTACGGTCGCTGCATTTTCACAGCCTAATCTACCGAATTCGCTTTTTAGCCAGGTGATGGCACTTCCATACCATCTTTATGTGCTGGCAACCCAGCTTACGAATACACCTGAAGATATGCAGTGGGGAACTGCACTGGTACTTTTAATGCTGGTATTGATTTTTGCTGTATCCGGGACCGCTATCAGGACGCGGTTTAGGTTGATCAGAAAGGAATAATTTGAGAAAGACATTCAAACAAAAAATAGAAGAAATAAGCAATGACGTAATACTGATGGGAAGCAAAACCCAGGAGGCTGTAAGTTACGCGATAAAAGCATTTGTAGAAATGAATGCGGAGCTTGCTCAAAAAGTTATAGACGAAGATCAGGAGATTGATGAAAGCGACATATCCATTGAGGAAAAGTGTATAATCCTGCAGGCAGAGCACCAGCCGGTTGCAAAGGATTTAAGATATCTGCATTCAATAGGCGTAATAATTAAATCTCTTGAAAGGATTGGCGACCTTGCGGTAGACATATCTAAAATTGTCAAAAGGCTGGCAAAAGACGATAGAGATTATCCCGACAGGGAGATAGTAGACCTTGTTCTGGAGATGGGCAACCTTGCCAAATCAGAGCTAAATGTTGCTATCGAATCATTTAAAAATAAAGATTTAAAACTGGCTTTAAAACTCGGTAAGTCTGATGATATGGTCGATGATATTCAGGAAATGATTTTAAGCAAATTATATTCGTATCACAGGAGAAAAAAGGATATAAAGTTCGTTACCAATATCGTAATGGCAGCAAGATATCTTGAAAGAATAGGAGACCAGGCCGTAAATATCGGCGAGAGAGTAGCATATTTTTTAAGTGGCAACTATGCTGTATTTATTGATGATAAGTACAATGAACAGTTAAATTAGTGATGGTGCTGGAATTTACTGCTATGTAAAATTCCTTTAAGCCGTGACGTTATTTGCCGCGTTCAATAAAATCAAATGCAAGCATGTAAGGTAATAAATATCTATTTCTTATAAGTTATCCTGTAGCAATGTCTGTCAGGTGCTTTACCTGGTCTCCGGTACCTATAGCAATGATTTTGTGGCCATGCATCATAATGGTATCTCCACTTGCTTTTTTAACCGAAATTTTTTCTCCTTTTTCAATAACGGATATTATCAGGGCTTCAATGCCATATTTCTCCCCGGCTTCTCTTATAGTTATGTTATCGATTCTGCTGTTTTCCTTAATTTCGATTTCTGCAAGTTTAATCTCGCTCTCCTCCACCTTCATTACTGTATCCATGAAATCGCATATGGAAGGCTGTAGAGCCATGTCTGCCATCCTCCTTCCGCCGATAATTTGAGGGGAAACTACTTTATCTGCTCCAGCCTTTTCAAGTTTACTAATAGTTTCGTGAACTATTGCTCTGGCCACTATAAAAATAGATGGATTTAAAGATTTAGCGGCTAGAGTGATATAAACATTTTCCGCATCTGTGTCCAGTGCAGCGAACAGGCACCTGGCTTCTTTTATACCTGCCTCGATAAGGGTATCATCCCTGGAAGCGTCGGCCTGTATATAAAGCCAGTTATTCTGTTTCGCAATTTCAATTTGGCTTTCTTTTACATCAATTACTATAAATTCAGCATTATTGGCTGAAAGCTGGCTCGCAATTTCAAGCCCTACCCTGCCAAGGCCGCAGATTATGTAATGGTTTTTTAATTTTGAAATCATTTTTAACTTCCTTCTTTTTTCTAATCTTCCAAAAAAAAACTCACTTAAGATAAAATCAGTTAAGTTTATTAATATATAGGCAACAGTACCGGTACCTATGATAATAAGTAAAATAGTAAATACCGTTCCCGCTTTCGATAGCTCCTTTACCAGCCCGAAACCGACCGTGGTAATGGTTATGGTGGTCATAAAAAGTGCATCCATAAAATTCATATCCTCAATTATCATGTATCCGAGAGAGCCGAGGAAATAGACCGAGATGAGAATGATGATTGAAACAATTATCCTTCTGGGAAATCCGGGTAGATTTTTATTTTTCATATCTTGAATTCTGACTTAATATAAGGTTTTTTTCAAGTTATTAATAATCTAATAATTCTTTGTCTTAATAATAAATGTTAAAAATGCAGCCCCTTTTTTATTTAGCTTGTTATGTAAATATTGAAGAAATAATAGTTTTAATAGCAATCTTTTTTTAATTTTTTCGAATTTGCTATAATACTAATATCCCGGAGTCTCTGCTGAAAATATATTTTTTGTTCTCCAGGGTGTATAGTTTAAGAAGCTTAATTCAGGAGCTCAGAACTCCGAAGTTAAAACTTTATATGCAGGAGGATCAATATCAGCGGCACTATTTTTATATGCGCGACTCCTATAGGCAACCTTGAGGATGTGAGCTTCCGGCTTCTGAGGACATTGAAAGAAGCGGGCCTTATAGTTGCGGAGGATACAAGAACCACGGGTAAACTGCTCCAGAAGTACGGTATTTTTAAGAAAAATATCATAAGCTACAATGAATATAACAGGGAAGCCAGGATAGGTTATATAATAGGTGAACTTGAAAAAGGAGATGATGTTGCTCTTGTATCCGAGTCAGGGGTGCCGGCGATACAGGACCCGGGGTTTAAGATAATAAATGAATGTATAAAAAGGAATATCCCGGTAACGGTTGTTCCGGGCCCGAATGCTGCAGTAAGCGCACTTGTTATCTCGGGGCTGCCGACCGACAGCTTTCTTTTCGTAGGTTTTCTGCCGAAGGCAAAAGCAAAAAGAAAAAGCAAACTTGTCGAATTAACATTTTTCCCCTACACTCTTATATTCTACGAGTCTCCAAAAAGGATTGAGACCATGGTTTCCGAACTTATAGATAGATTCGGTGACAGGAGAGCCGGGCTGGTAAGGGAAATTTCAAAAATACATGAGGAAGCGATAAGGGGAAAGTTAAGCTATGTTCTTGAAAAAATAAAAGGAAAGGCCATAAAGGGTGAGATAGTTCTTGTTGTTGAGGGGTATAAAAAAGAACTCATAAGAAATTTTACTGATGATGACATAAAAATGGAGTTCTCGCGTCTTCTAAAGGATGGAATCAGTAAGAAGAATTGCCTTAAAATTATAAAGTCAAGATATGACATAGATAAGCAAAGATTGTATAATATTTCAACGAAAATTTAGATGACCGGACGGTAAGTAAAGATTAGCAAAAAATAATGATAGAGCAGTGAAATTGTCAGGATAAAAATAAATAATATATACAGGAGTTTATATTGCAAAGCAAGAAATTTTACATCACAACAGCTATTCCGTATATGAATGCTAAGCTGCACCTCGGTCAGATATACGAGTTTATACTCACTGATATAGTTGCGAGGTTTCACAGGCTTTCAGGTATGGATACTTTTTTCCTTACAGGAGCTGACGAACACGGACAGAAAATAACCAAAACTGCCGAAGGGAAGGGAATGTCACCGCAGGAGTACGTTGACAGGATGTCCGCTGATATGAAGAGGCTTTTAAAATTATATGAAATCAGCAATGATTCTTATATAAGGACCACGGAAAAAGGACATGAAAAAATAGTCCAGAATATACTTTCAAAATTAAATGAAAACGGGGACCTTTACAAGAGTGCTTATGAAGGTAAATATTGTGTGGCTTGCGAGACTTTTTTGCTCGACTCCCAGCTTGTCAATGGCAGATGCCCGCAGTGTAACGGAGAGGTGGAGTACGTAAAAGAGGAAAATTACTTTTTTAAACTTTCAAAATATGAGGCAAAGATATTAAAGCATATTGAAGATAATCCCGATTTTATAGTCCCCGAAGCCAGAAAAAACGAGGTGCTTGGAATTCTAAAAAGCGGCTTAAAGGATATCAGCGTTTCAAGAACGGCTGTTAAATGGGGAGTTCCCCTGCCATTCGATCCGGAACATTTTTGTTATGTATGGGTGGATGCCCTTATAAATTATATTTCAGCTCTCGGATACAGCACCGAAAAGGCGGATTTATTTAATCGATACTGGCCCGCCGAGCAGCACCACATAGGAAAAGATATATTAAAGTTCCATGCAATAATCTGGCCCGCAATTCTCATGTCCCTTGGCATCGATTTGCCCCGGCAGATTGTTGTTCACGGCTGGCTTTTAATGGGAGAGGAAAAATTATCCAAATCAAAGGGAATCACCATCGACCCCGATGAAGTCGCACAAAAGTACGGGGTGGACAGCATAAGGTATTTCCTTACCAGGGAAATATCCTTTGGTCTGGATGGCTCCTTTACCGATGAAGCTATGATAAGAAGATATAATTCGGATTTGAGTAACGATATCGGCAATCTTGTTTCAAGAACTATAGTTATGGTGGAAAAATACAGGAACGGGGTAATTCCTGCCAGTGTCATGAGCATTGATTTTAAAGAAAAATGGGAGGATATAAAAAAGCAGGCGCATGAATATATTGCTGATTTCAGGTTCTCTGATTATCTTGTTAAGGTATGGGAATTTATAAATATAGCAAATAAATATATAGAGGACAGCCAGCCATGGACTCTTGTAAAAAGTAGCAACGAGCAGGATTTAAGAAAACTTGATTCGGTTCTTTATGAAGTAGCAGAGATTATAAGATTGTCAACCATTTTACTTATACCTTTCATGCCTTCAACCTGCCAGAAAATATTTAACCAGCTTGGAATAAATAAGAGGATTGAAGATGTTCTGCTCTCCAAAGATGGGGAGTGGGGGAAATTCGAAGGTGGTTCAAAAACTGGCAGCAGGGAAATACTGTTCCCGAGGATTGGTATGGAGAAGCAATCCTGAAGGCAGGATTTGCGAATACTTATTATTTAAGGGATATATGTACTACATAGATACACATGCTCATATTGATATGATTAAGACCCTGACACCAGAGGCAGTCGTTTCAAAATCCAGAGAAGAGGGTGTTAAGTATATAATAAATGTCGGTATAGACCTTGAGAGTAGCGAGAAATCTCTGGAGTTTGCACAGAGATTCAAGGGTGTTTTTGCAAGCGCGGGAATACACCCCCACAATGTTAGGGATTTTGGAAAAAAAGATTTAAAAAATCTTGATTCCCTGATAAATGACTATATTACAGGTAATTATAGTGAAGGCAGAGATGGTAAGAAATCTAGCAAACTGGTGGCAGTGGGCGAGATAGGTTTCGATTTTTACAGAAGCCAGGTCCCGGAAGAAGATATGGAAAGAGCATTCAGCGCACAGATAGAGCTTGCAATAAAGTATGATATGCCCGTGATAATTCATAATAGAGATGGAGACAAAAAGACGCTTGATGTCGTAAGAAAGTACGCCGGCACCAGAGGATTCAGGGCTGTCGTTCATTGTTTTTCCGGGGGTATCGATTTTGCGAATGAGTGCCTTGACCTCGGGCTTTATATCTCCTTTACCGGTATCGTTACTTTTCCAAATGCGCGTGATGTTGTGGAAGTCGTAAGGGAAATTCCGATTGAGCGGATATTCATAGAAACTGATTCGCCTTTTCTTGCTCCACAGGCAAAACGGGGCAAAGAAAATTATCCGGGATACGTAAAGTATGTCGCTGAGAAAATTGCGGAAATCAAAAAATTAAGCGTCGAAGAAGTTGCAGATATTACATCAAAGAATGCTGAAGAGTTCTTTTCTTTAAAAGAAATTTAATCAACCAAAAAATGAATTCATATATAAGCTCTCCGGGAAATACGGCAAGAATTTTAAATCAGTATGGCATAAGGCTTAAAAAAAACCTGGGGCAGAATTTTTTAATTGACACGAACAGCGCAAAAAAAATAGTTAAATTTGCTGAAGTTGGGCCGGAAGACGTAATTCTTGAAGTTGGTAGCGGCATTGGAAGCCTGACAGAAGTCATGCTGCCGCTTGCAAAGAAGATAATATGTGTTGAGATAGATAGAATGCTAATTAAAGCTTTCAGGGATATTTTTGATAAGAATTTAAAAGATGAATCTAAACTGGAGCTGATCCAGACAGACGCTTTAAAACTTGATTATTATAACCTGGCAGGAAAATATAATATAAGAAAAGTCGTATCAAATCTTCCCTATAGTGTTGCTGCACCCCTGCTTATAAAAATTCTTATCGAGGCAAAGCAGGTAAAAAAAATGGTTTTGACTATTCAGAGGGACATAGCAGAAAGACTCCTTGCTTCGGTGGGGGATAAAAATTACAGCTCCTATGCGGTAAAGGCAAACTTTCTGGCTGATTTTAATTTCTGCTTCCAGATTTCACGGAGTTGTTTTCTACCGCGGCCTTTTGTCGATTCATCGGTTATAGAAGTAATTAGAAAAAATGGGGGGCTTCTTGAGGGTCAGGGCTTTGATATCATGGATTTTTTTAATTTTGTTGATGGCTGTTTTTTACACAGGAGAAAGAAGCTTATTAATTCATTGGCCCAATCCGATGAAGGGTATTGCCATAAAGTGGAATTAATTATAAAATTGCTCTCCGGGTTAGGTAAAGACAAGAACATAAGGGCAGAAGAGCTGAGAGTTGAAGACTATGTTTATCTGTATAAAAACCTGATATCCAATATATGATAATTATGCTATCATTAAGCAGAGAAAAATGGAAAACACTATAAAACTTAGAGCTTCAGGGAAAATAAATCTATATCTTAATGTTTCAAAAAACGGAAGAACTGACGGCTATCATGAAATAAAATCAATAATGCAGAGCATAAGCCTTTCCGATGAGCTTACTTTTTCAGTATCAAAAAGAGATAAAGATTACAAGCTCTCCGGCAGGAATGGAATTTATATTACATGCAATAATGAAGATATTCCTCTGGATGAGAAAAACCTCGTTCATAAAGCTGCCGCTCTGGTTCTTGATAAATACGATTTAAGGGGAAGATATTCAGTAAATATTGATATAGAGAAACATATTCCCGTGTGCGCCGGTCTTGCAGGGGGGAGCACGAATGCTGCAGCGACCCTGTTTGCAATGGATAGATTGTTTAAACTTAATATGGATGATTCGGATTTAACGGACCTTGCAGGAGAAGTTGGCTCCGATGTTCCTTTTTGTATAAGAGGCGGAACAGCTCTTGCCGAAGGAAGGGGAGAAAAACTTTCCGAACTTCCTCATCTGCCTTTTTACTGGATTGTCCTTGCTAAAAACGGGGGTAAATTCTTATCAAAGGATGTATATGAAAAATTTGACCTTGTAGGGGAAGAAAGAGAATCAATACACAGGGAGCTTGTGAATAATATAACAGGAAGAAAGTTTGGAGATTTCTTTAAAAAATTAAGAAATGACCTCGAAGAAGTAGTTACTATTGAAGATAAAGCAATAATTGGAATAAAAGATATAGCACGCAGGATGGGGGCCATCGCTACCCAGATGACAGGAAGTGGTCCGACAGTTTTTTCGTTCTGTGATGATTTAAAGACCGCAGTTGGTGTTTATGAGGGTTTGAAAAAAGTAGCTTCCAGGGTCTTCTTATCCCACACTACCCCTAATAGTCTTGCTATTTATGGCTAAGCATATATAAGCCTGTTAAATCATATATATCAGTCCTACCATTACAAGAAATACAATAAGCATTTTTTATTATATTAACCTTCCATTAGTTTGAATTTTAGCGTGTTCTGATATAAAATTTATTAGCTTTAATGGGGAGTAGCCAAGGGGTAAGGCAACGGGTTTTGGTCCCGTGATCGGAGGTTCGAATCCTCCCTCCCCAGCCATTCTGGTATGTGTGTCATAGCGATATAAGCAATCAATATTCTGTTAATAATTACATGTATCCAACAAATAAGTAACGCATAACATAAAAAAACTTGCTTATAAATTCAGAATTATTTTGCAAAAAAATATTGGTTGGTTATTAAACCAATAATATAAATAATTGTATCTTGTATGTTTAATATGGATTGTTGCAAATCACAGTTTTTTTAATAGGTATTACATTATTATATAACGTGAGTTTTAAGAATTTATCCGGGGTTGCGGCCATAGAGTTATATTTTGCTAATATTTTCTAATTGTCTGCAAAATAAGTAGCACTGAAATTAGACCAGTTTATAAAATTATTATACAAAAATTAAATAACTTGATAAAATCATAAGTTAGAAATATAAATGAAAATATTTAAAGTATAAGGACAAAATTTGCAAGCCATCAAAGTCAGAAACCTTCAAAAAAAATATGACAAAATAGCTGTACTGGATGATCTTGACCTTGACATAAATGAAGGTGAATTCTACTGCCTTATGGGGCCAAATGGTTCAGGAAAAACTACCCTTTCCTCAATAATTGCTTCAATTAGAAAGCCTACAAGCGGCGAAGTAAAAATCTTTGGCAAAAAGCCTGAGCAATCCAAAAGACTGATAGGTTATATTCCTCAGGAAAATTTTTCAGACCCTAATCTTACAGGCCTTGAAAATATTCATTATTTTGCCAGGATGCTGGGATATTCAAATAAAGATGCAAAAGGCATCGCCCAGGAACTTTTAAAAAAGGTTGGTCTCTTTGAAGAAAGAAATAAAAAAGTCTCAAAATTTTCTGGTGGAATGAGGAAAAAACTTGAACTATCAACCATTCTTTTTCCCCACATTAAGATATTTATACTTGATGAACCTACAACAGGACTTGATCCTGCTGCAAGGAGAAATTTCTTTGGCCTCATAGACCAGTTAAAGGATAAGTCAACAACAGTTTTACTTATAACTCATATAGGCTCAGATGCTGAACTTGCTACAAGAGTCGGCCTTATGGATAAAGGTAAAATAATCGCAGAGGGATCACCTAATGAACTAAAAAATGGCAGTGGGCTTAAAAATGTAATAAATATAGAATTATCAGTTAAAAATGAAAAAGTAAAAAATATCTTAAGTAATTTCAACAAAGGTGAGCAGTTGCTTGAAACAGATGAAGGTTACAAAATCTATTCTGATGAGGCATCCGAAGTAATTCCTGAAATAGTAAGATCTGTTGAAGGCAATGGATATAAAGTGCTTCAAATAGGTTCAGTCGTCCCCTCGCTTGAAGATGTTTTTTTCAAGCTGACAGGTAAAAATGTAAGAGATGCAAATGAAGGATTAAAGGAAGCCAAAAAATGAACCAGATATCTGCAACATATATAAAAGGGCTAAAAGATAATTTTATGAGCAAACCTGCACTTTTCTGGGTAATAGCTTGGCCTGCTATATGGCTTTTGCTTGCAGTATTTGTTTTTTTACGCGGGGTGCCTGCCGAATTTGCTGCTCTGGCAAAAGGACAAAGCACCATCTCAATGGTTACATTTTCAATAATGGTTTGTGGAATGACAAGTCTACCTGCAAATATTTCTGAGGACAGGCAACGGGGTCTTTTCCAAAAGTTAAAGACAATGCCAGTACAGCCATGGAAAGAAGCAGTTGGCAAAATTCTTGCAGTGCTGACATTTGGACTGGTAAGCGCAGCAATAATAATAATTATAGGGGCGCTTCTTGGCGCCAGGTTTAATATTACACTTATAGGGCTTTTAAAATCTTTGGGATTTTTATTATTGGGAACACTTGCATCCGCAGGAGTAGGCCTTATTGTGGGTTCTTTAATTAAAAGTATCCAGGGAGCTATAATGACAGGTGTTGGAATAGCTGTTGTAACATCAGCTATTTCCGGTGTTTTTTTTCAATATTCAATGCTGCCAAACGTACTTCAAAAGTTTGCCCAGATCTGGCCGATGTCTGCTACAAATTCAGTAATCATTAATTATCTGATAGGAGATATCGGTTATAATCCTTTAAATCCATTATATCTTTCACTGACGATTATAATATCGCTGCTTTTTTTCACAGTAGGAATTTTTTTGTACACAGTTTATTGCTGGAGATCAGAATAATAAAAAACTCATTTACCCTTATGATAATTAAGAATAATCGTGAGTGCCATGGTAGGGTAAATTGTTTAAAAACTTAATTCTGGTATGTAAATAATCTTGTCTAAGCTTGCAATTCTGGTTCTAACTTCGTTCGCTATGGCCAGCCAGGTTAAGAAAATCGCAAAAAATACGGTTTTTTAGTAAATAAAGTAATGATTAGCAAATAATTAATTGCTCCTTGTTAGGTTTTTGATTTCACCCAGTTTAATACTCTTTCAAAATCTTCTTTATTAGGATGACCACGCCTAATAATCCCCATTGCATTACCATAACAGGTCATATAGTCGTTTTCTAAGCTAATTTTCTTCTCTTCGAGTATATCTTTAACTCCTTTTACTGCGATTTTATCTAATTGCCCTCTACCAATCCAGGTCAAAAACATATAAATCTTTGCATTTTCATTTATTGATGTTTTGTCTGTTTGATTTAGCCATCTCAATAAATTATTATGTACTTTACCTCCAATTAAACCAGAACATAAAATTATAGAGGTATACTTCTTCAGATTAATTACTTGTCTTTGATTAAGTACCAACAATTCTGCATCACTATTATTTGCAACATAACTGCATACATTAAATGTATTTCCCTTACTCTTTGGACATACAAGTAAAGTGCTCAATAGTATTCTCCTTTCATTTGTGTCATCAGCTTTAGAAAACTGTTTTGCTTTTCTATTAGTACATTTTATTATAGTAAAATTAGTAATAAAACAATTTCTTTAAAATAGTTAGCATCCATAGAAGTTGGTTCGAAATTTCGCAACCCGGGAAAGCCATATATAATTTTAATAAATTATTTTTTCTATAAATTCAATGGCAGTCTCCACGCCATTTTCCAAACTTATCTTTTACCTAATTCTTCTGCTTTTTGACTGTATGATTTGTTTTCTATTATTTTATTAATTGCAGTAACCAAATTTCTCGAATAACTAACTATATCCTGCCTGATATATACTATTAATTTGCTGGTATTATAGTTGCTTTGTCTGCAGTAGCCAGCGGAGAGATAAGGGCAACAGCAGGGGTTATCTCGACTCTTTCAGGCAAGGATGGTCAGACTGCTCCCAGGGGTATGGAATATTTAATGATTATTTAGTAAAATATTTATGAATTTTATATTATATTTTTATATCCCATAGATTATTTACATTCAAAGGAGGAGCTGGTGACTGATAACGGTAAAAGCAAAAATCCGGCCGAGAGCTTCAGTGAGCTGATAAAAGATTTTGGCGATGCCGTAGGCAAGATATTTGATGATCCGGAACTGAAGAAAAAAGCCAAAGAATTCGGCGACAGTGCCGTGAAGTCTGCAAAACATTTCGGAAGCCGGTTCAAGGACGAAGAAGTAAGGGGAAAATTCAGGGGTGTGGGCCAGGCAGCCAGAGACTTCGGCAATAGTGTTTCCGAATATTTCAAAGATGGCGATAAAGAAGAAGCAGGGCCGGAGGGTAAAACAAAAGATGAGTCGGAAAAAAATACAGAGGATAAGATGGAGGAATTTTCCCGGAAAACAGAAAAAGCTGGCAGAGAATTGGGTAGGAAGATGGAAGAAGCAGGAAAGAAGGTAGATACATATTTCAAGGAAACACGGAGTGGAAGGATAACCGGATATGCATTTTCCATATTCTTCACCACACTCTTTCTGGTCTTTCTGTATTATTACAACCACTACATAGCTTTCTATGAAAATGTCGACGGGACATGGATGAGGTATCCGCTGATTACAGCAGATTTTGACCGATGGCTCCCTATAGCATTTGCAGCCCTACTGGCTTCAATAATAGGAAATGTCATATTGATAATATATGACGGATATTTTTTCAGGCAGGTGATCCAAATAGTAATAGTTATTTTCGGCCTGGCTTTGACCATATCACTACTGTCGATATTCCCCTTTGATTTTTCCGTGATACCCGGTAATGAACTTTCCGGGATTTTGAACCCAATAGTAACTGCGGTACTTATACTGATCTGTGTGGGTATTGGTATTAGCATACCGGTAAGGTTTGTAAAGATGATTGTAGAGCTGGTAAGAAAAACAGCCTGATAAATAATTAGGACTTGAACAGAGATAAAAATGGTAGCTATCTGTGTACTTACCACCATAAATCTTTATTATGTTTGTTATGAATAAGAGACTTAATATATTTCTATATGTTATTGGAATAATATTAGCATTAATTGCTGTTTTCTTTATGATATTTGATGTTCTTCCTTTACCTGCAAGAATTACAATACTAATAGTAGGAATTGCATTAATTGCTACGTCTCCTTTTAAGCTACTTAAGTAAGGAATTATCTAATGTTTAGTTACATAATTATCTCAAACCTTTTTAGATTTATTAACTGCTTTATAAATTGGTTCGAGATTTTATAACCTTGGGGCAGACAAGCTGTGGTGCATATAAACTTCTTTTGTTCCAATAGTAGAAACTCTATGTTATACTTCACCTATAAAATGTTAAAGATTAGTTCTTTGATAACCAAATAGATTGAGTAGCAAACTTTGCTTAACTGTTTACGGTTTAAAAGTCTATTTTATTATATCTATTTCTAATCTGTATTGCTACTTTGATTCTAAGAGGTTTTAAAGGATAAGACCTTTTTCCCAGGCTATATTTTTTCTAAAGTCTTCTATTTACTACAAAATTTTAATGGATTTAATCTTTATCTATTTATTAGTGTTAATTTCACTGGGACGTAACCATTTAAAATATATTTACAAGAAAGGCAAATTATGAAAAGTATAAAACTTCCAATTAAACTGATAATTATTATTATGACTGTTATTGGTTTGACCATTGCGCCCGCCTGTCAAGCTTCAGAACCCGAAGTTACAGAAGAACCTGTCGTTGAAGAAGAACCGGAAACTGCAGAAGAACCGGAATCTGAAGAAGAGCCCGAGGTTATAGAAGAAGAGCCAGAAACTGCAGAGGAGGCTGTTGAAGGTGAACCAGAACTGGTGTGGAGTTATAGCCACGACGAAAGCATTAACAGCCTGGCTGTGGATCCTGATGGAGAGATACTGGCAGCAGGAGAATTTAAAGCTTCATATATGCATATTCTGGCTAATGGCACCCTTGTAGATGCAATTATCCATGAACACTCGGTTGAGGACCTCGAGTTCTCGCTGGACGGCTCTATCCTGGGAGCAGGTCAGGGCTATCATGGTGTGCTCCTCACTGATTTAAATAGCGGAGAAGAATACATGACATTAGAACATACCCATAACAGCCGCCTTGCTTTTTCCCCTGACGGAGAACATATTGCTACCGGTGACCGTAATGGAATTATATGGCTGTGGGATGTTGATTATGGTGAACAGGTCGTCGTCCTGGAAAATCCTGAAATAGAAGAAAAGACTATAACGAATCGCTGGATACTTGATATAGATTATCATCCTTCAGGTAAAATTTTATCTTCTGTGCACAGTGATAAGACTGTTTATATCTGGGATCTTGAGCAGGAACAGGTAATCGATAAAATACAGCTCGATGATCCTTCTTTTAAATTTTCTCCTGACGAAACGACAATGGCAGGAGCAGTCAGGGAAGATGGTAAATATCTCGTATACCTGTGGGATGTAGACGGTGGTGAAAAGATAGGTGATCTTACTGTACCCGGAGAGGTCTGTGATATAGCCTTTTCACCTGATGGAAGTTTTTTATCAGTAGCCACCTTCGGAAGACCAACAAAACCGGATACTGAATCAACAGTCACTATTTATGATGTTTATAATCAGAAACTTCTCTATACCCTTGAAATTAATTTAGAAAATGATGATTATCCACGGGTGCTGGTCTTTACTCCTGATGGCGGCCACCTTGCTGTGGGTACTAATGACGGTTTGCTTGAGCTATGGAAACTACCCGGAGCAGAACCACTGGAGGAGCCTGAAATAGATATGAAAGAACCACCACCTCTCCCAAGTGATGTGCTCTTTGATACCGGAAGCTTCGAGCTAAAAGCAGGCGCAGATGAAGTACTTGAAGAGTTTGCAAATGACCTTTATGCTGCTCTTCCCGAGGCAAAGATAACCTTTATCGGACACACAGACAGCAGAGGCGATGCCTCTTCCAATCTACAGCTATCCATTGACCGTGCCACCGCAGTAATGGACTGGTTTGAAAACTGGACCAGGGAAAATGATGTCGACGGCTGGGAACTTTTTGTTGACGGTAAAGGTGATGCTGAGCTAAAAGTCACTGATTTTGATACAGAAGGAAACTTCCTTGGAGGCGCAGGTAAGCTGAATAGAAGAGTAGAGATTAAGATAGAGGTTAACTAATAAGAACTAATTGGTGAATTTTTAAAATAATAGATGGAGTGGAAGGCCTTTGTGCTGTCCAATCCTTAATGAGGGTTTTAGCTAATTTTAACAGAATAAGGTTTAAAGGATATATATTTAATAATTAATAACCTGGTAAGCAAATAATTTTGTAAATTCAGGTATAAAGATATCCTTATTTAAATTCAATATTCTGGTTCTAACTTCCTCCGTTATGCCCGGCCACTTAAGACATTTGCGTCATAGATATCTTAAAGAAATTACTCAATTCTTCTGGGCATTAATTTTAACACCGGTACTTGTTTTTGGTAATAGCTGTAGGCAGGTCTTGTAGCCAGGATATGTTTTTCCATCATTGGTATGCTTACAAAAATAAAAAGAAGTGTAACAAGTATTGGTCCAGCTACTGTTGCCCAGGCTTTAGATGTAACACCCATATGCATCAACCAGATTCCCCACCAGAATGATATTTCACCTAAATAGTTAGGGTGACGTGAGTACTTCCATAATCCCTGGTCAATATATCGGTCTTTATTCGAATAGTTTTTCTTAAACAAATCCATTTGCCAGTCAGAAACTGCCTGGACTAAAACAGCAGACATACAAATGGCAAAACCAATAACTGTATAGAAATTTAATGGCCTATCCTGCCCTATACCGAAATATACAGAAGAAAGGGAGATAAATACAATAATAGTAGGCATTAAATTGATACCAAAAAGATTTGCGAAAAACCATAGGTTAGGTGACTTTTCTTTGAGCATAGTATAACGCCAGTCCTGATGGTTTAATCCTTTCCATCGGATAGCCCAGTTTAGGGTCAGGCGTATGCCCCATATAGCAATAGCTACAATAAATAAAATATCCACTGCTGAAAATGATATTCCTTTTATTATTATCCATAGAAGAAGAATGGCTAAAGGCGCTACGCTCCAGTATGGATCATATATGCTGGAGTTGGCAAACAATATTCCAAAACCCCAGACAACCAGAGTTGCTGCTACATCTGCTAGAAGTGTTGATATCAGTGTGGACATATTTGAGAAAAGGATAAAAACATAAAAGCCAACAGTAAAAGCCAGAATATATACCGCAAGGACAATAAAAAATGATACCTTACGGTTTTTAATTCTAAAAATGGTCATTTAAATAATAAGTTAGATATATTATTTTATAATCACCAGTTAACAGTTTTTTTAATTATATCATTAAAATTTATTTGCTCAATTTTTATCTGTTTTTTTATGAGTGTATCCCGGGTATCTTTTTTGGAGAGATTTAATATAGATAAATATTATTTTAATTGAATAAATGTCTTTTATTCATTGCTCTTTTTTAGGTTCATTCACTGTTTTATAATGGATTTATATTTTAGAAGCCGGAAAAGTCCCCTGGATGGTTTGTATACCTTATCAGGAAATCTTTCAAAAAGCTATTTGGTTTATTGCCTGCTTTTCCTATGTATGAATATCATCACAGAACCAAGAGCAAGTGCAAATACTCCGAATAGAATTGCTGCTATAATCAATTGCATCCGGTCATCCGGGGATATACTGGAAGAAAAAAATATTAATGACACTGCTATAGTAATCGTTGCCACAAGAAATATTACAAAGGAAAAAGAAACTGCTGCAACGGTCCTATAATTACGGCTGGTTATGCTCTCCTTGTCGGTAAAAGCTTCCGGACGTTTATCTTTGTATTCCATCCTCCAGACATATACGCTTGCCATACGGCCCAGGTATTGCCATCCAAATTGTTCATAAGTTGAAATGTAATCCTTACTTGCCACTGCACGCAGATCATATATATAACGGTATTTTTTAGGCTCACCTTTTATAAATATCATGAGCATTGAGCTCCATTGTCTTACCCGTTCAATATGCCATCCTTCCGCTGCCATTTTCTCGAGCCATTTTTCAAAGTCTTCAGGTACAACCCTTTTAAAAGCCGGAAAAAATACAAATTTTTTTATTTTCATATAGATTCCTCCAGTATCGATTTTGCACTCTTGTAAAGTTCAACGATTCTTTCAGCCTCAAGTTTTAAAATCTTTTTGCCAAGTTTCGTTGCTATATATATTTTCTTTCGTTCATGTTCAAATAATGTTCTTATCAATCCATCTTTTTCAAGTCTTGAAAGGCTATTATAGATTGTACCGGCACCGAGAATAATCCTGTTTTTTGTTATTTTTTTAACATTAAGCATTATTCCATATCCGTGCTGTTCTTTTTGTAATGATAATAGAATAAAGAACATCGTTTCAGTCATAGGAATATATTTTTTAATTGCTTTTTCTTCATTCATATAATCTCGCTAACTTTATATTACATTTAGGTTAAATATATCATGATAAAATATATTTAGTCAAGATATATCTAAATTTAATTTTTATTAAAGGGAATTCTTATAAGAGATTATAGGAGTTAGCAGACAGACTTTGATTTATCTTGAAAAGGGAAAATATAATCCTTCTCTTTTTTTAGCCTATAAAGTAGCGAAAGCTTTAAAATCCAGTATCGATGAAGTTTTTATAATAGAAGACGATAGAACGATTGATTCGATATAGGTACAGTCGAATTATTGGAAGATTTTTAATTCAGTTTGAAAGGAATAGCCGGTGGGTGAGCATACTAAAAAGGATACGATAAATCTTATCCTTTACTTTATTATTGCCATAGCCTTCTCTACAATATGCTGGATTCCGGGAATATTAAAAACCCGGGGATTATCTTATCCTGGATATTTAAATTTTTTTTCATATCTTACTACTTTTGGCCCCTTAATCGCTGCATTAATTCTAACTTCTATGAATGAAGGGAAGAAGGGTATAAAGATTTTACTTAAGAAAGCCTGGAATTGGAAATTTAATGCTCTAATTTCAAGTTTAATACTGGGTGTGTTCTGGGCCATATGGAATATACCATTACACTTTATAAACACTACTGTACAATATCATATCCCCATATACGAGTTTTCAGCAGTTACAATTGTAGTAGCAATTCTGTATACCTGGATTTACAATGGAACTGGTGGCAGTCTTAGTGCGGTAATCCTATTTCACTGGATGGGTAATTTATTTGGAGGTCCTCTATTTGTCTACTATAATACTACACTGGGAAGGTGGATATTTTTCTTTTTACAGTTGATATTGATTTTGGTAATAATAAAAAACTATGGTTATAAAAAGTTGGGAAAAGAAAAGGTAAAAGTTTAGGCATAAATATTGCAAGTTACAAATGATACCACTTCTATGAAATTATTAGAAAATGAGAATTATATTAAAGCAACCAGTATGGGAATAGTGGCAGATAAGTATTAAAAATAAAGATCTAAGAGCAACTGAAAAGTAACTGTAAGAACTTCAAACCATTATTATTTATAAAAAGAATTAAATAGACTAAACCCTGAAACAAGACCGGCATAGATAATTATTATAATACATGCATAACCAAAAGGTATTTGATAATTGCATAAATTACTGTAGAATTTATTTAAGCCTGTTTAAAATAGGACCGGACTAAAGTTGGAAGGCTATATTCTAAAATTTTTAGATACATAAGTGATTAAAAAAATAACCTTTACCAAAATAGAATCCACCAATAAGTATGCACTTGAAAATATTGATAAAATAGGAGATAAAACAGTGGTTATTGCCCGTATTCAGACAAAAGGCAGGGGCAGAAATGCAAGGAACTGGGTTTCAAAGAAAAATAATCTTTTTGCATCTCTTGTACTAAAACCTCAGTACAAACTGGAAAAAGAATATACGCTAAATGCTCTTACCCATTATATGGCAGTTGTTTTAGCAAGGGTTTTTAAAAAGAAATATTCAATTGAGACAAAAATTAAATGGCCCAATGACATAATTGCCGATGGGAAAAAAATTGCTGGAATATTAATAGAAACTGTTATACAGGGTTATTTTTTGCAGGGGGTAGTTATTGGCGTAGGAGTAAATTTAAATATGGATAGAAAATCACTGGAGACAATAGACAAGCCGGCTACATCTTTAAATATTTTATTAAAAAGAAAAATAAACACAGACAGGTTTCTGGATTATCTTCTGGAAGAATTTTTTACGCAATATGACGAGCTACTAAAACAGGGCTTTTTATTGATTAAAGAGGAGTATAACCGTAGAAATATGGTTTTGGGAAAAATGATTGAAGTAGACGTTTTCAATAAAAAATATTATGGTATGGTAAAAGAAATAGATGATAAAGGCCAGCTTGTTTTAAACTGTAATAATACCGAAAAAATTATAAGCGTGGGGGACATAATATGCTGATGGAAGGACTCATTATTATGATTGTCGGGATGGCTATAGTATTTTTATTTTTGTCTATTATTATAGCCATTATGTACGGTGTGAGATTCTTTATAAATTTCATTCTATCAAGAAAAAAAGACCTTTCTTCGACAATTGCAGGAAGTCAGAATTTTACACCGGAGGAGATGGCAGTAGCCGTGGCAGCTATTAGAAAATCTATGAAAAAATAATTTAATGGGAGCTTAAAAGTGGCAAAAAAATTTATTAAAATTGCAGATCTTTCTTTCAGGGATGGTTTTCAATCCGTATTCGGAGCAAGAGTTTTAATTAATGACTATTTACCTGCTATCGAAGCAGCCAGAGAAGCCGGTATAAACCACTTTGAGGCCGGTGGAGGGGCAATGTTTCAATCTTCATATTTTTACTGCAATGAAGATGCCTTCAAAAATATGGAAACATTCAGGAAGGTAGCTGGAAAGGATGCAAATTTACAAACCCTGGCAAGAGGAGTCAATGTTGTAGGCCTTGATTCCCAGCCAAGAGATATAATAAAGCTTCACGCAGAACTTTTTAAGAAACATGGAATTACAACCATTAGAAATTTTGATGCCTTAAATGATGTCAATAACCTGATTTATAGTGGAAAATGCATAGTTGATGCCGGACTTAAACATGAGATAGCCATTACCATGATGGCATTGCCAATGGGCTCCAGAGGTGCGCATGACCCTGATTTTTACATAGGTGTATTAAATAATATTTTAAATGCCGATATACCTTTTGATTCAATATGTTTTAAAGATGCTTCGGGCACATCAACGCCTGCTACAGTGTATGAAACTATAAAACGTGCAAGAGAAATACTTCCAAAAAAAACTCATTTAAGATTTCATACCCATGAAACAGCAGGCTGCAGTGTTATATGCCATAAAGCAGCACTTGATGCGGGTGCCGATGGAATAGATCTGGCAATGGCACCTGTCTCAGGAGGTACTTCCCATCCAGATATAGTAACAATGTGGCATGCTTTAAGAGGAACCGAATATGACCTGGGGGTAAATATTGATAAGATACTGAAAGCTGAAATGGTTTTTAAAGATTGTATGAAAGACTATTTTTATCCTCCGGAGGCCCAGAGAGTTGAGCCTCTAATTCCATTCTCACCAATGCCGGGCGGTGCACTGACTGCCAATACCCAGATGATGAGAGATAATAATATTATGGACAAGTTTCCTGATATTATATCGGAAATGGGTGAAGTAGTAAGAAAAGGAGGCTATGGCACAAGTGTTACTCCTGTTTCCCAGTTTTATTTCCAGCAGGCTTTTAACAATGTTATGTTTGGAAACTGGAAAAAGATAGCAGAGGGTTATGGGAAGATGGTGCTTGGATATTTTGGAAAAACACCCTTAAAGCCTGACCCCGAAATAGTCAGAATTGCTTCTAATCAGCTGGGATTAAAGCAGACCACAGAAAGCCCTATGGATATTGACGATAAAAATCCGGAAAAAGGTATTGAAGCCGCCAAAAAAATGCTAATAGATAATGGAATAGAAATAAATGATGAAAATATTTTTATTGCTGCAACCTGTAAAGAAAAGGGTATAGCTTTCCTTAGAGGTGAAGGCAGAGTGATGGTAAGGAAAAAAGAAAAAAAACAGCCGGACATTGGAAGCAATGAATACACTGTAAGCATTAACAACAAAAAATATGCCGTTTTTTTCGAGGGTGACAATGCAATTGTTAATGGGAAAAAGTTTAAAGTTTCAGTCAAAAAAGGGATAGAAAAAAATCATATAACATCAGATTCTGAAAAAATAGAGACAGAAGACCACGTTGTCATAAAAGCACCAATTGCAGGTTCTGTTCATAAGATACCGGTCAAGGTAGGAGATGTAATAAATGAAGGGCAGATTGTCATGATTCTGGAAGCAATGAAAATGGAAACGGAAATAAAATCAGCTGTTAAAGGAACTATTTCTGCTATTGCTGTAAGCAAGGGACAGAGGGTTTCAGCAGGCCAGGAATTAATTTATATTAAATAAGTCAAAAGAAGAATGGATATATTAGATTCTCTATATACTATATGGAGGTCAACCGGTCTGGCAAATTTTACCATAGGACAGTTTGTGATGATAATGGTTGGCTTGCTTTTAATCTGGCTGGGAATTAAAAAAGGTTTTGAGCCTCTTTTACTGGTACCGATAGGTTTCGGCGGTATTCTGGCAAATGTGCCTGTTGCCGAAATTGCTGTCGACGGTTTTCTGAGCATGATATATGATTTCGGAATCCAGACATCTATTTTCCCTCTTTTGATTTTTATGGGGATTGGCGCTATGACCGACTTTGGCCCCCTGATAGCAAACCCAAAAACTGCATTGCTTGGCGGGGCAGCGCAATTTGGCATTTTCTCCACTTTTTTCGGGGCTTTATTATTAACCAGATATCTGGGTTTTAATTTTAGCCTTCTTGACGCAGCTTCAATTGGAATAATAGGAGGAGCTGACGGACCTACGGCTATTTTTTTAGCATCCAATTTATCACCGCATCTTCTGGGAGCAATTGCTGTGGCAGCATATTCTTATATGGCGCTGGTTCCCATCATCCAGCCTCCAATTATTAGATTGCTGACTACTAAAAATGAGAGAAAAATAGAAATGAAGCAGCTAAGATATGTCTCAAAAAGGGAAAAGATTATTTTTCCCATAATGATTTTTGTGGTATGCATAATTTTACTACCGGACGCAACACCCCTGATCGGAATGCTGATGTTTGGAAATTTGATAAAAGAATGCGGTGTGACTGAAAGGCTCTCAAAAACTGCCCAGAATGAATTAATTAATATTGTAACAATTTTACTTGGCCTATCAGTAGGTTCAAGGCTTCAGGCTGATAAATTTCTAAAATTAGAGACACTGGGAATTATCGTACTTGGTTTGTTTGCATTTGCGATTGGGACTGCTTCGGGAATCATTTTAGCCAAAATTATGAATAAGTTATCCAGGGATAAAATTAATCCTATAATCGGGGCTGCTGGAGTATCCGCAGTTCCAATGGCAGCAAGAACGGCCGGAAAAGTTGGGTTAGAGGAAAACCCGAATAATTTCATACTAATGCATGCTATGGGTCCAAACGTAGCAGGTGTTATCGGGTCCGCTGTCGTAGCAGGATTATTCATGGCGCTGTTTTCTTAAATTTAAAACTGTAACCATCCGTTCAGCATCATCAAAATCGGGAAAATCAATTTTCTTTGAGAGGCGGTTTTTAGTGTGTTAATTTTAGGCTTTGAGAATTACTGGTTCTTAAAATTTCTAAAAATTATATTAATCTAACAAGTTTTTCTATGGCACTTCCTTATAAATACGAAAATAGCCAGTATAGCCATAAATATAATAGTTGTTATCATTGAAGCAAAGAGGCTATATTTAGCTACAAATCTAATTATAAAAGGTGCCAGACCGCCACTGATAAACTGCAAAACGAAAAGTACAGTAAAAGCGATATCTTTTTCAGAACCAAATATCACCCCCGTAGAGGAAACCAGAAGCGGTATTATCCCGGAAAAGCCCAGGCCGGTAATTAATGCTCCGATAAGATTTATTGTTTGCATTGAAGGAAAAATTAAAAGGACAAGACCTCCTATACTGATGATAGATAAACCCATCAGTAAATTACTGGCTTTAAATTTATACGATAAGAAACTCATTGAAAGTCTTCCGATAAGTATACCTATCCAGAGTAATAATACTATTAAGCTTGCACTGTAGAGGTCGAACGATCTATCGGTCCTAAAAAAAGTTGGCGACCAGGAAAAAACTGTTACCAGAGATATCATTGCAAAAAACATTAAAATCCCTGTTAAAATTAGATATATATTCTTATTTTTATTTTTCAATAATTCTTTTATAGAAGTGATCTCCTTCTCCTTCGATAGGTCCTGGCTGACCTTCTTTGCCTTATTTTTAAGAATGTAGGATACCAGAGAAATAATCACCAGGCCTATAACAGCCAGATAAATAAACTTCCAATTGATCTGTCTATCTACAAGGCTCGAGGCAAAAAAAGGTGAGACAACTGCCCCGATTGCAAAAAAACTATATCCCAAGTTAACAATACTATCCTTGTTTTTTACTTTCCCTTCTATCAAGCCAATATTTGCATCCATTAGTATAATTCCTACTAAAAAGCCGGAAGAAAAATAAAGAAAAAAGAAAAGAAATAAGTATGTTGTAAGTATTAGGCCTATAAAAACAGGTATTAATAAAAGATATGACCATGTAACTACATTTATGATATTAAACTTTCTGTTTAAAAAAATAAAAGCTATGGTTCCTATAACCTGACCGATTAACATCAGAGATGTTATAAGGTTCATGTTCTCTGGTGATATATTAAAATAATTACTTATGTCTATGAGGATGGGGCTTGCAAGCATTATGTAAAAATTAAAAGTAAACAGTGAAATAAAGTAAGGTGATTCTGACAAGTAATTTTTTATGGTACTTCTGTTCAAATTTACCTGTTTCTTATAAAGTTATTTAAACCCGGATTTTTTAATAATAATCTTAAGAATAGTATATTACTTATAGTATTACGAATAAATCTTTTTAAAAGGTAATTAATAGATAGATATAGAGTATGGATGGTTTTAGAAAAACTGGGGCAATTATCAGACAATCCTCTTTGAGCCCGAGTATATTTCTTCAACCTCAAGGGCCGCTGCCCCGTTACCTGGATGTTCTTTTGGGTTCCACTTTTTCATATCATCAAATATTTCGCCATTGGTATAATATTTTATAGGCCCTTTTAACTGGTAAGACTTATCTTCATTGGTAATAAAAAGGATAGAGCCGGTGCTTCCGGAAAGGATGTTTGTTTTTGTTTTGTCAAAATAGTTATCGGCAACAACAATCGTCCCCTCATTATATTTAGAAACACATGTGGCGAAAATACTGTTAGGTACACCTTTTCTGTCAACGGTCGAAAATACTATCGGGCCTTTTCGGTTTTCCCATGCTTTGATAACTTCATCAGGCATCTTTTTCATTTTTCTCCTTTAACTAATTAGTAAAAAAAATGCTTACGATTAAAATCCTGTTAACCCAAAATTAATCCTTACATAGATGAATTGATTTGTAAATATGGAATATTTTTCAAGAAGAAAACTAAAAGATTTAATAGGCTCAGAATTCGGGAGAGTGGCACTATCCGGACATGCTAATGCCGCAAAAGATGAAATGGTAAAAATTACTTTATAGAGAATTTTTCATAATTCCAGAAATCTCTTGGAGATATTATTTTAATTTTCTTATATTTTTTAATTGTTAATAAGTCTTTGTCGCCGGTAATTATACAGTCAACTTTTTCAAATAGAGCTGCAGCTATAACATTATCATCATCTATATCTCTTGATACCGCTTTGTCCAGTTTTTTATGCTCTCCAACATTTGTAAAATTTGATTTCATAAAACTGATTACTTCATCAACTTCTTTATCATTATATCCAAAATTATTTTTAAGATTTTTTTCGACTTCTGCAATTATAAAATTTGAAGTGAAAATTCTATGATTAGAGAGGCAATATTCCATAAGCTCTGCAGAATAGCCATGAGTAATAAAAGCAGAAATTATTACGTTTGTGTCCAAAAATATTTTCATGATACTCTTTTATAAACATCATCTTCAGAAAATATTTTTATTTTCTCAGCTTTTGGTATCATTAAATTTCTGATCCTTCTGAATTCAATTACAGAAAAATATTGTTTTAGGGCAGTCTTTATAATCTCACTTCTATTTGAATTTTCATTAGAAGCAATTTCATCAAGTTTTTTCTTAATTTCATTTGTTAAACTAATTGTGACAGTTTCTCTCATTTTAATAACTCCAATCTATTTTAATCTGTATTACATTATAACACAGTAAAATTTAAAATAAAGTTTGCAGATAAAACTAATGTCATCAGGCAGAAACTGGTTGCCTGCTCCACTGCCATTCTTTTCAAGTCCGGCTATGTCAACAAATTCTATACATGCAGGAGTCTTCTTTTTGGGTTTAAATATTTGTTCAAGTTTTTCAAGCCTTTCGTCAGGTACAGGCACTATTTTAATATTTGGCTTTCTGCCTGCGGAAATGTTTTTATAACCGGCATCTCCTGCCTTCGAAAATGAGTTAAAAAGAGTTGTTTTACCGGAGCCCGTAAGCCCTATTATCCCAAGCTTCATAAATACCTTTATTTCTTTGACGAAGTTAAAAATTATAACTATTTCTACAAAATAATCAATACGTAATAAGGAGATCAATCCTCTTTTTCATTGAAATTTTAAATGAATAAAATTAAATATATCCTTCAGCTAGTTCATTTTTTAAATAAAATTAAGTAGTCAGAAAAGTTCCAATTACTTTTTTAAATTCCTGTGGCCTGCTCCAGGAGGGAATATGTCCTCCTGTTTTAAAAGTATACTTACTGGCATCTGGATATCTTTCATATAACTTTTTCCTCAATGATTTTATCGTTGATTTATCGTCTTCTGAACTAATAATAAACACTTCACCTTTATATAATTTAGGCAATGCCGAATAGTTTTCCATATAATCAAGTTGATTCTTTTGCAGGCTTGCATAATCTTCATATGTATAATACCTGAAGAAAGTATCATTTAAAAAAGCACTCCAGAACTCTTTATTTGACTCTGGGACCGAAAGCAAAGATAGCAATTGTTTTTTATAAAGATTCAATACAGTTTTTTCTTTAAATAAGGAATTTATTGAACAACTTAATCTGAATACTTTTGTAATGAATCCTGTTGTACCTGAGAGTGTATTGATAAGAACAAGCTTTTTGACTCTGTCGGGATATAAATCAGCATAACATTGAGCGATAACACCTCCGAACGAGTGTCCCATAACGTAAAGTTTATTCAAATTCTTAATTTTAATGACTTCTTCGATTCCCTCCAAAAACTCCCTGATTCTGTCAATTCTCGGATATGACGGTGCGATAATTCTATAATCTTTTTCCAGAATATCTATATATGGAAATGATGATATATAAGACTTTCTTAGTCCACCAGAGAATATAAGAATTGTTTCCTTGCCGGAGCCTGTGTCGATAATTTCCCACCGGGTATCTTTTATTGTTAACATTTCGGTATGGTGATTCTCTAAGAAATACTTTATTCTAAGCAAGTCTTCGTCTGGAACCCTCGCGTATAATTCTTCATTTAAATTGAATATCATTTCTTAACCTCCTTTTTTAATAAATCCATGAGCTAAAAATTAAGAACTCTTAAAATATTTCTATTTAATTAAATATCTCCAGTAATTTAAGTTAATTAATAAATCTAATTTTTACTTTCTTTGAATTGCCTGTCATACAAATTCTTGTATACCCCATTCAGTGATAGGAGCTGTTCGTTGGTTCCCTGTTCAACGATACGGCCTTCTTTGACGACATAAATACAGTCCGCAGCAATAACTGTTGAAAGCCTGTGGGCAATGACAAGACTCGTCCTTCCTTTTAGAAGAGGTTTGATAGCTGATTGGATAAGAGATTCGGAAACGGAATCCAGTGCGGATGTTGCCTCATCAAGAATTACTATGCGCGGATTTTTAAGAAGCACACGGGCAATGGAAATTCTCTGTTTCTCGCCCCCTGAAAGCTTTATCCCACGGTCTCCAACAACGGTGTCAAAGCCATCAGGCAATGAAGCTATCATGTCGTATATATTGGCAGTTTTACAGACATTTAAAAGTTCTTCTACTGTGGCATCGGGTTTTGCAAACAATAGATTCTTACGTATGGAATCATTAAAAAGGTAAGTGTCCTGTGTAACTATACCTATCTGTCTGCGCAGTGACTTTATGGTAACATCTCTTAAATCATAACCATCGATAGTAATCGAACCTGATTTTACATCATAAAACCTCGGGACAAGATATGTAATGGTAGTTTTACCGGAACCGCTTGGACCCACAAAGGCAATTACCTGACCGGGCTTTGCCTCTAAATTTATATTTTTTAATAAGGTAAGCTTCTTTTTGTTATAAGAGAAATATACATTATTAAATTTTATAAATCCTTCGACATGCCTCAGGCTTATTGCATCCGGTTTATCTTTAATTTCCCTCTTCATTTCGAAGTAATTGAATATTCTCTCAAACAGTGCCATCGAACGGGTGACATCCACGCTAATGTTTGCAAAAGAGGCAACGGGTCCATAAAGCCTTGCAAGAAGTGCCACGAACATAACTATACTTCCTACGGTTATATCGGAATATTTAATAAGAATCAGCCCTCCAAATAAATATATTATCATTGGTCCTATGGCAACGACTGTAGAAACAGTCATGAAAAACCAGCGGCCGGCAAGTGATTCTCTGATTTGAAGTTTTGTTGCATCTTTATTTATATTTTTAAATCTCTCAAGCTGGTATTTTTCGCCGGTGAAGATTTTTACAAGCATAGTTCCGCTGATGCTCAATGTTTCATAAATTACGTTATTTAATTCTGCTAATTTATCCTGTGTCTGTGAAGCAAGCTGCCATCTTACTTTACCAACTTTTCTTGTTGGAATAATAAATAGTGGCAATATCACCATACCTATAAGAGCGAGTTTCCAGTTTGTGTAAAACATTGTTGCTGCGGTAACTATAAAAATAAGGGAATTCTGAAGGATTTGCACAAAAGTGCTGGAGAATATATTTTCAATGCCTCCAATATCATTATTCATAAGTGATGTAATTTCACCGGACTTAACATTTGAAAAGAAACCAATTCCCATATTTTGCAGATGGTCAAACATTGAGTTGCGTATATCATACATAATATATTTCGCGATCCAGCTATTAAGATAGTTCTGACCTACAGCAACAAGTCCGCTTAACAGGACCGCTCCAAAAGCAGAAGCTATAAAGATTAGAAGGAGGTTTATATTCTTTTGGGGTAAGGCTATATCTATAATATTTTTTGTAAAAATCGCAGGCAGTAGCCCGAGAACAGAAGTTATAATTATTAAAAAAGCCAGTAAAATAAGAAGTTTCCAGTAAGGTTTGAAATATCTTGCGATTCTTTTAAGCATTAGCCAGGAGATTTTAGATTTCTGACCCGGTTCAGTGTAATGGAATCTTCCACGGCCGAGTCCCCCCGGTCCTAAGCCCATATTCTGAATATCCTTTCTTTAAAAATTTACCAGCTTCATAGGTGAAACAAGTGCAATGAATAGAACCAGAAAATTATTAATATCCGTGTGTATGGATATATGCTTTTTTAAATTAAATTTTTTAGTGAATTAATATTCTACAACTCTTTTTAGTTTTTTGGCCTGCTCAACCCAGCTCTCTACCATTGACATTGCCGGAGGCCTTCTTACAAGTTTTTTAGTTTTATTTACTTCATTAATCTTTTCAAAAAGATTCTGTGCATTCCTTTTTGCAAGCTCAGCTACAGTATCGACACCTGCTTCTTCAAGCAGGTCAGAATATTCCTCTCCAACACCTTTAATTCTAAAAAGGTCTGCCAGATTAACCCATTCAAGAACAAGCTTGTGTCCTATTTTGGTCTTCTCTTCGATTATTTTTCTTCCTTTAGCTGTTGCCCCCTGCTTTAGCAGAGCATCAGTAGTTTTAATACCTACTGTAGCTAATTTTTTTGCATACTCTTTTCCAATTCCTTCAACATCAATTATGCTCGGCATGATATATCTTCCCCCTCTCTTAAAAGATATATTAATATATATAATATGATTATATCAGAAAGTAATTCTAAAAGAATCAAGTATTGGTATTTTATGAATATTCCTAATAATAATGAGCTGGGATTAAGGATGAATGAATAATAAGGTTAAGACCGGATCAAAAAGATTATACCTGGGAATCTAGCATGGTGAAGGATAAGACAAATAATTTGGAGAAGCTCATCATTATAAGAATAATCAATAAATATACCAGAGAATAAATGCTGTCCTGTACTATAGCACTACCCGGCTTAAGCTATAGCATTCACCTTAATCGTACACAATCAATCTTATTTTAGCCGGTTGATAAACGACATAATCCACTGTACTGTTATGATTTGTTTGCCAGCCTTTATGGCTTATTATTAACTGGAAGTTATCTTCGCCATTGTTAATAGCCAATTGTAAAGAATCTATCAGAGCCTGATTAGTTATGGAAATATTAGAATTAGGGTATTCTCCAAGGAATTTTGTACTCGTTAAATTAAAATCATTTAGTTCAATCGGGTCATCTCCCCAGTCAACTACATTTACCCAGAAAGCCTGTATTAAGTTATTAAATGGGTTCCCAATATTACCAACTGAAGTAAACTTAAGAGTTGTATCACTGCCAACTGTAAATCCTGACAGGTCTGTTATATCAAAATTTATAAAACCTCTAATTGGCTTGTTATGCTCATCATCCCCAATAAGAACAGGGAATCCAGGACCAACATTGGTTCTGATATCTTTAACAACGTAGCCGGTTTCATTTAGCGGGCATTCCACGATATTCTGAATTTGCTGTATTTGAAGTACTTCAACAGTTTCTGTCTTCTGGGTCTGTCCTCCATTTCCATCATCAACGGTAACTGTAATATCATAATCTCCTGCAGTTAAAGGCATGGTCCATTTAACTGGATTTATACTGGCATTATTTAAAATCCCTCCCTCTACCGACCAGCTATATGAGAGGATGTCCCCATCAAGGTCCGATGCAGCAGCAGAGAAAGTATATTCCAGCCCTGTGTAGTGGTCCCCCATGAAAGTTATCTCGGATATTGCAGGCGGATTATTTGGGGCAGGACATCCCCACGATAGGTTTATTGAATCAGTAGCAG
>CAZKVH010000016.1:0-36430 GCA_964556165.1 uncultured Actinomycetota bacterium | reverse complement strand
CTTCAACAGGAGGTTTTACTGATTTTTTGTTAAAAAACGGAGCCAGAAAGGTAGTCTGTATAGATGTAGGATACGGGCAATTATCTTGGGAGCTTAGAAAATCACCTGCTGTAATTATTTTTGAAAGAACAAATATAAGAGATCTTGATATAAGAAAGATTCCGTATAAGTCAGATATTACTGTTGTTGATGTTTCATTCATTTCAATAAGAAGTATTTTTAAAAAAATAATGAATTTGACCGGTGTTGGCGGTAATATCTTGCTTCTTGTAAAACCACAATTTGAATTAAAAAAAGACGAAGTTGAGAACAGAGGCATTATAAAAAATAAGGAGATGCATTATAAAGCATTAATTGAAGTGACAGATTATATCAAGGAATTCCCCGTCGAAATAAAAGATTTCTCTTTTTCTAAAATAAAAGGAGCAAAAGGTAATATAGAATTCTGGATTTTTTTAATAAAATTGGATAAAGGAACTGAATATAAACTAAATTATGATAAAATAATCAGAGATGTAGTTAGCAGGGCACATTTTTATTATAATTAGATTTGATATAATCTTAAGAAATCATAATTAAAGTTTTGAAATGAAAAGCATTGGAATAATTTCTAATTACGAAAGCAAAGAGTCGATAAAAGTCGCTAGAAAGTTACTCGGCTATCTAAACAAAAAAGGAAAGAGTATAACTACACTTTTTATGGATAAAGACAGGGAAGCTGTTGATTTTTCATTACAACCTGTTTCAGAAGAAGATTTTATAAATAAAAGTGACATAATTATATCGGTTGGTGGAGACGGTACTTTCCTCAGGGCTTCAAAGTATGCTATTAGAAGAGGTACTCCTATACTGGGAATTAACGCAGGCAATCTCGGGTTTTTGACTGTGGTAGATAAACTAAATATGTACGAAGCTATAAATAAAATATTGGAGAATAAATATGAAATAGAAGAAAGGATACTCCTTGAGGGAGGATTTTATAAAGACGGAAAATTAGTAAGAGATACAGGGCCTTACACGATGGCGGTGAATGAGTTTGCTATAAACAGGTCTATGCTCGGGAAAATAATAAGATTTGAAATTATTGTAAATGGGATATCAATAAAGGAATTTGCCTCAGATGGATTAATTATTTCAACACCAATAGGCTCAACTGCATATTCGCTCTCAGCAGGAGGTCCTATTGTAGAGCCGAGAAGCGATATTCTAATTATAACTCCGATATGCCCGCACACATTATTAAATAGAAGTATTATTCTGAATCCTGAAAATAAAATAGAGATTAAGACAAATTCGAGAAACAAAGAGGATAGTGTCAGCGTGGATGGTAAAACAGTAACTTTAAGGATAGAACCAGATTACATGTTTGAGATAAAAAAATCTAAGTTAAAACTGAAGTTTATAACTTTTAATAGGAATATCTTCTTTAAAGTTTTCAGGGAAAAGTTTATTGAGATGATTTAAACAGGATATATATATCTTTTATTTTAAAAATATGCTTAAAGAACTACAGGTAAAAAACTTTGCGATAATAGATGATGTAAGAATAAAATTTCAGAAAGGTTTAAATGTTCTTTCAGGTGAAACCGGAGCCGGTAAGACTCTTATAATTGAAGCTATAAACCTCCTTATTGGTGAACGTGCGGATGTAGAATTGATAAGAGATGGGGAGGATAAACTTCTGGTTCAGGGATATTTCGACTTCAGCAGAAACCCTGCTTCTTTAGATTTTTTGATGTCAGAAAAAATAATAGAAAATGAAGATGAATCTGATGATGTTGTAATAACGAGGGAAGTAAACAGAGAAGGGAAAAATAGAGCTTTTATTAATGGAATTTTTACAAGAACGGGTAATTTAAAGAAATTAGGTGAATTCTTCATTGATATTCATGGACAACATGACCATCAGTATCTGCTAAATTATAAAACTCATCTGGATATAATAGACAGGTATGGAGGTAACAGGATAAAAAGTGTAAAAGAGGATTATTCAACAAGCCTAAAAGAGTACGTAAAAAAGAAAAATGAACTGGTAAGTCTGAAAGAACTAAATAAGATTAAAGAGGAAAAATTAAAAGATTTGAATTACAAATATGAAGAAATAATAAATTTAAATATTAAGGAAGATGAAGAAGAGACTCTGGAAAATGAAGCAAGGGTTCTTAAAAATTATGAAAAAATTTATCTTTTAGCTTCAGAAATAAAAGAAATAATAGATGGGGACGGAAACAAAGCTCCTTCATTGGGAGAAAATTTAGCTATCATAAACAAAGACATAAAAGAACTTTCTGAAATTGACCATAATTTTAAAAATTTTGATGATAGCACATCATCTGCTATGAGTGTAATTGAAGAATTGAAACATTACATTGGCAGCTATATTGCTGAATCAGACTTCAGTAGCAAAAAACTTGATAGCATACAGGAAAGGCTTTATAAATTGTCTGAACTAAAAAAGAAATACAATATGGATTTAAATAATATAAACGGTTATGCAAAAGAATTAAAATTTAAAATTGATAGTTTTGGAAACCTTGATAAAGAGATTAATAAAAAGCTGATTGAATATGAAAGAGCAAGAGAAGTTGTTGTAAAAAATGCTTTTATGCTCAGTGAATTAAGAAAAGATATAACAGCTGAACTAAAAAATAAAATAAGTATTGAACTTGCAGACCTTGGCTTTAAGTCAGTATCATTTATTCCGGGTCATAAATTTATAAAAACCGGAGATGAGATTGAAGTAGAAAACAAAAAAATAAAATTTAGCAAAAATGGAATAGACGATATAGAGTTTTTGATATCTCTTAATGTGGGAGAATCAGAGAGACCACTGGCAAAAATAGCTTCTGGCGGAGAGATATCAAGAATTATGCTTGCCCTTAAATCAGTAATAAGCTCTATTGATAAAATAACGGCTATGATATTTGATGAAATAGATGCCGGCATAGGAGGAGCGATATCTCTAATAGTAGGTGAAAAATTATTTAAGATTTCGAGAGATTGCCAGGTTATAGTTATTACCCATCTTGCACAGATTGCATGTTTTTCTGATGTACATTATTTCATAGATAAGGTTGTAGAAAATGAGAGAACGAAGATAAAAATAAAAAAGTTAGATTCTAATTCTAAAATAAAAGAAATTTCACGTATGATGAGCGGATTAAATGAAAGTGATATTGCAATTATGCATTCGAAGGAACTTATTGAAAAATGTAACTCTGTAAAAAATGAAATAGCCGGAAGGAAAACAAAGGTTGAAAACTAAGTTTATTTTTATTACAGGTGGAGTTTTATCATCACTTGGTAAAGGAATAGCTGCAGCTTCTCTGGGAAGGCTTTTAAAGTCAAGGGGATACAGCGTTACAATACAAAAATTTGACCCTTATATAAATATAGACCCGGGTACAATGAATCCAATACAGCATGGCGAAGTTTTTGTAACAGTCGATGGAGGAGAGACAGATCTTGACCTCGGGCACTACGAGAGGTTTATTGATGAAGATCTGTCAAAGTATAATAATTTTACTTCCGGGACTATCTATAAGAATGTACTGGATAATGAGAGAAAAGGAAAGTTTTTAGGAGCTACTGTTCAGGTTATACCGCATGTGACAGATGAAATAAAAGAATGTGTGAGGAAAACATTATCAAGAAGAAAAGTTGATATAGTTATTACTGAAATAGGCGGTACTGTAGGAGATATAGAAAGTCTACCTTTTCTTGAAGCGATAAGGCAGTTTAAAAAAGATGTAGGAAAAGAAAATGTCCTTTATATTCATGTTACTTATATTCCATATTTAAAGACAACAGAGGAACTTAAATCAAAGCCGACCCAGCATAGCGTAAAAGAATTAAGGAGCATAGGAATACAACCTGATATAATAATTTGCAGAAGTGAAAAAAAATTATCTGATGGAATAAGAAAGAAAATAAGCCTTTTTTGTGATATAGAAGAACAGGATACGATAGAAGCTGTTGATGCAGAGCATCTTTACGATGTCCCATTATTGCTTCAGGAACAGAAGTTAGATTTAAGAGTTCTATCCAAATTAAAATTAGAACAGGGAACATCCAATCTAGATGGATGGAAGAAAATGGTAGATACTATACATCATCTGAAGGGAAATGTAGAAATCGGAATAGTGGGTAAATATGTAGATTTAAAAGATGCTTATATAAGTATTGTAGAGTCTTTAAATCATGGTGGATATTACTTTAAAAAAAATGTAAGTTTTAACTTTATAGACTCTGAGTCAATGGAAAAAGATAACATAAAAAATAATGTTTTATCTAATATGAATGGAATATTAATTCCATATGGTTTTGGTCTAAGGGGAATAAGTGGAAAGATTAATGCCATAAGATACGCCAGAGAAAAAAAGATTCCTTTTTTTGGTATATGCCTTGGTATGCAATGCGCTGTGATAGAATTTGCCAGGAATGTGCTGGGTATAAAAGATGCGAACAGTACAGAGTTTGATACTGAAACAAAAAATCCGGTAATAGATTTGATGAAGGAACAAAAGAGTTTAAATAATATGGGCGGAACTATGAGACTTGGAAGTTATAAGTGCAGGTTGAAGGTTGGGACAAAAGCTTACGGGGCTTATAAGAAAAGATTGATCTGTGAGAGGCACAGACACAGGTATGAATTTAATAATAATTACAGGAAAGTCGTTGAGGAAGCTGGAATGATAGTAAGCGGTGTAAATCCTGATAAAAATCTTGTAGAAATTGTTGAAGTAAAAGATCATCCCTGGTTTGTTGCAGTTCAATTTCATCCTGAATTCAGGTCAAGACCTGATAGACCTCATCCTTTATTCCGGGATTTCATAAAAGCTTCTATAAAACACCGATAAAAAATCATTAAACTGGGTTTATAACGAAGATCTTTCTAAAAAAGAATGTTTATTATTGATAAATATATAAAAGTTAGAAGAATTCTTATTTTAGTAAATTCAATTTTACTTTTAATAATTATTTTATTTACTCCTCTTGCATATTATATTTTTAGCTTAAATTATTATGAAAATCTGTATGAAAAGAATGGTGTATTTGAAATTTTAAATAAAGAAGATGTACTGAATGTCTCAGAGGAAATTTTTGATTTTTTTAAATATAGAAGGGACCTGGATTATAAAGATGATACTCTTGAAGTAAGATATAAGAATTCAGGAGAAAATGAATTGCTTTCTTTTAAGAGTAACGAGCTGGAACATCTTTATGATGTAAGGGCACTATTAAGAAAAATTTTTATTTTATATTATACTTCACTGGCTTTATTTTTTGTTATTACGTTAATTCTATTAAGAAAAAATATTATTAATTTTATTTATGATGTAAGCATTGTTTTTATTGTCTCATCTATATTAATGATTGCTTTTTTTATTATATTTTATTTTTCATTTAAAAATTTTCCTCTCCTTTTCAATAATTTTCATGAAATATTTTTCCCGCAGGGTAATTATACTTTTTATGAGGGTTCACTTTTAATAACAATCTACCCGGCAGGGTTTTTTTATGATTTTTTTGTAAGGCTTGTATCGTGTTCCGGTATAATATCGCTTATATTATTATTAACAGGTATAATTATCTTTTCTATTTGTAAATTTGTAAAAAAAGAAAATCCTGTTTGAAGTTTAATTATTGTTTAATTTTTTTAAGGAGTGCAATTGAATATGGTAAATAAAGAAAGGCTACTTAAAGTTTTTTTTGAATTATTGAGTATAAAAAGTCCTTCAAAGAATGAGAAAGAAGTTTTTAACTATGTTAAAAGCAAACTTATAAATCTTGGTCTTGAAGTAAATACAGATGATTGTGGTAAAAAATTTGGAAGCAATGCCGGGAATATAATTGCAAGATACACGACAAAAAACCCTTCAGGTGGCGATCCTATATTTCTTGCAGGCCACATTGATACAGTTAATGTAAACGGAGATATAAAACCAGTAATAATAGAAGGAAAGGTTTTTAATAAGAATAAGGACTGCATACTTGGAGGAGATGACAAGGTCGCTGTAGCTTCAATAATTGAGGCTATGGCACTTATAGTGGAAAATAATATAAAGACCGGCGATATTTATGTTGTGTTTACCATTTCAGAGGAGATAGGATTGGTTGGCGCAAAACACCTGAACATGGATGATATTAAAGCAAAGTATGGATTTTCTTTTGACAGTGACGGAGACATTGGCAAAATAATAAGTAGTGGTCCATACCAGAATTCAATTAATGCGAGTTACAGAGGAAAATCGGCTCACGCGGGAGTTGAACCTGAAAAAGGAATTAATGCAATAAAAGCTGCTTCTATAGCTATCTCCAGTATGCCTTTAGGGAGAATTGATAAAGAAAGTACATCAAATGTGGGTAAAATAGAAGGAGGGACAGCAAGAAATATTGTTCCAGAAAATACCGGTCTGGAATTAGAGGCGAGAAGTTTAAAATTATCAAAGTTAGAAAAAATAACAGATAAGATTATTAAAAGCCTGGAAAAAGGTTCCAGGGAAACTGGAGCTGAACTGGATTATAAGATTATAAGGGAATATGATGGATTTGAAATTTCTGAAAATGAAATGCCTGTTATAGCTTCAAAGATTGCAATAAATAAGTTAGGAATTAAATCTGAAATAATATCATCCGGGGGCGGCAGTGATGTAAATATTTTTAATTCAAAAGGTAAGATATCAATAAATTTAAGCAGCGGAATGGAAAATATACATACGAATAGTGAGTTTGTAAAAGTAGAAGAGTTAATAAAGCTGGTAAATTTAATTGTAGAAATTTGCAAATACCCGATAAAAGGATAGGAATTTTAAAATGAAAAAAGATCTTTATGAAGAAAAAATAAGCTCTGAAATGATATTTAAAGGGAAAATACTAAATCTGTTTCTGGATAAGGTCAGGCTTCCTAATAAAAAAATTGCAACAAGGGAAAAAGTAACGCATCCTGGAGCTGTTGGTATAATACCCTTTAACAAAGATGGGAAAGTAATGCTTGTCAAACAATACAGGTATCCTGTAGGAGAAGTTTTAATAGAGATACCGGCGGGAAAGATTGATAAAAATGAAACCCCGATTGAATGTGCAAGAAGGGAGTTAAAGGAAGAAATCGGTGGTATCGGGGGAGAGCTAATATATTTAATATCTTTTTATTCGTCACCGGGTTTCTGTGATGAAAAAATGCATTTATATTTAGCTGTAGATTTTGATATAGGTAAAAATTCACTTGAAGATGATGAATTTTTAAATATTGTTGAATTAAAGATGAGAGAGGTTATGTCTTATATAAAAAATGGTGAACTAAAGGATGCAAAGACAATAATAGGCATACTTACTGCTCAGGATTATCTAATAAAAAATAAAGCAAGAATATGGAAGAAACAATAAATAAGAATTTAAATATTTATATCTTAAAGTTTAAGGATTATCTTAAATTTGAAAAATTGATGCTGCCCAATACAATAGAATCTTATTCAAGGGATATTGGAAAATTCAATACTTTTTTAGAAAAGAAGCATATTCTTAATTATTGCAATCTGTCTAAAGAGCAAGTTTTAAGTTTTATGCAGGAACTATATGAAAATCATTCCGAATCATCAATTGCAAGAATATTATCAACGCTAAGAAATTTTTATAAATTTCTGTTGATAGAAGGAATATGCAAAAAAAATTTATGGACAGGAGTAAGTAATCCTCTTAAACCCAGGAAGATTCCTGAGGTTTTAAGAATAGATGAGGTCGAGGAGTTTCTTGATAGTATACAATACAACACAAAACTGGGATTGAGAGACAGGGCAATGTTTGAATTGCTTTATTCATGTGGTTTAAGGGTTAGTGAGATCATAAATCTAAAAATGAAAAATATTGATTTCGAAGAAGAATTATTGATATTTAAAGGTAAGGGCGGAAAAGAAAGAATAGTGCCTGTAGGGAAAGAAGCCTTAAAATTTTTAAAAGCATATTTGAGGGAGACAAGAAATTTATTGAATTTTAAAGTAAGGACAGATTATATTTTTACAAATAGAAGTGGGAAAAAATTGACGAGGCAGGGTTTCTGGAAAATTTTAAAAAAATATGCCAGAAAAATAAATATTAAAAAAAATCTGTATCCCCATATTTTCAGACATAGCTTTGCGACTCACATGATTCAGAGGGGGGCTGACCTGAGAATTGTTCAGGAATTGCTGGGGCACAGTAGCATTTCGACAACTGAAATATATACAAATCTTGATAAAGAATATATTAAAGGAGTTTATTTTAAATATCATCCAAGAGAAAAAATATCATAATAATTATATATTATTTAAGCTGGAGTCAGTGGTCTTTCTGTGTTGATGGTGTCTTCATTCATAAAGTTTGCAAATTTAATATATTTTGATATGGTATAAAGTCAAAAATTAAAAGGATATTTATATGGAAAATTTAGGACAATCAATAATAGATTTTCTCAGGCAGCTTTTAATATGGGCTCCGGGCCTGATACTGGGGGTTGTCTTTCATGAATATGCTCATGGATATATAGCTTATAAAAGCGGTGACCCTACAGCTAAAAATATGGGTAGACTAACCTTAAACCCTGTTGCTCATATTGATTTATTTGGTAGTATATTACTTCCTTTGCTATTAATTCTTTTTAGATCAAATATAATATTTGGTTACGCAAAGCCGGTTCCTATAAATCCGTCATATTTTAATAATTATAGGAAAGGAATACGTTATACATCACTGGCGGGCCCTGTTGCAAATTTAATATTTGCTTTTGTTGTAGGCCTCATATATGGTCTATTTTTTTATATATTTTACATACTGGTAAGGTTGCCTCTGGATTATGATAGCATGGGGTACAGAGCTCTTGAAATTTTAAATTCGATTTTTCAAAATGCTATATATATAAACGTATTTTTAGCTATTTTTAATTTTATTCCAATACCACCACTCGATGGTTCAAAAATACTGGCTTCGTTTTTACCGGGTGAAGCTATGTATAAATATTTGAGCATTGGAAGATTTGGATTTATCTTTATTTTTATATTAATATTTCTCGGTGGAGGACTATTATGGACCATACTATCTCCGGTATTTAACTTTATTTATAATATATGTATATGGTGGCAATACTTATTGCCTTAGATCTTCAGACTATTAGAAACAGGAGTTTTAAATGAAAAAGAAAATGCTTACTGGCTTCAGGCCGACCGGGAAATTACATATCGGTCATCTTTATGGGAATATAAGCAATATGGTAAAGTATCAAAAAGAGTACGAAAATTTTTTCTTTCTTGTTGACTGGCATGCTCTATTTACAGAATATCATAATCCAAAAAATATTAAATCTGATTTGATTGAATGTGCTGTTGACCTTGTTGCTTTAGGAGTTGACCCCGAGTACACGCATCTTTACAGACAGTCAGATATACCGCAGATTGCAGAGTTAACAATTTATCTATCAATGATTACTCCACTGTCCTGGCTTGAACGCTGTCCAACTTATAAAGAACAGATGAATGAGCTGAAGTCTAAAGATATATCTACTCTTGGTTTTCTTTCCTATCCGGTTCTTATGGCTGCAGATATTCTTATAGTTAATTCAGATATAATTCCTGTAGGAGAAGACCAGTTGCCCCATCTTGAGATTACAAGGGAAATAGCTCGAAGATTTAATGGTCTTTATGGAAAATATTTCACAGAACCTAAAGAAATGTTATCGAAAGCTGCAAGAGTTCCGGGAACAGATGGCAGAAAAATGTCTAAAAGTTACAATAATGCAATATTTCTGTCAGATGATTTCGAAACTATAAAAAGTAAAATAAACATGATGATAACAGATCCCGGAAGGGTACACCGTAATGACCCGGGTCATCCTGAGGTTTGTGACATATTTAAATTTTATAAGATATATAAGGGAGAAGATATAAAAGAAATTGAAGATAGGTGTAGAAAGGGGAAAATAGGGTGTACTGAGTGCAAAAAAGAAATTTCCACAATTATTTATAACTCACTTGAGAGTTTCCGTGAGAAAAGAAACAAGATAAAAAGTGATATAAATTACATATACGATATACTCGATGAAGGTAAAAAATATGTGGGGGAAATTGCTGCAAGAACAATTTCTGATGTAAGAAAGAAGATGGGTATAGATTAATTGGTAAGTTACATAGAAAGTGAAGAATATCTAATAGAATACGATAAGTTCAGGGGTTCTATTTCGCTTCTTCTGGAACTTGTCCAGAAAAGAAAAGAAAATATTTATGAGATAAATCTTAGCAGTATCATAAAAGAATTTATAAATTATGTTAAAAAAAATAAGAATATACTGATTGATACCCTCTCTGGTTTTGTGTATATCGCTTCAATTTTAATAGAGATAAAGTCAAGATCTCTTATACCTTCTAAAAGAAAGGTCATTAATGAAGAAGAAGAATCTACAAAAGATGATATTTTGAAGAAGAGAGAAGATGAATATATCATATTTAAAAAAATATCTAATTATTTTAGAAGCCTTTATGAAAAAGAGTATCTTTATTATATAAGAGAGGCTCCTTTAGAAGAAAAATTTTTTAAGTTGATGCCTGACTTTACGGGAGATATAACAATTAATAATATATTTTTGACTGCATCAAAACTTATAAAATATAGAGATGAGAAATTGAATCTGCAGGATTATTATAACCACAGCGCAAATATAAATATATTTGAAGAGATGGATAGAATAAGTGATATGTTATACGAAAAGGAAAATTTGACATTCAGAGAAATTTCATCAAGATATGAGAGAGTTATTGAAAAAATAATAAGCTTTCTTTCAATACTTGAGCTTTATAAAAAAGGTGTTATCGATATTGAGCAATTTGAAAGTTTCGGAAGTATCATAATAAGAAGGTTAAAGTAACTATTAAAGATTAATGAAAGTTAATAAAAACAGAAATAAAATAATTAAAATCAATTATCATGGAAAAAAATAAAAATAAAGACGAAAATAAAAAAGACATTTTGCTTAAAACATGCGTGGAGGGAATACTATTTATTTCTGAAGGAGTAGTAAAACCGGGAGAAATAACCTCTGCCCTTAGTATAACCGAAAGGAAACTTGATGAAATAATTAAATTATTGGAGATGGAATACATAGATGAAAATAGGGGGTTTATTATAAGAAGAATTGCTGGAGGTTTTAAAATGTATTCCAATCCTTCGATAAGCGAGGTACTTTCAAATTTCGTGAAATCAAATATAAGATCTTATATATCCCAGGCTGCGCTTGAGACACTTTCTATTATATGCTACAAGCAACCTGTTACTAGAACACAAATTGCAGAAATAAGGGGAGTAAGGGCGGATAGTGTTGTATTAACTCTTCTTGAAAAGGGACTGATAAAAGAAGCGGGAAAGCTTAAGGAACAGGGAAACCCAATGACATATAAGGTATCAGAAAGGTTTATGGAAATCCTTGGGCTTGAAAGTGTTAAGGAACTTCCTCCACTAAAAGATTTCAATTAGATTAAGTAATTTTTTATGATTGGGCTCAAAAATGTCTAAAGGTTTAAAATTGTTTAAATCCATAAAATTAAATAATTTAATGGTTACTTTAATGGCTCTTTTCTTATTATTGATTGTTGTTTCGAATAATTCCTGCGGAATAAAAAAATCAGATTCCGCGAGCAGTATAAAAGAAGAAATACCATATGAAGAAGAATTCTCTGGAATTCCTGACGCAGCCTTTGTAAGTACACTTAGAATACCCGGTCAGGCTATAGATTTGAATGTTAGCGGGGATTATGCTTACCTTACAAATGATCTTGGATATCTTTATGTAATTAATGTAAAAGATAAGAGTAACCCTTTAATAACAGGTATATGCAGAGATGTTGATTCTGCCAATATAGTTATCGTGAAGGGCGATTATGCCTATATTTCATATACAAAGATAATATTTAATGATGCAAATAATTATTCTCTCACAGGAGGGTTTTACATAGTGGATATAAGTAACAAAGAAAATCCTCTTCTTATTGGAGAATATAGCAGTAATGAAAGTGATAAAAGGTCAGCATCCGGATTATTTATAGATGAAAATTATGCTTATATAATAACCACAGCTGAAAGTGATGAGGAAGATATCAGCAGCCTCGAAATAGTTAATATCTCGGTAAAAGAAAAACCAGAAATCGAGGGAATATATTATCTGGAAGGATTACCATCAAATTTATGGGTAAAAAACGATGTAGCGTTTTTGGATGTTAACTTCTATGATTACGAGGAAGAAGAATACGAAAAACAAAGTAAAATTCTATCAATAGATTTAAGTGATAAAAAAAATCCTGAAATTGCAGATTCCTGTATTATTAGTTCTAACTTATGTGGAATATATGTAATTGATGATTATGCCTATGCTTCCGGTTGTAAATTAGATGAAAATAATGAGAGATATGATAACAGCGTATTTCAAATTATCGATATAAAAGACCCTTTTAACTTAAATCCTGCTGGAGAATGCAGAGTACCCGGTGGAGCCTGGGAAATGAGTTCTGCTGGCAATTATATTTATTTATCAATTTTATCAGGTGGGATTTACGCTATAGATGTAAGTGACAGTGAAAATCCTTTTATTGCAGATGGTTTAAATACCGGTGGTGTTTCATATGATGTGACTATAAAAGGAAACTACTGCTATGTTGCAGATGGTTTTGAAGGAATGAGGATAATAAAATTATCAGGTGAGAAAATTAAAAAAGAAGGAAAAGATAAACTTTATGTCGATGAAGACAATAACAAAAATGTCGCTCCGCAACCATCTATAGAAGTTTTTGGAGATACTTTTGGGGGTGATTATTTTCAGATAAAAAATCCTGTATATTTTTCAGCAAGAAATACTTTTGACCCTGACGGAGATGACCTTTCTTACACATGGTTAATTAATGATAAAAAATGTTCGGAAGAAGAATCTTTTTATTATTATTTTAATGAGCCCGGCCAACATGATGTAAAGCTTATTGCCTCGGATGGATTTAATAAAAGCGAAAAAAAAGAGATATTGAGTACTGCAGAGGTAATTCTACCTGTAACTAATAGTATTAAACATGACGTCACAATCAAGATTGAATATTCTCTTATTAACAGGAGCGAAAAAAATCTTAAAGAAATAGAGTGTTTTATGAGAATTCCACAGACGCATTATCCTTTTCAGATAGTAAACAATTATACTACTAATTATTCTGATGTTAGCGAGATACTTGATAATGACTGGAATTTATTATTACATTTTAAAATTGACGAAATACTTGGTGCAGGAGAAATTATTACAGTATCAACAATTATAGACTTGATTTCTTCTGAGTTCGGATATCAGGATATTGAATGCGGAAATTTATCTTATGATGAGGATGATGAAGATTTGGTAGAATATACCCTGGACGATTCATTTATAGACTCGGATAATTCTAAAATAAGAAATACCGCAGAATCGCTAATTAGAAATGAGGTAGATACGGTAAAAAAAGCTGAAATTATTTATAATTTCGTGATTGGAAACATGCGCTATGATTATGAGAGAGCTGAAACTGAAAATTACCAGTTCCTTTACGCATCTGAAATATTGGATAGAAAAGCAGGAGTATGTTCCGATTACGCTATACTTTATACTGCACTGCTAAGAGCGGCGGGCATACCGTCAAGACTTGCTGCTGGAATTCCTGTATATTCAATATTGCATGAACAGGAAAGAGAAATTAGCATGGGCCATGTATGGGTTGAGGTAAAGTTCCCGGGTTACGGCTGGTTGCCGGTTGATATTACACCGGAGGAAAACTTTTTTTCTCCAAACTATTATTTAAATATTTTAACGGAAAGGGGCTCGGGCTACCTGTATGAATATGAAACAATGGACCACAGTAGTTATTATTATGACGGATTTATATATTCCTGGGATGATGAAATTCCTTTAGTCGAACAGGAATTTAATTTCAGTGTAGAAGATATTGAATTTAATAATATAGAACTTGATTAGCATTAAAAAAATTTAATTTTTATAAACCGGAACATTTATTTTTGGTAGTATTTAATTTAAAATTTTAATTTGTTATTATTAAGATCAAATAAAAATTTACGATAATGATTGGGGGAAAATTGGAAAAAAATAATAATCTGGAGAAATTAGCTAAGCTAGTAAGGTATTTTATTCTTGTTTCAACAACAAAAGCTGGCTCGGGTCATCCTTCTTCTTCTTTATCTGCTGTAGAATTAATGACCGATTTATTATTTGGTGGTTTTTTTAAATTCAATATAAATGACCCATCTTATATAAATAATGATAGGCTTGTTTTTTCTAAAGGTCATGCATCTCCTCTTTTATATTCACTATGGGCAGCTGCAGGTGTCATAACAGAGGAAGAAATTCTTACTCTCAGGAAATTTGGTAGCCGTCTGGAAGGGCATCCTACTCCGGTTTTTCCTTATACAGAAGCATCAACAGGGTCACTTGGACAGGGCCTTTCTATTGGAGTTGGGATTTCATTAAACGCAAAATATATTGATAAATTGCCATATAAGACTTATGTATTACTCGGTGATAGTGAAATGACTGAAGGGTCTCAGTGGGAAGCAATTCAGATAGCAGAATATTATAAGCTTGACAATCTTATATGTATCCTGGATGTGAACAGGCTTGGTCAGAGAGGCCAGACCATGTATGGATGGGATATAGAAGCTTATGAAAAAAGGATAAGCTCGTTTGGATGGGAAACTGTGACAATAGATGGACATGATTTTAAAGAGATTTCGTCCGCATACAGGCATGCTCTTCAGGTAAAGGGGAAGCCTACAATGATTATAGCAAAAACTATAAAGGGAAAAGGAGTTAGTTCTATTGAGAATAAAGATGGATGGCACGGTAAAGCGCTGCCTGCCGATAAGCTTGATGAAGCGCTGGCAGATATAGGTGATATTGATAAGAATATAACAAAAAGCATTGCGGAACCTGATAAATGTGACGCGAGCTCTGGAGAGATTAAAGATTACGATGTAACTGCTATAAATACAGATAGCATGTCTACAAGAAAGGCTTATGGCATTGCGCTTGTTAACATTTTCAAAAAATTTCCGGATATAGTTGTACTTGATGCAGAAGTAAGTAATTCTACTTATGCTGAAATTTTTAAAGAAAAATTCCCGGATAGATATTTTGAGATGTATATAGCCGAACAGAATATGATTGGTACTGCATTAGGACTTGCATCAAGAGGTAAAATTCCTTTTGTATCAACATTTGCAGCATTTTTGACAAGAGCTTTTGACCAGATAAGAATGAGCGGTTATTCAAATACAAATATAAAATTCGTTGGTTCTCACGCCGGTGTTTCAATTGGTGAGGACGGACCTTCCCAGATGGGACTCGAGGATATTGCAATGTTCAGGGCCCAGCTTAATAGCGTTGTGATTTATCCATCAGATGCTATTTCTACAGAAAAACTGGTTGAGAAAGCTGCGGCGCATTATGGTAATGTATACATAAGAACAACAAGAATGGATACGCCTGTTATTTATGATAGCAGCGAAGATTTTGAAATCGGGGGAAGTAAAACTTTAAGAGTAAGCGAAAATGATAGAGCTACCGTTTGTGCAGCAGGGATAACATTACACGAAGCCCTGAAAGCTTATGATGAATTGAAAAAAGAAAACATATCAATACGTGTAATCGATGTTTACAGTGTTAAACCTGTTGATAGGGAAGCAATTGCGAAGGCCCAGGAAGAAACGGGAGCAATAATAACTGTAGAAGATCATTTTGCAGAAGGAGGACTTGGAGAAGCTGTAAAAAGTGTTGCATCAGAAAAAAGTCCTGTATACATGCTTGCTGTTAGAAAAATTCCAAGAAGCGGGAAACCTTACGAACTGCTTGATTTTGAAGAGATATCAAGCAAAGCAATAATAGGAAAAGTTAAAGAAATCTTGGCTAAGTAATAAAATTGAAAATTTAAGAGGAGGCTGATTAAGATTAAAATATTTATAGACTCGGGTAAGATTGAAGATATAAAGAAAGCTAAATCTTATGGAATATTGGATGGAGTGACAACCAATCCGTCACTTATAAAAAAAGCTGTAGAAAACGAAAAATCAAAAAACAAAACAATTGACATTGAAAAATATATAAAAGATATACTTATAGTTGCTAAGGGCCTGCCGGTAAGCCTTGAAGTAATCAGTACGGATTTTGAGGGGATGGTTGAAGAAGGTAAAAAGATTCATAGAATTTTTAATCCTGTTGGTGGAAATGTTTATATAAAAATACCGGTAAGTCCTTCTTTTGAAGAAGATAGTGCAAATAGTTTTGATGGCATAAGAGCTATCAAAGAACTAACGGAATCTAAAATTCCTGTAAACTGTACACTTGTTTTTACACCAGAGCAGGCTCTTTTAGCAGCTAAAGCAGGTGCAGGGTTTGTAAGCCCATTTGCTGGAAGAGTAGATGATTTTATTAGATATCAGAATAAAATAAATTTTGAAAAATCAGACTACTTCAATTCATATGGAATAGAAAAAAATAACAAGCTTTTAGAAGATAACGGTATTGTTTCGGGAATTGACCTTGTAGAGCAGATAAAGTCGATTTTTAAAAATTATAATATAAATAATACGAAAGTCCTTGCTTCGAGTATAAGGAACCCGAGACAGCTAAGAGAAGCGGCACTTGCGGGCGCAGATATAGCCACTGTTCCAATGGATGTGCTGGAGTGTGCTGTTGCACATTATAAAACCAGAGAAGGAATGAAGAAGTTTATTGAAGATGTTGTTCCAGAGTATTCCGAGTTACTTAAAAGTAATTGATACTTTAATTAAATTTATATAATATATTCATTTTCATTGTAATCCCGGGTTATATAAGCAATTATAACTTGCATATATAAGTAAATTATATAAAAAAATTGCCTGGTATGAGATGAATTCAGGAGGAATATGCTGCTTGATATTTCTTATGTTATATCGATTGTATTAGAGATAATAATACCGGTAATCCTCGCTATTTTTATCTGGAAGAAATATAAAGTTTCCTGGGCTATATTTTTTCTTGGAATAATATTTTTTTTGGCTTCACTTATAAGAATACCGCTAAACTCTTTTGTTAATTTAATTATATTGGACAATTTTATAGGAGATTCCGCTTTCCTTCTAGCAGGTTTGTTTGCATCTGTAACCGCAGGTTTATTTGAAGAAGGTGTAAGGATAATAGCACTCGGGGCTATTATTAAACAAAAAAGTTTTGAAAAGGGTGTAATGTACGGTATCGGTCATGGTGGGGGAGGAGAATCAATGATTTTTGTTGGTATCTCGGTTCTGGTTAGTTTCTTATCATATAAATTTTTTCCTGATATTCTACCTCCTTCTATACTAACACAACTTACCAGTATCGATTGGTATTTACCACTCTTAGGTGCAATGGAAAGAATCTTCGCTATTGCAATACAAATTTCATTATCAGTTTTAATCGTAAGTGCATTTATAAAAAGAAAATATTATCTTATATTGATTGCGATATTTTACCATATATCAGTAGATTTCGTTTCAGTTTATGTAAATTATAAGTATGGAGTTTTTCCTGCCGAGGTAGTGGTATTTATATTTGCTGCAATAAGCATTTTAATAATTTATTTACTGAGGCCTAAAAGAGAAAAAACATCGTTAATTAATGGTTAAGATTATGCTTATTATCTTGTGCTTATAAAAAGTTTCTGTAGATCAGTAAATAAAAAACCCCGAGTTATCTTTCGTCATAGCTAGCGCGTTAGACTACTCAACATCTCGGGGTCATTCTTAGAACTTTTCTCAGGGACTTTTCAAATCATTAACCTGTTTTTAAGTTTTTTCAAATTTAAAATCAAGCTCTCTCTGAAAGTTGCCTCCTGTTCTAAGATAAGAAGAAGATATCAAAATTAAAAATTGTTGTCAATAGATTAAGTTTAAAAATTTTTAAATTTATGAAAATTTTTGAATTTTTTATGGTTAATAAATCAGAAATCTATAGTAGAATAATAAGATAATAGAATTGTTAATTTTTATAAAGTTTTAAAAGAGTAGTCTATTTTGTTTTTTTAATATACTGGTAATTAAATAAGGATTAATAAATCTTAATTTTAATAAAATTTAAAATAAAGTTAATATGTCTGATTTATGGAAAGAATGTATTGTAAGAGGGGAAGGCAATGAATAAAGCAAAACAAACAATCAGGGGTTCTTCGTTGCCAAATATTCCATGGGAGGAAAAACCTGATGGTTATGAATATGTGGTGTGGCGTTATAAGAATAATCCTATTATCCCGAGGGATCTTATACCTTCCTCAAATAGTATTTTCAACAGTGCTGTTGTTCCATTCAGGGGTGAATTCGCCGGAGTATTTCGTTGTGATGACAGGCGCCGTTATATGCAGCTTCATATTGGAAGAAGTAAGGACGGCATTAACTGGAAAATAGAAAACGAGCGAATAAAATTCATAAGCGATGACCCCGAATTAGGGAACTTCGTATATGGTTATGACCCCCGTGTATGCTGGATAGAAGATAGATATTATGTTACCTGGTGTAACTGGTATCATGGTCCTACTATAGGTGTTGGTTATACTTATGATTTCAAAAAATTCTACCAGCTTGAAAATGCATACCTTCCTTTTAACAGGAACGGAGTGCTGTTCCCCAGGAAAATGAAAGGTAAATATGCTATGCTTAACCGACCAAGTGATAATGGGCATACACCCTTTGGAGATATTTTCTATAGTGAGAGTCCTGATATGTGTCACTGGGGTAAACACCGCCACGTTATGTCTCCTACTTATGGTTGGCAATCAACAAAAATAGGGGCAGGCGCAACGCCAATTGAAACAATAGAGGGCTGGCTGCTCATATACCATGGTGTTCTAACCTCCTGCAATGGTTTTGTATACAGTGCAGGAGCTGCATTACTTGATATTGATGAGCCCTGGAAAGTTTTGTACAGAACCGAGCCTTATCTACTCTCACCACAAAAAATATATGAGTGTGTTGGGGATGTTCCAAATGTAGTATTCCCGTGCTCTGCACTATGTGATGCACCAACAGGCCGAATAACAATTTATTATGGGAGCGCTGATACGGTTACCTGCCTTGCTTTTACACAGGTGGATGAACTTATTGATTATATTAAATCAAATTCAAAGCTTTAATTAAAAAGAAACAAACTATTTTGCACTTTTTTGCTTTTAACATTTGTTATACTTTAAACAGGCAAGAATTTTAATATTAAAACCATTTTATAACTAATTTATATATAATCTAAAAAAAGATGAAAAGAGTACTGGAAGACAACTGGTTTCTGGCATATTCTGAGGACATAGTTGATAGTGGTGAAGAAATCTCAGAGGCGGATTACAATACAGATAAGTGGTACAGAACAAAAATTCCCGGTACTGTAATGTCAACACTGGTAGATAACGGTGTATATGACGACCCTTATTACGGATTGAACCTGGAAAAATCGACAGGCTTTAAAAAAAGAAGGGATATAATTTTTTCCCTTCAGAAAAAACCAAAAAACAGCCCTTTCAGAAATCCATGGTGGTATAGAAGAGAGTTTAATATAGAAAATGAATTCAAACAGAAGCGTATATGGCTTAATTTTAGAGGTATTAATTATTCTGCGAATATCTGGCTAAATGGAAAAAAGATTTTCGATAAAGATTACGTGAAGGGGACTTTCCGGCTGTATGATTTTGATGTTACTGATTTTATACTTTTCGGAAAGATAAATACTCTGGCGGTTGAGGTATTTTCACCTGGGCCTTATGACCTGGCACTTACTTTTATTGACTGGGCGCCCGGCATGCCTGATGATAACATGGGAATATGGCAACCTGTAGTTCTGTACTCGACTGGACCTGCTGCATTGAAAAATATATTCGTTCATACAGAAATTGAAAAAGATACATTTAACCGGGCAGAGATTAAAATTGAAACAGATATAATAAATACATACAGTTCTGTCATAGATGCTGAGATTAAGTGTGAAATAGAAGAGTTTAAATTTTGTAAAAACATTACTTTGATGCCTCTCTCTAAAAGGAAAGTTATATTTTCTTCCACGGATTTTCCCGGTCTTAGATTAAAGAATCCGCGTCTGTGGTGGCCGTATCAGCTGGGAAGCCCTCAACTTTATAAACTTAAAACTATATTAAGAGTGAAAAAATACGGAAACCCTGACAATAAATCAAAGGCCATTAGGTACAATCAGATAGATATTAGAAGTAAAGACGAAATTTCGGATAGTGCAGAAGTTACTTTTGGAATAAGAGACATAAAAGCTTTCATTAACGAGTATGGCTCAAGACAGTTTATAGTCAATGGTAAAAAGATTTTGATACGGGGTGCCGCCTGGACACCCGATCTTATGTTGCGCCAGTCAGAGAGACAGGATGAAATTGATACTGATTTTATTGTAAATCTAAATTTAAATGCAATACGCCTCGAAGGGAAGCTTGCCACTGATTATTTATGGAATCTATGTGATAAAAAAGGGATAATGATTATTGCAGGTTGGCCATGCTGTAATCATTTTGAGAAATGGCGAAGGTGGAAAAGCCATGATATTAATATAGCCAGTGAATCCGAAAGGTCACAGATTTTGAGGCTCCGCAATCACCCCTCATTTATCACATGGCTATATGGCAGTGATTTTCCTCCACCGGAAAATGTAGAAAAAGTTTATCTGAAAGTTATTAATGAAACATATAAAAATCTTCCTGCAATTTCAAGCGCATCACATAAAAAATCAAAACTTTCAGGTATTACGGGATTCAAAATGAGAGGACCCTATTCATATGTTCCTCCGGTATACTGGTATGATAGGAGTAGGGCAGGGTATGCTGGAGGATTCAACACAGAAACCTGTCCGGATATTTGTATCCCTTTTATGGAAAGTTTAAAAAAGATGATGCCTGTTGAGCAGATATTTAATGGCAGCACGTCCTGGAATCATCACGCAGGAGTTGGTAGATTATTTAATAATACAAAAAGAGTTGATGTTGCAATTACGAAAAGATATGGAAAACCAGAGGATATGGATAGTTATATAAAAACTGCACAAGTGATGGGTTATGAATCCTGGAGGGCAATGTACGAAGCACATAACAGGAACTTCCCGGAAGCAACAGGGATTATCGGATGGATGTTAAACAGTCCATGGCCCTCTCTTATCTGGCAGCTTTATGACTATTATTCAAACCCGACAGGAGCGTTTTTTGGAACAAAAAAAGCATGCGAGCCGTTACATATCCAGTATTCATATGACGATTATTCTATCTGGATTGTCAACAACGGACAAGAAGATTACAGTGAACTGGAGATATCAATAAATGTTTATAATTTTGACCTGACTGAAAAACTCTCAAAGAAAATGAGAGTAGGTATACGGAAGGAAAGCAAAAAAAAAGTTTTTAAACTACCGGATATACACGAACTTTCGAAAGTATATTTTTTAAGTCTATATATAAAAAAAGGTGATACTGTAAAAAGCAGACAATTATACTGGTTAACAAAAGATAAAGATATTTTTACAGGAAAGGATTCCTGGTATCAACCTCATCAAAAAACTTATGCTGATATGAGCCTGATGAGGAATATGCCGCGCACCAGTATCGATATCTCATATGATGTCAAAAGAAGAGATGATAATAATTATTATATAGATATAAATGTTAAAAATGGTGGAAAATATATTGCATTTTTTATATGGATTAAATTATATGGTAAAAAAACAGGTGAAATTCTTGCACCGGTCTTCTGGAGCGATAACTGTATTTTTATATTTCCGGGTGAATCAGTATCAATAAATGCAATTATGCCGGTAGATGTTTTTATAAAAGATATAACAAGCAGTGTAATAACTTCAAAAAATATAATAGAAAAATATAATATAGATGAAGAAATAACTGTGAAAGCAGAAGGGTGGAACTGTTAATAAATTTTAATCTATTGGTGAACATATTGATAGTATTAACTATAAAGAAGAATATAGGGGACATGACTAAGACCCAGCCGGAAAATTTATAAGTTATTATTCACAAATTGTAATAATTTTTATATATTAATAAGATATTTTCTTAAATAATTTATATTATAATTAATATTAACATTAGATTTTTAAAAAGCAGTTAAAAATGAAGAATATTAAAAAAATAGCAGTAATAGGTCTGGGTCTTATTGGAGGTTCAATTGCACTGTCCTTAAAAAGTATTAATAAAGACTTCTTAATAAGCGGTTATGATGTTAAAGAAGAAACAATGAGCATAGCCAAATACAGGAATATAATTGATGTAATCGCACGGAATTACGAAGATGCAGTTCGTGATGCAGATTTAATAATAATAGCAACGCCTATTAGTGATATAGTTGAAGTTGTAAGCAATATAAAAGATTATCTGAAAAAAGGAGCTATTATTACAGATGTTGGAAGTGCTAAAGAAAAAATAGTAAACAGAGTCAATGAGATATTACCAGAGGGAGTGGTTTTTATAGGGGGTCATCCTATGGCTGGCTCGGAAAATGAAGGAATTCTAAGTGCCACAAATGATTTATTTAAGAACACATTTTATATCCTTACTCCAACAGATACCACAATGTCTGAGCCTCTGGCTACATTACATTCAATTCTCTCTAAGATTGGTGCAAAGGTAATTTCAATAGAGCCTAAAGAGCACGATGAAAACGTGGCATTGATAAGCCACCTTCCACATGTTCTCTCAACAAATCTGGTAGATATGATTGATGATAAACAAAAAAGCATGAAAAATTTATTCAAACTATGTGCGGGTGGATTCAGGGATATGACAAGAATTGCAGCTGCAAATATAAAAATGTGGCTTGACATAAGTCTGGAGAATAAAGATAAACTTATAAAATCTATAGACGATTATATAAAGTACCTTACAAAATTTAAGGAGTATCTTAAGAATAACAATTCTGAATCAATAAAAGAGCATTATTTAAAAGCTCAAAAAGCTAGAATAAATCTTCCCAAGTTTATAGAGAAAGATATATCAAATCTATATGAAGTAAGAGTATCAATGCAGGATAGGGCAGGTGTCTTAAGTGAGATAACAAGAGCTATAAGTTCACACGGAATTAACATAGAAGATATATCTATATTCCACTCAACGGAATTTAGCAGTGGTGGAATCCTTAAAGTTTTGGTTCAAGGTGAAGATGCTGGAAAAATTGCTAAAAAAGCTATAGAAAAAGAAGGTTATGAAGCTAGTGTAAAAAAGGTTCTTGGCGATTAAAAATGGAAATACACGGAGCAAATTCCATAAAAGGCGAAATAAAAATCCCGGGCGATAAATCAATTTCCCACAGAAGCATAATAATATCCTCTATGATAGATGACAATGTTGTAATAGAAAATTTCCTTTTATGTGAAGACTGTATAAATACTTTGAATATACTTAAGGAATTAGGTGTAAGAATAGAAAAAATAAATGGTAACCTGGTTGTTTATGGTAGGGGGGTAAAAAGTTTTAAAGAACCCGATAGGGTCCTTAATGTGGGGAATTCGGGAACCACAATCAGGGTAATGAGCGGGGTCCTGTCAGCAACTAATTTTATGTCGGTTTTAAGCGGCGATAAATCAATAAATAACAGGCCTATGGACAGGATAATAGAACCACTCAGATTTATGGGGGCAAAAATATATGGTAGAGAAAATAATTTAAAAGCTCCTCTGGTCATATTCGGTAATCCTCTTCTGGAAGGGAAAAAAATTGAACTTAAGAACTCAAGTGCTCAGGTTAAGTCATGTATATTATTAGCTGCTCTAAATGCAAAGGGTCCTACGGAAATAGTATTACCTCAAACCTCAAGAGACCATACAGAGAGGATGCTGGAATATTTAGGAGCTGATATTAGCTATAATGGTAAGTATGTAAAACTAATACCGGGTAATAAATTAAATGGTAAGAGAATATATATACCGGGGGACATTTCTTCAGCAGCCTACTTTATAGTTGCAACTCTGATACTTAAAAAATCCCATACAATTATAAGAGACGTAGGTATAAATGATACAAGAAGTTATATACTGGAAACTCTAAGAAAAATGGGTGGTAAAATAACTATTAAAAATAAAAGAATAATAAATAATGAACCTGTTGCAGATATTGAAACTTTTTCCAGTGAATTAAAATCAATAAAATTAGAAGAGGAGAATATTCCTATTATCATAGATGAAATACCGGTGTTATGTGTCGCTGCAGCATTTGCAGAGGGCACGACAATTATAAGAGGGGCACAGGAGCTAAGATATAAAGAAAGCGATAGGATAAAAGCTATTGTAACTCAATTTAAAAAATTAGGCGTTGATATCAGAGAAGAAAAAGACGGAATGGTGATAAATGGAGATAGAAATTTCAAGGCTGGTGAAGGAACTGTAGATAGTTATGGAGATCATAGGATTGCCATGTCTCTTTCAATACTTGCATTGAGTTCGTCAGGCAAGGTATCTATTCTTGATTCAGATTGTATTAATACTTCTTTTCCTGGCTTTAAATACAATCTAAAGAAATCATTGTGCTGAAACAAATTTTTTTATAGAAATTCTGGATTTAAAATTATTTATATAAATAAAGATGACTTCAAACATTATTACAATAGACGGTCCTGCAGGCAGCGGTAAAAGTACTGTAGCCAAAATTTTAGCACGAGATCTGGGCCTTAAATATATTGATACAGGTGCGATGTACCGGGCAATAACTCTTATAGCCATTAAAAATAATATAAGCTATGAAGATGAAGAATCTATTCTAAAACTTGCAAAAAGTATAATCCTTGAAATTGATAGTAATGCCGGAGATGAAAGTAAATATACAATGGTTAAAATAAATGGAGAAGACTTTACTGATGAAATTAGGAGTAGAGAAGTTGGAGAAGCAGTTTCAATTGTGTCAAAGCTTTCGGGAGTTAGAAAATATCTTGTTAATTTACAAAGGAAATTAACAAAGAACGGTAATGCGGTTCTTGAAGGAAGAGATACTGGGAGTGTAGTATGTCCTGATGCAGCGTTAAAAATATTTCTCACTGCAAGTCTTAATGAGAGAATAAAAAGAAGGGATTTGCAGATAAAAAAAGTAGGGCAATCATTGAAAAGAGATATAATAAAGAATGAAATAATTAGCAGAGATAAAATTGATAGCAGCAGAGAGAATAGCCCGCTAATAATACCTGAAAATGGAATTTTAATTGATACTACGGGTTTATCAATAAAAGAGGTAGTTGATAAAATCAAGGGATTATATTATCAGAGGCAAGATGTTAAAAACAAAACACGGTAAGTTCTACCTAATTTTTTATAAAGCAGTACAATTTTTTTTAAGGGTTATATTCAGGATATTATACAGAGTAAAAACGATAGATATAAATAAAACACCATTAAAAGGAAAGCTTATTATATGCTCCAATCACATGAGTTATGTGGACCCTGTAGTTATTGGTGCTTTTATCCCGAGATGTATATATTTTATGGCAAAAAAGGAATTATACGGTAATAAGTTTGTAGCCAATCTTGTAACTTTTTTTAATGCTTTTCCTGTGAAAAGAAATTCTTTTGACAGGCAGGCTTTTGAAACTTCATTTAAAGTATTAGAAAATGGAAATACCCTGGGCCTTTTTCCAGAAGGCACAAGGTCTACGGATGGTATTTTAAGAGAAGGTAAGAAAGGGATAGGGTTCATTTCAGTATTCAGCAGGACATCTATTTTACCAGTAGCTTTAAGTGGCACAAATAAGATAATTCAAAAACCCCACAAAAGATTATTTTTCCCTGAGATAAAAATAATTGCAGGTGATTTGATAAATGTAGAAGAAATATTAAAAAAATATGACAAAAAGAAAGCAATAGACGAGGTTCTAAATAGATTAATGGAAGAAATAGGAAAAATTTATGCTAAGATAAAGTAAAATATAAAAATGTCTGAAAGTTTAAAAAAATGAAAATAAAAATTGCAGATTACTCAGGATACTGCTTCGGAGTAAAAAGAGCATTAAAATTGACAGAAGAGACTATAGAAAAATACAGTAAAGAGGGGAAAAAAATATTCACTCTGGGTTCTATTATTCATAATCCAGGAGTTATGGATGAATTATCAAGAAAAGGCCTTGTATCAGTTAAAAATATAAAAGAAATAAAAAATAAAAGTGTATTTATTATAAGGTCTCATGGAATGTCTCCGGACTTAATAAATAAAATAAAGTCAGAGAAGAAAGCTATAATTGTTGACACGACATGTCCTTTTGTAAAAAGAGCGCAGTCGAAGGCAAGGCTACTTTCAGAAAGCGGTTATTTTGTTGTAATTATAGGGAATAAAAATCATCCGGAAGTACTTGGAATAAAAGGTTGTGTTTTAAATGACAGATATGCGGTAATAGAAAGTGAACATGATGCGGAAAAGCTAAAGTTCACAGATAAAATTGGAGTGGTTTCTCAAACAACTCAAACAAGGGAAAAGTTTTTCCTCATAATAAATAAATTACTTGATAAAGCAAGAGAGTTGCTGATAAATAACACTATTTGTGACACTACTGAAAAGATGCAGGAATCAACAAGAAATCTCGCAAAAGAAGTTGATATAATGATTATTGTAGGGGGGAAAGATAGCGCAAATACGGGGCATCTTAAGGAAATAGCAAAAAAGATCAATGATGCAACTTATCATATTGAAAGCTACAGAGAGCTTAAGCCGGAATGGTTTACTAATAAAAAAAGCGCCGGCATAAGTGGAGGCGCTTCAACACCTGTAAAAGATATAATGAATGTAAAAAAAGTTATTGAAAAATTGCAAATATGAAAGAATCATTTAAAAAAGAATCTTTAAATTACAGTATTCCAAAGGTTGCAGTAGTCGGAAAACCAAATTCCGGTAAGTCTACTTTAATTAACAGGATATGCGGGAAAAGAGAGGCTATTGTAGATAAAGAACCTATGATTACACGTGATAGAAAATATTACAGAGCAGACTGGAACGGCAAATCATTTTTTTTACTTGATACCGGTGGGATTAATTTAAAGTTAAAAGAAAATATAAACATTCAGATGTTTTTACAAACTAAAAGAGCCATAGAAGAATCAGATTTAATTATTTTTGTGGTAGATTTAAAGCAGCCAGTATCTCCTCTTGATGAAGAGGTAGCAAATATGCTGAGAAAAACAAACAAAAAGATAATTTTCGCTGGAAATAAATGTGATGACGAAAAAGAAATTCTTTTTACTGAAGATTACCTTAAGTTCGGACTTGGGTATCCTTTTAAAATATCGGCACTTAATGGAAGAAATATAGGAGACCTGTTAGACGAAGTGGTAAAGGAATTTGATTCAAATCAGGATTTATTTAAAGATTTAGAAAATGAGGGAATACCATCTATATCAATACTGGGAAGACCCAACTCGGGTAAATCTACTTTGTTTAATGTTATAACAAAAGAAGAAAGAGCAATAGTGGATGAAGTAGAAGGAACAACTAGGGATAGCATAGATAGCATAGTAAAAATAGGTGAAAAAAAATATAAATTCGTAGATACAGCAGGAATAAGAAGAAAAAAAGGGAAGTTGAAAAGTCTGGATTACTATAGTGAAATAAGAACAATTGAAGCTATAGAAAATTCCGATGTAAGTCTTGTTTTAATAGATTGCAGCAGGGAAGTAGCCAATCAGGATATAAAAATTATAGAGTTGTGCACACAAAAAGGAGTCAGCACCTGTGTTATATTCAATAAAATTGATAGTATTGACAGCGAAACGCTTGGTGGCATTATAAGAATGTTTGAACTTAAATTAAGTTTTGCCGTTTATATACCTTCATTAAAAATTAGTGCTCTTAAAAAAGAAGGTACAGAAAAAATCATTAAAATGATAAATTTTCTGGTCTCTGAAAGAAAAAAAATAATACCGGATAGTGAATTGACAAACTTTTTTAAAAAAAAGGAAAGAGAAGAGGAGGGTATTTATATCAAGGGCAGGAGGTTTAAGATAAAGTTTATAAGACAGATTAAAACTGCTCCTCCTGTTTTTCTGGTTTTTTCTAATATTGATATAGGGAAGAGAGTAAATGTAAGAAGGTATGTAGAAAACAGAATACGTGAAAAATTTGGTTTTACAGGTGTTCCTCTTTACTTTAAATTTAAATATTGAATTCTGTTTTATAATTTAATAAATAATATGAATAGAAAAACAAATATAACAGTTATAGGAGCAGGGAGCTGGGGTACAACTTTTTCAGTAATGCTTGCAATGAGAGGATACAACGTTAATTTATGGGTAAGAAGCAGAGTTACTTATGATGAAATAAAAAATTATAGAAAGAACACGAAGTATACGGGTGACTTATACATAACGGATAATGTGGCCCCTTTAACTGGTAAAAATAGTGTTTCAAGCATGTCAGAGATTATAATTTTTGCTGTTCCTTCTCATGTTCTTAGAGAAATAATTTCTGGTTTTCGTGAAAGCCTTGAAAAAAATCAGGGTAAAATAAAATGTGTACTTAACCTTGCTAAAGGACTGGAGACAGATACTAATTTGAGATTATCACAGGTAATGGAAGAAACGTTACCGGAAAAACTGAGATCTAAAATCTGTGTATTATCAGGTCCGAATATTGCTCCGGAGATAGCAAGTGGCCTTCCGAGTGTTTCGGTTGTTGCATCATCAAATAAAGAATTACTTAAATATATACAGAAAATAATATCGAATGACAGGTTCAGGATTTACACAAATACTGATGTTGTTGGAGTGGAAATTGGAGGTTCCGTAAAGAATATAATAGCAATTGCGGCAGGAATTTCTGATGGATTGGGGTATAAGGCAAATACCAAAGCTTCGATTATAACGAGAGGTTTATATGAGCTAACAAAATTAGGAGTCAGGCTTGGTGCAAATAGGACGACATTCTCAGGTGTAGCGGGTATGGGAGATCTGATTGCTACATGTATAAGTGAAAAAAGCAGGAATAGGAGTATAGGTGAAAGAATAGCAAAAGGTGAAAAAATCAATGATATTTTAGAAAGCATGTATATGGTTGCTGAAGGTGTTAATACGACGAAGGCAGTATATAATTTATCCAGAAAAATAGGGATAGAGGTTCCAATAACAGAGTGTATCTATAAAATTATTTATAAAGGGCTTAATCCAATTGAATCTGTAAAAAAATTAATGACAAGAAAGTTTAAATCTGAGATTGAAGAAATTGATTAAATCAATAACTTTACTATTAACCAGTATTATCTTAAAATGTAAATATGCGGGACGTGGCGCAGTTTGGCTAGCGCACCAGTATGGGGTACTGGGGGTCGGAGGTTCAAATCCTCTCGTCCCGACCATAACAGGTAAAGTATTATATAAATAGAGATATAATAATTTTACGTAATTTTTAGTCAATTTAACAAGATATGGATATTGAACCGGAATCTAAAAATCAAACAGAATCAATAAAAGATAAAAAAGCAGAATACATAGAAGACATATCAATTGAAATACTTGAAGATATAAAAAAAATGCCTCCGGGCAGGAGTGGACTGGTAATAATAAAGGGCCCTAATATTGGAGAAAGTTTTTTTATTAATAAAAAACATATTACAATTGGAAGAAATCCCGAGTCAGATATATTTCTTGATGATATTACGGTCTCAAGAAAGCATGCTGTAATTAGCAGAGAAGGCGAAGATTTTGTAATAAAGGATTCAGGAAGTCTAAATGGAAGTTATATAAATGGTAAAATAATGGAAAATTCATTGTTGAGAAATATGGACAGGATACAAATTGGAAAATATGTATTTTTATTTTTTCAATCATCTTAAATTTATTAAAGAAAAAGGCTTTAGATGAGCACAAAAGCTTCTAAAAAAGATATGGAAAAGAATTATCTTACAATAGGCAAGATAGTAAAAAAAATGAAGAAGATATATCCTGACCTGAGCAGTAGCAAGCTAAGATTTCTTGAGTCAGAAGGCCTTTTAACTCCCGCCAGGGCATCAAACAAGTACAGAATTTATTTCAAGGAAGATATAGAAAAATTAAACTATATCTTGAAAATGCAGAAAGAATTTTATATGCCACTGGAAGTTATAAAGGAAAAGCTTAGTTCAAGAGATTTTAAAAAATTTATAAGTGAAAGTGAATATATTTCGCAGGATTCAAAGCTTAAATTTGAAGATGAATACAAAACAGCTCATGAACCAGGCCTTTATTCAGCATTAGATTTGAACAAGAAGTTTAAATTTCCAAAATACTATATTGATGAATTGATTGAGAACGATATTTTTGACTGGAAAGAAGAAAATGGGAGATATGTAATAAATGATAATGACATAGAAATTCTAAAAATTGTAAGCGAGCTTTTGAAATATGGAATATACGTAAAACATCTAAAGCTATTTGAAAACTTCGCGAGCCGTCAATCTGCTTTCATACAGCAGATTATTTTACCATTACTTATGTCAAGTAAAAAAGATGAACGTAACAGAGCAATAAGAAATGTTGGCAGGCTTGAGAGAATGCTCTGCGATTTTCAAGAACTTTTAGTAAAAAAAGAGAATAGAAAGTTTCTGGAAAAATATAAATGATAGGTGGACCCCCTTCTTCTTTAAGTCGAAGAAAGCATAAAAAAAATTTAATACATATAATATTATTAGTATTTGTTTTCATCTTTGTTCTTTATTCTTTTGGTAACCTTTTCATTACTGATAAAATTTACTGCAATCCATATAAACAGGATAGCGCTATCTATGATACATATATCAATATCAATGCGGAGTCTGCAATTGTTATTAATTATGATACAGGAGATATTTTGTGGGAAAAAAATTCCCGGAACAAATTATATCCTGCAAGTTTAACCAAAATGTTATCTTCAATTATAGCTATTGAAAATATCGGGAACTTTGATGAAATTGTAGAAATAACTAAAAATGCATCAGGAAGGAATCATTCTTCATTTAAACTTAATACAGGTGATGATGTAAGTCTAATAGATCTACTTAAGGCTTCACTCATAAGTTCCCATAACAATGCTATAATTGCTCTTGCAGAACATATCTCAGGGAGCACAGAAGATTTTATTGATTTAATGAATAATAAAGCAAAAGAGATTGGAGCAGAAAGCTCAACATTTGAGAGTGTAAATGGCCTTGATGATATTTATCCATCACATAAGTCTACAGCTCTGGATATGGCAAAAATTGCTTCTTATTGTATGGAAGATGATACTTTCAGCGATATAGTTAGTATTAAAGAAGATATTATAAAAATAAATAATAGGGAAATTGAAATTACAAACACAAATACTCTACTTACAAATGATTACATAAAAGGAATTAAAACAGGATATACAGACAATGCAGGTTACTGTATGGCAATTTACTCCGAGAAGGAAGATTTAAGACTGATAACAGTAGTGCTAAACAGTGTGTCTCTGGAAGAAAGAGACAATGATATTCTTAAACTGCTGGACTGGGCTTATGATAATTTAAAATACACCATGATTGTAGACTCCAGAGAGCCAGCAATATCTGTAAGCACAGGAGAAGAGACTAGCATTAATATAAATCTATATCCGGAATCTGATTATACAGGTCTTTTAAACATCAATGAGGATAAAGTGGAATTTGAACATAATTTAAGTAAAGACATATCCCTTCCTGTTAAAAAAAGTGATGTACTGGGAAAGATGTCAATCTTTTTAAATGATAATAAATTAAAAGAAGTAGATTTAATTTCAAAGGAAAATATAGAAAGTGAATTTGTTTATCAGGAGCTTTCCGATAAGAGTGATAAAAAGACTATTATCTCAATAATAGTAATTGTAGTATTTTATTTTTTAATATTTATATTTATAATAGTTAAAAATTTATTATCAAAAAGGGTCTTATAAAAAAAATCTGGAGGTAGAAAAAATTGGTTTTTAAAAAGGAAAAAATAAATAATTGGCTAATAATGATATCAGTTTTAACTCTGGTTATGATTACTTCGGTAATAATCTTTAACGGGTGCAAAGCAGATGATACTCAAAAAGAGAATATTATATCAGAACCGGAAGGAGAGGAAGAAGTAACCGAAGAAGAGACGGAAGAAGAAACATCTCCAGAAGTTGAGGAGCAGGGAGGTGTAGCCGGAGAAGAAATAACCGGAAATATAAATAGATTTAGCGGCCTTGAGATTTCTGATTCTGTAAAGGATCAAAGACCGCTTGCAATAATGATTAATAATCTTTACCCTGATGCAAGACCTCAATCCGGACTTATTTATGCCGATATAATCTTTGAGGCAGAAGATGAATATGGGATAACAAGATATATAGCAGTGTATTCTTCATATGATACAGAGTTAGTTGCACCAATAAGAAGTGCGAGAATATACTATGCCGAAATAGCAAGAAGCCTTGACCCCATTTATACTTTTTTTGGTACACATAAGGATTCATTTGCTAATGCATATAAGGTAATTGAAGGTATGGATATTGATGTATTGACTTCAATTGGAGAACCGGAACCTCCCGAAAGCTCAATTGTTGCAAATGCATCATTCTGGAGGGATTATAACAGAAGCAGCATTACAGAACATACTGCTGCTATGTCTACTATACAGTTAAGGAAAGAAGCAGAAAATGCAGGGTATTCGCTTGAAGGAGGGCAATCTCCTTTAAGATTTAAAAAAGACGCATCTGGTTCCGAAACAGGAAACATTTCTGATATAATTATAGACTTTTCCACTGATGGTTATATGACTGAATTTAAATATAACAGTGAAAATAATAATTATCTAAAATATATAGCAGGGTCACCTCATATAGACCGCGAAACTGGAATTCAGATTGAAGCAAAAAATATAATTGTTATGTACACGGATGTAGAAGGGCCTTTTGATGATAAAGGTCATATGCTAATAAGAACGCATACTTCAAATGGTATACCGGGGAAGGCAATCTTTTTTATGGATGGAAAGGCAATAGAGGGCACATGGGAAAGAAGCTCAATTATTGAACCTTTTGAATTTAAGAATGATAACGGTGATATAGTCTTATTTAACGCCGGTCTCACCTGGGTAGCCATAATAGATAGCGATAGAAGTAGTGTGTCATATTAAAAAATATCAATCATGGTAATATTTTGAGTAAAAACACAGAAAAGGAACTGATAAAAAATAATATCATAGGAAAAGTATTATTTACCAGTGATGATATCAAAAAAAGAGTTTCTGAGCTTGGAAGAGAGATAACAAAAGATTACAGGTATAAAGATATACTTCTGGTAAGTGTTCTAAAGGGAGGAGTTATTTTTTTAGTTGACCTGATAAAGGAAATCAATCTTCCTCTCAGTATAGATTTTATGAGTATTTCTTCATACGGTATCAATGGTACTTCCACAGGTGTTGTTAGGATTACAAAAGACCTTGACGAGTCCATAGAAGACAGGGATGTATTGATTGTGGAAGATATTATAGATACCGGTCTGACTATAAGTTATTTATTAAGAAATCTTAGATCTAGATATCCAAAAAGTATCGAGATATGCACTCTTCTAAATAGAGATATTAGAAGAATATCGGATATAGATATAAAATACTCCGGCTTCACGATAGGGGAGAAATACATAGTAGGTTATGGACTTGATTATAAACAGAAGTTTAGAAATCTAAAATCTATATATGAGCTTAGATTAGACACAGTAAAAAAAGATATAGAATCTTTAAAAAGCAGCTAAACCAGTTAGTACATTCACAAAAGAACTTATCAAGGTAAAAAGCTAATATTATGTATTTTAAATTTTTGACTTATAATATAATATAAAATTAATGATAAAATCATGTTGTATCTTTAGCTATAGAATTATAAAAAAACACTTTTGATATAAAGTATAAGTACATATGAATAGCGAGAAAGTACCTAATTTAATTAAGATGAAGCTTGAAGGAGTAAGGATAGAGGTCCCTTCACAAAGGCCAATCCTGCTTTTAAAAGAAGAGAAAGGTAACAGGTATCTTCCTATATGGATTGGGCCCTATGAAGCATCTGCAATTGCTCTTGAAATGTCAAATATAAAGACACCTAGACCAATGACTCACGATTTGATTATAAATATTATAAATGATTTAAATATAAGCATTAATAACATAGAAATAACAGATTTAAAGGATAACACATTTTATGCCATAATAAATATAAAAAATAAGGACAGTAAGGTTATAAGAGTTGACTCAAGACCCTCAGATGCAATCGCGACTGCTGTAAGGATTAAATGTGATATCTTTGTAGCAGAACATGTTCTTGAGTCAAGCGGACTCGAAATACAATCAATTGATGAGGAAGTAAAAAAATTTAAAGAATTCCTCAACCATATAACCCCTGAAGATTTTGATGAAGAAAAATAGATATTCTGTCAATTTTTTTTAAACATCTTTTTATTACAAGCCCTATGCCTTTATTGTATTGACTTTGTTCTAAATAAATTTTAAAATTACAATAGTGTAATTACAATGATGTAATTAGAATTATAACAATGTAAGTAAAAAATATATTTTTACTGAGATACATTTAAACCGGTAATTATCATGCAGGATAATGTAATAAAAAAGATTTATAGCGCTTCAGATGTATGTAAAATAATAGGCCTTACTTATAAGCAAATCGATTATTATGACCGCACAAATTTTATTAAGCCATCAATTAATGGGGCAGAGGGCTATGGAAGCAGGAGGATGTATAGTTTCAGTGACTTAATGAAACTAAAAGTCATAAAAAGATTAATGGAAGCAGGAATAAGCCTTCAGAAACTCAGGAAAACCAAGACATATCTTGATGAATATAATAATGATAGTGAAGATGACAGCTTCTTAAAATTAACTCTAATATCAGATGGAAATACAGTTTATGCATGTAATTCGGATAGTGAAATAATAGATACGCTTAAAAGCGGCCAGGGGGTCTTTGGAATTGCGCTTGGCAGGGTATATCTGGATTTAAATGGAGATATAAAACAATATTTATCTAAAAATAATGAAAGGGAAGAAATAAATAAAAAATATATAAGTTACTAATAATCACATCAAGAATTGGGGGTAACCTGAAATTTTATGGGTAAAAATCTATTAAAATTAAGAAAGAATACATATCCTAAAGAAGATAAAAATATTAAAAAAATAAAATTCGCACACAAAAGTGAGGAAGAATTTAGCAAGATACTTGATTTTTATAAAATAAGATGGAAATACGAACCAAGAACATTCATACTGGATATAGATGAGAATGGCAATCCTGAAGTAAGTTTTACACCTGATTTTTATCTACCAGATATTAATCTTTATATAGAGCTTACAACTCTTAACCAGAAGCTTGTTACGAGAAAAAATTATAAGATAAAAAAACTAAGGGAATTGTATCCTGAAATAAATATAAAGTTATTTTATAAGAAGGATTACAATAGCTTATTATTCAAATACATAAATAAGTAAAGATTAATAGATTTATAAATCCAGTATTACAGTTTTCAGGTTTTGTATGTTTAGCTTCACAAATAGAATTATTCCCAGAATCTAAGGTTATAACATTTATTAATATAACATACACGCAAGAGTAATAAAAAATACATACCCTGTAAATGAAAAAAAATAATAAAAAAAAATCTTCAGCCGGAAGTTTGAGAGGAGACATAAAGCAACTTTTCAGTAAATACGGTACTATGAGAGGCAGACCAACAATCTGGGGTGCTATTAGGATATTTCTCGTTAAACCAGGAGTCCAGGCTTTAATTTTTTATAGGTTTTATCACATGCTATATAAAATAAAATTAAGATTGCTTGCCGAATTTCTAAGCAGGGTAAATTTTTTCTTTAACGGAGCTGAAATAGACCCTGGAGCTGAGATTGGCTCAGGATTCAAAATATGGCACAGCTCCGGTGTTATTATAGGCAGGGGAGTGAAGATAGGTGATAATGTAAGTATTTTTTCAAATGTCGTTATAGGAGGTCTGGGCCATTCTATTTTTCATCACGGCGAGCCCGGTTACCCTGTTATAGGCAATAATGTTATTCTTTATACCAATACCACTATTCTCGGTCCCCTTAGAATAGGGGATAATTCGACTATTGGTGCCCATTCTCTTGTTTTAGATTCAATTCCTGATAATTGTATGGCTGCAGGAAGCCCCGCAATTATAATTAAAAAACTATAATTTCTTTACATTCTTTTCATATCTAATTTAATTCTATTTAAAAAATAAATTTTATTCTTATGATCAATAGAACAGTGATCACATTAAAAGGGGAGTTATATATGTGATTAAAAAAATAATAAATTATTACCTTTATAATAATGTATTATTTAATAAATATAAAAGTTAACATAATGTATATTATCGGAACTTTATTTATTTCTAATAAAACAGC
>CAZKVH010000015.1:2548-37874 GCA_964556165.1 uncultured Actinomycetota bacterium | reverse complement strand
CATCAATAACCGGCTCTATGTATAACTTCCCCGATATTCTTATCAAAAATCTCAGCAACTTCGCTTTCCTTTAGCCCTGATGCCAGACCAATCTTCCTCTGTTTATCTGAGATAAAAAGATCTTCGTGAACATGAGCATCGCTATTTATTAAGAATTTTACGCCTGCTTCTCTTCCAACACTTGCTACAACCCCATTTGTAAGACTGTGGCCTGCTCTTGAAGAAATTTCTATAAAAATATCATTTTCAGCAGCGAGTTTTGCCTCCTCCAGTTTAAGGAAACCAGGGTGAGCAAGGATGTCTACGTATTTAGACCTGATAGCCTCCAGATTTGTCCCGGGCTCAACACTTTCGACTATCGTCTCGCCGTGAACCACAACTATTCTTGCTCCCAGCCTCTTTGATTCTTTTGCCATCTCCTCTATGCTTTTAGCAGGAACATTGGTAAGCTCTACCCCGGGGATTGCTTTTATATTCCAGAACTTCTCCGCAAGCTCGCAATCTTTTTTCAAACTCGATATTATAAAATCAATATTGGAGTAGCTCACATGGTCAGTAAGGGCTATGTAGCTATATCCTCTGGCAACTGCAAATCTTATAAGCTCTATAGGGCTGTTTTCTCCGTCAGACAGAAACGTATGTGTGTGAAAATCGCAAATCATAAAAACCTTCCTTAAATAAAATAAATTTCAAATTTAAAAAATAAAATAATAATAAAAAAATATTTTCAATAACCATTTAAAATTCTACCAATAATGTAATTATAAAACTATAATTTTATTAATATTTCCAGTATTGCTTGAGTTATCAACTAAAATTAAATAATCTTACTTCTTATAAAAATAAAAAATATATTTTTAACAGAAAGGATTAAGAAGATATCAGCAATTAACTCTTTAATAGAAATAATAGGATTCTCTGTATGCCATCAGCTATCTATAAGAAGCCTTGACTTTGGTAATGTTATCATGCCTGTCTGTTCAAGGTGCTGCGGCTTCTATACTGGCTTTCTGGTTGCAACAGTTATTTTATTCATAATGTTCAGAAAAAAAGAAAGCGATCTCCCTCCAAGATATATTCTTATTATTCTTTTGCTCTTTTTCTTATTTTTCCTTATCGACGGGGTCGCATCAAACTTTGGCCTTTACAATACCAATAATAATTTGCGTTTTATAAGCGGGGCTCTTTTTGGTTCTTCAATTTCAATTATACTCTATCCTATCTTTACATTTCAGTATTATAAAAATACGGAAACGAAAAAAATATTTAAGGAGCCACCCGGTTTTGCAATTTATACTCTGATAATTATTACTTTTATTGTAGTTACTCTCCTTCGTATCAGTTCCCTTGGTTATTTTTATTACTACCTTACCGGCTTCTCGATTATATTCACTTTCTACTTTATCAATCTTACAATAGTTCTTTTAATGCCGCCATTCTCACATAAAGCACAAAAGCTATTAAGCAAATACTTAATCCTGCCTTCTATAATTTCCCTCATCATGGTATTTGCTGAACTGGTTGCTCTTTATATTTTCCACAGCGCTATTTCTAATTTACAGATAATGAATTTAATATAAAGGATTCAGTAAATCTTAAATACACTGTCTTAAATAGACTGTCTTTCAGATTTCTTAAGAAATATGAATAAAACCATAATTATAATAAATCAGAAAGCTCGTTATGGTAGATACTCCGGCACCAAATATTACCTGGCTGACAGTGTGTTTCTTTATCCTTACCCTTGCCCACCCTATTACAGGAATGAGCGGTATCATAATTAACATCCATCTTCCAAACAGAACGTTGAATGTAATAACAACGAATGTAACCCAGCCGGCGTGAAGACTTATTTTCCAGAAATAAGTAATTATGGTAAAGATAACAGCGGAAGCCAGGCTGACTGCCAGTAAGGATTTTAAAAATAATGGTCCATTAAAAATATATAGAATAGCGAAACATACAGCATAGCTTGCAACCGAAACAAGCAGCGGCTTCATCCTGTCTTCTTTTTCGGGTATATGCATGTCACCTATTTCTTTCCTCCTGTACAGTAGAGCTATGTAAAGGAAGGGAATCGCTGTCCCAAATAATAAACATATAAAAGCCCAGCTAACTGCCTCGATTCTATTATCTTCAACCATTAAACAAATAATTATAATAATCGGTATCGAGATAATAGAACCATCAAAAATATATGAGAGTATCCTCGCTAACTTATTCACAGGGTAACCCTCACCCCTCAATCCTTTCTAATTGTTAATAATTAATAACCCGGTATTAAAAACCTCTTATCATATATCCAAGCTGTTTAGATAAAAACTAACAAATTTTAACATATTTAAGAAAACATTCTACATTTATTTTTTGTTCATTAATACTTCTATATCAGATTTCATACCATCATGCATAATCTTTATCTTGCTAAATTAATTTTATTCCAAACCAGCAAACAAGAAAGCCTGATTTAAAATAATATAAATTAAACTGTACCTTCTCATAAATTATTGACAGTATTAAAAATCAATGATAGTTTTTTCTTCATAACATTAAAACTATATAGAAAACGCCTGAACAGGGCAAACTTTAAAAAACTTTAAGAGGAAGTTTTACCAAACCAGATAACATTCTTTTTAGAAGATGGATAAAAAATTTTCAACCTTGAGACTGTATCTAGCACAAATTAATCCAACCGTAGGAGACATTAAGGGTAATTATGATATTATTGCTTCCCATATCCGTGCAGCAAAAAATTATGATGCTGATATAGCAGTCTTCCCGGAACTTTCTATTACAGGATACCCCCCGGAAGATTTACTTATGAAAAGTGCTTTTATCAATGAAAATATAAAATATTTAGATAAGTTAAAGAGTCTAAACCCCGGTATTATTTCTATAGTAGGTTTTGTCAACAGGATAAAAAAAGAAATATATAATTCAGCAGCTTTACTCTACAATGGTATGGTAAAGTCTGTATACAATAAACAATTTCTTCCCAACTATTCTGTATTTGATGAAGAAAGATATTTCAGTAAAGGCAGTGAAAATTATACTTTCAACGTAGCCGGTATTATTATAGGGATTAACATCTGTGAGGACATATTTCATCCCGACGGACCTGCAAAAGCTCAATCGATCCTTGGAGGAGCCGGTATAATAATAAACATATCTGCATCCCCTTATCACACAGAAAAAATAAAAGAAAGATTGAATGTACTGTCTGGTGCGGCAATGGATAACCTTGTAAATATTGCCTACCTGAATATTGTCGGCGGGCAGGATGAGCTTGTATTTGATGGTAACAGCTTAATAATTAATGAAAAAGGCAGCATTCTGGCTCACGCAAAGTCTTTTGCTGAAGATGTTTTAATATACGACTTTGATATTGAGAAAATAAAATCCTCAAAATACAAAAACAGGAAAAAAATTGAAAAAGAAAAGTCAGAACTTGTAAAAGTACGCAAGCTTCCTAACCTTATCGACTTAAAATATAAACCTGTCTATAAAAACAAAAAATTTTTAAAACAAAATGGTACCATGAAAAGCTGCCTGGATATTGCTTCTTCTTACGAAGAGATATTGCAGGCTCTTATTCTCGGTACAAAAGATTATGTAAGAAAAAATAAATTCAATAAAGTAGTAATTGCTTTAAGTGGCGGGATAGATTCTGCTCTTACCGCAGTAATCGCTACTCTTGCGCTTGGAAAGGAAAATGTTTATGGAGTACTTATGCCTTCTCCTTATTCTTCCACCGGAAGCATTAAAGACTCTGTGAAGTTATGTAATAATCTCGGTATAATGTATCTAACCATTCCAATCACAGATATATATAATTGTTATCTTAAAAATTTGAATTCTATATTCAAAAACACCAAAATAAGTATAACAAAAGAGAACCTTCAGGCCCGCATAAGAGGAAATATTATAATGGCTCTTGCCAATGAATATAGGTGGATGGTTTTATCTACAGGTAACAAAAGTGAGATAAGCGTCGGCTATTGCACGCTTTACGGTGATATGGCAGGCGGGTTTTCTCCTATTAAGGACGTATATAAAACAATGGTCTATGACATCTGCAAATTTTTAAATAAAAAATATAAGAATATAATCCCAAAAAATATTATTACCAAGGTACCATCCGCCGAACTTAAACCGGACCAAAAGGATGAGGATAAATTACCACCCTACGAAACACTTGACTCTATACTAAAATCTTATATAGAAGAAGATCTGGGTTATCTCTCAATTATAAGGAAGGGGTTTGAGCCAGAAACAGTCAGAGAAGTAATTAATATGGTTGACTCAAGCGAATATAAAAGAAGACAGGGCTCACCAGGAGTTAAGATAACCCCAAGAGCATTTGGCAGGGATAGGAGATATCCGATAACAAATGACTTTAAATTATGATTCCTTTAACTCCCTTTCCAGAATATTTATAAAAAGATTGGCTATCTTCGGGTCAAATTGTTTTCCACTGTATTTTCTTATCTCTTCTATCGCCTGCTTTTTTGTCATCCTCTTACGGTATGGCCTATCACTTATCATAGCTTCATAAGAATTAATAAGAAAAGATATTCTCGAGAGTACCGGTATTTCATCTCCCTTTATTCCTCTCGGATACCCGTTACCATCATACCATTCATGATGGGATAGTATCGCCTCTGCAATAGGTTTAAGCTGGGAGGATGATTCTGCAATACGGTATCCTATCATTGGAACTTCCTTTATTATCTTCCATTCTTCTTTTGTAAGCCTGCCTTTTTTGGACATTATTTCGTCTACCAGTGCAAGCTTGCCTATATTATGAAGATTTATCAGGAGTTTTAGTTCTTCAAGCTTTGTCAGGGAGAGTTTTAATTTTTTAGCAATTGAAAGTGCATAGCTTTCCTTTTTCTCCGGGCTAATTCCCTCCTCAGAACTTTCTTTTTCTATGCTGCTCTTAAATGATTCTATAAGAGTTTCCTGGGCAGACTTACTCTCAGAGAACTTTTTCCTGTACATCATATCTTCAGCCTGCTTTAATATATCGTCAATATCCTCATCCGGTCTTTTTTTTGCTGCAACTCCGAGCGATATGCTGATAGGCATATTTGGAGTGCTTCTTTCCCTGCACATCCTGCTTACTCTTTTAATAATTTCCTGTGATTCTTTGACTTCTGTCCTTGGAAGAAGCACTATAAACTCATCCCCTCCCCACCTTGAGACCAGGTCTTCTTTTCTGAAAGCATCTTTCAATATTTCAGCTACTTTTCTTAAGAATACGTCTCCCTGTTCATGCCCGTATACATCGTTTATTAACTTAAGACCATTTGCATCTCCCATTATTAATGAAAGGGGAAGCTGTCTATTAGTATCAAGTCTCTTTATCTCTTCTTCGAGATATGCTCTGTTGTAAAGACCTGTAAGGACGTCGTGAAATGATAGGTATTCCACTTTTTCTTCTGCTTTCTTTCTATCTGTTATATCCCTTGAGATTCCAAAAGTACCAATGATATTCCCTCTCCTATCATAAAAAGGCATCTTTGTCGATGTAATCCACCTGGGCTCCCTTCCCTCCCAGGTCTCTTTTTCCTCATAATTTAATATTGGCTTGCCGGTTTTTACAATTTTCTGTTCATCATCGAATGCCTGTCTTGCATGCTCCTCACTGAAAAAATCAAAATCTGTTTTTCCTAAAGCTTCTTCCGGATCTTTTAAACCAAGAACTCTTGCTAATGCCAGGTTCATCAACAAAAATCTGCTCTTGGTATCTTTAAAATATACCGAATCAGGTATGTTGTTCATCAACGTATTAAAGAAACTCGTTTGTCTTTCCAGATTAGCTTCAAAATTCTTTCTATCAGTTATATCGCTTGATATCCCAAATATTCCTATTATCTCACCATTTTCATCAAACCATGGAAATTTGGAGGTTGATACCCATCTATCAGGTTTGTCTTTAAAAGTCTCTTTTTCCTCATAATTTAACATTGGCCTGCCGGTTTTTATAATTTTCTGTTCATCCTCATATGCCTGTTTTGCATGCTCATCTGAAAATACGTCCAGATCTGTCTTGCCAATCACTTCTTTATCGTTTTTGATATTTAAATTCCTCAACAGTGCGTTATTTATAAAAATAAATCTGCTTTCCTTATCCTTAAAGTATACTGAATCAGGTACGTTATCCATAAAAGTCTGAAAGTAGGTTCTTTCCCCCCCTTTAAGTGTCTGCTTTAATAATCCTCTTTTGCATACCTCTATATCCCGGGAAATACCAAATGTGCCAACAATTTTGCCCTTTTTATCATAAAAAGGCATCTTTGTTACCTTAACCTTCCTTTTTTTTCTCCCTTTCGCTGATTCATTCCTTTCAACGTTTAACAGTGGCCTTCCAGTCTTTATAATTTTCTGTTCATCTTCATATGCCTGTTTTGCCTGCTCTTCCGGGAATAAATCGAAATCTGTCTTGCCTATAACTTCATCGGGGTTTTTAATCCCACAGGATTTCTCCGCAAAAGCTTTATTTGCTCTCATGTACCTGCTTTTAAGGTCTTTGAAATAAATACCATCCGGTACATGCCCCATAAAAGCATTTACCATTAGAGAATCAATTTCTTGAGTGTTGCCTATCATTGAACCTTTAGTCTCTGCTTTTTCTACCATTTGTACTCCTTAATAATTTTTTTCCAGGTTTATGATTTTATCCTTTCTAAATATTCTACATCTTGATTAAATTTTATCAACCATATTATGAAAGTAAAGATTTCTATTACCCATCAAAGCGCCTTCTTGCCCTTTTAAGCTTCTCCTGTAACTCTTATTTAATTATATTCTGTTATTAAATACAACTTACATTACGAATATACTTTTAATTCCGTTAATATAACGAACGCAGAGAAATTTAAAAAAAGATTTTAGGTAGCGCCGAACGCAACCTGAGAGTAATTAAAAAATACGATTTTTGTTTATCTGTTCTTTAAAAATATAAGATAATTAATTTTATCCTTAAATTAAGTCTTATCAACTATATTCCTTAGCTCTTCAGCCTTCTCCTCCGGCAGAGTATCATTTATAAATGTCCCTGTTCCCAGTTCACACCCCGCCATATATTTAAGCTTATTTTTTGTCCTGTACGGAGGATAAAATTCAAAATGGAAGTGATAATAGCCATAATCTTTTTCATCTGTTGGATTCTGGTGAATTACCATAACATAGGGCATTCTGAAACCGAATAATTTATTATAACCGTTTATTAATTTTTTTATTACTTTTGAAAGTGAATAAATTTCTTCCTCTCCCAGCTTACATATGTTTCCAGTATGTTTCATAGAATAAATATGAACTTCATATGGCCAGGCAGCATAAAACGGGATAAAAGCGACAAAATCATCATTTTCGATAACAATACGGCTCCCATCTTTTAATTCCCTTTCGATTATATTGCAGTGAAGGCATTTTTTATTTTTTCTATAAAATTCTTTTGATGACTTTAATTCCTCCAGAATAACCGGAGGTATATAAGGAAAAGCATATATCTGGCCATGGGGATGGGAAAGAGTAACGCCTATCTCTTCTCCTTTATTTTCAAAAATAAGAACATATTTTATAAAGCTTTTGTTCCCGAGGTTAAAATATCTGTCCTGCCAGACTTTTATTAAATTTTTTATTTTTTCCACCGGCATATCTTCAAGGAATAAATCGTGCTGTTGTGTATAACAAACAACTTCACAGATTCCCCTGGACTCCATCCTGGAATAAAGAAAATTATCTTCGTTTTGCGTGATTTTAGAAAAATCAATCCTGTCAGGATTTCTGCTAAGTGTTGGAAATTTATTCTCAAAGACCACGATATCATAACTGCTTTCAGGAATTTCGGTAATCACTTTGCTATTTTTGGTAGGACATAGGGGACAGAAATCTTTTGGCGGTAGAAATGTTCTTTCCTGCCTTTTAGTTGCAATTGCAACCCATCTGCTTTTAACAGGGTCATATCGTAATTCTAATATTTTATCCCTCCACGGTTTTTAGGATAATTTTACAAATCAATCATTTACATCAATATCATTTATCAAAATCATAATAAATCAGGTACCTGCCGTCTTCTTTTATCATTATTCTCTTTTTAATAGCAGGGTCTTTACTGAATTTTCTTTCACCCAGATTTTTAACTTCCCTGTAGTTCTTCCTAACTCTTTTCATTTCCATTGCTTTTTCTGGGGTTTTTCTTTTATCCAAACTGAATCTCTCCTATACCACTTTTCTATTTAATATCCAGGTTGCTTTTTACTGCAAAGAACAGGCAGCTAATTCCTGTTCTTACTGACCAGGCTTTTTATAGCCGTTACTATCTTCCTGCCCAGCCTTATCCTTTTATTCATGTATGCATAAATTGTAAGAGAAAGAACTATTACCAGACCAAAAACAAATTGCGTCCAGAATCCGGAAATTCCACCCGAAATAATACCTGCTTCCAGTGAACCCATGATAATAGCTCCGATAAGTGTTCCAAATATGGTTCCTGCTCCTCCAAAAACTGAGGTACCTCCTATAAAAACCGATGCCAGCGATTTCATAAGATACCCTTCACCTGTTGATGGCCAAAGATATAATACCTCCAGAGTTGCCAGGACACCCACAAATGCAGCACAAACACCAACCTGCATAAAAACAATTGTCTTAACCTTTGACACATTTACACCCATCATTTTTGCACTTACTTCATCATCACCGGTATAGAGTATATGCGCCCCGAATCTGTGGCGGTTCAATATCAGGGCATAAAACAAAGCAATTAAAATAGCCCACACCGCCTGGGCCGGAACCAGACCTCCTATCCTGCCAACAAGAGCTTTATAAAGAACTGTCCCTTTTGCACCAACAACAGAAATACCATGACCACCGCTTGCTATGTAAACCAGTCCGCGCCAGAGAAACATCATTCCTATCGTTAATATCAGAGAAGGTATCCCAACTCTTACTATCAGTAAGCTGTTTAAGTAACCGGCAAATAAACCCACTGCCAGACAGGCCACAAATGCCAGGTAAATATTATTTGTTTGATTAAATACAGCCGAAAATACCCATGCAGAAAAACCAACAATTGATGGAAATGAAAGGTCAATTTCTCCCAAAATTACGACCGGTGTTAATGATAATGCAAGTATAGCTGAAAAGGGAATAGTTGACATAAATGCGTAATATATTCTATAGCTAAGAAAAGTATCTGGATTTCCAATAATAAAAACCATAAATACAATTATCAGTACCCCTAATATGCTCAACTGCAATTTTGATTCACTTATTTTTAATTTTATTTTTTCTATCATTTTCACTGTCCCTTTTTTATGCCCATTTCTTTACCTCTATACAGAATCTGCATTTTAAAAATAATGGGGTTCAGTCCCCCAATACATTTTTAATTATCATATTAATAATTCTGCCCTGGCATAATTTCTTATAACCAGGGCAAAACCCATCTTTTCTATAGCCTGGTTCTTATGCTATATCACAATTTTAATTCAATACGCCATGCACGGCTACATATTCCAGCTTCTCAACAAGCTCATCAAGTGACAGGTCCTTCTTAAGAAACTCCCCTATAATATTGCCGCGATCCATAATCACGAATCTCTCCGCCACGGAGTAAACATGATAAATGCTGTGTGTTATAAAAATGCAGGATTTACCATTCTTTTTTATCCACTTTACAAATTCCAGCACTTTATTTGTTTCGGAAAGGGAAAGATTATTGGTAGGTTCATCCAGGATTATTAATTGAGCATCAAAATAAAGAGCCCTTGCTATAGCTATCCCCTGTTTCTCGCCACCTGATAGACCTATTACGCCCAGGTTTGGAGAAAGCCCGGACTGGGTTAATCCTACCATCGTCCTTAACAGTTTAATAGCCTCTTTTTGCGATTCGCTAATCTTTATAAATCCCGTTCGTCCATAGGTTAATTCTCTTCCCATAAAAAGATTCCGCCATATATTCTGTTTCTCTGCAAGAGCCCTGTCCTGAAAAACAGTTTCAATCCCTATATTCCGTGAATTTTCAACTGTTTGTCTCTTTATTTCTTCACCCATCCAGTAAATCTTCCCCTTATCCTGTTTCTCTACGCCCGTAAGTACCTTTATAAGAGTAGATTTCCCTGCACCATTATCTCCTATCAGCCCTACAATTTCATTCCTCCCGACTTTAAAATCAACTCCATTTAACGCAGTAACTGCCTCATATGATTTGTGTATACCTGCCATTTTTACCAGTGGTAAATCTTTCGATGGAGTTTGTGCTGGAGAATTTACTGCGTTATTTTCCATAAGTTATCTAATTCCTTTCTCTGCAAGTTCAGAAAGAAGGTCTACGTTATCTGCGTTTACAAAACCGCTACCTGTATCTACATGGAGACCTGAGAAATAGTATGTCTTGGTCAGGCAAACCTGCAGGATTGGTAGATATCCCTGTAGCCATGGCTGCTGGTCAATTACCAGTCCCAGGTATCCAGATTTAATAGCTTCAACAGAAGCTGCTGATAGATCGAACCCTGCAAAGTTCACTTCGCCGGGATCCAGGCCTGCGCCCTTACCATAAGCTTCGGCTGTTGAAGTTAGAGCCCCATGGTCAGTTATTATTAACTTAACATCCGGATTTGCTGATACATAGCCGCTTACAATAGGTGTACCAAGTGTTGCATCTGCATTCACTTCGTCACTTATTTCGATGTAATCAACCACCAGACCTGCTTCTTCAAGGCCATCTATACAACCCTGTGATCTTAGCCCGCGGTCTGCCTGTGCCAGAAGACCCCAGACAAGAGCCCTATCTCCTTCTTTAAGATCAAATTCTATTACTGCCTGTCTTCCCAGTGACAGTCCGGCATTATAGTTAGAAGCACCAGCATAACCAAACCCGTTGGCTACATATTTTGCCTCGGATTCTGGAAGTTCGGTATTCTGACTAGTTACTATGATACCTTTTGATACAGCATCATCAATCAGAGGACCCAATGCGACATCTCCCGGGTGCCCCATAACACAAATACCATCGGGCTCTGCTGCAACAGCTTCCTTAAACTGTGAAATCATTGTTTCAACATTCCAGTCAGACCAGACATACGTAACGTTAGGACCCAGGTCTTCTTCTGCAGCCTTTGCGCCGTTATATACAACACTTGCAAACGGCCCTCCTTCAGGCCCACCGGGGAAGAACCATATATCTATTCCTTCAAAGTGTTTCCCTGCTGCAACTTCTCCTGCCTCTGCAGGAGCTTCTTCCTCCTTACATCCGTACAATGATAAAGATAAAATCATTGCTATGCTGACTGCAAGAATAACTGTCCATAATAACAGCTTTTTCATTTTTTACATCTCCCTTCTTATTATTATACTTTTTTCCGACTTTTATCGGAATAATATTCGAGACATTTTCTGCATTAAATTTTTTTTTCAAATTATGCAGATTTCTCTTAATAACGGTCTGAAAACCACCTCCTTTTTTTAATTTTCTTTTGGTTTTATTTTTGTATCTAGTTATGTATATTATTTTGTTTTTAAGGGATTAGTTTTTACATTACAAGCTTAAGAGCATTATAATTCCTCTTTATGAATAAGATTATTTTGATAAGAGAATCTTTAAATAATTTGATGTTAATCATTTTAACTAACTATTATTATTTTGTCAAATTTACACTTCTAATATTCTTACCTTTATTAATCTTGAAATCCTAAAATCTACAGGAAGAGATTAATCCATAAATAGCACTCTCCCTGTTCCATCTGATGGAAGACATTCAATAAAATCAGGAGTATCATTGAATTTCTTTAAGAATCCTCTGCCTATTATATCGATTATTTCATTTGCTATACCTTTTTCGACAATGCTTATAACACTGCCACCGAAGCCCGCCCCCATCAATCTTGCTCCATGAACTCCATTTATTTTGCCTAACTCTCGAACCAGGTAATCAAGTCTATCAGTTGATACTTCATAATCATTCTTCAGGCTTTCATGGGAGTCAAGCAATATAATACCGAGTTTTTTGACATCCCCATCAAGAAGGCACTCTTTTGCAAGTAAAACTCTTTCATTTTCAGTTACGACATGCCTGGCCCTTTTAAAGATTTTATCGGGTAATTTATCTTTAACTTCAGATAATAACTCTCTGCTGATGTCCGACAGAGAATTAATGTCTCTTTCTTTTATTATTCCAGATATCAATCTGACCGCCTCATCGCATTCTTTTCTTCTTTCATTGTACTCAGTATGTGCAAGATTTCTTTCCTCTCTGGAATTAATAATTAAAATCAGTTCACCTTTTATATTGAATGGAATATATTCGTGAGAGAGGTCTTTAAAATTTATAAAGATCACATAATCTTTCTTCCCATATGTAACCGAAAGCTGGTCCATAAATCCGCAGTTTACTCCAACAAAATTATTTTCCGCGCTATTACACATTTCTACAATTCTCTTCTTACTAACTCTCAAATCAAAAAGCTCTTCAATAAATTTTGCTACCCCGACCTCGAGAGAAGCAGATGAGCTAATACCGGCACCTATAGGAAGGTTACTGTCTATAACCATATTAAAACCGGATATTTTATATCCATTTTCAACATATTCTTTTAAAACACCCTTTATATAATTTATCCAGTGCTTGCTTTTATCAAAAGTGATATCTTTTAAAAGAAATTTTCCGGAATCACCCAGATACTCGGAATAAACTTCAATAGAATCTGACCCATTTTTATATCCCGTTATAAATATATACTTATTTATCGCTGCAGTTATTGATAGTCCCAGATTGTAATCCGTGTGCTCGCCAATTATATTAACTCTTCCAGGAGATATTATATTTACAAGTTCTTTCTTTTCCGTAATAAATTTTCTTTCTTTTTCACCTTCTGTAAACTTCTCAATATACATGTTCTGTAACTTTTTAAAATGATTATCGTGTTCTAATTTTTTCATATAAAATTTTATTTCTATATTTTTAAATTACAGGATTCCAATAATATTTTTTTAATATCTTATATTTTTACAATTATTTTTTATAATTAACACTGCCTAACAAGCACTTGCGCAAGTGCTTTCTTATGATATAAAAAAATAAATCCTCTGTCAACCTGCTGTCTATTTATTTCCAATTGCTTTAATATTAAGCTCCGGCTTTCAATTTATATTATTTCTATATGTTATTAATAAGTTTCCTTACTTTTTGCTGTACTCTGCCTTACGATTAATTTCGTTTTAAAAATACATATTTGCTTGGGCAAATCTTTATCTTTCATCCTTTTTAAAAGCATTTCCATTGCAGTTTTCCCTATCTCATATCTTTCAAGCTCTATTGTCGTAAGCTCCGGGGTAACAATTTCGGTTAGTGCTATATTATCCAGTCCTATAATAGATATATCGTCAGGAATTTTGATTCCCTGGTTCTGAAGAGCCCTCATGGCTCCAATTGCCGTAAGGTCATTCGAGCATAAAATTGCTGTTGGAACTCCTTTTTCCTTTAACACCCTTCTGGCAGCTTCATAACCACCATCAATTTTATGATTGCCTTCCAGTATTTTATATCCTAAACCGGAATCCTTATGACTCTCTATAGCATCAATAAAATTTCTCATTCTTATCTCTGCTGTTTTTAATTTTTTTGGACCGCTTATAAAATAAATATTCTTATGCCCCAGAGAAATCAGGTGAGAAATTGCTTCTGCTATTCCAACCTTGTAGTCAAAATAAAGACTGTCTGCTCTTATGTTTCTTTTACACCAGTCAACCAGAACAAAATTAACATCAGTATCAATTAACTGGTCTATTACAGAACTATCCACCTGGCTTGAAGCAACTATTATACCGTCTATCTTTCTCTTTATAAGCGCACCTATGGATCTTAATCCTTTTTCTATGTCATAATCAGTATTGCACAGGAACACGTTGTAATCATTTTCCACCGCCAGTTCTTCCACGCCCTGCACCAGCTCCGGATAGAAAGGGTTTCTTATGTCCGAAATAACCAGTCCTACCGTGTGAGTTTTACCTGTTGCCAGGCTTCTCGCAAGTAGATTCGGCTGGTATTTTAACTTTTTCATTGCATTGTAAACTCTTTCTTTTGTTTCAGGCATTACGAACCTTGTTTCGTTAATTACATGTGAAACTGTTGTAGGAGAGACTTTTGCCAGTTTTGCTATGTCATTATAATTAACCATGACCTCCCCTCCTTAAGATTTGCAAAAATAATGAAAGCGCTTGCGCAATAATATTAACATATTGCTTTTAGAAAATAAATAAAAAACCTGTCAATTTAATTCCAAAATTGTTTTGCATACCTTAGTGATTTCTTTAACTTTCATATTAAATTAGTTTACTTTATAATTATAAAAGTATAATTTTCACTTTATATACATAATTAAATGGTTTACTCTATAAAAATTTTACTTTTTTCAGATAATACCGGTAATGCTCACGAAATAAAAAAAATTCTGTCTGCGGATGGGTTCGGCATACAGATAACAAATAGTCCAAAAGATTTCGAATCCCGGCTCGATAGTATAAAATTAATTATTCTGAATTTTACAAAAAAGAATACCGTATATATAGCCGATATAAAAAAAGCCTTAAAAGACAGAAAAAAAGAAGAAATAGCAAAGATTGCTTTGTTGGGTTCCAACCAGAGTGAACTTCTATTTGAAAATGGCATCATATTCAACGATTTCTGCTTTACTGAGCGAATAAAAGAAGAATTAGCCCTCCGGGTAAAGGCAGTCCTTTTAAGAATTGGTATATATCCACCTAAAAACAGCATTTTGGTAGGAGGGTTGATATTAAACCTTGACAAATATGAACTTTCTGTCAACGGGACTCCTGTAGAGCTTACTTTTAAGGAATTCGAGCTACTAAAACTTCTTCTTGAAAATCAAAATAAAGTTTTTACAAGAAATAAGCTTCTTTCAATCATCTGGGAATATGACTTTTACGGCGGCAGCAGAACGATTGATGTCCATGTCAGAAGGCTGCGTTCTAAAATACCACCTCCTTACAACCTGATGCTAAAAACTGTAAGAAATGTAGGGTATATCTTCTCGCCTAAAATTTAGTTAAGTCTGTTTCTTTATACAGCTTAATTAATCATTCTCAACATTAAATAATAATTCAGGAGCAGGATATTTAAGATTTAACATAGATTTAACATGGTTTATATAAATTTTTAGCAAAAACTAAGATATAATGTTATGAAATTTAGAAATTATTTTTTTATAAAAACTGAATTGTATTTAAATTCACTATAACAGATTTATAACTTTACAAAGGGGAGGCAACATGGAAAAAAATGACAAGATGAAAGAATATGTATTAAAAAAAGCACGTGAAAATAAAATAAAGTTTATAAGACTATGGTTCACAGATGTTCAGGGTTTCTTAAAAAGTTTCGCTATAACTGTTGAAGAGCTGGAAAATGCACTATCAGAAGGTATGGGTTTTGACGGTTCTTCGATTGAGGGTTTCTCGAGGATAGAAGAAAGTGATGTGATTGCAATGCCTGACCCGAATACTTTCCAGGTACTCCCGTGGAGCCCCAGTGAAAACGGTGTTGCCAGAATGTTCTGTGATATTCTTGAGCCCGACGGCTCAAATTTTAAAGGTGACCCCAGATGGGTTCTCAAAAAAATGTTAAAAAAAGCAAAGGACATGGGATATACTTTCTACGTCGGTCCCGAGCTTGAATTTTTTTACTTCAGAAGCGATAAAGGAAACCCGGAGATACTGGATAAAGGCGGGTATTTTGACCTGACTACCCTGGATGTTGCAAGCGAACTAAGGAGAAATACTGTACTTTATCTTGAATCAATGGGTATTGGCGTTGAATATTCACATCACGAAGTTGCCCCCTCCCAGCACGAAATAGACTTAAGATATACAGATGCTCTTACTATGGCCGACAACGCCATGACTTATAGACTAATAGTAAAGGAAGTTGCAACCAGACACGGGGTGTACGCTACATTTATGCCCAAACCTATCTTCGGAGTAAATGGAAGTGGCATGCACACCCATCAATCTCTTTTCTGTGGAGATAAGAACGCATTCTATGATGCAAATGATAAATATCACCTATCTGAAACAGGAAAGCACTACATAGCAGGGATACTAAAACACTGCAAAGAGATAGTTGCGGTAACCAACCAATGGGTGAACTCTTATAAAAGGCTGGTCCCCGGTTACGAAGCCCCGGTTTATATTTCATGGGCAAGAAGAAACAGGTCAACACTCGTCAGGGTGCCAATGTACAAGCCCGGCAAAGAATCCTCTACCAGGGTTGAATTTAGATGCCCTGACCCTGCGTGCAATCCATACCTCGCATTTAGCGTTATGCTTGCAGCAGGACTGGAAGGTATAAAAAATAAATACCCCTTACCAAAACCGATTGAAGAGAATATTTTTGAAATGGACGTTCTTAAAAGAGAAGAGTCAAAAATAGAAACCCTTCCGGACAATCTTCTTGAGGCAGTTAAATTAATGGAAAAAAGTAAACTGGTAAGGGAAACTTTAGGAGAACATATATTTGAAAAATTCATAGAAAACAAAAAAATCGAATGGGAAAGGTACAGAACTCATGTTTCAAATTACGAACTTGATTCTTACCTTGAGGTTTTATAATTTTTTATATCTTTTTTTAAAATCCTAACCAGTTAATTTAAATAGAATAACAGGGGCAATGCAAAAAGAGCCAGTGATGACAAATAGCACAAAACACTTGATTCCTATATTTTTACGTCCTCTATCAGAAGTCCAGTAGTTTAATAAAGGTTATAAGAGCAAAACATGCTGCTCCGGGGGTTTCATTCTTTAATAATACTCTTACATATCCCCTAAGTCTCTATATTTATAGCCTACTCACTACTTTCTGCACTACTTTCCTGAGATGTGCCGCCCGTTATGCTCTGGCTGCCCCCGGTCTGTTCCTGAAGCTTGCTCAAATCAAGAATTGGAATAACCCCTCCTTCAGGAAGTATCCCCCAGGAAATATTTGGAGACAATTTTTGTATAAACTCGAGCTGTATTATTTGAGGATATGCCTTTAGGGCTTCGCCCTTAATCTCAATCTGTCTTGCTTCTGCTTCTGCCCTTACTATCTCCTGCTCTTTTTTTATTTTTTCCTGCTCGAGTATGTTCATCTCCACCACTATCTTTTCTTCAGCAATCTGCTTTTCTTCAAGCACGTTGAAGTACTCTTCAGTAAAATCTATTTTTCTAAGAAGAAACTCATCAAGAATTATTCCATTTTCATCAAATATGGGCCTCAGTGACTCCCCTACTTCGTCCTGAACATCAAAGACCTGCTCCGAGTAAAGCTGGGCAGCACTGTATTTTTTAGGTATATTTCTTGACAGCGATCTTGTCTCAGTCTTGACTACTTTCTCCACCACATCATCCATATCACCGATATTGTTATATATCCACTCGGCTTTCTTGCCATCAATAGAGAATCTAACAGTATATTTTAACTTCACCTGCTGACCGTCTGACGATGTAGTATCGACCGAATAATCGGGATAATTGGACAGGCTTACTTCAGGATTGTCGCTCGTCTCGTAAGTAACCTGCCTTGTCGAATAATTTACAACATTCTGTATGAAAGGTATTTTCATATGGAGCCCGGGTTCAAAAGTCACGCCTGTGGTTCTTCCAAACTGGGTCAAAACCTTCACATTTCCAGCCTGAACCACAACAAAGCTATTAAACAATATAATAAGAAATACAACCAGGATTATAACGCCTACAATTATCTTTGTTACAAATTTCATTCCTAACCTCCTGCTATTTATTTCAAGTTTAAAATTTTAACAATATATACAGTATACAGCTTTATTTTAATCTGCTCCTATATTGGTTCTATCACCACACAGGAAACAGTGTCTTTTATACCTTTCAAATTCTGGATTTTAGATATTATCATTTTCCCCAGATTGTCCAGGTCAGCACACTCAGTAAAGACTATAAGATCGTACATTCCTATTACCGCGTTTGCGTTCTTAACACCTTTTAATTTCAATACTTTAGTATAAATATCTCCCTGCTGGCCAGGTTCTGATTTTATCAGTACATATGCTTTGACCAATTTGCGCCTCCCTTTTTTTAAACAACGAAAAAAATATTAAAGAATATTTTTTTTTCTAAACTCCCTTTAAAAACTAACAGATGTATAATAAGTGACTTTCCGATGTCTTACTTTTAAAAACATTAAAATATTGGACTATCTCAAACTACGTCAGGCTCTATTTAAATTCGGGTTATTTATACGAGTTCTGACTTTATTAATCTCTGTAATGTCTATCCGTATTCTCTTCTTTGACCAAAACCACTTATTGTCCAATAATTTTAGCCACGATTCTTTCCAGGTCTTTAACCGAACCAAACTCCACTATAATCTTGCCACTTTTCTTGCTCATTATAACTTTAACAGGTGCATTAAGATAATCAGACATTTTTTGTGATATTTCGGGGAATTTACTGAATTGTAAAACTCCCTTACTGTTCCTGCCTCCTTCATTTGCTCCCTTCTTACTTACCAATCTCTCAATATCCCTTACGCTTAGCTCGTTTTTCACAATAAGGTTTGCCATCTTTACCATTTCATCTTTACCCTCTACAGTCAATATCGTCCTCGCGTGCCCCTCGCTTATCTTGCCTTCATTTACTAATTTCTGCACTTCTATCGGCAGGCTAAGAAGCCTGAGAGTATTGGTTATTGATGTTCTGCTCTTGCCAATTTTCTTTGAGAGCCTTTCATGTGTTATCTTAAACTCATCTATAAGTTGCCTGAACGTATAGGCCTTTTCCATAGGACTAAGGTTATCCCTGTGAATATTTTCAATAAGAGCCATCTCAAGGGAAGAAATATCATCAACATTCCTTACAATAATAGATGGGATTGTGTTAATGCCAATTTTTTTTGTAGCCCTGTATCTTCTTTCTCCGGTAATGATTTCGTATTTTTCTTCTTTTCCAGGTCTCCTTACAACTATGGGCTGTATAACTCCAAATTCTTTTATTGATTCAGCAAGTTCCGTTAGCGACTCGTCGTCAAAATTATTTCTAGGCTGGTTCTTATTTGGGATTATCTTATCAAGAGAAAGTTCCACTATCTCATTGGCACCAGCCTCGGAAGGTCTGCCTGCCGCTGGAATCAATGCTCCAAGTCCTCTACCTAGTCCTATTTTAGCCATTTTTTATCACTTCCTTTGTAAAATTACTATAAGCTTCTGCGCCCTTGCACTCAGGATCATACTCCATTATCGGCTTCCCATAGCTTGGTGCTTCACTCAACCTTACATTTCTTGGTATAACTGTTTTATATACCCTTTCTGACAAAAAACTTCTTACTTCTTCGACAACCTGGCCCGCAAGTTTTATTCTGGGGTCATACATTGTCATTATCGCTCCATTTATTTTCAAATCATCGTTAAGGTTCTTCTTCACCAGGTCTATGGTATTCAAAAGCTGTCCGAGACCCTCAAGAGCATAATACTCACACTGTATTGGTATAATTACTTCTCTGGCAGCAGTCAGCGCATTAATCGTTAAAAGTCCCAGTGCCGGCGGGCAATCAATAATTATAAAATCGTAGTCTTTTTCAATCTTGCTCACAGCATCCTTCAGCTTAAACTCCCTTTTTAAACTCGAAACCAGCTCCACCTCCGCTCCTGCAAGCTCGATAGAAGACGGGATGATTCTAAGGTTTTCACGCCCCGTATCTAAAATTACCTCATCTGGTTCTCTGTCATGAATCAGGATATCATATATTGATTCTTTTAAATCAGATGAATTTATCCCCAGACCACTTGTTGAATTGCTCTGTGGGTCAATATCTATAAGAAGTGTCTTATAGCCGTATAGTCCCAGATATGCAGATACATTGACTGCTGTCGTGCTTTTACCTACTCCACCTTTCTGGTTTGTAATTGCAATTATTCGCCCGTGGTTCATTTTTTTTAAAAAATCCCCTTCATTTTTATTTCCAAAAATTTTATTCAAAAAACTCATAAAGTATCCTGGCAATTTTACCTATTTACATATTTATGCATTTGTATAAATTACTTCTTTATATATAAATATACCACATCTCTACAAAGGCTGCTTTTTTATTTTATTAAAACTCCGTGGGTATATTACAGGTGTTTCTTTTACCTTCTTTAACAATAGAAGAGACCTGTACTCTTTTAGATAAGGAACTTTAATTTCCAGCAAACTATCTACCTTTCCTCCTAACCTTAAGATAGCCTCTTTACCGAATGAAAGCTCGTCTCTTAACTTGATGCTCTTATAAAACATAATTTTACCATTTATTTTAGAAAATGGAATTGTTAATTCACTAAGAATATTAATTCTCGCCAGAGCTCTTGAAAGCACGACATCAAAGCTTTCCCTGTACACTTTGTCCCTCGCAATTTGCTCGGCTCTACCTCTTACTATTATTACATTCTGTAGTTTCAGCTCCTTAACCAGTATGTCCAAAAAGCCGATCTTCTTCAGTGAACTATCTATAAGATAAAATTCCTTATCAATTAAAAAGATAGCCAGGGGAATTCCGGGTAAACCAGCACCTGTGCCTACATCAAGCACTTTTTCGCTCTTTTCCCTATCGGAAAAAATAATCCCCTGGTATTTTAATATTGAAATGGAATCCAGGATATGTCTTATGAGGATACTCTGTTTATCTTTTGTTCCTGTCAAACTAAATTTATCATTATACTCATAAACTACATCAAGATAATTCTTTATGGCTTCTAATTGCTCGTTTAAATAACTGATTTCAAGCTCTTTTAGAGATGATTTTAAAATATCTTCAGTTTTCAAAACTAAATACCCTGTTTAACTTCCCTTTTAAATTCAACATGAGTATCGATATATCTGCAGGAGATATTCCTGCTATTCGCGAGGCCTGCCCGATGGTATCCGGCTTAATCTTTGTAAGTTTTTCCCTTGCCTCGTAAGTCAGACCGCTTATATCAAAATAATTCAGGTCCACAGGAAGGTAATACCTCTCAAGACCTTCCATTTTCTTAATCTCGCTTAATTGCCTTATTATATAACCTTCATACTTTATCCTTATTTCCGCCTGCTTCAAAGCCTGCCTGCTAAAACCGCCTTTTTTTCCATTAAGCAATTCCTCAATATTTTCTATTTTAACCTCCGGCCTCTTTAGAAGTTTGTAAAGGCTTATAGAGCTATCAATTCCTTCTGTACCTATTCTTTCAAGAATCAGGTTGTTTTCGTGTTCCGGCTTAAGCATTCGTGATTTAAGCCTTGACATTATTTCATCCACTTCTCTTTCTCTCTTTTTAACTTCCTCATACTGCTTTTTACTTATAAGTCCTATATCTTTACCAATTTTTGCCATTCTGATGTCAGCATTGTCAGACCTTAAAATAAGCCTGTATTCTGCTCTCGATGTGTATACCCTGTACGGCTCTATAAGCTCCTTGGTAATAAGGTCATCTATAAGTACTCCTGTATAACTGCTATCCCTTGTTAAAACCAGTGGCTTTTCACCTTTTATCTTCCGTGCTGCATTTACTCCTGCTACAAATCCCTGAACTGCTGCTTCCTCGTATCCAGATGTACCATTTATCTGTCCTGCGAAATAGAGTCCTTCTATCTTCTTGGATTCAAGGGTAAGATTCAACTGACTTGGTATTATATAATCATATTCAACAGCGTATCCCGGCCTCACTATCCTTGCATTCTCAAGTCCATTAACAGAATTAACAATCTTCTGCTGCATATCTGCCGGCATGCTGGTAGTCAAACCCTGCAGGTACATTTCGTTTGTATTGACCCCCTCTGGCTCAATAAATACAGGGTGTTTGCTCTTCTCTGGAAAATTTATAACCTTCCTGTCAATAGAAGGGCAGTGTCTTGGTCCGGATGTGTTAACCATTCCTGATTTTATTGGTGAATCCTCTATATTTTCTGAAATAACTTTATGTGTTTCCCTGTTAGTGTACGTCAGATAACAGTTTATGCTCCTGTGAATCTTCTCTTCATCCCAGAAGGAAAAACTTAAAGGCTCCTCTTCTCCAGCCTGGATTTCCGTCTTTGAAAAATTTATCGTTCTCTTATCAACTCTTGGTGGGGTCGCTGTCTGGAACCTGTCAATATCGAAACCAAGTTTTATAAGGTTTCCGGTTAGATTTAACGCAGGGTACTCACCCATTCTTCCTGCCCAGTAATCCTTCTTTCCTATAACTATCCTTCCTCTAAGAAATGTTCCTGTTGTAACAACTACAGCTCCGGCTTTAAACTTAAGGCCGCTTTCTACTCCTACTCCTTCCACTCTACTTCCCTTTACAAGTATTCTGCTAACCGTCCCCTGTCTAAGTGTGAGGTTTTCTGTGTTCTCAAGAACCCTTTTCATCTCATTTTCGTATTCTTTTTTGTCAACCTGTGCTCTTAAAGCCTGAACTGCAGGTCCCTTCTTCCTATTAAGAACCTTTATCTGTATAAGAGTTTTATCGGTAACCCTGGCCATTTGACCGCCCATAGCATCAAGCTCTCTCACGAGCTGGCTCTTACCCATTCCTCCTATTGACGGGTTGCATGGCATCAAAGCTATTCTGTCTACATTAATAGTCAGAAGAAGCGTTTTTAATCCTGACCTTGCAGAAGCCAGCGCTGCCTCGCAACCTGCATGTCCTGCACCAACCACTATAACATCGTAATTCATTTATCCTTCTATCCTGTATATTTGTTCATAAAGAATTTATTGTTTCACGTGAAACATTATAAAAAACTTATAGACTTAATCTACCGGCAAAGCTTTTACTTCTTTGACAATTCTTTATTATTATAAATATCCTTAAAAAACTCAGTTGTATTCACCTAGATAAAAATACGGTTTCTTTATTTTACTACATCACTCTTTTCTAAAACAATGCTTCCCTTCATTTTCGACCTTTTTGCTGCATTTATTCCTGAAATAACTCCCTGCTCCGCGGATTTCTCATAACTTCCAGACCCTGTTAACCTGCCCGCAAAAAAAATGCCCTTTAAACCTTTGCTCTCCATATCACTATTAATCTGTGAAACTTTTAAATAACTATACTCAATACCATAACCCGGACGGGTCATCTCTGCATTATAAAAACCCTTAATCTCCCTTATCATCCCCAGCTGTAAATCTTCCGATAAAGATGTTTCCATGCCCTTCAGGTACAAATCATTTATGTACTTTCCCAGAGGAAAAGCAAATATCTTTTGATTTTCATGAGTCATTCCTTTTAAAATCCTTTCCTCTAACGGGAGTTCATCGTCTTTTTTGAGGTCCTTTTTCACTCTTCTATTAAAAATTTTGCCTCTATTCTCTATTATATACTCATTTAATCTCTTATCAGAATAACCAATAAAGAAATCCTCATTTTTTACCGATTTTAAGCCATATTCATATAAAAAATCCCTTTCATCCTTTACAAATTTTTGTCTCTCGAGATCTTCTTCAACAATAGTTTTCCTATCTATGGCAGGAGCTGTATAATTCCTTCTCAGGCCAAATTCAAAGCCAAGTTCCCTTAGGCTTGCCAGGAGGCTTTTTGAGCATATTTCTCCCTGCCTCCCTGCCTCTATCTCGTATTTTCCCCAGAATATTTTTGCACCAAGAAACGTACCCATACAAAATACAATACAGTTAGATATATAACTTATTCCATCGCTTGTCTTCAACTCTAATAACTTATCTCTTTTTGATACACTAACTGCAAGACCCTGTCTAATATCAAGATTCTTCTGGTTCTCCAGGACTTTCTTCATCGAAAGTGAGTATCTTCTCTCATCAACTAAAAACACTGATTTTTTAAAATTATTTTCTTCTACCCTGGCATTAATACAATTTCTGATGATATTTTTCAATATTTGCCCGCCCAAAGAATCTACCTTACTTAACAATACATCTCTTCCTTCCCCGCCAAGCTCATTACCAAAAGGAGTAAGAATTATCGCATCTAGATTAATTGTAATTAATAGTGTTCTTGAGCCATTCCTTGCAGATGCAAGTGCAGCCTCACATCCTGAATGTCCTGCACCTACAACTATAACATCGTATATAAGTTTTCCTTCTGTTTTTACCATTTTCATCCATTCAAGTTAAAATGTTTCACGTGAAACATTTTCGCCAGATATTCTTTAAACATTGGTTTTTGTCACTCCCCTACTTTCCAACACAAAACTGGCTGAAAATGCTTTCCAGTATATCATCCCTTACTGTCTCTCCCGTTATTTCACCCAGTAAGCTATACGCTGACTTCAAATCGTAAGAAGGAAATTCCTCTGACATTCTTGCTTTCATAGCTCTCCCGGCTTTTCTTAGAAAACTAAGTGCCTGATTTAATATGTTTTTCTGTCTTTCATTGACTATTATTAGCTCATCCAAATTTATAATGCTGTCACTGATAACAAGCCTTTTTATTATTTTTTCTAATTTATCTATGCCAGTTCCCTTCAATGCCGAAATTTTAATAATATCTTTGCCTCCGTAAATTTCTTTAACTTTTTTTATATCGATTTTTTGCTCTAAATCAGCCTTATTTATACAGCATACAGAAGATTTTCCTCTTATCTTCTCCGTTATATCAATATCGTACTTCTCAAGCGCTCTACTTCCATCAAGAACTACTATAACAAGCTCTGCTTCTCCAATGTGTTTCAGGCTCCTGTCTATACCAATCTTTTCAATTGTATTTCTTGCTTTTCTTATTCCTGCGGTGTCTACAAGTATTAAAGGTATCCCTTCTACGTATAATATTTCTTCAACTGCATCCCTTGTTGTACCGGGTATAGATGTCACTATGGCCCTGTCCTTTCTTGACAACAGGTTAAGCAGGCTTGATTTACCTACGTTTGGCTTCCCTACAATCGCAACTTTTACGCCATTCTTTACTATTTCCCCTTTTCTCTCATTTTCGATCATTTCACCAAGAGCTCTGCTTAAAGATTTTATCTCCTTCTCCAGTTCTTCGTAAGGTGTTATCTCAAGGTCTTCCTCGATAAAATCCACTGACGCCTCCAGTTGAACCATGATATTAAGAATTCTTTTCCTTAACTGTCTTATTTCATTTCCTACGCTACCTTTCAAATTCTTTGTTGCTATCTTGAGGCTTTCTTCAGTTCTTGACCTCACAATATCTATCACTGCTTCCGCCTGTGATAAATCTATTCTTCCATTCAGAAATGCTCTTTTTGTAAATTCACCCGGTTGCGCAATCCTCGCCCCGTTTTCTATGCAAAGCTCTATTACTCTTCTTGTTGCAGTCAGCCCACCGTGGCAATTAATCTCGACCACGTCTTCTCTCGTATAGGATTTAGGCTTCCTCATCACAGAAACAATCACTTCGTCTACTATACTTCCGTTTCTATCTACAATATTACCGTAGGTCATCGTATATGTTTTAACAGAGCAAAGCTTTTTTTTATTTATAGACCTGAAAAATTTTTCCGCAATCCTTATAGAATCATTTCCACTCAGTTTAACTATACCTATTGCTGCCTCGCCGGCCCTGGTACCAATTGCAACTATAGTATCGCTGATTCCGTTGTTCGCTTTTATTATTTTTTTAACATTTTTTTCTTTCATAAGATTTATTATATTTCATATTTACTATTATTTAAAATTACCTATCTTTACATAAAAACAAAATGGCACCTAAGTGCCATTTTATCTTTTTTGAATTCTTGTTTACTTTTATCTACTGCCAGCGCTCTTCACAGGATATATCACTATCCGTCTGTTCGGTTCCTCATGCACGCTGCGCGTCTTTATATTTTTAAACTCGGAAAGTACATTATGTATAACTTTTCTCTCGTAAGAGCACATTGGTTGCAATGTAATTTTCCTACCTTCATTTATTACCTTTTTGGCTGTAATTATAGCTGTCTTCTTAATTTTCTCTATTCTGTTTTTTCTGTAGTCCTTAATATCTATTACTATATTTCTATCAACCAGCTTTTTCTTTTTACCTATTAAGTTTATAATGTATTCAAGTGCCTGCATGTTCTTTCCATTTTTCCCTATTGCAATTCCTAAATCCCTTCCATGAACAGATAGTTTTAGCTCCTCCGGATCAGTGCTTATTTTTACCTCTTCACCAATGCATATGAGCTCAATTGATTTCTTCAGTATGCCTTTTATCTTCTCCAGACCGTTGATTTCATCTTTGTCACCATTCTTATTTGCTCTTCTTTTTGAGTTATCTTCTATTAATTTATTACTCCTTTGCTCTTCTTCAAGAGACTCTACGTACATATCAAGAGCATTTTCCATACTTTTTTTCTCGGTCAATCTCCACCTCCCGAAACAAAGGTTTTATCTTTTCTTTTTTTTCTTTTTCTTTAATTTTCTTCTCAGGGCTTTCATGTCCTCTTCGCTTAATTCTTCCTCACCGCTTAAATTCCCGCCTTCCTTCTCAATCTCTTTCTTTACTTTTTCCCTTGTTACAATCTTATTAACAATCCATTGCTGACCCACTGACCATAAATTTGTGGTAACCCAGTAAACAAGTATGCCTGAAGGAAAACTGTATGATATAACACCAAAAGCAAGAGGCATTATATAAGTAAGCTTCGACTGGCTTGTGTCAGTTGTAGTCATCTTCATTGAAACAAACATTGTTGCAACCATTAATATTATAAGTATATAATAAGGGTCCCTTTCATTTAAATTCAGCCACAAAAAATTATACTTTGGATTAGCGACTCCAGTTAGCCCAAGCTCCACCGAAGAAGGTAGAAATCCTGCAAGGCCTGTTTTTACACCATTTACTACACCACTCAAATTAAAGCTACCCAGGATTTTTGTAACAATCTCAGACGGACTTCTCAGAACCTGAAATAAAGCAAAAAACACCGGTAACTGCATAATAAGAGGCAGACATCCTGCCAGGGGGTTTACATTGTTTTTTCTGTAAAATTCCATTGTCTCCTGCTGGAGCTTTTCTCTATCATCCTTATATTTCTTTTGCAATTCTTTTAGCTCCGGCTGAAGTTTCTGCATCTTTGACATAGATTTTGTCTGGCTTATAGTAAGAGGGACCAGAACAAGCCTTACTATAATCGTTAGAAGAATTATTACCACACCATAATTACTAACCACATTGTTATAAAGAAAAACAACAACATATTCTAATACATGCTGGACAGGACTAAGTATCTGATATATAAAGCTCAATTTTAAACACCTTCTTAATATTATTTAACAGGGTCATACCCTCCCTTATTAAATGGGTTACATCTTAATATCCTATATATAGATTTAATACTACCTTTTAGTACACCGTATTTACTTATAGCCTGGTATGCATATTCAGAACAGGTTGGATAAAATCTGCAACTTCTTGGTAGTAACGGCGAAACATACCTCTTATAGGATTTTATTAAAAATAAAAGAAATCTTTTCACAATTATGAATACTCCGCATGCTAAATATTAATCAATATAAAAATAATCAGCAACACTATGAAAGAAGATAGGGGAATTTATCTTTTAATTCCTCCCTTAAATCAGGGATTTTTAAAACACCACAGTCTTTTCTTACAACAAGCAAGATGTCAAAACTACCACAGATATCCAGGTCGATGACTCTCAGGGTCTCCTTCAAAACTCTCTTAGTCCTGTTTCTTAAAACCGCTCCGCCTATTTTCTTTCCAACTACAAAGCCGACTCTCAAAGAAGCCTTGCCATCATGTTTTTTAACTATATATACAGTAAAATTATTATACTTTTTACAGACACCTTCCTTAAATATTACGGTAAAATCTGCTTTTCTTTTTACTGTTTCAAACTTTATATCTATCTTCCTTCTTATACATCAAACCGAAAGTTCTTTTCTTCCTTTTTTCCGCCTTCGGGAGATTACGGCTCTACCTGACTTAGTTTTCATCCTTTCCCTAAAGCCGTGGTCCTTTTTCTTCTTTCTTACGTTTGGCTGAAATGTTCTCTTCATATTTTACCTGACCCATACTAATCTTTGTTTCCAATCAGGTAGATGATTATACATTTTAATCTTTTTAATATCAAGGCTATACAGTCAACGTATCTGCTATACTTTCACTTTCTTTACAAACAACAGGTAGTGCCTTAATTATTTTTCAAACACCTGTTCTCTTGTCAGGCCCAACTGAAAGAATCGAAAAGCATTCTTTTCATATGGTGCTATTTTTTATTGCCATTTTAAACATTTCACTTACTTTTCAACATGTGTTGAAAAGTCTGTTGAAAACCTTAAAAATAGCACCATTTTCTATGTCATAGATTTCTGTAAATTTAAAATTAACATATAATCTAGTAGATTTTTCCTGTTTAAAATATTATCATTTAAATGTTGATAACTTTAAATCACTGAAAAGCGAATGAAAAGCATAAGCTCTATCACAGCTTTTTACTTTCAGGCTTTATAATTTACAAATAAACGTCTGTTATTCACTAATTATGACTGATAACTACGCTGAACCAAAAAATGATGCTGGTTTAGAAGAGCCAAAAAGCGGCGCCGTTAATTTAGCGGCAAGAATCGCTGTTTATGATAATATGCGCAGCATCCCAAGAATAATAGATCTAAGATTTACCGGCATTGACAGTTTTATAAACGAAACTTCACAGAAAACCTACAGCATCTCGCATGATATTGGTGGAAAAATCCCATATACCATTATTAAGGAAATAATAGAAAATCTCATACATGCAGACTTCAAAGAAACCATCATAACCATTCTTGATAGCGGAAACCATATAATCGTATCAGACCAGGGGCCCGGTATTGAGGACAAGGAAAAAGCTCTCCTTCCAGGATATACCTCTGCAACCAGCAAAATGAAGGAGTATATAAGAGGCGTTGGGTCGGGATTCCCGATAGTAAAAGAAACCATTACTTTTTCTGGCGGCTCAATAGATGTAAAGGACAACATAAGAAAGGGGACTGTCGTCTCCTTAAAACTTAACCAGGCCTCATTTAACAATGACCTTCAGGCCCCGCCAGCCACAACATACAACGAACCTACGTCGTCACGCAAAAAACCGGAAGAAGAAGCACAGGCAGTTTCTTCAGATAGATTCGAAGACCTTGAGCTATCAGACAGGCAGAGGAAGATACTTTTTATAACACTGGAGCTTGAAGAAGCAGGTCCGTCAACCATCGCCAGAGAGCTTGGCTTTAGTCTCTCTACTTCATATCGCGAGCTAATTCACCTCGAAAAAAACAGGCTACTCGACTCAAGCGGAAACGGCAAGAGAAAATTATCCAAAAAAGGCATAAAATACCTTGAATATTATTCAAATAATATCTAATATAAGGATATTATGGCAGAAATACAGAACATCTGGAAAAGCACCCTTGATGATGTCAAAAACAAAATAAATATTCCAACATATAAGGCCTGGTTTGAGCATATAACTCCCGTATCTTTAAAAAAAAACTGCCTGACAATTTCCGTAAACAGTCCCTTTGCAAAAGAGTGGCTTGAGTCCAGATACATAGAGATTCTGGCCGAGTCAATCAAAAAGGTCACGAACAATTCATATAAGATCAAGATAATCACTCTACCCAGAAAAAAAGATGATTCAACCGATAACTATGAAGAATATACAGTCGATACAGGCAGCGTTAAAACAAATTCAAACAGGATAAACAGGAGCTCTTCCTTTAATTCAAAATACACATTTGATACATTTATAGTCGGCAGCAGCAACCGGTTTGCCTGTACCGCATCTCTTGCTGTAAGCGAGAAGCCCGGTAAAGCCTATAACCCTCTCTTTATATACGGAGGTGTCGGTCTTGGGAAGACACACCTTTTACATGCAATAGGACAATACACTCTACAGCTTAACCCCGATAAGACAGTAAAATATGTATCAGCCGAGAAGTTCCTGAATGATTTCATTAACGCGCTAAGATATAAGGATATCTTCTCTTTTAAAGAGAGTTATAGAAACAACGATGTATTGCTCGTTGATGATATACATTTCCTTGAAGATAAAGAAGCAAGCCAGGAAGAATTCTTCCACACTTTTAACGCATTACACGATACAAACAGACAAATAGTTCTATCAAGCGACCGACCACCAAAAAACATAACAACCCTGGAGGAAAGACTTCGTTCCAGATTTGAGTGGGGTCTTGTTACAGACATAACTCCACCCGATTTCGAAACACGCTTTGCAATATTAAAAAAATACTCCGAGAGGGAAGGAATAGTAGCCCCGGACAACATACTCAATATTATAGCAGAGAAAATTACATCAAATATCAGGGAACTCGAAGGGGCGCTCACCAGAATAATAGCATTCTCCTCATTAACAAAATCAAAGCCCGACCTGGAAACAGCAAGGAGCATATTAAAAGATATACTACCAGACGATATTGAACACCGGACAAGCATACAGTCTATTATAAAGGAAGTCTCAAAATATTTCTCAATACCAATAAGTGACATATTGAGCGCTAAAAGAAGTAAATTTATATCACATGCGAGGCAGCTTGCTATGTATCTCTCCCGTGAGCTGACAAGCAGCTCCCTTCCAAGTATAGGCAGGGCGTTTGGTGACAGGGATCACTCAACCGTCATATACGCGATATCCAAGATATCAGGCCTTATAAACACAGATAAAAATGTCTATATACAGATACAGGAAATAACAAACAAGATTAAAACTTCATCTTAAAAGAATGTTTATAAAGTGTTAATAAACTATATTATTTATAAACAAAAACAGGTGTTTTTTGTTAAATAAAAAAATAATAAATAGCAAACACTTAAATTTCACAGACTTTAAACATTACTTAACTTTGTTATCAACATCCACATATCGTTCTATTGCCTTTCCTGTGTCATCCTATATGTTTTCTAACACTCTCAACAAACACTATAGCTATTACTAACTATTTAAATTAAATATTATATATAATAGAATATGTTTATATTTTAAATATTCTTAGAGAGGTTATAATGAAGTTTCAAACAACAAAAACAGGGCTTCTTGAATCGATTTTATTTGCAAGCAGGGTAATAAATCCAAAGAATTCCACTATTATTTTAAGCGGTATTATGATGGAAACCGAAAAAGAGTTAACTGTGTACAGCACCGACCTGGAGACGAGTATAAAATGTAAGTCACCCGTAAAGGTTATTGAAAAAGGTAAAGTAGTCGTGCCGGCAAGAGTTTTTGTTAATATATTAAAGAGTTTAAAGGAGTCTAAAATAGAGGTAGGGTTTAATAATTCAACAAACCAGGTGGTTATAGAATGTGATAAAGCATTCTTTACACTTAATACGCTGCCTGTTGGGGAGTATCCAGAATTTCCTGTTGTTAAAAGAGAGATGAATTTTAAAATAAGTTCTGATAAGTTCAGGTTGCTTGTTAACAAGGTACAGAAAGCAGCATCGGTTGATGAAAGCAGGGCCACTTTAACTGGAATACTGTTTGAGATCACAGAGGGGGTTTTAAGTATGGTTGCAACCGATAGCTACAGACTGGCTATTGCAAAAGAGAATGTAGATAAAGACCTGCAGCCGATAAGTGTTATTATACCATCAAAGGTCCTGGACAGTGTTTCTAAAAGTGAGTATAAAGGAAGCGATATTGAGATAAGCATAGAGGAGAATCAGATAAGCTTTTATATGGAAGGTGATGAAAAAAGGAAGGATATTATAGTATCGAGATTGCTTTCCGGAAAGTTTCCGGAGTATAAGCAACTTATTCCGGGTGAGTCAAGGCATGAGATACTTGTAGAAAAGGAAAGAATGCTGGATGTAGTAAAAAGGATATCTTCAATATCACAGGACAGCATACCTGTAAGGCTTACAATAGATAAAGGAAAAATAACCGTATCCATGAGTGTAAAAGAGGTGGGTGATTCCAGTGAGGACCTGGAGGTTTCATACGTAGATGATAAGATAGAAATTGCTTTTAATCCCGAGTTTTTAATGGATGGGATAAGCACAATAGATGGCAAAAACATAGTGTTGTCAATTAACGACCCTCTTAAGCCTGTTCTGATAAAACCTGAAAAAAACAGCAATGTAATTTACCTATTAATGCCAATAAGAGTTTCATAACCCTCATTGCAGGTATAGACCGGGGCAATAAAGATGAGAAAAAAGAAATCATTAAATTTATGCGTCATAGGTGCTGGGAGGGTAGGAACAACTGTAGGATATATCTTTAAAAATAAAAATATTCCGGGCATAAAACTAAGAGCAGTGGCATCAAGGACAGGCGCTTCGATTAATAGGGCAAGGAGAGTTATTGGAAGTGATTCGGGAGATGTGCTCTTTACAATTGATAACAAAGAAGCAGCACTTATGTCTGACTGCGCTCTAATTTGTACCCCGGATGATGAAATAAAAAGAGTAAGTGAAGAGATATCCGGTATAATAAAGAATAAAAAACAGGGCGATTATTATGTAATACACTTTAGCGGCAATAAAACTCTCGGGGTTTTGAAATCTGCTGAAGACGCGGGAGCAAGAACCGCTTCAATTCATCCTTTAAAGTCCTTTGCTTCAATAGATGAATCAATAAGAACCATGGCGGGGACTATATTTAGTTTGGCGGGTTCAGACCCGGACTCAAAGAGGGTTGCAAGTATGCTGGTTAAGAGTATGGGTGGGAGAGTAATTGATATTGAAGAAGAGAAAAAACCACTTTATCATGCAGCGGCATGCATAGCGTCGAATTATCTGGTTACTTTGCTGAATTATGCCGAAATGGTATTTAGGGCAACAGGAATAAGCCCCAAGGAATCCTTAGAATGCATAACATATCTGGTAGACGGAACGATTGATAATGTAAGAAAAATGGGTACGGAGAAATCCCTGACGGGTCCTATAGCGAGAGGGGATATTGGAACGGTAAGGGACCACATTGAAAACCTTAGAAAATACTTTACGGAGGAAGAGGTTGATTTATATAGGAAGCTTGGATTAGAGACAGTTAAAATAGCCAGCAGGAATAAATGGATAAACGACGGTATCCTGCGTGAGCTAAAAAAAATACTGGAACATAGAAAGGAAATATAATGGATTCTGTGAAAGTAACGAAGACCAGATTGTTTGAGATGAAGATAAAAGGAGAGAAAATCACAATGCTGACAGCATACGACTACCTGATGGCATCCCAGCTTGATGAGTGTGGAATAGACTTAATACTGGTAGGGGACTCGGTTGGTAACGTTATGCTCGGTTATGAAAATACGATACCTGTAACAATGGAGGAAATGATACACCACTGCAAAGCAGTTAGCAGGGGAGTGGAGAGAGCAATGGTTATTTGCGATATGCCGTTTATGTCTTATCAGGTAAGCTTGGAAGAAGCATTAAGAAATGCTGGAAGGCTTCTGAAAGAGGCAGGGGCGGAAGCAGTTAAGATAGAAGGTGGAGCAGAGTTTTTTGATACAGTAAAAAGACTGGTAGAAACTGGAATACCCGTAATGGGACACCTCGGGCTAACTCCTCAGTCGGTTTACCAGTTTGGTGGTTATGGTGTAAGAGGAAAAGACGAGGAGCAGGCATCCAGGATGTTAGAAGACGCCAGGGCTCTAGAAAAAGCAGGCGCATTCTCAATAGTTCTGGAAAAGGTACCTGCTGTACTTGCGAAGAGAATAACAGGCGAGGTGAACATACCAATAATAGGGATAGGTGCAGGCATTGATTGCGACGGTCAGGTTCTCGTGACACAGGATATGCTCGGACTTTATGATAAATTTGTACCCAAATTTTCAAAGAGGTATGCAGAGATTGGAAAAGAGATGAAGGATTGTTATAGGAAGTATATAGAAGAGGTAAAGAACAAGAAGTTCCCCGGAAAGGAACACTCTTACTAAGAATAGCCTGTTAAAAATATTTTCTTTTAGAAACAGAGCTACGAATTTTAAAGTATTTATTGATTGGAAAACTGGATGAAAACTATTAAAAAAATTAAGGAGTTTACCCTGCTTGCTGAAAGCATTCGCAAAAGAGGGAAGACAATAGGCCTTGTTCCAACCATGGGGTTTTTACATGAAGGTCATTTAAGACTTATAAGGATGGCAAGAAAACAGTGTGAAGTTGTGGTATTAAGTATATTTGTTAACCCGGCACAATTTGGTCCCGGGGAGGATTTTGAAAAGTACCCGAGAGATATTAACAGGGACAGGCACCTCGCAGAGAAAGAGGGTGTGGACTACGTGTTCTACCCTGCAGCAAGTGAAATGTATAAATCTGAACACAAAACATTTGTTGAGGTTGAAGGGCTCGGAGATATTATGTGCGGGGCGTACAGGCAGGGACATTTTAAGGGAGTGGCTACCGTGGTTCTGAAGCTATTAAATATTACTAAAGCAAACAGGGCTTACTTTGGAGAAAAAGACTATCAGCAAATGATGATCGTGAAGAGGATGGTAGATGACTTAAATGTTGATGTGGAAATCGTTAGAGTGCCAACAGTCAGGGAGGAAGACGGTCTTGCCATGAGTTCCAGGAACAGATACCTTGACAGGAAGGAAAGAGAAAACGCAGGTATTTTGTATAAATGTTTAAATAAAGCAAAGGATATGATCAAAGGAGGAGAAAAAAACCTCAGGGTGGTCCGCACCGAAATGATAAAAGAATTGGAGAAGAACAGGTACATCAGCAGGGTGGATTATATTGAGTTCAGAAATCCATTAAACCTGCAAGAAATAAGTGAAGCAGGGGAGAGCGGCAGAAGCATACTGGTAGCGGTAGCGGCGTGGATTGGAAGCACAAGGCTTATTGACAATATGGTTATAAAATTATAAAAGTATATTAATAAGATTTAAGTATAAGAATATTTGCTAAAGCTAAATCGTATATGTGGAGAATAAAATGCTAATAAACGTGTTAAAAAGCAAGATTCACAGAGCTACTGTAACTGGTGCTGAAATTGATTATGAGGGAAGCATAACAATAGATAAGGAATTAATGGAGCATGCGGGAATACTTCCTTACGAAAAGGTAATGGTTGTTAGTGTTGACAGCGGAGAGAGGCTGGAGACCTATGCTATAGAAGGAATGAGAGGCAGCGGTGAGATTTGCATGAATGGAGCAGCTGCGAGAAAGATATTAAAGGGAGACAGGGTAATAATTTTTTCTTTTATTTACATGGGAAGCGAAGAGGCATTAAAGCATAAACCTAAAATAATATATGTGGATGAAGGAAATAGGATTACAGGTGAGAAAGACCATGTGGAGAAAGGCGACCAGTGCTAGCCCTAAAAAGCCTCAATTAAATAAACCTCTTATATTTATAATTATTACAACATTTTTACTGCCACTGTTATTAACATCATGTGCGATATACGACGTTTTTAAA
>CAZKVH010000015.1:0-2448 GCA_964556165.1 uncultured Actinomycetota bacterium | reverse complement strand
CCGGTACTGGAGAAGGAAAATTATATGATGAAGGACTATTCCTGTTTGACCCCGGTAAAATCAAGCTCGATATAACAAGCGCGATTGGAATGGAGATAAAAAATTGCAATATCTCCACAGATATATATGAAGATCTGATAATACTGGGGGAAGCAGAAAATATATCTGAAGTAAACAAGAAAGATATAAGGTTTACATTTGATTTCTACGACGAAAAAGACGAGGCTATAATTTCAGGTGATACCCCGGCTCTTGTTAATTATCTTGGTGCCGGGAGCAGGCTACCTTTTTATTATTATATGGATGAAAAGGATAGGTTTATAGAGATATACAGGATAAGGGTGGGGGTAGACTACAAGGATTATAACAGAAGTTTTGATGGGAATCCTGTAGTGGAAGAGGAAAGGCGTTATTTCACAGGTGATGGAAAGTATATGGTCGTAGAGGGAAGAATAATTAATATAGGCGAAGTAAGAATAAAAAATATCGAGGTTTTTAGCACTTTTTACAATGATAGAGAACAGGTGGTATTTATAAGAAAATGTTACACTTTAAGGAAAGAAATGATTCCCGGTGAAGAACAGAAGTTTAAACTGGAGCTTATGCTTGATGAGTATCTGCCCGAGTTTACGCATTACAGGTTCGGGGTATTTTTTGAGGACGAGGTAAAAACCGGGGCCTGATTTACAGCCAGTCTTTATGTTTAAAGTAAATTAGCATCCCTATAGATATTATTATCATCGAGGCCATGATTATAACGAATATAAAAGGGAAGCCCTCAAGGGGTAGGGAAATATTCATACCGTAAATTCCTGATATAAGGGTGAGAGGTAGAATAACAACAGAAAATATGGTAAGTATTCGCATAATGTCATTAATTTTATTTGACAGTAGGGATTGGTGGGCGTCGTGCACGCCTTCTATTAGTTCTTTGTAATTCTCAAGAGTGTCCCAGATTTTTTCCACGTGGTCTACTATATCGCTAAAATAAACCTCAAGAGCCTCTATTAAAAATTCCATGTCTTTTATCTCGAGTGTTTTAAGAAGCTTCCTTTGCGGGAAAATTATATTTCTAAAAATTAGTATATTTGTTCTAATTAAAAGTATGTCCCTTACATTCTTGCTGCTTGCCTTTTTAAATATTTCATCTTCAACATTCTGGATATTTCTATAAATTTTATTCAGTATTGGGAAATTATAATCGATTAGAGAGTCAATCACTTTGTGAAGGAGGTAACCAGAACCCTTATCCAGTATCTGCCGGTTTTCCTTGATGTAATCGAGAGCATCCTGTATGGGTTTGCAAAGACCTCGATGCACAGTTACAAGATAGTTGTTTCCGATGAAAATATTGACACTTAAAGGCACCAGCCTTCCGGTTTGCTTTATGAAGTGGGGGATATGAAGAACCAGGAAAAAATAGTCATCGTATTCATCCAGCTTGGGTCTCTCAATTATACTGAGGCAGTCCTCTATATCAAGAGGATGGAAGTTAAAGTGTTTCCTCAAGAATTGCATGTTTTCCTTGGCGGGGCTTTCAATGTCTACCCAGAGCATGTAGTCGGGGTTATTTATATATGACGAGACAGCCTTTATGGTTTTTTTATTAATTAGTTTTTTCGTGTTCCTATCATATATAAGAATGTTCATTAAGAAATCTCCTGAAATTATGTCTTTGAAAAATTTTATAATTATTTGTAAAAAAAAGAAATACAAATATATTGATAGATTTCTTTTACTCATTTTGTATTTGTAACATTATTTGAGATTTTATTTCAAAATAATCTTAATAACACACAGCTGATATTTATTCAGGTTTCGTGCAGGAGGAATTTATTAGAGAACATAGATTATTTATAACTCATAAAATTGATGGTTGGAAAAAAAGAGTTGACAAAAAAATTATTGTTAAGTAAGATTACTAACAAATAATAAAACCTATGCTCATGCCATCAAAAAATAATAAATTTATTAATATAATATTTTTCATTTTTAGTAAAAAAGTAAATCTTAAGCAATAAAACATCAAAATAGAGGAGGTGGGGTCTATAAAAAAGAGATTTGCCCAGGGCGTTTAATGAGTTTCATAATCATGACGCAAACCCGAACAAATCTCAAAGAAAATCTATCAGAAACAATGTCAAAAGTAAAGAATTCAGGAGGTGGTCTTAGACAAAATTATTTCTTTAGGTTTAAATTATTATAAAGAAAGGATATAAGAAGTGAAAAAGATATTAATATGGATGTTAGTAGTTGTTTTTAGCGTATCAATGCTTGCAACTTTTGCCGGTTGTAAAGAAGCAGCAGCTGAGGAAGAGGAAGTAGCTGAGGAAGAAGCAGCAGCTGAGGAAGAGGAAGTAGCTGAGGAAGAAGAAGTTGCAGAAGAAGAGGCCGCAGAAACGGAGCTGATCAAGATCGGCATCGTAAATCTACCGCCGGAAGAATCAG
>CAZKVH010000014.1:0-38350 GCA_964556165.1 uncultured Actinomycetota bacterium | reverse complement strand
AAATTATTCTTCCTCTGCTCTTTTATATGCTATCTCAGCTTCTTTATATCTTCCTTCTCTTTGAAGTAATATGTAAAGAATTCTCCATGCATCTTTATTATTTTCGTCTAATTCAATTAGTTTTCTTATTACTTCTTCGGACTGGACATACTTATTCTGTTTAAATAAAGTGGCGCCAAGACAAAATAATGCCTTGCTGTATCTTTTATCTAATTCAATGGCTTCTCTGCAGGCGAGCTCTGCTTCATTATATTTTCCTTTTTTATAAAAACTTATTCCGTAATAATACCATGCTTCTTTAAATTTTCTATCCATCTTTAAAGCATTGTTGCACGCTCTTATAACTTCATCATACTTGCCCTGCTTGATGAGGATTTCTATAAAGTAAACCCATGCATCCTTTTCGTTTTCCATATTATAGTCTAATCCTTAAGATGAAAATAATTAATTAAAATCGAGTATTTAATTTAGAATATTTAATCATATTTCTAAAAACAAAAATAGATAATAATTATAACTTAAATTAAAAGATTGTTATAAATAATTTTATCCATTAATTATAACATAAAAAGTCTAAAAAACTCCCCGGTATATTACTTTCAAAAAATTGCTATTTATATATATCTATATCCTTATCTGGATTTATTTTATTAATAAATCATTTTATTAAAAATAGTGACGGTTATATAATTATATCAGTGTCTTCTATATATAAATATTAATTTAAGGCAGGTTGTTTAATTGAAAGAAGCTTATCTATATAAAAAGATCGGAAATAAAAAAGTGAGATGCGATTTATGCAATCACAGGTGTGTAATTGCTGACCAGGAGATAGGCGAATGTTATGTGCGTAAAAATATTGGAGGGACTCTTTATTCACTTGTGTATCGGAAACTAATTGCAGAGAACTCTGATCCAATTGAGAAGAAACCTTTGTTTCATTTTATGCCCGGCACAACTTCTTTATCGATTGCAACAGTAGGTTGCAATTTTAGATGTTTTTATTGTCAGAATTACGGGATTTCTCAGTCTCCATCTGATTTTGGAATAATTGAAGGTGAAGATGTACCGCCTGAAGTTATTGTTAAACACGCGCTTGCAAATGGAGATAAGAGCATCTCATATACTTATACAGAGCCTACAATTTTTTTTGAGTATGCATATGACACGGCCAGGATAGCGCATGATAAGGGACTTAAGAATATATTTGTGACCAATGGTTTTATGACCAAAGAATGCTTGAATATGTTAAAGGAATATCTGGATGCGGCAAATGTAGATTTAAAAAGTTTCTCTGATAATACTTACAGAGAAAAAATGGGGGGGAGATTAAAACCTGTTCTGAATAATATTATTTTGATGAAACAAATGGGTATCTGGATTGAAGTAACAACTCTTGTAATACCCGGCATAAATGATTCCAGGGGTGAGCTTGAAGAAATAGCAAAGTTTATAGCAGATGTGGATAAGGGAATACCATGGCATATAAGTGCTTATTATCCAAGTTATAAGTCGAATATTCCGCCCACGAGCGAAGAAAAGATAGAGATGGCTATTGGCATAGGTAAAGAGGCGCAGTTAAAGTATGTATATGGAGGAAATATACCTGGAAACAGGTTTGAAAATACCTTCTGCCCAAATTGTAATTCTTTGTTGATTGAGAGAAGGGGGTTTTCGCTTATAAGTAATAAGCTCAAAGATGGTCATTGCCCGTTTTGCGGAGAAAAGATAGAGGGGATATTTTAAGAGCTGCAGAAGCAGATAAAGCCACATATCATAAATGATACTTTAAATCCGGTAAAGATTGCAGGGTTTGAATTGTAGAAAAAATAATGGGTAAAGGTTTGCTTAACTTTTAAATAAAATTATCCTATAATAATTTTTTATTGTTTAAAAGGCGGCATAGCCAAGTGGTAAGGCAGAGGTCTGCAAAACCTTTATCCCCGGTTCAAATCCGGGTGCCGCCTCCATATTAGATAGTATTAATTAATTTATTTTTGCTTAAACTAAAAGGAGTAAAAGTATGAGCTATACGCAGGATGTTTTTAAGAGTGTTCTGGAGAAGAATCCAGGAGAGGTTGAATTTCATCAGGCAGTGAAAGTTTTTTTTGAATCAATAGAAAGAGTTCTTGAATTAAATCCCCAATACGAGAAGGAAAGCATACTTGAAAGAATTGTAGAGCCAGAGAGACAGATTATGTTTAGAGTCCCATGGGTAGATGATGGTGGCAGGATAAGGGTCAATCGTGGGTACAGGGTTCAATTTAATAGCGCAATTGGCCCATACAAGGGAGGTTTAAGACTTCATCCTTCGGTCAATCTGGGAATAATTAAATTTCTTGGTTTTGAACAGATATTTAAAAATTCACTTACCGGATTCAGTATGGGAGGAGGTAAAGGAGGAAGTGATTTCGACCCTAAAGGAAAATCAGATATGGAAGTAATGAGATTCTGCCAGAGTTTTATGACAGAACTTTTTAAATATATTGGCCAGTTCACAGATGTACCTGCAGGAGATATAGGCACAGGAATGAGGGAGATAGGTTATATGTTCGGTCAGTATAAAAGATTAAAAAATGTTTTTGAGGGTGTTTTAACGGGAAAGCGTATTGAATTCGGGGGCAGCCTTTTGAGAAAAGAAGCTACAGGATATGGGCTTGTATATCTTATAAATGATCTTTTAGAGAGAAAAGGTAAATCAATAAAAGGCGCAAGAATTATTATTTCAGGTTCCGGGAATGTTGCGATATACGCTCACCAGAAAGCAAGAGAACTTGGCGGGAAAGTAGTTGCTATGAGCGATTCTAATGGTTATATATTTGATTCAAGCGGTCTGGATCTGGATGAGATAAAAAGTTTAAAGGAATTAAATAAGAAAAGGATATCCGAGTATAGAAAAAAATATCCAGAAGTTGAGTTTAATGAAAATTCAAAAGAAATCTGGAAAAACAAGTGTGACATTGCACTTCCCTGTGCAACGCAGAATGAAATAGGTCCCACGGAAGCAGAAATCCTTGTTAATAATGGGTGTTATGCAGTAGGAGAAGGAGCTAATATGCCCTGCAATCCCGAAGCGGTCAAAATATTTTTAGATAATAAAATTTTATATACTCCGGGGAAAGCTGCAAATGCAGGTGGAGTTGCAGTATCTGCGCTCGAGATGTCTCAGAATAGCGCAAGGTTGCAGTGGACCGCCGGGGAAGTTGATGTGAAGCTTAAAGAAATAATGTCGGGGATTCTAAATAATATTAGCAGGACAGCAAAAGAATATGGAGACGAGAATAATCTGGTTATGGGAGCAAATATAGCAGGATTCATAAAAGTTGCAGATGCGATGCTGGCCCAGGGAGCTGTTTAGGGCTGGGCTTAATATTGCCAGATCTTTTATTAAAAAACTATTTATAAAAGATTACATATAAGATTTTTTTGGAATATTGTAATCTCTTTTTAAATTTCAAAGTTAATCAATATAATTTTTTTCAGTAATTTTATTTAGCGGTTTTAAAAAATTAAGATAATAAAAAACTGTTGAACTTAAAGGATGCTAAGTTTAAGTTTAAGAGTGTAAATTATGGTTTATAAAAATTATATAAATAATAATTCTGCTGCTATTGAAACGTTTGACCTCAGTAAGAACTTCGGTAATATAGCTGCTGTAGATAAACTAAATTTAAAAATTAAAAAAGGTGAAATCTTCGGATTTCTGGGCCCCAATGGAGCAGGAAAAACTACCACAATAAAATTAATGACCGGTTTGCTCAAACCAAGTTTTGGAACTGTTAAAATTATGGGAATAGATATGCAGGAAAATCCAATAGAAGCAAAAAGATTTATCGGGCTTATACCCGAGGAACCACAGGTATATGAAAAATTAACCGGTTACGAATTCTTGAAATTTATAGGAAATTTATTTGGTCTTAAAAAAGATGAGATTAGTATAAAGATAAAAGAACTTTTAAGAATATTCGACCTGACCAAAAAAGCTAATGAATTAATTCAGAGTTATTCACATGGAATGAAGCAGAAGATTGCAATAGCAGGAGCTTTGATCCATTCTCCCAGGATACTCTTTTTCGATGAGCCTACTGTTGGACTTGACCCTAAAAGTGCAAGGATAATAAAGGACATTCTGAGGATGAGGGCACAGGAGGGGGATTGTGTCTTTATGTCCACCCATATTCTTGAAATAGCTGAAAGGATATGTGACAGAGTGGGAATTATAAATAATGGTTCACTGATAGCTGTGGGAGATATGGATGAGTTGAGGAAATTATCAATGGAGAAAAAAGCTAATCTGGAAGACATATTCTTACAGCTGACAGGGGGAGATGAAAATATAGATATTATAAAATCTTTAACATAAGTAATAAGTAATTTATGCTCGGGTTATTAATTAAAAACAGATTAAAGATGATTTTTCTGGGGTTTAAAACAGGTGAACCCGGGAAGCGAGCAGGTAGAATCATTGGAGTAGTTGCAGGAATTGCGGTTTTTTCGCTGATTTTGTTTTATTCAATAAAGCTTATCTCTTTTATTTATAATAATTTAGATACTAAACTTGCTGATACTATATTAAAAATAGCTCTGGATTATGTTTTTGGTATAATTTTTATTTTTATATTATTTTCAGGCATTGCCACCACACTTTATATACTTTACATGTCTAAAGATCTTGACTTGTTGTTGAGTTTACCTATAAGTTATCGGACCATCTTTACATATAAGTACGTGGAAGCTCTTGTTGTAAACTCTTATTTGTTTTTTATAATTTTTTTGCCATTTTTGATTGCCTATGGGGTAACATCGCATATTCCTTTTATTTACTACCCGGTAATGCTAATAATTTTTGCTTCAACTGTGTCGATTCCAACAAGTCTGGGTGTACTGATGGGTATGGTTGCTGCCAGATATATAAACCCGTCAAAAGCGAGAGAAATTTTTGCTATAGTGGGAGGGCTACTCGGACTTGTTATATGGCTAACATCACAGATTTTACCAAGGTATATGAATAATTTGGTTCCAGAATTGAAATTAACAGAAACGGCAAATATTGAGCAGCAACTGTTAGCTATATTTGAAAAGCCATTTTTAAAAATTTTTCCATCTACCTGGAGCTCAGGTTCACTTTTTTATATTCATAATGGATACTACGACAGGTTTGCTATTAATTTTATTTTAATTACTGTAGTCTCTGGTTTATTAATGTTTATATGTATAGTTTTATCTCAAAAAATATATTATACGGGCTGGTCTGGTGCACATCAGGTTTCAAGTGGTAGAAAAAAAATAAAAGCAGAAGCAGGGTTAAATGAAGTTAACAATGAAAGCAAAGTATCTTCCATTTTTTCAGGTGTTAATTACCTGATAATTAAAGAGTTTAAGATACTATTCAGGGATACGAGGAGGATTATACAGATATTAATGCCTATCGTGATGTTCATTTTTATATTTTTCTTATCATTTTCAACCCATATCAATAGTGGAGAGTTTAATTTTGCTATAGGAACAGAGAAACTCGTATTTTTACTTTTTCCCATGTTTATTTCGGGATTTGCCAATATAAATATATCAGGGAGTAATATAGGTGGAGAAGGATTGAAATTCTGGATATTAAAAATATCTCCAGTTCCGGCCAGAATAATATTAAGAACAAAAATTATTTTTAGCTCCTGTATAACTTCATTTATAGGAATTTTTATGATGATTGGTTTTTATTTTTTATATAAACCCGGTTTATTAACTTTAGCAGCAGGTATTCTATTCATTATTTTATTTAGCTGGGGAGATTCTTTAATCGTAACTTCTGTGGGGACTTTCTTCCCGGTATTTAAGCCCTACCATCAAAATAAGAATAGTTTTTCATTTCTTGGAGGGATATTGATGATGGTGTTTTTTGTTTTGTACGTTGCATTTTGGGCATTAGCTGTTGTGGGCATGATGCTGTTAGCAGGATTTTTTGGGTGGTCCGAATTTATCACATTTTTAATAACACTGATAGCAGTAATTTTAGTAAACATTTTTTTATATAAATTATTAATAAATATAAGTTCGCGCAGACTTAGCTCAATAGAATGGAATTATTAATATTGTAGATAATTATTTAGTTTATTATTTATTTTTTATTTTAAAAATTTTAAGAATAGCAAGATAGGGCCATTTTTATAGGATAATATTGTAAGGCAAAGTGACATTTTTTATATAAGTATAAATATTGTAGCTATAATAGTATAAAATATTATTTTTTTGGTATAATATAAAAATGTAGTTATAAAAGTATTTATTATATTATTAACATAATTGGTTAGATAAAGTGAAAGATGAATTAAGAATTTTAAATAAAAGACATAATTTTAGATTATTTAAAGATTTTGGATATAGAGTTATAAAATTAAAATATTTTATACTGATATCCGTAGCAATGTTGCTTGAAATAATTACATTGACAATATATATGCTTAACAATGAAAAAGTATTTGATTTTAGTCTTATGACCGCAAGCGTCTTTTATGGAGTGACGAGTTTAATTGTGATATTGATGTCCATTATTTCACTGGTACTTATAAAAACTGACGAATCAAGAGATAAAAAGAAAATTAGCCAGCTTGATAATTTCAGGAGAGAATGTTTTAAAATTAGTAACGAATATTCAGGTGATATAAATAACATGATTAAGAGTTTTGATAGTGAGAGAGGGAGTATTGAAACTAAGATAAATTATGCAATAGAGATTTCAGAGAAATATGATAAATATATAAAAGATTTTTTAAAAATAAAAGTACCGCCGTTCCTGAATGATGCTTTCGGATACAAGCTTGATAACCTGAATAAAGAAAAGTTATTTTTTAGTGAGTTTTCATTGTTGGCAGATCCAGGAGAATTAGATAAGATAAATAAGGAATCTGAAATGGCAAATGATAGTTTTTTAAATGAAATAGATACTATAGAAAAAAATCTAAGGATTATAGTATAGTAATATAAATTAATTAATTTAAATATGGAAGATAATAAAAAAAAGATTAAGGATCAATTACTGTCTGAATTAGATAAGTTAAGAAGTATTATAAATGAATATGAATATCCTCAACCTGATTTTAAAGATTTGGGGGAAGCACTGGAGGAAAGTAGAGAGCAGTACTCAACTTTAGTTAATTCTGCACCGTTTGGGATACTTACAATTAATGAAAAGGGAATAATTACTTCATGTAATAATAAGGTGGTGAGTTTTCTCGGGCAGGCTGAAGACGATATAGTTGGGAAGCATTTTACGAAAAATAAATTTTTTAACATCGAGGATATCCCAAGATATCTTAAGATATTTGCTTTTGCCTTAAGTGGCAGAGAAGGTGCACCTTTTGAAATTTCAGGTCATGATAAAGATGGGAATGTTTTTTTTGGAGAAGTTAATTACGGTCTTGTAAAAAAAGAAGGTCAGGTGAAGTTAATTCAGATATTAATAGCCGATATAACAAGAAGGAAGAAGGCAGAAGAAAGATTAAGATATCTAAGATTCCATGATGGTTTAACAGGTCTTTATAATAGAGCTTATTTTGAAGAGGAATTAAAAAGGCTTAATTCTGACAGGCAGATACCTATAAGTTTTATTATTGGAGATGTAAATGGACTTAAGATTATAAATGACAATTATGGTAACAATGAGGGAGATAATATTTTAAAGACCATAGCGTTAACTTTGAAGGAATGCTGCAGAAAAGAAGATATAATATCAAGGTGGGGTGAAGATGAATTTTCGGTATTACTTCCTAAAACTAATGAAGAGCAGGCAAGAAGAATAGTAAACAGAATTAAACAAAAATGTATTGATAATGATAAGGTAAAAGCAAGATTCGATTTCGCTATTGGTGCATCTACAAAAGAAGAACCAGAAGAGGATATGGGAGTTGTTATAAAAAAAGCTGAAGATGAGATGTATAAAAATAAATTACTAGAGTTTAAAAGCGTGCCTGATTCTGTTATCTCATCTCTTATAGATTCACTTCTACAGACGAGTTTTGAAACAAGGGAACATGGGAATAGAGTAAGAAAAATGGTTTTAAAAATGGGTAAAATTATGGGTTTGCCAAAAAGCAAACTGGATGAGCTATCGATTCTTGCTGATCTTCATGACCTTGGGAAAATAGCTATACCTGATGACATTGTAACGAAAAAAGATAAATTAAGTGATAGAGACTGGAAAGTTTTAAAGAGTTATCCTGAAATTGGATATAATATTGCACTTTCATCAAAAAAATTCTCTAATATTGCAGAATATATTTTAACACATCACGAGAGATGGGACGGGAAGGGCTACCCACAGGGGTTAAAAGGAGAAGATATTCCTTTACTTTCACGAATTACTGCAATTGCAGACGCCTATGACGTGATGAGAAGTGGCAGATTTTATAAAAGGACATTAAGCCAGGAAGAAGCTATTGGAGAGTTAAGAAAATCAAGTGGTGCGCAATTTGACCCGGTGCTGGTTGATAAATTTGTAAAAATGCTAAAAGAAGAATGAGTTCCGTAATTTTTAAGTTCCCTTGAGAGTTATATTCGTAAATTGTAGCTGCATGGCTCTATTATTTGAATTAATTCACAAAAGCTCTTTTAATGATATTTTTCTCTTTTTTTATTTTTCCAGGAAGGAATAACATTAAATTACGTAATGGATTTTTAAGTTCGTAATAATTTAAGGGTTGATTTTATATTTTTTTTATATATAATAACTAACTTTGTCTGGCATTATTAACAAATGTTTAAATAGAATTATTATTTTTTTATTTAAATTTGAAAGAAGGAAGTCAGAAAAATATGAAAAAATATAATATAACTGTAAATGTTTTATTCTGGGTTCTTGTATCATTTATATTATTATTTACTTCGTTATTAATTGTATTTTCAAGATATGGAGATCTCGACTCTATTATTAAATTATTAGGAGATGAAGAAATTCCGGAGAAAGAAGAGATAATAATCAGGGAAGTAAAGGAAGTAGAGAAGGAGATTGATTGGTTTTATTTTGTTGCTTCAGGATATAGTGCTGATGACGCAGAGCAGGGAACAGATAATATAACTGCAACGGGAAAGGAAGTAAAAGAAGGTTTCATAGCAGTAGACCCTGATGTAATACCCCTGGGTACAGAAGTAGAAATAAAAAATATGGGTGTTTTTGTAGCTGAAGATACAGGAGGAAAGATAAAAGGTAACAGGATAGATATATATTTTAAATCAAAAGAAGAGGCAGAATATTTTGGTAGAAAAGGCATATGGATTAGAATAATAAATTGTAGCGATTGCAATCAACTGAGAGATTTATATGGAGATGTACCACTATATGAGAATGGATTTCAGGATGAAAACATGTCTGCTTCCCGGAACAAGTATTATATATTTGACGAGAAAACAGAATTACTTAACAACTAAGACTCTTTTTTATTCTTTTCAATTATTTCATTAAGAATTTTATAAAATTCTTTTGCGCTTTTTTTCTTTAATTTATATATGTTAATGCTTTCTTTTTTGCTATTTATAGTTAAAGTTGAATAAAAAAAGCCTTCGTTTAATCTTACTGAAACAATGTAGGGATAAGTAGCTATAAATTTTTTATCGCGGTTTATATTGGAATAAAAATAAAAGAATATTTTTTTGTTTGTTAGTATAAGATATCCATCAACTATATTTTCAAGATTACCATATGCTGTAAATACTGTTTTTTCATCGGGCCCCATGAATGGGAAATATCCCTTTTTTTGTGATTCTATGTCAAATTCAAAATTTTCATTCATTGAGGTATCTTAAAATTATTTATATTGTAATTAATTAGAATTATAAATTTAAAAATAATTATATAGGATAATAATTAATAAAAAAAGCGTTTCCTTTATTAACAAAATGTTTTTAAAGGCACGATTGTCCTTTTATACCTTGAAAAAGATATTGAGTACGGTTTAATTGTATTATAATATTTTTAAAAAAAGTAAGTTTAAACCGGGGATTTTTTAGCAGCCATTAATTGTCTTGAGAGTGAAATAGTAATATAATACATAATCTGAAGAAACAGTAAGCGGAAGTAGCTCAGCTGGTAGAGCATCACCTTGCCAAGGTGGGGGTCGCGGGTCCAAGTCCCGTCTTCCGCTCCATTTTTTTACATTAAATTAAATTTGTTTTGTTTTCGTAAAAAAATATATAATAGATAAAAGAAAGAAAATAATAAAATTTTTTAAAATGTATTTGTGAAAATGATTGAAATAAATTTTATAAACGAAGGAAAAATCAAAGTAGAAAAAAATACCAGTGTTTTTGATGCTTTAGCTAAAATCAATAAGAGTGTTGCAGAAAATGCAATTGCAGCTGAATTTATAAGCGAAGATAATCTGGATATTGATAAGAAACTTGTTGATATGGATTATAAATTAAAAAATGATTCTGCTCTTAATATAATTACTCCTGATAGTGATGAAAAAGCTCTCAATCTGTTGAATCACAGCACTTCACACATAATGGCGGCAGCCATAAGAAGAATATTCACTGACGCGAAATTTGCAATTGGTCCTGCAATAAAAAATGGATTTTATTATGATTTCGAGACTTCGAAGGAAGTATCAGCAGAAGACCTCCCTTTAATTGAAGAAGAGATGAGAAAGGTTATAAAAGAAGATTTCAGGTTTGAAAGAAAAGAAGTAGCTATAGGGGAAGCCAGGAAGTTATTTAAGGATAATAAATATAAAATAGAAATATTAGACGAAATCAGTGATGATAAAGTAAGTATTTATACATGCGGAGACTTTGTGGATCTATGCAGGGGACCACACATACCTTCAACAGGAAGAGTCAGGGCATTTAAGTTATTAAGTGTTGCTGGTGCTTACTGGCGAGGAGACGAGAAAAACATGATGCTTGTCAGGATATATGGAACATCATTTTTCAATAAACAGGATCTGAAGGAATATCTTCAGAAACTGGAAATTGCAAAAAGAAGCGATCATAGAAAAATTGGCAGGGACCTTGATTTATTTAGTTTTCATGATGAAGCACCCGGGTTTCCATTTTTCCATGGTTTAGGGAAAAAACTCATAGATATAATACTGGATTACTGGAAAGAGGAGCACGTAAAAGAGAATTATATGGAAGTAAGTACCCCTATAATATTGAGCAACCATTTGTGGAAAACTTCAGGCCACTGGGAAAATTATCGAGAAAATATGTATTTTGTTAAAATTGACGAGGATGATTACGCAATTAAACCTATGAATTGCCCGGGGCACATCATAATATATAAATCAAGCCAGCATTCTTACAGGGAATTGCCGATTAAAATGGCTGAGCTGGGTCTGGTACACAGACATGAAAAATCAGGAGTCTTACATGGGTTATTCAGGGTAAGGAGTTTTACTCAGGATGACGCGCATATATTCTGCATGGAAGAGCAGGCTGAAGATGAGATAGGGGCAGTGATAGATCTTGTTTGTCGTATGTACAGGGTATTTGGTTTTGATAAATATAAAGTGGAGCTTTCAACAAGACCGGAAAAAAGAATAGGTACTGATGATATGTGGGACAGGGCAGAAGGTATTTTAATAAAAGCAATGGTTAGCAGAGGTATTGAATATATAGTAAATGAGGGGGAAGGGGCCTTTTATGGGCCGAAAATAGATTTCCATGTCAGGGATTGTCTGGATAGGACATGGCAATGCGGGACCATACAGCTTGATTTTGCAATGCCGGAAAAGTTCAATGTCGAATATATGGGAGAAGATAATAAAAGGCACAGACCGGTAATGATTCACAGAACAATACTTGGTAGTATAGAAAGATTTTTAGGTATAATTCTGGAGCATTATAGTGGAAATCTACCACCATGGCTTGCACCGGTACAGATTGTCATACTTCCTATTTCAGAAAAGTATCATGTTTATGCGAGAGAAATATATGATAATCTTAAGAAGAATGATTTCAGGGTAGATATAGATGAGAGAGTTGAATCACTAAGTAAAAAGATAAAACAGTCGGAAATTAAAAAGATACCTTATATGATTGTGATTGGCGAAAAAGAGCAAGAAACGAGAACAATTACTATAAGAAAAAAAATCGGCGGGGACTTAAAGGAAATAAAGCTGGAAAATTTTATTAAAGAATTGAGAAAAGTTGTTGACAATAAAGAAATAAGTTACTGATTAAGATTTCGGGTGCTTTATTTTTTATAAAAATATCTTATAATAGTATAATAAGTTTTTAAAATTAATACTTTCAATAAGAATAAGTTTTATTATTTATTTAATCTGTTAAGGAGTATATAAAATGACACTAAAAGAAAGAGTAAAATTGTATACTACAAAAACAGCTATACAGAGTGCACTTAAGATACTCCCCAAGATTTCAGATGAAAAATGGCTTTCGCTTGTTAAGGGAAGAGTGTACAGGTTGAAAAAGAGAGAAGAGAGAGATTTTATGGAAAATCTTCTTGTAAGTCTTAAGAGAGCTTCAGAGAATATGTCACCGAGTGTAAGAAATAAAGTAGTAATGAACCTTATAAATAATGCTATGATACAGGGACAGCCAAAAAGACTTGCTTTTGCAAAGAAATACGGCATTAACCCTCCCAATCATTTAGTGATTAGCCCTACCATGAAGTGTAATTTAAGGTGTATCGGCTGTTATGCATGGCAGTATTCAAAAAAGGATGATCTTCCATATGATGTATGCAATAGAGTTATAGATGAAGCCAATGATATAGGTCTTTACTTTTTCGTAATCACAGGAGGAGAACCGACTATATGGCCCCATTTTTTTGATTTTTTGGAAAGGCATAACGATTCTTTCTTTCAGATTTATACCAATGGAACATTGATTGATGATAAGTTTGCAAAGAGACTTTCAGAACTCGGGAATGCTGTCCCGTGTATAAGTGTAGAAGGTTTTGAAAAAGAGACCGATGCAAGGAGAGGGAAGGGTGTCTGGAAAAAAGTAATGAGAGCGATGGATGTTTTGAAAGATAATGGAGTCCTTTTCGGTTTTTCGGTAACTGCAACCAGATCTAATAACGAACTTGTTGTAAGTGATGAATTTATTGATTTGTTTGTAGAAAAAGGCGCATTTATAGGCTGGTACTTTAATTACGTTCCTATAGGAAGGGAGCCCAATCTAGAGCTTATGCCAACACCCGAGCAAAGAGATTATAGAAGAAAAAAGATACTGGAAATTAGAAGAACCAAGAACATTATAGTGGCTGATTTCTGGAATGATGGTCCGCTGGTAAATGGTTGTATGGCTGGTGGAAAGAATTATTTACATATAAATGTTAATGGCGACGTAGAACCATGTGTGTTTGTACATTTTGCTACTGACAATATAAAAGAAAAAAGCCTTGCAGAAGTATTAACATCAGATTTCTTTATGGGTTTCAGGAAGAGACAGCCATATACTGAAAACCACTTAAGGCCGTGCAGCTTTCTTGATAATCCATGGGTATTAAGAGATATCGTAGCTGAAACCGGTGCCTATCCAACACATGACGGGGCAGAGACACTTATTACATCACTGGCGAAAGATCTTGATAAATATGCAGCTGAGTATAAGGCAATAGCCGATAAAGCCTGGAAAGAAGAATATGTGCCGGAGGAAGAAGGAGATGTAGCAGTATAGATATATAGATAGACAAATCAAATAATAATTAGTATAATTCCATATCGTTATATTATTGAAAAAATTAAGATAATAAGAAACTTGTTAAGTAGAAATCATCTATTTCTCACCAGGTGGCGGTTTTATAAGCCTGTTAATCTGGTTGTTTTAAAAGTAATTTAAATAAATAGGTAGATGATTTATCTGCCTATTTTTTTTAAAAAAATGATTAAGGAGGTGCACATTCGAATACAAAAAAAGAATTCGAGTAAATGAGCAAATCAGGATACCGGAAGTGAGGCTAATTTCAGAAGAAGGCAAGCAGATTGGAGTGGTTCCAATAAGGGAAGCGTTAAGTACTGCAGAGCAGAGAGGGCTGGATCTGGTAGAAATATCACCTGACAGCAGGCCACCGGTATGTAGAATAATGGATTACGGAAAATATAAATATAAAATGGAAATATCAGAAAAGCAAAAGAAAAAGAAGCAATCACAGATTATTTTAAAGGAAGTAAAATTAAGACCGAAGATAGATACAAATGATTTTAATATTAAAAAAAGGCAGATAGAAAAATTTTTAAATAGTGGATATAAGGTAAAAATAACAATTATGTTCAGGGGACGGGAAATTGTCCATAAAGAAATTGGGATGAGTATACTGGAAAGATTAATGGATGATCTGGAAGACAGATATAATCTTGAACTGGAACCAAAAATGGATGGTTACAATATAACTGCTGTTTTAGCTCCTATTTCAAAATGAAATACCTTATAAAATTAGGTTGAAATTCAAAGGAAGGATGTTTATTATGCCAAAAATTAAGACACATAAAGGTGCTGCCAAAAGGTTTAAAGTAACAGGCAGTGGCAAAATTATGAGGGTAAAGGCATATAAAAGCCATATACTAACAAAGAAAGATGCAGAAAGAAAAAGACGTCTTGGAAAAGTGCAGGAAGTGTCTTCGTCTGATAAGAAAAAAGTAAGAAGGTTACTATGTAGATAATGAAAGGTGGTATTTAAATGGCCAGGGTTAAGAGAGGGCAAAATAAGAGAGAAAAGCATAAAAAAGTACTAAAGGAAGCAAGTGGTTATTACGGCTCCAAGAGCAGGAGTTACAAAATTGCCAAGGAACAGCTTCTTAAATCTATGAGTTATTCTTATAGAGATAGGAAAAACAATAAAAGGAATTTCAGAAGGTTGTGGATAACCAGAATAAACGCTGCAGCCAGGATAAATGGCGTATCTTATAATGAGTTTATTTTTGGTTTGAAAAAAGCAAGTATCGATATTAATAGAAAAATGCTGTCAGAAATAGCAGTAAAAGACCCGGATGCTTTCAAGGAATTAGCTGAAATTGCAAAGAAAAAAAGTGCATAATAATATGGATGATAATGACAATAAGATAATTGCATTAGATGAAGAAATAAAGGGGGAACTCGACAGTTTTAGCAATAAACTGGCTTTGGTAAAAGATTTAGTTGAACTTGATAAAATAAGAACAGAATACACAGGCAGGAAAAGTTTTTTGATTGAATCTTTGAAGAGTATAGGAAATTTACCTGAAAATCTTAAGCCGGTAATAGGGAAGAGATTAAATACTGCGAGAAGAGAAATTGAATTAGAAATTCAGAAGAAAGAGAAATTTCTAAGAAATATCGAGTATGACATAAAATTAAAAGAGCAAAGTATTGATTTATCATTGCCCGGGAGAAAAGTAGTAGCTGGTAAAAAGAATATAATTTCAAGGGTTATTGAAGAGATTGAAGAAATCTTTATTGGTATGGGATTTAGCATTGCGGAGGGGCCTGAAGTTGAGACAGATTATTATAATTTTGAAGCATTGAATACTCCTGTAGATCATCCTGCGAGATCACTACATGACACTTTTTTTGTTTCTGACAAGATTCTATTAAGAACTCAGACTTCTCCGGTTCAGATAAGGTACATGGAGAAATATAAGCCTCCGATACTAATAATATCGCCAGGGAAGGTATATAGAAGAGATTATGATGTATCCCATACACCCATGTTTACGCAGATAGAAGGTCTTGTAATAGACAAGGGAATAAATTTCGGAAATCTTAAATGGACACTTGAAACTTTTTCACACGAAATTTTTGGGAAAGATAGAAAAGTTAGATTCAGGCCTCATTATTTTCCATTTACAGAGCCAAGTGCTGAAGTAGATGTAATCTGTAATATATGCGGGGGAAAAGGTTGCAGAGTATGTTCAGGAAGCGGATGGCTGGAGATTATGGGTGCCGGAATGGTAGACCCTAATTTATATTCTTTTGTGGGTTATGACCCGGGTGAAGTCAGTGGATTTGCTTTTGGCATGGGTGTTGAAAGAATTTGTATGTTGAAATATGGAATTGATGATTTAAGGCTATTTTTTGAAAATGATTTGAGATTCATTGATCAATTTTAACTTCGAACGCAATTAAGAATCTAAAATATTTTTTATATTATTATTTAATTAAAAAATATAATCAGGAGAATCTATAGTAGTTGATATTAATCATATAAATGAGAGGAAAGTGAAGAATTGAAAGCAACCCTTAACTGGATAAAGGAATTTTTGGATGCAGGTGAACTTGATCCAGTAGCTACAGCCAGAATGCTTACAATGAGCGGAAGTGAAGTTAAAAAGGTTGAGGATATAGGCATCAAATACAGGAATATAGTTATAGGTAAGATCTTGGACACTCACGAACATCCGGATGCTGATAAATTATCTGTCTGCAGTGTTGATGTAGGTTCAAAAATACTTAATATAGTATGTGGCGCAAAGAATTTTAAATCAGGAAATAAAGTGGCTGTTGCTCTTCCGGGTGCAGTAATACAAAAAACTACTATAAAAAAAAGCAAGATAAGAGGTCAGGTCTCGGAGGGCATGATGTGTTCCGAAATGGAACTGGAGCTTTCTTCAGAATCAGAGGGCATAATGATTCTCGATGATAATTTTAGGATAGGTGAAAGCTTTGCAGAATCAACAGGTCTTAATGATTTTGTTTATGAGTTTGAGATTACCCCTAACAGACCTGATTGCATGAGCATAGTGGGGATAGCGAGGGAGATAAGTGCTCTGACCGGGTTAGATTTTAGAATTCCTGTTTACGACTATAAAAAAAGATTGAATATAGATTCGGAGTTAAATATTAAAATCGATGATTGTGCTCTTTGCTCACGTTATTCTGCAGGGGTTTTTAATAATATTCCAGATATTAAATCACCCTGGTGGCTGAAGAATAGATTAATAATGTGCGATATAAGACCTGTTAATTTGATAGTTGACCTGACTAATTATGTCATGCTCGAAACCGGACAGCCTCTTCACGCATTTGATAAAGATACACTTAATTCCAATAAAATCATAGTAAGAAGTTCGAAATCAGGAGAAAAGATTAAGATGATAGATGATTCCATTAGAGTTATTGATGATAATTCTCTTGTGATAGCAGATGAGAATAAAGCAGTAGCCATAGCAGGAATTATGGGAGGCAAGGATACCGAGATAAACGATGCTACAAAAGAAGTGCTTCTTGAAGCAGCAAACTTTTCCGGTCCTTCTATAATGAGAACATCCAAGAGGATAGGACTCCGCTCAGAAGCTTCAAACAGGTTTGAGAAAAGTATCGACCCGTTGTTAACTTTATTTGCTATCAGTAGATTTGAAGATATCTTAACCAGGATTGCAGGTTCTAAGATAAGAGGTTCTTTATACGATAACTATTGCCAGAAGATAAAGAGGGAAAGAAAAATAGCAGTAAGTGCGGATAATGTAAGCAAGATTCTCGGGAAAGATATCGATAGGAATGTGATATCAGACATACTTAATGGTCTAAAAATAAGAAATAAGATAAAAGATAATTTTATAGAAGCAATAATTCCTTCTTTCAGGTACGAGGATCTGGAGAGAGAAATAGATCTTATTGAAGAAATAGCCAGAATTTATGGTTATGATAAGCTGGATTCTATTCCTACTCCTGCAAGTGATAGAAGGGGCAGATATACATATTATCAGAAGAAGATCAAAGAAATAAGGCAATATCTATGCGATATTGGATTATCTGAAGTCATAAACTATTCTTTTATAAATATCAACGAGATAAAGAGGTTCGGGCTGGATGTTGAAGTTGATTATAAGGAAGCTGTAGAAATATTAAACCCAATAAATGAAGATTTTAAATATTTAAGGACATCTCTACTGCCGGCTTTTATTAAGAATGTAAAAGACAATGTAAATCACGACATAAATGATATCAAGATATTTGAAATTTCTAAGATTTTTAAGAAGAGTAATAAGAATTTATTACCTGATGAAATAAATAAACTAGGAATTGTTTTAACCGGTAAAAAGATGATAAAGAGCTGGAATGAATCTGAAAGGGATATCGATTTTTATGATTTGAAAGGGGTTCTTGAGTTTTTAACTAATTTATATTTTCCTGATGGGAAATTGGAAATAATAGAGAGGAATTTTAAATTTTTTCATCCAGGGATAAGTGGCAATATATATATTAACGGGAAAGTAATGGGAATAATAGGAGAGGTGCACCCGCTAATAGTGGATGAAATTGATATAAAACAGGATATTTACTATATGGAGTTAAATCTGGATGAATTTATAAATAATATGAATGAAGTAAGGAAATATAAAACTATACCCTTATTCCCTTCAATAGATATTGACCTTGCAATAGTTGTTGACGAGCATATAAAGAATGAGGATATAATAAATGAAATAAAAGAAAATGGCACTGAATTGCTAAGAAGTGTCCATCTATTTGATATATACAGAGGGAATCAAATAGATAAAGAAAAGAAAAGTATGGCTTATTCATTAAGCTTCAGGGATGACTCGAGGACTTTAAAAGATACGGAAGTAAGCATAATTGTAAATAGAATACTTGAGAATCTTGGAAAAAGGTTCAATGCAAGAATTAGAGAATAAATAAGGCATGATAATTGGATTTCCGGGCACAAAGGGAGAAATAGAGGAGAGCAGTGCCAGACATAAGTATCATTCTTCTCTTACTTTAGATTATAAGGAAACTAAAGTACTTATTGATTTTGGTGTAAAACATAATCCTGAACTGATAAGTAAAATCAATGATTATGATTTTTTGCTAATAACACACGCCCACCCGGACCATTATATATGGTCATTAAAGAATGAAAGTAGAATAAAAATACCTGTTTATATAACAAAAGTGACTTTTGATTACGGCAAGTATAAGCCGGGGAATTATATAATTATTGAAAATAATAAGGAGATAGATCTTAAGGATTTTAAAATAATTGCCTATAAAGTTTTTCACTCACTAAGATGCCCTGCAGTAGCATATAAAATCAGTGCGGATAAAAACATAATTTACGCTCCTGATATTCTGGACTTTGAGGATGACAAGAAAGATGTTCTGGATGGGGTTGATATGCTTATAGCTGATGGTGCAAGCCTGAATATCAATATGGTAAGAAGAAGAGGTGATAAGTTTTTTGGCCATACCAGAGTTAAAACAATAATTGGATGGTGTAAAAAATACAATATAAATCAATTAATTGTCACACACTGCGGAAGACAGATAGTTACTATTGATGAGGATAAATTAACGAAAATGATAAATGAGTATTCTGAAGGTATGGTAGAAGTTAAAGTTGCTTATGATAACTGGAAAATAGTTTTATAGTGTTTTTATAAATTTTTTATAAGTGGGAATTTCTATTTATTTGATAGAATTTAAAAAATAAAACGGGTAAGCGAATCTTACCCGCTTTATAAAGCTGCGCTACGTTGTCTTTAGAATTTTTTCCCCCAACTATCACCTCCCTTTAATTTAGGTAGAAGTTATAGTTTCAGTTGCTGTAAGTTAGTCTTGAGCTTCAACTAAGCTTTTCTGCTTTTTTTTTAATTCTAACAGAAGATAATGAAGATTTTATGGAGTATTACTGAAAATGACTTTTTTTAAAAAATATAAACTCCAAAATTTCTTCATCTTTTTTTAATATAATTTTTAAAAGTAATTTTAATAATATTTTCGATACTTATAGTTTTAGTATATTGTATATTTCCTGATATAAGAGCAACCGGATTTAATCTGGTTGATTAATTGGAGCGTTAATAGTTTTAAGAATTGAATTGGTTTATACTTTTAATGTAAAAATAGTAATTTTTACTAAAACAAAGGTAAAATGAAAATACTTATAATTGAAGATGAAAAACAGGTAGCAGATAATCTCAGGGTTGGACTTGAGCAGCACAGGTTTATAGCCGAGGTGGCTTATAGCGCAAATGAAGGATATGATATGATAAACAATTATGACTATGACATAATCATTCTTGATTTAATGTTGCCTGATATGACCGGTGAAGATTTATGCAGAAAAATAAGAAAAGAGAAAGTAAATAGTTTCATAATTATGTTAACTGCAAAAAAGCAAATAGAAAATATCGTGGAGGGACTAAACTGTGGTGCAGATGATTATCTTACAAAACCATTTGAGTTTTCTGAATTGCTTGCAAGGTTGAGGGCACTTTTAAGAAGAAAAACAGGAAGCAAGGAAAACGTGCTGGAAATATTCGATGTAAAAGTTGATCTGGAAAAGGAGCAGGTATCCAGAGGAAATGTGGAAATAAATCTAACCAAAAAAGAGTTTATGATACTGGAATATCTTTTAAGGCATAAAGGCCAGTTAATAAGCAGGAACCAGATACTTGAGCATGCATGGGATAGGAATGTCGATATTTTTACAAATATAATTGATACACATATAAAGAATATAAGAAAAAAGCTCGGGAAAGCCGGGAGTTGTATAAAGACTGTATATGGCTCTGGTTATAGAATAATAAACGGTGATTAAAAATAAAAAAAATATTATGAAATTAACTCTTCAAAAAAAAATATTTTTGTGGTTCGTTATAATAATTCTTATATCCTTTATACTATATGGATTATTAATATATTTCGTTTACAGTTATAACCTAAGGGGAGAAAGATATATTATTAGCATCACAGAGAATCTGAAGGGTGTTGATCTTGTAATAATTGAAAAATTAAGGGAGGTAAACAGGCTTGAACCTTTTGGAATTCCACCTCATTTGAAAATACTGCCGCCAAGGATTTTTACGAGAATATTTTACACGATAACAGGAGGAGTACTGGCAATTATAATTATATCGGTATCAGGAGGTTATCTGGTGCTCAGGAGAATGTTAAACCAGGTAAATATGATAACGGAAAATGTAAAAGAGATAGATGAGAAGAAGTTACATCTCAGATTGAACTTTAAGGGAAAGGATGCTATTTCAAATATGGCGAAAGTGTTTGATAGTATGCTTGATAAAATAGAGATTTCATTTAACAAGCAGAAGCAATTTGTTCAGAATGCCTCTCATGAGTTGAATACTCCATTAACCATTATGAAAACGAAAATAGATGTAATGAGACAGAAAAAAAATATTACAAAAGAAGAATACAGAGAAACGATAGATATGATTGATGACGAAGTTATAAGGCTTTCTAAAATAACAGAGGAGTTACTGACTTTGTCGGAAATTGAAGAAAATGGAGCAAAGGATAAATTCACTGAAATTAATATAAGAAAGGTTATTGTTAGGATATTAAAGCTTTTTAGGAACCAGTTAGTGTCTAAAGATATTAAATTAAAGGAAGATTACAGGGGTAATTTTCTTGTGCTGGGAGATGAGGCCCAGATAGAGCAACTTTTCTTTAATCTCATAGATAATGCTGTAAAATACAGTTCTAATGGAAAAGAATTAGGAATAAGACTTGGAAATGATATTGGCAGAAAGTCTCTAATATGTAGCATTGAAAATATAAGTGAAGTGGTAAAGGAAGAAGATATTCCTCATATATTCGAACGTTTTTACAAAACTTCATCTGTAAAAGGTAAAAAAAGTTTTGGTCTGGGGCTCTCTATAAGTAAAAAAATAGTAGAGAACCACGACGGCAAGATAGAAGTTAATTATGATAAAGATAAAATGAAAATAACTTTTAGAATTTACATGCCTCTAAGGTAATCATACAATAGAAATAAGATTGAATATAATTTTTTGATTGAATCTTATACAAATTTTTTGTTTATATCATAAAACAAATATCTGGTAGAAAAATATTTTTTTATAATGACTCAGAATTATCCGTGGGATATATGGTATAATATTTTAGAATAATTAATTTTTTTTTGTTTATATTTAAATTTTTATACTGAGCAGAAATAGCATTTATTTTAATATTAGTTAAATAGAAAGTCCGGTGCAGGGGATATATAAAGTATGAAAGGTTCACTTATTAAAAAAATTCAGGAAGCAAAGAATATTTATTCATTTGTATTTAAACCCGAGCATAAGATTTTATGGAAAGCCGGTCAGTACATATTCTTAAATATACCACATAAAAATCCTGATGATAGAGGTGAAACAAGACATTTTACTATTTCATCTGCGCCTTACGAGGAAAATATTATGGTAACTACTAAATTTGACTTTAAAAATGGTAGTTCATTTAAAAAAGCTTTGTTGAATTTAGATGAAGGAAAAACTATAGAAATTTCTGAGCCGGAAGGGGATTTTTTAATAAAAAAATTAAAATCAAAATATGCATTTATTGCAGGGGGTATTGGTATAACACCTTACCGCTCTATTTTACTGGATTTAATCAACAGGGGAAAAGAAAACGATATAATTCTTCTGTATTTCTGTAAAGCCAGGGAGATTATCTTTAAAAATATTTTTGATAAAGCTGAAGAAAAATATAATAGCATAAAGATTAATTATATAACTGAACCGCGTCGCGTTAGCGAAGATATAATAAAAAGCGTGGTCGGGGATTTCAGGGAAAGATTTTTTTACGCATCGGGACCTTTGCTTATGGTGCAGGCCGTGCAGTCAGTTTTATCAAATTTGAATATCGGAGAGAAAGATATAATAATAGACTACTTCCCTGGCTACGAGTAGAATTTTTTATTCTGTCCTTTTAAAGTTTTTTTTAAATTTAATTCATAAAATCTAAAAAATAATAAATTTTTTTATCTTTCGCACTATAAAATCCTTTATATTTTGTTTTAAATCAATAATATTGGAGTTTGAAAATAAATATAAAAAAATATTGCATATTATTTATAATTTTTGTATAATATGCAAAAAATGGAGGTTAATTTATGGAAAAAATAATTAAAGCAGGAATTATAGGAGGGTCAGGTTTTACAGGTCTTGAGTTGATTAAGATATTGAGCATGCATAAATATGTAAAATTTAATTTCGTAACTTCAAGGACTTATAAAAACCAGGCTGTAAGTGAAGTTTTCCCTTCATATCAGGATAGAAATAATGAAAAGCTTATATTTGTTGAGAAACCAGATGAAAGTAATTTAAATGAAGTTGATATAATATTTTTATGTCTGCCACCACATAAGTCGATGGAATATCTGATGGATATATACAATTTTATAAATTTTAAGATTATAGATGTTGGTTCTGATTTCAGGTTAAAGGATCCTGAAGATTACAGGTACTGGTATGGGATAGATCATGTTATGAAAGACAGGCTGTCAGAATTTGTATATGGTTTGCCTGAAATAAATAAAGAGGAAATAAAGAAAAGCAACTATATTGCCAATCCTGGCTGCTATCCTACTTCTGTTTTATTGAGCCTGGCTCCTGTTTTAAAAGGTGGAGTTGATATAGAAAGTATATATATTGACTCAAAATCAGGTATAACAGGTGCAGGTAGGAAATATGCAGAAAAATATCTTTTTACGAATACCGAAAATAATTTTTATGCTTATTCTACTTCTGGACACAGACATACTGGAGAAATTGAGCAGGAAATTAAAAATATGTCCGGGAAGGAGCTTAAAATAGTTTTTACTCCACATCTACTTCCCCTGAGTAGAGGTATATTTACGTCAATATATTGCAAGGTAAAGAAATCTAAAAAAAACAGTTGCGCAAAAGAAAAAATATACATTTTATTTAAAGAATTCTGTGAGGGTCTTCCATTTGTTAAATTTACAGGCAATGAAATACCCCAGCTAAAAGATGTGATAGGTACTAATATGTGCATGGTGGGATTTAATTTCGATGAGAGGACAGAAACTCTTAAGATATTCAGCGCAATAGATAATCTTGTAAAAGGAGCAGCCGGGCAGGCGGTACAGAATATGAACTTAATGATGGGCTTTAATGAAGAGGAAGGTCTGAACTTAAATGGGCTATTTTCCTGAAATTTATAATAGTTAATTGGTGTGGATTATGGTAATAAACAAAGTAAATAAAAATAAAAATTTTAATCTTATAGAAAAGGGGACTATAACCACTGTACCGGGAGTGTATGCGTCTGCAATACACTGTGGAATAAAAAAATCAAAAAAACCTGATATTTGTATAATTTATATTCCAGAGGGCAGTAATTCCAGCGGTATTTTTACTACTAATAAGTTTCTTGCTGCGCCTGTTATTGTCACAAAAGAACAGCTTGATAAAATGAAAAGTATAAAAGCTATTATTATTAACAGCGGGATTGCAAATGCATGTACGGGAAAAGAAGGATATGAAGCTTCTGAAAAGACAATTGAGCTTGCAGCTAAATATTTAAATATCGAAAAAGAAAATGTAATTGTATCGTCAACAGGAGTGATAGGGAAACAGCTGCCATTAGAAAAAATAGAATACGGGATAAAACAGTGCGTACCTAAATTGAGTACTGAAGGTGGTCATAGTGCTGCAGAAGCGATACTTACAACTGATAAAGTAACAAAGGAAGTGGCCGTATCATTTGGCGTAGAAGATGGGAAAGAGATAATAATCGGAGGAATAGCAAAAGGTTCGGGAATGATAGAACCAAATATGGCAACGCTTCTTGCATTTATAGCTACAAATGCCGGTGTTTCCGGTGCTTTACTTGATGAACTTCTGCATGAAGAGGCCGAAACGAGCTTTAACAGCATTACTATTGATGGATGTCAGAGTACAAATGATATGGTTATAGCAATGGTGAATTCTAAGAGTGGTATTTTTATAGAGAGTAAGAAGAATAAATATTATAAAAGTTTTAAAAATGCCTTTTCTTTTGTTATGAAAGACCTTGCAAGAAAAATAGTTATGGATGGCGAGGGTGCAACAAAACTTATAAGGATAAAAATTATAAATTCAAAAGATATGCCAACTGCTAAAAAGCTGGCGTTAAAAGTTGCTAACTCAACTCTGTTTAAGGCTGCGATGTTTGGTCAGGACCTGAACTGGGGAAGAATAAATGCAGCATTGGGCTCGGCAGAATGTAGTTTTGATATTGATAAAGTTGATATATATGCCGGCAATATACTTATTGTCAGAAATGGTATTGGAGTTGATATCGATAGAGTAAAAACAAGAAAAATTATGAAAGAAAAAGAAATCAATTTTACTATTAACTTAAATTACGGAGATAAAGAATTCGAGGTTTTAACAACTGATCTTTCATTTGATTATATAAAGATAAATGCTTTATACAGGACATAATTGTGAAAATAAAAAAATTTCAAGAGACTATTCTGGAAGAAGGCAAGAAATGAAAAATTACAAAGACAATAATGTAGCTAAAAGAAATATAAAAGAAGGCGATTTTTATTCAGCAAAAGTAGAAGTGCTTCTGGAATCAATGCCTTATATAAAAGAATATTTTGACAAAGTTGTTGTGATAAAAATAGGCGGAAGCATGATGGAAGATGACAGCATACTGGAAAGTGCCCTTAATGACTTAATTCTTATGAAATACGTGGGAATAAAAGTGGTAGTAATTCACGGAGGGGGTAAAAAAATTAATGATCTGGCCGAACAAAAAGGAATAAAACCAGAGTTTGTAGATGGGTTGAGAGTGACAGGAAAAGATTCGATAGAAATTGTAAAAATGGTGTTGATTGGAGATATAAATACTAAGATAGTCTCTTTTCTTAATAAGAATGGAGGAATAGCTGTAGGAATATCAGGAAATGATGCTTCTTTTATAAAGTGCAGCAAGAAAAAATATAAAAAAGATGGCAAAGACATAGACCTCGGGTTTGTTGGCGAAATCGAAAGCATCGATTCTAATTTTTTAAATAGTATTTTAAGTAATGGATATATACCTGTTATTGCAACAGTTGGAACAGACAAAAAAGGTAATGTATATAATATAAATGCCGATACATGTGCTGCTAAAATTGCCATCTCTCTGAAAGCGAGGAAAATGATACTGCTTACCGATGTTGATGGAATAATGAACGATGGCAAAAAGGGAAGTGAATTAATATCAAAGTTAACAGTAGAACAAAGTCTTAATCTTATAAAATCAGGTAAAATTGGTTCCGGTATGATTCCAAAAGTTAAGGCCTGCATAGATGCGCTGGAAAATGGTGCAGAAAGAACTCATATATTAAATGGAACCAGGAAGCATTCAACACTTGTAGAAATATTTACCGATAAAGGTATTGGAACGATGATAACAAAAAACAAGTAAACAAGGGTGATAATATGACTTTTAAGACAAATAGTGAATTATTTAATAAAGGACATGAATATCTAATGCAGACCTACAGCAGGCTTCCTGTATCGTTTGAAAGAGCCAGGGGGCAGTATCTATGGGATTTTGAAGGGAATAAATACCTCGACTTCATAGCAGGCTATGGGTGCCTTAATGTAGGGCATACTAATAAGTTTGTCATAAATGCAGTAAAAAGCCAGATAAAAAAAATAATTCAGTCTTCAAATCTATACTATAATGAACCACAGGTTCTGCTTGCAAAAAAACTATGCGAAGTTTCCGAATTTGGCCAGAAAGTTTTTTTTGCGAATAGCGGAACAGAGTCAATAGAGGGTGCGATAAAACTTGCAAGAAAATATTCTATAGATAATTATAATTCTTCCAGATATGAAATAATTACTTTTAAAAAAGCTTTTCATGGGAGAACACTGGGAGCACTTGCTGCTACCGCACAGGAAGATAAGCAAAAATTATATGAGCCATTGCTTTCGGGTTTTAAATACGCAGAGCTGAATGATATAAAATCTGTGGAGGATTTAATAAATGAAAACACGTGTGCGGTTATGATAGAACCGGTTCAGGGTGAGGGTGGTGTTTATCCTTCAAATAAAGAATTTTTGATAAATTTAAGAAAAATATGCACGCAAAAAAACATTTTACTGGTTCTTGATGAGATACAAACAGGTTTTGGAAGAACGGGAAGCATTTTTGCTTATAAAAATTTTGGTATTTATCCAGATGTACTTGTACTGGCGAAGAGCCTTGGCGGTGGAATGCCGATAGGGGCTATAATAACCACTGAAGTTGTAGCAAGAAGTTTCGGACCTGGTTCACATGGTTCTACATTTGGCGGAAATGCGGCGTCATGTGTAGCAGGTATAGCGGTAATTGATTACATAATTAATAATAAGCTTTGCGAAAAAGCTAAAAATTCAGGGAAATATTTTATGGATAAGTTGATAAAGATTAAGGAAAAGTATCCTGTTGTAAAGGAAGTAAGGGGAATGGGGCTTATGATAGGGATGGAATTTAATGAACCAGTAACAGAAAAATTGGTATTAGATGCATTGAATGACAGGATAGTCATAAACAGAGTATCAAGTACTACTTTAAGGTTTCTCCCGTCCTTAATAATAAACAAGAAAAATATTGACGTATTGATTAAATGGCTGGATAAGAAAATAAAGGAGATATGAAATGAAAAAAGATTTTCTGACACTAAAAGATTATTCTAAAGATGAAATTGAATATATACTTAATTTATCAGAAAAAATAAAAAAGAATGGAGAAAAATACAATAGTACCTTGAAAGGCAAGAATATAGCAATGCTTTTTGACAAACATTCTACGAGGACAAGGCTATCTTTTGAAGTTGGAATAAGGCAACTTGGAGGTAATTCAATCTTTCTGGATTCAAAAAAATTACAAATAAACAGGGGGGAATCATTTGAAGATACAGCAAAGATTTTTTCAATTTACGTTGACGGGATAATTATAAGAACATTTGAACAGGAAACCCTGGAGATTTTTGCAAAATGTGGAGATATACCTGTGATAAATGGACTCACCGATACATATCACCCATGCCAGGTACTTGCCGATATGCTAACTTTAAAAGAACTGGGTATTTTGAACAGTAAACTTAAATTTACTTATATAGGTGATAGCAATAACGTAACAAATAGCCTTATACTGGGGCTCTCAAAGCTTGGAATTGGCATAACTATTGGATGTCCCCGGAAATATTCTCCTTCTGAAGAGATAATTGAGTATGTTATGAGCCAGAAGGAAAGTGGCAAAGTCAACATAGTAAACAATCCTTTTGATGCAGTTAAAGGCGCTGATGTAATCTATACAGATGTCTGGATGAGCATGGGACAGGAAAATGATGACATTAAATTAAAAGAGCTCGAAAGATATCAGATTAATTATAATTTGCTTAAAAATGCGAATAAAGAAGTAAAAGTAATGCATTGCCTTCCTGCCCACAGGGGTCAGGAAATTGAAGATGAAATTATTTATTCTAGAAATTCTGTTATTTTAGAGCAGGCTGCTAATCGCTTATATGCTCAGAAAGGGCTGCTTGTTTATTTGTATGAATGTTAAAAAAGTTTTTTCAAAGGCATTTGCTTGTATGGCAATTATTAGATTTGGTTTTTTAATTTTTAGATATAAGCATTAAAAAAGAATTATGAATTTTTATAAATAAGTAAAAAATCAACCTTCAAAAAGGAAAAAAATGATTAGATTAAAAAGACTTAATGATATAAAAGAAATAATAAGTAGTAAAAAAATAAATTCTCAGGATGAATTATTAAGAGAACTCAGGCAAAAGGGTTACAAAGTAACACAGTCGACTATTTCAAGAGACCTGGACTATCTAAGGGTTATAAAAATCAGGAATTATCTGCAGGAAGAATATTACACTTTAAGTAAAGGAGTATATGAAAATAAGGTTTTTGACCCGGAAAAGCTCAGGGCAAGATTCAGGCAGAGCGTAGTCTCTATAAAAGATGCCGGGAATATTATTGTGGTAAAGACATTCCCGGGAGAAGCACAGGGGACAGCAGCAATAATTGATGGTATGAATTTTGTAGAAATTCTTGGAACAGTGGCGGGTGATGACACAATAATTTGTGTAATAGACAGTTTAAGCAATGCAAAAAAAATACTGGAGATGATGAAAGCGCAGTTTTAGGTTCAGTTATAATTATGTTGCTTAAATTATGTTATTATTAACGTGTTAAAATAAACGAAAGGACTAAAAAATGGCCGATAAAGTAGTTTTAGCATATTCTGGAGGCCTTGATACGTCGATCTCTATAAAATGGATCAAGGAAAAATATAATATGGATGTAATAGCGGCACTTATAGACTGCGGTCAGCCTGGTGATTTGAAAAAAGCCTATCAAAAGGCACTTAAGATTGGAGCTTCTAAGTCCGTATTAATCAATTCAAAAAATGAATTTGTAAATGACTTTATACTGCCCTCGATAAAAGCTAATTTAAAATATGAAAAAAAATATCCTCTGGCTACTGCTCTGGCAAGGCCCCTTATAGTAAAAAAACTTGTTGAAATAGCCAGAAAAGAAGGTGCTAAAGCTATAGCACATGGCTGTACCGCAAAGGGCAATGACCAGGTACGTTTCGATGTCGGGATAAGAAGCCTGGAACCAGATTTTAAGATAATAGCGCCATTAAGGGAATGGAATCTGTCAAGGGAAGAGGCAATAAAGTATGCAGCAGAATTCAACATAGATATACCCGTTACGGCAGGCAATCCTTACAGCATTGACGAGAACCTGTGGGGGAGGAGTGTAGAATGCGGAATCCTGGAAGACCCATGGACCGAACCACCTGAAGATATCTATCAGTGGACCAGGATAACACATAATAAGGATGAATCAGAGTATATAGAAATAGGGTTTTTCAACGGTAAACCCGTCTCTCTAAATGGTAATAATATGTCGGCTGAATTAATTATCAAGAAATTGAACACTATAGCAGGGTCTTATGGCATTGGCAGAATAGACATTGTTGAGAACAGGCTTGTAGGTATAAAATCAAGAGAAATTTATGAAGCACCTGCAGCTGAAATTATAATTGAGGCGCACAGACAACTGGAGTCACTGGTGCTGGACAGGGAGCTTGCTCATTATAAGTTTAATCTTGAGGAGAAACTGGCGGAGCTTGTATATTACGGATACTGGTTTACTCCGTTGAGAAAGTGCATAGAGTCATTTATAGAACAGAGCCAGGTAAATGTTACAGGTAAAGTTAAAATTAAACTTGAGTGTGGAAACTTTAGAGTTGTCGGAAGGAAATCCAATTATTCGTTATATGATGTAAATCTTGCAACTTATAACAAAGGAGATAGTTTTGATCACAGACATTCGGAAAGCTTTATTAAGTTATGGGGATATCCTTATGAAATAATGGGTAAAAAAGGAAGAACTGATGGAAAATAAAATATGGAAGGGAATGATAGATAAAGATTCAGACAGAGAGGTAGAAGAATTTACATCTTCAATAGGAATAGATAAGAATCTTTATATATATGATATAACAGGAACAGCAGCTTATGTTTCAGGACTTTATAAAATAGGTATTATAAAAAAGGATGAGCTGGAAAAAATCTTTTATGGTTTAAGAAAAATAAAGAAAGATATGGACAATTGTAAAATTAATACATCTGAATATGAAGATATTCATAGTCTAATCGAGAAAGAATTAAGTAAAATTATTGGAGATATAGCAATGAAAATTCATACAGGAAGGAGCAGAAATGATCAGATAGTCCTGGATGAAAAATTGTTTTTAAAAGATAGCCTGATAGATATTTTAAAAGAGTCAATAAATTTACAAAAAACTATTTTAAAACTGGCCGGGGATAATCTGGACGTAATTATCCCAGCTTTTACTCATATGCAGGATGCCCAGCCTGTTTTGCTGTCGCATTACCTTATGTCATTTTTTTATAAATTTGACAGGGATATCAATGACTTTTTTTATGTCTTTGAAAAACATGATTATCTTCCAATCGGAGCTGCGGCATGCACGGGTAGTGGTTATAAACTGGATAGAAAATTATTAAAGGAGCTTCTAAAGTTCAGCGGACTTGAACCAAACAGCATGGATACAGTAAGCAGCAGAGATTTTATAGTGGATTTCATATTTACATGCAGCAAAATAATGTTAAACCTTAGTAGGTTTTGCGAGGATTTAATTATATACAATACTGTAGAATTTTCATTTATTGAAATAGATGATTCTTTTTGTACTGGAAGCAGTATTATGCCCCAGAAAAAAAATCCGGATGTCCTTGAGTTAATAAGAGCTAAAAGCGCCATTGTTTTGGGAAATCTTTTACAGTTAATGGTGATTATTAAAGGATTACCTTCAACCTATAACAGTGATCTTCAGGAAGATAAGAAAATTTTATTTAGTGCATATAAAGAAACCATAACAAGTATAAAAATTTTCTCAAAATTAATAGGGGTCTTGAAATTTAATAAATCAAAGATAGAAGAATCGCTGGAAAATAGTTTTATGGAAGCTACAGATATATCTGATTATCTTGTCAAAAAAGGTGAGAGTTTCAGGAAAGCCCATGGCATAGTAGGGAAGATAATAAGGCAGTGTATTGATAAGAAAATTCTTTTTAAGGATATGAAACTGGAAGAGCTTAAAAAATATTCGCCTTATTTTGAAAGTGATGTGTTTAACTATGCAGAAATTAGTTCATGTATATCCCATAAAGAAGTGGATTGTGGTACTGCAAAAAATCAGGTTATGTCGAGTATGAGCTCTGCGAATAAAAAAATAAATAAGTACCAGGATAAACTGAATGTTTTTTCTAAAAGAATACCTTTTTTTGAAGAAATCGCTAAATTTACTTTTAGTTAAATAACAATTATTCTATTTGCAGGCTGATTTTTTATTACTTACTTTTTTGATTATACGGAATCTGTTAATATTTTCTTAAAAAAGCTTACTGATTTTTTTATTCGATTTCAATTGTAACAGTAGAACCAGAATCCAGATATTCACCTGCTGATGGAATTTGATTTATAACTTCTCCTTCTTCAGCGGAATCCGGAGATATTTCAACAATAAATCCTGATTCTTCAAGAGTAACTATTGCATCAGATTCTGTCATTCCTATAACATCCGGTATTTCAATGCCAATGCTTATTTTTATTATTACTTCCTGTTTTTTATCATAAATAGTACCGCTCACAGGAGTCTGGGAGAATACTCTATCCATCTCCTCTTCGTTTTCTTCGTAAAGCAGCGTAACATTTTCAAAGCAGGCTTCATCAAACAATGCCAATGCATCTTCTTCAGTTAGACCCAATACGTCTGGTATTTCTGATTGAGGGTTTTCACCTTTACTTACATATAAATTTACAGCAGTTGATTTAGGTACCATGGAACCAGGAACTGGACTCTGCTCTATTATGCAATTTTCGGGCTGGATATCATTATATTCATATTCTATATCAGAAATAACAAGTTCCAGGTTTTCTATAACAGTTAATGCATTGCTTAAATCCATTCCAGTAAGATCAGGCATGCTGAAAGTTTTTTTACCTTTGCTTACATAGAGAGTTATACTTAATTTTTCTCCTTCAAGTGATTCAAGTACGACACCTGCTTCAGGATTTTGTTTAAAAATAATATTCTGGTTATAGACATCATTATAATCGTCAATTTCCGAGACCACGAAATATAAGTCTTCAAATATTTTTTTTGCTTCTTCTCTGTTTAATCCTGTAACGTCAGGAACTTCTACTTTGTTGTGTATATTACAGATTTCATCAGGTTGCTCACTTTCAGGGAATACTCTCCACTCAAGAGTCTCCTCTGGACACCAGAAAGATGGGAGGAGATTAGAATCGCTGCAAACTTCAACATCGATTATTTTTTCATCAGGCTCCTTAAAATCAGACACAGGGGCCCCCTCAAGAGCAGAGGACATGAATTCTCTCCATATTTCTGCAGGATATGAGCCCCCTACAACATTTGTTCCATTTATTTCAAGGGGTTTGTTGGAATCCGGATAGCCCATCCATACCACAGTGACCAGTTCAGGTGTGTATCCGGCAAACCATGCATCATTATAACTCTCAGTTGTTCCGGTTTTACCTGCAGAGGGCCTTTCTATATTGGCTCGGGTTCCGGTTCCACTTTCTATGACTCTTTTTAAGATTTGTGTGATATAGTATGCTTCCTGACTTTCAATAATTCTTTTGTTTGCTTCATTTTTCTCGGGGTCATATTCATATATTATATTACCCTGAGAGTCCTCAATTTTTAATATGGAGACGGGCTGGTTGTAAAAGCCACCTGATGCAAGGGTCGAAAAGATTTTACTTACATCAAGAGGAGTTATACCTGTTTCTAAGCCACCGAGACCTATTGCCGGGTTATTACCTATATCATATATTTCCATTTGATTTAAAAGATTTTCTACATTTTCAGCACCCATTTTCATTATGAGCTGAGAATATACTACATTAACAGAGTACACGGTTGCATCAGTTACCGACATTTTATCAGTGTCAAACTTTTGACCACCGTAGTTATCTACATTCCAGTCAGGACCTTCTTCCATATCTATAGTAATTGGTCCATTTGGGTTAAAAACATTTTTTGATGAAAAACGTTGTCTTATTGATTCTATTAAAACTGGAACTTTAAATACAGAACCAGGCTGTCTTTTACCCTGGATTGCTATATTAAATTTAGACGAATTATAATCCTTGCCGCCTATAAGAGAGTATACATATCCATTTTCAGGGTTTGAGCATACAAGTGAATACGATGGCTGTATATCTTCAGGGAAAACTTTTTTTATTGCGTTCTCTGCTTTTTCCTGTAAATCGATATCCAGGGTGGTGTATATTCTAAGGCCTCCCTTGAAAACGTCGTAATCAGTGAATTTCTGGTCATATAAATTACGTTTTACATAATCAACAAAATATGGAGCGATCCTTGATACAGATTCTCCGGATGAAGAAAGTGAGCCGGAATTAACTTCTATAGGCTCGGAAAGAGCATCCAGGTATTCGTCGTTATTTATTAATTCCTGCTCATACATAAGCTCCAGAACAAGATCTCTTCTTGATTTTGCTTTTTCTTTATCATTGAACGGTGAATATGTTTCTGGAGATCTTATAAGTCCTGCAAGAAGTGCAGCCTGCGAAATATCAAGCTCAATAGCATTTATTCCAAAATATATTTCTGCTGCTTTCTCTATCCCATAAGCACCAGAACCAAAGCTTATGGTATTTAGATACATCTCCAGAATTTTATTTTTTGTGTAATTTCTTTCAAGCTGTATGGCAATTAATGCTTCGTTAGCTTTCCTCCTGAATGTCTTTTCAGGGCTGAAGTATATATTTTTTACGTATTGCTGGGTAATGGTACTTGCTCCCTGAGCCCATTCGCCGGCTCTCATATCTGCAATAAAAGCTCCTATAATTCTCACATAATCTACACCCTGATGTTCAAAAAATCTTTTATCTTCAACTGCTACAACTGCATCTATAATATAAGGAGACATATCTTTAAACTGTATAATTTCTCTATTTTCTTCAGCATGGAACTCTGTAATTAAACTACCATCAATGGCAAAAACTTTGGATGTTTGAGCTACTGGAGAAGGAGTTAGTTCTTCAAGAGTAGGTAAAGTGTTAACATAATAAAGAGCAATTATTATGCCTATTACTATAATAAATGAGACGATAACTGCAGTAGCTACCAGAAAAAATTTTAAGCAACCGCCCGGTTTTCTTCGTTTAGTGTTCATAATAAAATTTAATTAATTTAAATACCAAGGTTTTTCTTGGCTTTATTAACTTGATATAGCCTGTAAAATTTTATATAAAATTTTACAAAATAACAATATAGTCAAACTATAGTCGTTAAGGATAAAAAATATATTTTTTCAAAAAGATTTTTTTGATTTAGATTAACAGTGCCCTGATAAATAGACATAAATATAAATATTATGTTAATATTTAATCTAATTTTTAATTTTAAATTAATTTTTTGAAGAATTATATGGAAAAGAATTTAAGAAAACAAATTGATATTATTGCCTCGGGTGCTGAGGACATACTTCTAAGAGAGGAATTAGAATCACTGGTAGAAAAATCAGTCGCCGAAAATAAGCCATTAAAGGTAAAACTCGGACTTGACCCAACAGCACCTGATATCCATCTGGGGCATACGGTAGTTTTAAACAAGCTGCGGCAATTTCAGAACCTTGGACATAAGGCTATTTTAATTATAGGGGATTATACAGCAAGGATAGGGGACCCCTCTGGAAGGTCTAATTTGAGGCCAAAATTATCAGATGACGAGATAGAAAATAATGCAAAAACATACACAGAGCAGGCTTTTAAAATTCTTGTTCCAGAAAAAACAGAAATAGTAAAAAATTCAGAGTGGCTTGGTAAATTAAAATTTGAGGATATTCTGAGTCTTACTTCAAGGTTTACTGTTGCAAGAATGCTTGAGAGAGAGGATTTTAAGAATAGATACAAAAATGAATCTCCCATAGCTATCATGGAATTTCTTTATCCAATTATGCAGGCATACGATTCGGTTGCCATAAAAGCAGATATCGAACTGGGTGGAACTGACCAGAGATTTAATTTACTTATGGGAAGAGAGCTCCAGAAGGAATTTGGGCAGAAACAGCAGATTGCTATTACAATGCCTATCCTTGTTGGGACCGATGGGGTAGAGAAGATGAGTAAGAGCATTGGAAATTATATAGGAGTATATGAGCCAGCGAACGAAATTTTTGGTAAAGTAATGTCAATTCCAGATGATGTTTTAATTGATTACTTCAGGCTCCTTACCACAATAGAGCAGAAAAAGATAGAAGAAATTGAAAGTGATATAAAAGAAGATAGGTTAAACCCATCGCTGGCAAAAAGGATGCTTGCAAAAACAATAATAAAAAATCTTTACAATGAGACAGAGGCTTTTAAGGCAGAGGAAAATTTTGATTTGATATTCAAGAAGAAAAAAGTGCCGGAAAAAATTGATAAATATATTATCAATGCAGGTATTTTAAAAGATAAAAAAATAAGTATTGTAAAATTATTAAATGATTCCGGCCTATCTTCTTCAAATAGTGAAGCAAGAAGATTGATAACCCAGGGTGGGGTAAAGATTGATAATAAAAAAATAAATGATATTAACCTTGAGATTGATTTGATTGATTTAGATAATAAGGTGATACAGAAAGGAAAGAGATTTTTTAAGAAAATCGTGATAGAGAATTAGATATAAATTATTATTGTACGTTCTGATTAGTATCTAAGATATAAGTTAATTTCATTTGATAGTTTTATTTTTATTTGCTTCTTCAAGTATCTCAACGGTCCATTTTGCAGCGCTTCCGCATACAGATGTGCAACCCCAATCGTGGCCTCCTGCAAGCTCGAATTTTTGTTTTTCGTCTTTGTCCAGTAAATGGAAAGGTCTTCCATACAGTTTCCTGTGTATCATGCTGCATGTAACTGTCCCATATTTTTCAATAAATTTATCATGTAGTTTTATAACCAGTGGTTTTAGTATCCTGTTCTTTTTTGACCCTCTGGGGTCATCAGGGTCTACCCCTATATCACTAATATTTCTTCCAAAATGCAGTCCGAGAAAAAAAACTCCAGCAAGATATGCGCCGCACATTCCATCTCCCTGGTCTGCTCCTCCACCCCCAAAACCGCTTAGAACTTTAAAATAATCATTATTATCAATGTTGTAAACATCAAGAAGCGATTTTATAGTAGCCTGGGAGCAAACACTCCATTCCTTTTCGTATTTATAGGCAAGGTCATAAGCTTTTTGTGCTTTATTTTTTGCCATGCCGAGACTCCTTTTATATATAAATTTTTAAATTACTTGATTTAATTGTATCTGAAATTCTATCTAAAAATACTTGAATATTCTGATTACTGCAAGGAAAAAATATAGATTCTAAATTATTACTTTTTTATAAAAAAGTCTTAGAGTAATTATGAATTATTTTTTGCTTCAAATTGAAGTTTTTTCAATATTAGAATAAAGTAATTTTAAATAAGAAACAGTGAAAAAGCTTTATACGATAGGAGAAAAAATGGCCAAGTATATTATTGCACATGATTTTGGAACGACGGGTAACAAGGCAACGCTTTATAATGAGCATGGAAGTTTATTATGCAGCGATTTTGTTGGTTACGATACCTTTTATCCTGAGGTTAACTGGGCGGAACAGAATCCTGATGACTGGTGGAAAGCTATATGTATATCTACGAATAAGCTTATAAGTAAAAGCAGGATTAATAAAAGAGAAGTTGCTGTAATTAGTTTCAGCGCTCAAATGCAGGGGTGTCTCCCTGTTGATAAGAAAGGAAGTCCCTTGAGAAGGTCAATTATATGGGCAGACCAGAGAAGCGTTAAACAGGCCCTGAAGCTGGAAAGTGAGCTGGGAGAGGAAAAAATATATAATATTACCGGTCATAAAATAAGTCCGACTTATTCATTAGAAAAAATAATGTGGGTAAAGGAAAATGAACCTGATATATATAAGAATACCTTTAAATTCGTCCAGGCGAAGGATTATATTGTTAGTAAGCTAACAGGTAATTTTGTTACGGATTATTCAGATGCTTCCGGAATGAATCTGTTTGACATTATTAAAAAGGAATGGTCTACCGAAATTTTAAAAGTAGCAGGTCTTGATGTAGAAAAATTACCAGAGCCACATTGTTCATTCGATATTGTTGGAGAAGTATCAGATTCAGTTGTCAAGGAAACAGGTCTTAAAGCTGGTACACCTGTTGTCATTGGTTCCGGTGACGGCACTGCGGCAAGTGTTGGAGCCGGAGTAGTAAGTGAAGGAAGTGCTTATAATTATATAGGCTCATCTTCCTGGGTTGCTCTGGCAACCAATAAACCTATTCTTGATCCGCGGCGGAAGATATTTAACTGGATTCATGTTGAACCTGATATGTATATGCCCTGTGGTACTATGCAGACTGCAGGTGCTTCATACGAATGGTTAAAAGATAATGTATGCCTTCTGGAACAAAAAGCAGTGGAAAATATCAATATAAGCCCTTACGAATTAATGGATCTTTCTGTTGAAAAGTCAAGGCCAACAGCCAACAAGCTTATTTTTCTTCCTTATTTAATGGGTGAGAGGAGTCCGCACTGGAACCCAAATGCAAGGGGAGCTTTTATTGGTCTTACCTTAAAAAATAATAGAAATGATATTATCCGCTCTGTTATGGAAGGAGTTACCTATAATCTTAAAATTATAAGTGAAATTTTTGAAGACGTAATTGATTTCCCTGAAATAAGGGTAATTGGTGGAGCAGGTAGTCCTGTATGGAGAAAAATAATGGCTGATATATATAATAAAAAAGTGCTCAGGCCAAAAATAATGGAAGAAGCAACTTCACTGGGAGCAGCTATTGTTGGAGGAGTTGGAGCAGGTATATTTGATAGCATAAAAGTTGCCGAAAAATTAAACCCGATAACAGAAGTTTATGAGCCGAATAATGAAAATGTAAAAGAATATGAATCTTTCTACCCTGTATTCAAAGAAGCATATGAATCACTCTTAAAAGTATATGATAAACTGGCATCATTATAACTTTAGGGTTGTAAGATTAAAAATTATAATTAAAGCTTATTTAGCTTAATTTTAGATTTG
>CAZKVH010000013.1:0-45065 GCA_964556165.1 uncultured Actinomycetota bacterium | reverse complement strand
CTGAGATTTTTGATAAGAATATCGGGGAAGTTATACATAGAGCCGGTTATTGATGGTTTGTTTAAAATTTTGCTTTAAATTGTAGTTAGTGCTTTCTTCCTGAATGGAAACTTTCAAGATCCAGGCTTATGTACTTAAAACCCATTCTTTTAAGCATTTTTACTACTTTCTCTCTTTTTTCGGGTTCAAGCATCGTTCGGATTTCTTCTTCTCCTGCTTCTATTCTGGCAAAAGGGTATTCATATTTTACTTTTATTTGTTTTAGACCAAGGGAGCGCATAGATTCCTCAGCTTTTTTGATTTTAATTAGCTTTGATTTAGAAATGCTTTCGCCGTATGGAAATCTTGTTAAGAGGCATGAGAATGAAGTTTTATTCCAGGTGGTAAGTTTTAATAGTCTTGAATTACATCTAATTTCTTTTTTTGTTAATCCTGCATCGGAAAGAGGACTTTTTATTCCAAGCTCTCTTAAAGCCTTGATACCAGGGCGGTATGTATTTAGATCATCATGATTGGTTCCCTCTATAACGAAGTTATATCCATATTTGTTTTTGATGGATATTAATTCCTTAAAAAAGTTCTTTTTACAGTAATAACATCTCTCTTTTGGATTGTTCTCTATTTCCTCTATCCCGAGCTGATTAAAATTGAGTAATATATGTCTGCAGCCCAGGCTTCTTGCGATTTTTTTTGCATCTTCGGTTTCGTTTTTAAGAATTGAAGGAGATACAGCTGTTACTGCAATTACTTTTTTCTTTAATTCTTCTACTGCGATTTTTAAAAGGTAACTGCTATCCACACCGCCTGAAAAAGCGACTATTACAGAACCCATTTCTCTTAGCAGCACTCTTAGTATTTCAACTTTTTTATCAAGCATTGATTTGTTACCTGGCTTTATTTAGAATTATTTTCTAAAATATATATAAAGCCATATTTTTTTGCAATAGTGTTTGCAGCAGAAATAATGCTTGTTTGATGTCAGGAATGAGAAAGATGAAGGTAATTGAAGTTTGTTGTAGTTCTGACTTCGGTTAAATTTTTAAATGTGCGTGAATTTAAGCCTGTTGTATGGAGGGGAGTTTAGATAAATGAAAGAAGTTGTTTACATTGATTGTTTTTCGGGAATAAGTGGCGACATGATGGTCGGTGCCTTGATTGACCTGGGGGTAGATTTTGATTATTTGAAAAGCGAGATGGTGAAGTTAGGCATAGGTGGATATGATTTAACCCTGAGTGAAGTAAAGAAGGGTTCTATCAAGGCTAAAAAATTCCATGTAAATATCACAGCACCTCAGTTTGCCAGGAATTATAGGGATATTAAGAGGATAATTAATGAGAGTAAACTTAATGCGGAGATAAAAAAAGTATCTAAAAATATTTTCAAGCAGGTGGCAGAAGCAGAAGCTCTGGTGCATGGTTATGAAGTTAATAAGGTACATTTCCACGAGGTTGGGGCGGTTGATTCCATAATTGATATTGTGGGAACTGCGGTATGTTTAAATAAATTAAAAATAGGCATGTTTTATAGCAGTAATGTCCCTACAGGAAAGGGTTTCATAAATTGTTCACACGGTAAACTGCCGGTACCAGTGCCTGCAACAGCGGAGATACTAAAAGGAATTCCAATCTATGAAGGTGGTTTTGATTTTGAAGCTACTACGCCAACAGGAGCTGCAATAATAAAAGCTCTGGTGGACGACTTTAGAGGTATTCCCTTTATGACTATAGAGAAAATTGGCTATGGAGCCGGAGACAGGGAGAATAAAGAAACTCCGAATGTTCTAAGGCTCTTAAAGGGGTTTCTTAAGGAACAGCAAGATATAAGAGAAGAGAATCTTATTCTGCTTTCTTCAAATATTGATGACAGTTCTCCTGAAGTTGCCGGCTACCTGGTGGAAAAACTATTTGAGGCGAAAGCGCTTGATGTATGGATAGAGCCTATTTATATGAAGAAAACAAGACCAGCTTTTAAAATAAATGTACTATGCCAGAGGGAGGCAGAGCAGGAAATGACAACTATTATATTTCTTGAGTCATCAACTCTTGGAGTAAGAAGGGAAGAAGTAAGAAGATATTCAATTTCCAGAGAGATAAAAACTGCGCGGCTGCCTTATGGTGATGTAAAGGTTAAAGTAGGTACTCTCGGCGGAAAGCAAATAAACATCTCGCCTGAATTTGAATCGTGTAGAAAAATAGCACAAGAAACAGACAGGCCTTTAAAAGAGATATATTATGACGCTGTCCGGTTTTTCTCAAGAAGGTAGTATCTGAGTATTTCCTGGATAGCTGCAACTGTGGGAACGGCAATTATAAGCCCCCATATTCCAAACAGTGCTCCTCCCGCTATAAGGGATAGGATTATAATTCCTGGATGAACTCCAACCTGATATTTCATTATATTTGGTGAGATAACGTAGTTATCTATTTGTTGAATTGCTATAAAAAGAACTATTACAAGTACTGCTTTAAGAGGGGATATAAAAAGCGCAGCCAGGGCTGCTGGTATAGCTCCGATTATAGGACCAAGAAGCGGGACGATATTAAGGAGACCTGCTATAAAACCGAGAAGTATTGCAAAATCAACTTTTAGTATCAGGAGAACTACGGTGCATAATATGCCAACGATAACAGATACTATTATCTGTCCTCTTATGTATCTTCCAGCAACTTTATTGATTTTATCAAATACAACTATTACGTGGCTTTTAAACTTTTTTGGAACAACCTTTATAAAAGTGTTTTTCATTTTATCTGCATGCATAAGCAAATATACTCCCAGGAGTGGTACTATTACCACGTAAAGTACTATGTTAAATACTGATTTGCCAAGCGTGGTAGCTCTCCTGAAGATATCGATTTCTTCCAGATTCATTTTGCTTATTAAATATTGGGTAATGCCGGTGACTTCTTCCGGTATTATTTCTTTGCCTATCAGGTTTTTAATATTCTCGACCAGGATGCTATTTTGCAGGAAATTATTTATAAAATTTGTTAAGTTTTCTATATAGATAGGAAATCTATTTATAAAAGTTTTAAACTGGTCTATTATCACCGGGATTATAAAGAAAAAAACAGTAAAAATAACCCCCAGGAAAATTACGTAAGTTATTGCCACGGCGAAGGATTTCCTCATTTTTTTCTGGAGAATAACCACAAGGGGTCCCAGGAGATAAGCAATAGCCGCTGCAATAACCAGAGGTATAATTGCCATTCTTATCTGGTAAATAATGTAAAAGAAAAGCGCAACTATTAAAAGGAAGCCGATCAGGGACCAGGAAAAGATTCCTATGTTTTTGAGATTTTTATTGTTATCTGATATTTTTTTAAGTCTCATTTTGTTTTATTATAATATATTTTATGAAAAAAAATAAATTATTAAGAGATGCCCACACTCTGTCAGGTTTCGTAAAAAAATCATAATACAATATTTATATATTTTAAATGGTTTTGATTTCTATATAATAATTGTTAATGTTATAAAAACAGGTCATAAGCCCGGGAAAAAATAATAAAAAATTTAACAGTGCAGGAATCGTGAACATAGAAGAGTTAAGACTTTACCAATCTGAAGTAGAAAATGAATTAAAAACAAATATTCTCCCGTTCTGGGCATATAAAACACTGGATGATGAAAATGGTGGGTTCTACGGACTGATTAAAAATGACCTGACCATAGACCCTTTAGCACCCAGAGGTTCAGTTTTGTGTTCCAGGATACTGTGGACTTTTGCCCGGGCATATAATGCTTCTGGAGATAAACTCTATTTCGAACGTGCCAGCAGGGCATATAAATACTTGACCGATTTCTTTTTAGATAAAAAATTTGGCGGGATATACTGGAAAACAGATTATGAAGGAAGTCCTGTAGAGATGAAAAAACAGATATATGCGCAGGCTTTTGCTATATATGCCCTGGCGGAGTATTTCAGCGCAACAAAATTATACGAAGCTTTAAATCTGGCAAAAGAAATTTTCAATAAAATAGAGGAGTTCGCATTTGAAAATAAATATGGGGGTTACTATGACGCCTGTAACCGCGATTGGTCTCTTGCTGAAAATATGCAGCTGGGGGAGGGAGACATGAACGCTCCAAAGACTATGAATACTAACCTCCATATTTTAGAGGCGTACACAAATCTACTGCGTAACTGGAATGACTACAACCTGAGAAGTCAATTAAAAAGCTTGATAAACGTAACTAAAAAACACATCATTGACGCTTCCAGTTACCACTTCAAGCTGTTTTTCAAGGAGAACTGGGATGTGCTATCTTATGCTGTCTCCTATGGGCATGACATTGAAGGAAGCTGGCTTTTAGTTGAAGCAGCAGAGGTTCTGAATGAAGAGTCCCTATTAAAAGAAATTAGTAAGCTGGCTGTAAGAATGGCAGATATAACTTACAGAGAGGGCCTTGCACCCGATGGAGGTCTCTGGTATGAGGGGGATTCGAAAGGTGTGACACAATTTAACAGTGACTGGTGGCCGCAGGCAGAAGCAATGGTCGGGTTTTTAAATGCATATCAAATAAGCGGCAGAGAAGAATTCCTGCAGGTGTCGCTGAATAGCTGGGAATTTGTAAAAAAATATATAATTGATAAGCATTATGGGGAATGGTTCTGGTCTGTTGATAAAGATAGAAATGTAAATGACAAATTAGAAAAAGTGGGTATATGGAAATGCCCCTATCATAATGCACGTGCCTGTATTGAGATAAGTGAAAGGTTGGGACATATCCTGGCTAATAAGTGAAAATGATACCTGTAATATTAATTCGTGGTTTTGACTTATTAATATATTTAAAATAAAATATTTATTCCTTAGAAGAATAGATTTTAGAGGAAAAATCAGTGAAGTACGGCTATTTTAATGATAAGCAAAGAGAGTATGTAATCACCAATCCGAAAACACCTGTAAAATGGATTAATTATATTGGTAGTTTAGAATTTGGTGGTTTTATTGACCACACGGGTGGTTCATTAATATGCAGGGGTGACCCAACATTAAACCGTATAATTAAATACATCCAGCAGTTACCTTCATCGGAATTTAAGGGAGAGACTCTCTATCTACGATTTAAACAGAATGGGGTGTATAAGGTATTCTCGCCTTTTTATGTCCCTACTCTTGACCCATATGATGTTTATGAATGCCATGTTGGTATGGGTTATTCTCGTATAATATCGGAAATTTACGGGATACGGACTGAATGTACCATATTTGTTCCACTGGATGATGCAAGGGAAATAAGGGAAATTAAAATAATCAATAAAACAGGGATAGAGCTTGAAATTGATGCTGTACCTGTTGTGGAGTATACACACTTTGATGCTGTGAAGCAGTTTAATAATGCTGATTGGGTTCCACAAACAATGCAATCCCTCTGTATAAGAGAAAATGATGGATTAATGACGCTGACACAATATGCTTTTATGAGGCGTGAAACCAGTATTAATTTTTTGACATCAAACCATCCTGTTTCTTCTTTTGAATCAGACAGAAAGAGATTTCTTGGAGATAACGAATATGGAGCCTGGAGTAATCCCTTATCTCTTCAAATGGATGAACTCGGTAACTATGAAGCAAAAAGAGGTGATAATATTGGTGCTATTATGCATCACCTCGGGAAATTTAAGATTGGAGAAGAAAAAAGTTTTATTACTCAGCTGGGGCAGGAAGAGAGTTTTGAAAAGGCGAGGGATAATATTGAAAAATACAGGAACCCAGAGAATGTAAGGAAAGCTTTTAAAAGTGTTAGTGATTTCTGGAATGATTATTTGTCAAAAATAAAAGTAGAAACACCGGACGAGGATATCAATAGAATGCTTAATATCCATAATCCAAGGCAGTGTCTTATTACCAGAAACTGGTCCCGTTATCTTTCATATTATCAGACGGGGCTGGGCACCCGCGGTATTGGTGTACGCGATAGTTTGCAGGACATCATGGGAGTGGTTGACCGTATACCGGAAGACTCTAAAGAGTTTTTAAAATCTATATTGATGGTTCAGAGAAAAAACGGCAGTGCCATGCACAGTTTTAACCCACTGAGCATGGAAGCATCTGGGGGAGAGTTTAATGAAATACCCGATCGTCCACAATATTATGGCGATGACCACCTCTGGATTATCCTTGCAGTGACTGCTTATTTAAAGGAAACAGGTAATACGGAGTTTCTGGATGAGGTAATTCCTTATTATGATGAAGGCATAAAGAAAAAAGGTCCTGTTGAAAAGGGAACGGTAATGGACCATCTAAAGATGGCTCTTGATTTTACAATGAACGATAAAGGAAGGCATGGTCTGCCTCACCTTGGTTATGCCGACTGGAATGATACAGTTAATCTGAGGACAGGTGCAGAGTCACTGTTTAATTTACATCTTTATGGGAAGGGCCTCCTGGAAATGATTGAACTCTGCGGGTATCTGGGAAATGTAACACTGGCTAAAGATTATAAGAAAGAATATAGCAGAGTAAGGAAAATATTTAATAAAATATGCTGGGATGGGGAGTGGTATATTCGTTATTTTGATTCAGATGGTACATCTCTTGGTTCAGTTAAAAATAAATATGGGAAGATATATCTGAATGCTCAATCCTGGGCTGTGATTTCTGGAATGGCGACCACAGCAAGAGCAAAAAAGGCATTGAATTCCGTGAACAGACTTATTAATACTTCCAGGGGAATTAAGCTGAGCTGGCCCGGTTTTAACGGATATGACCCCGATAGAGGCGGTATTACCACTTATCCCCCGGGGGCAAAGGAAAATGGCGGTATATTTCTACATACCAATCCATGGGCTGTGATTGCAGAGGCTTTGACTGGAAACGGTGATAGGGCCTATGAGTATTATAAACAGATTAACCCGGCTGCCAGGAATGATGATATGGATGAGTATGAATGTGAACCCTATGTTTACGCTCAGAATATACTGGGTGATGAACACCCACAATTTGGGCTTGCCCGAAATAGCTGGCTTACCGGAGCAGCTTCATGGATGTATCAGGCGGGAATAAAGTTTATACTTGGTTTAAGGCCGGTATATACCGGAATGGAGATAGATCCCTGTATTCCTGCTGGATGGAGTAGCTTTAAGATAAGGCGGAAATACAGAGGTTCAGTGTATAATATAATGGTTACAAATCCAGAACATATTAACCGGGGTGTATCTGTATTGAAAGTGGACGGCAAAAAGATAAAGGGAAATGTGGTCCCTGCCTTTGGCGATGGGAAAACCCATCTGGTAGAAGTGTTGCTGGGGTAAGTTTTTATTTTAATTTGCTTTATGAAGTAAAATAAATTTTTAACCCTGTGTTATTAATTGATGTAGCATTTCAATTGTGATAAAGTTTAGACTCAAAAATATAAAAATTAGGTAAGCAAGGAATTATTGCCATGCCGGCGGAATCTATAGCAACTTATGTTAATAATGTCATATCCTTTGCAGTTTTTATTATAATTTTAGCTTTTATTTTTACCCTTCTTGTTTTAATGTCACGCTTTTTTACACGTAGAAATTTGATGAGAGATAAAATAGAAGGTATCGGAATTAAGGATAAAATACACTTGACTGATTACCCATTAGTAAGGGAGTATAAGAAAGACCCTTATCTTAGAAAGAACGCTTTTATACTCGGCGCAATGTTTGTAATTGTTATATCTTTTATAATTCTTATTTTTGCTGTTGTTAATTACAGCATAAACCCATCCCTTAATTTAAATTTATTTTTGATTATAGGAATATTATTTTATCTCACGTTGATGGTTATATTCATTATAAAGTCAGAGATTATCTGTTAGGAGCTTTATTTGATGTCCTCTGTCATTAAAAGGAATTTCAACATACTTGTTACCGGTTTTGGCGGTTGCAAGCAGGAAATATTTGCAGCACAGGGTGCCTTATATGATATTCAGAGATTCGGTGTAAATTTTGTAAGTACGCCAGAGAACGCAGATTTACTGGTTGTTCAGGGTTTTTACAATAAAAAAGGCATGATAAGAGTTCTGGAAATTTATGAAAGGATGAGTCGGCCCAGAAGTGTTATTGCTGTCGGTAGCTGTGTCTTAAATGGAAATCTTTTTAATAGAGAAAATGAGTTGCTGAGATTGTTCAGGAGTAAAGTCAGGATAGATGTATATGTCCCGGGGTGTCCTCTCAGACCTGAGGCATTTATTTATGCGGTTTTGAAGTTACTTGACAGAGCTTAAATATAATAAATAAAAGACTTAATTTTAAGTAAATGTTTGGTGATATCTATAATAAAATATATCCTTCCACGAAAACAGTATTTGTTGAAGAAGTAAGAAGGAACGTAGATTTTGTTTTAAAGGATAAAATAAACAGCGTTTCTAAATCCGGGTCTGATTTGTTAATTGATGTTTCGCAGGGTAATATTAGCGGAGTTTTAAAGGAATTAAAGGAAAACCCCGAATTCAAAATTGATAGTTTTAAAAGTGTTAATACCTGCAGGAGCGATGATAAAAACTTCCTTATTATAAATCTAAGCTCAACAATTAGGGATTTTTCGGTTCTGCTGAAGATAGAGGTATCAGAAAGAGAAAGGGAAAAAAATTATTTTGAAATTATAGATATCTTACAAAGCTTTTATGAGGCAGCCGGATTCTACCAGTATAGAGATAAAGATTTCTTAAATAATGCTGATATTAATATTCCACCGGGGATTCTTGACGGGCTGGACTTCTTTGATATGGATATTTATGCCGAGGATGATGTAATTAAAGAAGCTTATATAAATTTAGATATAGGCAGGGTTGTTAACAGACATTATTTTAAAGGTATGAAAATTTTTAACCTTATAGCCTATATAAGCAGATTTGACTGGAAAGCCGGTATATTTCCCGAAATATGCCTTTGCAGGGCTTTTGAGGAACTATTGCGGTTAGAAGTGCCGGAGAAGGCACAATATATAAGGATGCTGCTGGGTGAGTTATACAGAATATCGAACCATATTTATTTTATTTCAAATCTCTGTAATGTTTTGAATTATGATGTTCTTTATAGTATCGCACTTCTTGAAAGAGAGAGGGTTTTAAGACTTATCGAGACAATAACGGGTTCAAGAGTTGTTCCAAATTATATAAGAGTAGGCGGCGTTAAGGAAGATATTAGTGCTGAGGTATTAAATAAAATAAAGAGAAGTATTTTGGTTATTCTCAGGAATGTAAGGAAGATTGAGAAGATGATGATGAATGACTTCATGGTAATAGAAAGGCTGAAAGATGTGGGTATTATTTCCAGGGGAGAAGCTCTGGAATATGGATTAAGCGGGCCGAATCTTAGAGCTTCGGGCATAAGGTTTGATTTGCGTAAGGATAAGGAAAGTTTTTATTACAGGGATTTATCATTTTCAATACCTGCGGGTAAAAAAGGGGATTGCCTTGATAGGGTTGCGGTTAGATTTGCTGAAATATATCAGTCCCTGAGATTGGTGAATCAGATTATTGATAAACTCCCTCATGGCGACTATATTAAGAAGATAAATCTGACGAACATCGAGTTTCAGCACGGAACATTTTCATACGATGTTGAGTGTCCTCACGGCCTTTTTAAAATTTACATGGAGGTCGATAGAAAAGAGATAAAATCTCTTATAGTAATGGGCCCATCGCTCAACAGTCTTATTTTAAGCGAGAAGGTTCTGAGAGGTAGCAGGATAGAAGATATTAACCTGATTTTAACGAGCATGGATATAAGTCCAGGGGAAATAATGAGCATATAAGAAAGTGAGATAATGTTACTTATCTTAAAAAAGATGTTTTATATACTTTTGTTGCTGGTAGTAAATTTATACATTTATGAATATTTCGGCAATAAAATCGCAGCCCGCATGGAATTAAGAAGAGGCTACAGGATGACCGGCATGGCCGGTATTGGGTTCCCGGTAATTAGATTGGTCAATAATTTATCCTCGGGGAGCAGGGTAAATGTCTGGACATTTTTTATTTTTATGCTTTCTTTTGTGATGTGGGGCGTGGTCCCGCTGAGTTCGAATCTTGTTCTGGTTGATAAGGATTACAGCCTTTTAATTGCTATAGTTTTTTACGTTGCTCTTTTGATAATGTTAGTTATTAATTCAAGCAGGTCTTGTTATACCAGGGTCTTTAGTGAGGATTGCAAGAAGATATTTATTCTGCTTTCTTTTTTGGCACCTCTTTTGTTGAGTATTTTAAGCATAGTTTTATTGAATAAGACACTGAGCTTAAAAGATATCGTTGATTCCCAGCATAAATATTGGAATGTAATGCTACAGCCTCTGGGATTTCTGGTTTTTTCTGCTTCAGCCTTCTTTCAGATAAAGCTCCTTGGTATCGTAAGAAAAGGTTACATAACAACAGGGTCTTATAGAGGTAAGGAAGGCAGAGGATTGGGAAAAACAATTGAGAGACTTTCAATTTATATGATTCTTTTCTTCTTAATTATAATTTTAAATTTACTTTATCTGGGAGGATGGCAGAATCTCTTTATAATAAGGGGAGAAGTTATGCTTGCCTTTAAGTTTTATTTCATTTTTATTATTTTTTTATTAATGGATAAGATAACCGGCAGGATTGATAGCTATAAGATTATGCTGAGGATTAACTGGAAGTTTTTAATTCCTGTTTCGCTGGTTAACTTTATTATCACTCTCGGGTTTTTTGTAGCAAGGGACGTATACGGTTTAATATTGATTTAGTTTTTTTTATATTATGAACAGGTTTATAAAAAACTTTTTTTTCGTTCTGGGAAATTTGTTTAGAAAACCCAGAACCGTTGTTTACCCCAAGGAGAAAATAATAATTCCTGAAAATAGCAGAGGGGTACTTCAGCTTAAACTCGACCCGGACTCACTGGAGGTTATTTGTAACGGATGTGGTTTGTGCAGTATAATTTGTCCGCAGAATTGTATAGAAGTAAAAAAAAGAGTTGAAGAAAACGGAAAGGAAGTTCTCGATGCTTTCTCTCTTGATTTAAACAGCTGTATTTTTTGTGGTAACTGTGTTGAGTTCTGTGAAATGAATGCTATTAATATGTCTTACCAGTATCAGCTGGCAGATTATAAAGAGGAAAGTTTAGTTTTGGAGAAAAGTGAGTTAATAAAACCATCAAGCAAGATAAGAGATTTCTGGTAATATAGATATGTCGTCCACAAGCCAATTAACAATGGTAATATTGAACTATATCGGTATCTTCGGGTTACTGATATCCTGTTTATTGTCTATTTTCTTGACATACAAGAGAAAAAAGCTGCTGTTTTTGTTTTTATCCTTTTTGTTTACAGGAGTGTTGAATTTTGTTTACTATTCAGGAGTCTTATTTTTTGTAGTTGGTCTGGTTATGATGTTTTTTTTCTTATTGTTGTATTTGTTTGTCTTTCAGCTGGAGGTTTTCAGAGGTCAGGAAACCACGGGAATAAAAGTAAATTTAAAGGTTTCAAATAAAGATAAAGCTTTAGATATAACTACTGCTCTGTTGTTCTGTGCGGGTTTTGCATATTTTATATACATTTATACTTCTGATTTCCTGAGAATAGCGAAAACGGCTGGAGATAGCGCTGAAATACTTATTGCAAGCTGGAGCGATATTGGAGGGCAGCTTTTCGCGGAATATGGTTTAATTTTGATAATTGTAGCTGTATCATTATTTTTATCCTTTTTATGGTTCGTGGCTATTGGGGGTAAGAAAAAATGAGCTTTTCGATGATAATATATTTCAACCTCTTAATTTTACTTATTGGCATTTTTGGGATGATTTATAGTAGAGACATAATATCTGCTATTGTTTCTCTTCAGCTTGTGGTAATTTCCGGCTTAATGAATTTTTTAGTTTTTTCACATTTTTTATACAGATATTCTTTGTGGGACAGAATGTTTATCATACCAGGGGTTACTGTTATATACTTAGTTATGTTTTGTCTTATTTACTATCTTTATTTAAATAAAGATAAACTTGACAGGCAAGAGCTTTATAGGGATTTCAGGTTATTCAAAATCACAAAGAGTGACTGGTGGGGAGAGGATATTATATAAATATGAGCTTTTTAATTCAACTCAGCGAGAAAGTAAATCCTTTTCAAAGTTTGATTATTTTAGCCGCCGTTTTTTTTGTTTTATCTTTTTTCGTGCTTTCCAGGAGCAGGGCGGTAAAGAATTTTCTTGTGGCTCTGGTCTCGGTTTCTTTAATAGTTGCTTTTTATCTTAATATCTATTGTTATATATCAATGGGCAGCTTTTCCAGTTTCTTGATTTTTATGGGGGACCTGCAGGTAATAGAGATAGGAATTGTTATATTCAGCGCCCTGAATTTATTGTATTTTATCTATATATATCATGCAGATAACGAGAATTTTAGCAAAATCCTTATAATTTTTCTATTTTCCATAATAAGTGCAATTTTTTTGATTTTGAGCAAGAACTTTCTTCTTATATTTACAAGCATTTCGGTATTCATACTGGCTATATTCCAGCTGGTATCTGTTATGAATTCAGGAATTGATAAAATAAGTCTGAATATACTTGAATATTTTTTAAGGCCGGTACTGACAATTGTTTTGTTCTTTTTAGGGTTCTCGCTGCTGTACGGAGTAATTGATTTTAAAGATTTCAATCAAATTTTGCAATCGGAATATATAACGAACCCGTTGATTGTTCTGGCACTTGTTATATTTGGGGCTGCTCTTTACATGTATTTTTTCCTGTTTCCTTTCCAGGGTCCGTACCTGAGATTAATAAAGAGAGGGAGCTTATCTACCGGTAGTTTAATATGGTTTCTTTATTTTCCGGTTGGCTTTTTTACTTTAATGAAGCCTGGTGAGCTGTATATTTTCTTTATAGAAAAAGATAACCTTTTTCTATCTATATTTTTAATAGCAATAACTTACCTGTGTATACTTGCAGGTAGTATAGGAGCATTTAAGACCAATAACTTAAGAAGAATAATGTCATTTATGTTTTTATTTTTTGTTGGTATTTACTTGCTTAATATCTCGATGTATTCAACAGGGATTATAGACATATCTTCTATGGTTTTATTTAGTTTCGTAAATATTTTTATAATGCTATTAAGTTTCATGTCAATGTCTGCAATCTTTTTCAATGTTGAAAAAAATACTGGAATAGGAAGCATAGATAGCATAAGAGGTCTCGGGAGAAACAATAGATATATGGGTATAAATCTTGTGGTAATATTCTTATCCTGGCTGGGACCTCTTTATTATATAGAGCCATTTATAAAGTATATTGTTAAATCAGGGTTTCCTGGCATGGGCGTGGATAATATTATATTATTAATAGCTATGGTAGCTGGTTGTGTATTTCTTTTAGTGAATATCTTAAGGATTCTTATAAGCGTTTTTAAAAAAGCTGAACCGGGAACATATAAGAAGATTTTATTTTCGTGGTCCTTATATGCCTATGTTACTTTTTTTTCACTGGTTATAATAATTTCCCTGGCAATGGGTTTGCTGGGAATATTGAATGTAGATATTGCATTTCTGGATTTTAATATAAGTGGAACTTAAATTTTAGATTTTTTATACTTTATTTTTTTAAACCCTTGGAAGAACTTGAAGAGAATAAAAAAAGATTTAATATCAGACATTTTCTAATTATTATATTATTTCTTGTTATAATAATAGCCATTATTATAAGTGTGAAAAGTCTTTCTTTTAAAGAGGAATACGAACCTCCAACCTCACTTTCTGAACAGCTTCCAAGATTCAGGTTGATAGATATGGATAACACAGGCATTACTACCGATGAGGATAAAGATGGTATAAATGACCAGAAAGATATTTTGCTTGGTGCGAAAAAACAGCTTGAAGTGCCTGCCAGAAACATATATCTGGATGAAGATGAGCCGAATTACTATGAAAATGGAGATCCTCCTGGTGATTTAGCAATAGCTACAGACATAGTTGCAAGAGCTTTTATGGAAGCAGGTTTTGATTTAAGAGTTCTTGTTTACGGGGACATAAAAGAAAATTTTGGAAGTTATCCTTTAAGGGAGATATGGGGTCAGACTGCATGCGATCCAGATATTGATTACCGCAGGATTCAGAATCTGGAGATTTTTTTCATGAGGAATGCAAAGTCCCTTGATATTTTATTTAATCACTCCGACATGAATAAATTGAAGCAGTGGCTTCCTGGAGATGTGGTTTTTTTTGATATGGACAGCGACGGATTTACCGATAATACTGGAATAATCTCGGATAGTACAACAAGAGAGGGTGTTCCCAGGGTCATCTATAATTATATTGAGCCGGGATATACAGTTGAGAGGGATATCTTAAAAGAGGAAATAATAACCGGTCACTATAGATATCCGGATGATTAATAGATGAATGGAAGAAGGTCTTTAATCGCTACTTTTAACTCTTCTATATATAACTTTGGTTTAAGTGTAATCAATACAATGTATAAAAATACAAATAAATATATTAAAATACCTTAAAAAGGTTATGTAGAGTTGTTATTTTCCTGTTTATAGTTTGACATTTCATGTGCTGCAGGAAATAAATGAAAAATTTTAAAAAATGTGTGAAAAAGTTATTAAAGAGAAACAGAAAAATTTAAAAACACACTTAAATGACTTTATAAGAAAACCGGCGCTCCTGCTTGTCTTTTTTCTAATCATTCTATCTTTATTATTTTCTTCTCCTCAACAAATATGTGCGATTACATTAAAAGAGCTGGGTAATTCTGTTGCAAAATTAGCCCGGGATGAAGAGAGCTTGATAGAGGAAATAATTGCATCTGAAACAGAGGTTGAAAATAAAAGAAGAAAAGTGGAGTCTTTGAACGAGGAGCTGGTAATTCTGGGTGAAGAGCTTGCTATGCTTGATAAAACCAGAAAAGAACTTGCTGAAAGCATTGAGAATAAGAAAGAAGCTTTAAAGGAAAAAGTAGTTTTTTCCTATAAGTATAGCAATGACGATGTTACAAAGATTGTAACAAGTGCAGGAGATTTAAATGAAGTACTGAACAATCTTTACCTTTTAAAGAATATAATGGAAGGTCTGGCAGATAATATAGAAGAACTTCGTTTTGAGAAAGAAGAATATCAGAGAATTTCCAGAAAATCCGAGGAAAAAAGGAAAGAAGTCGAGAATATGAGAGATACTGTTAAGAAGGAAGAGGAGGAGCTCTTAAAGAGTATAGAGGATAATAAAGTATTGCTGGAGAAGGTAAAAGGCGAAAAAGATGAAGTCCAGAGTCTTTTAAATGAGATAAAAAGAAGGATAGCCATGATTCAGCCCCCCGGGCTTACCCTGATTGGTGAATGGGATATGCTGGCTACTGCATATTATGCTTTTGGAAAGGGAGGAAATGATATAAATGGTAACGGGATAACTGCTATCGGGTTGAGAGCGAGAAAAGGTATAATAGCCGTTGACCCCCGGGTTATACCTCTCGGAACGAGGATATATATTCCGGGTTACGGTGAGGCTCTGGCAGCAGACACAGGTGGATGGATAAAAGGTAACAGGATAGACCTTTGTTTTGAGACATACGAAGAATGCTTTAGATGGGGCAAAAGAAGAATAAAAATATATCTTATCGAAGATTAAATTTTTAGACTGTTTTTAAAAACCTGGCAAGAGATTCAAAATCCTTTAGGTACTTATCTTCTTTTATAGTTTTATTTATGAGGACTTCCTTTATGTCAAAGAAGGGGACCATTTTAAAAGAGGGGTTTTCAAATACTCTCATATGTATTTTTTCAATATTTTTGTATTTTTTTTCTATGGAAAAAAATTTCTGTAGAATGACATTGGAAACGTCGAGACCCATTGAGACGATTATATGGGGCGTAATTATAGAAATTTCTTTGTTAAGGTAAGGACTGCAGTTATTTACGTGTTTCTTAAGCGGTCTTGCAGGTTCTATCGCAGGTTTTTCATTGTCTTTCGAGGACCTGACAGGCGTGCATTTGACAAGATAGGTAATATATGTGTCCCTGGTTAATGATAGCCCGGTTTTACTTAGAATTTTTGTTATAAAACTATACTGTTCTGTATTGACAGAAGAGATACTCCCGACCTCCGGGTTGCTAATTATAGGGTAATGAAAAACTATTATTATTTTTGCTTTAGCAGCACCTGTCCCGGGAAAAGGTGGATGTTCTCTTAATTTTGCAAGGTCAGTGCACTTTTTACAGCTGACTATTTCTTTATTTAAGTTATTTAAACTCTCTCTGGCGCTTATAGGCATGTAAATTGTTTTAAAGTATCTTTATTTACTCTAAAGTACACAGTGATTGAATCTTTAAATCACTTACATTTAAAAGTATACATTATAAAAAAGTTTGAGTAAATAACAATTCTTCTGTTATTTATTTCAGAGCCTTTATTTGTTTGAATAAATTTGCCATTTCAATTGCGCATAATGCTGCTTCCCAGCCCTTATTCCCTCTTTTGGTTCCCGCTCTTTCAATAGCCTGCTCAAGACTGTCAGGAGTTATTACGCCAAATGAAACGGGGATATTAAGGTCCATGGTAATCCTGGCAGCTCCTTTGATGGTTTCACTTGCAATGTAATGATTGTGTGAAGTATCTCCCTTTATTACTGCACCGAGGCATATTATTGCGTCGTATTTTTTTGATTCTGCCAGAATTTTAGCTGCGCCCGGTATCTCATATGAACCCGGAACCCACGCAATTTCAATGTTTTCATCTTCACATTGATGCCTGCGCAGACAGTCAAGGGCACCTTCGAGAAGCCTTGACGTCAGAAAATCATTATATCTACTTACAACAATTCCAAATTTAAGCTCTCTTGCGTCAAGTTTGCCTTCATATTTTTTCATATTTTTTTCCTTTCTACTTATATTCATAACATATGATTGAGTTTATCTTTTTTGGTGGATAAGTATTTTTTATTATTTTTGTTCGGGGGGACAGTTAAAGGTATTCTTTTGGTTATTTTCAGACCATATCCTTCAAGACCGACAATTTTTCTTGGATTATTGGTCATTAAATGAATTGTTGATAGACCGAGGTCTGAAAGAATCTGTGCTCCTATACCATAGTCACGTAAGTCGGCATCAAAACCGAGATATAAATTCGCCTCGACCGTGTCCAGTCCCTTTTCCTGAAGCTCATAAGCTTTCATTTTGTTGCAAAAACCTATTCCTCTTCCTTCCTGGGACATATAAAGCAGCACCCCTGAACCATTTTCATTTATTTTTTTAAATGCTTTGTCAAGTTGTTCACCACAGTCACATCTTTTGGACCCGAAGGTATCGCCCGTGAGGCATTGTGAATGAACTCTGACAAGAACATTTTTCTTGCCACTTACCTCCCCCTTAATAAATGCGATATGAAATTCGGGTTTTATGGTGGATTGGTAAGTTATTGCTTTAAACGTCCCCCATTTGATGGGTAATATAACTTCGGCTACTTTTTCAATTAATTTTTCTTTTCTTTTCCTGTACTTTATAAGTTCTTCTATAGTTGTAATTTTTAATCCAAATTTTTTGGATATTTCTATTAATTCTGGAAGGTGTGCTACTCCGCCATCTTCTTTGATGACCTCACATATAATCCCGGCAGGATATAACCCGGCTATTTTTGTGAGATCTACGGCTGCTTCTGTGTGCCCGGCTCTGGTGAGTATACCGCCTGCGTGTGAATATAACGGCAGTATGTTGCCGGGTATTATTATATCTTCCGGTGCAGTATCAGGGTTTATAAAAGTTCTTATTGTTTTCAGCCTTTCGCTGGCAGAAGTTCCAGTACCATTTACGGACTTTGCTTTTATTGATATGGCAAGAGTCCTGACTTCGGCAGGAGGAAGTTTACTTTCATAGCTTATTACCGGTATTTTTAATTGTTTTAGCCTTTCCTGTTCACAGGGAAGAAAAATCAATCCCCTTGCGTTATTTATGAAAAAATTTAAAGAAGATAAGGTTACTTTTTCAGCAGCCTGAAAAAGAACCCCTTCGTTGCTTTGTGACCTGTCATCGACGATAATTATTATTTTACCTTTTTTCACATCGCTGTTTATGTCCTCAATAGAGTAGAAATGGTTGATTTTATTCTGTGAATCCATGTTCTCTTAACTTCTCCCTCAATATTCTGTCATTTAATTTATAATAATTTTTATTTTCAAGTCCCCCGGACTTGAGAAAGTTTATTACATAACGGGCCAGCATATCTACCTCAATATTAACCACATCTCCTGGCTTTTTTACACTGAAGTTGGTGTTTTTAAAAGTGTATGGAATAATTACAACACTAAAACTATTATTGTTAACTTCAGATACTGTAAGGCTTATTCCGTCTATAGCGACTGCTCCTTTAAGTGCTATAAAATCGCGGATACTTGGAGGTAATTCAATCCTGGTTATATAAGATTCACCGGTTTTTGAGATATCAATAATTTTTGCCGTGCAGTCTACGTGACCATTTACTAAATGCCCTCCGATTTTATCTGCAGCGGTAAGGGAGTCTTCAAGATTGACAACCTCTCCTGCTTTTAAATCTCCCAGGGAAGAGTTTCTCAAGGTATTAAAGGAAACGTCGCAGTAGAAACCACCGACGTCAATTTCAGTGACTGTAAGACAAACACCATTTACCGATATTGAATCACTTTTCTTCATTTTTTTTAGAAGCTCGCTGCAACTTATCTTTATTTCCCTGTCAATTGCCTTATCTTTAATTTTTACTATTTTGCCTGTTTCTTTTATTATTCCTGTAAACATTTAAAAATACCTGCTGTTAATTTTGTTATTTTTGTTTTTTTAAAGGGTAAGCAGTTATAAAAATATCGCCGCCAACCCTTTTTAAATCTGTGAATTTAAGATTTTTACATTCTTTTAATTTATTTACTCCCAGATCTTTAAACATGTCATAGCTGCCATCACCACCAATAATTATCGGTGCAAGAAAAAAAATAAATTTATCAATCAAATCCCTCTTTAAAAAAGATGTAGAAAGAGCCGGTCCGCATTCCAGAAGGATTGATGTTATACTGTATTCACTGTAAAGAATTTTAAGGATTTTAAGTATGTCAAGACCTTCTTTTCGAGCTGGTTCGCTGTCTACCGGCAATATATCAATATTATTTTTCTGTAACTCCTTAATCCTGGATGAAAAGTCGCGATTGTTATTTTTAGCTGTAAAAATAATGGTTTTTATATAATTAGAGGTTTTTACGATGTTGGAGTTCGGGTTGATTCTAAGATTACTGTCGAGTATAACCCTGAAAAAATTTTTTTTAGTTGAAATTCCCGCTTCCTTTAAGGGCTCATTTAGTTTTTTTCTCGGATAAAGATATGGGTTATCTTTTAAAATGGTATTTATACCTGTTAGTATGCAGTCATATTCACTGCGTATTCTCTGCACCCCTTCTCTTGATTCTTCCGATGTTATCCATTTTGAATCAGAAGACTTTGTAGCTAATTTCCCGTCTATACTGGAAGCTATTTTATAACAGATAAAAGGAACTCCTGTTTTAATTTGCTTGAAAAATATTTCGTTCTGGAGTTCAATTTTTTCTTTCATAAGTCCTGTTCTTACTTTTAATCCTGATTTTTTCAGGAACTCCACTCCCTTCCCGTTAACTAGAGGGTTCGGGTCAATACATCCTATCACAATTTCTTTGAAATTATGTTTGATAATCTCTTTTGTGCAGGGAGGTGTTTTTCCCTGAAACGTACATGGCTCAAGAGTCACATACATGGTGGAGTTATCAAGCGGCTCTTTCGAGTTCTTTATGGCTTCTATCTCGGCATGCGGAAGTCCAGCCCTGTGGTGGTAACCTGATGATATTACGACTCCGTCTTTGACAATAACTGTACCGACCATAGGGTTGGGGCTGGTTTTACCCCTGCCTTTTTCGGCAAGCCTTATTGCCTTTTCCATATATTTTTTGTCTTCTTTACTGAAATAGTCCATATAAATTATTTACAAATAAAAAAATAAATAAAAAAAAGCCATGGAGAAAACCCATGGCCAAACACAAATAGAGTCACAAATTTTCTCCCATCCAGACTATAACTGTCGGTCCCGGGATTTCACCGGCTCAGCCTGCTTGTTCAGCAGGGTTGTGGACTATAGCCACCGATAAGGAATTTCACCTATCCTCGAAAATTATTTAAATTTTAAATTTTCAATAAGATAATAAATTTATGTTAAGAATATACTAAAATTGAATTAAAATGCCAAGCTTTTTCTAATTAAGTAATTAATAGAATATTAAAGTTCGGCTTTTTGCTCTATAAGTAAACCCGGTTTTTATGCTATAATCCATATAATAAATTAGAAGGGTAACAAATTATGAATAGCAGAAAAGACTCAATAAAAATATCCGCTTCCATCCTGAATGGAAATTTTGCAAATCTTGGCAGAGAAATAAAGATTATTGAGAATGCCGGGGCAGATATGCTCCATATTGATGTTATGGATGGTTATTTTGTTCCCAATTTAACTATTGGCCCTCCTGTTATAAAGTGTTTAAGAAATGAAACGGGACTTTTTATGGATGTACACCTTATGATTAAGAATCCGGACAGGTTGCTGGATAGTTTTATTGAAAGTGGAGCAGACCTGATAAATGTTCATGTTGAGGAATGTCCACATCTCGACCGTACTCTGAATTATATTAAAGAGGCAGGTAAGAAGGCAGCGGTAACACTGAATCCTTCAACTCCTTTATGTTATGTGGAGAATGTTCTTGGACTTGTGGATATGGTACTGGTGATGACTGTTAATCCAGGATTCGGTGGACAGAAGTTTATATATAATATGGTACATAAAATCAAAAGGTTAAAAGAGATGATAGAAGACTATAAGAAATATTCATCTGACTTGAGTAAAAGCATTGACATCGAAGTTGACGGCGGAATTAATATTGACACTGCTCAAGTTGCCGTGAAAGCTGGTGCAAGCGTTCTCGTAATTGGCAAAGCAATGTATGATGCAAAAGACCCGTTAGAATTTATTAAGAAGTTAAGAGATAAAGTATCTACCACTATGAGAATTTAAATAAAGGTATGGTTTATTTAAAGAGCAGATACAATTGCTTTTATAATAGATGATGTAAAGTATTACATTAGCCCTCCGATTTCTGACAGGGCTATTTTTTATGTTCCGTTATTCTTTAGTGTAGGGTTAATCCTCTAATGATATGGCCTCGGTCGGGCAGGTTTCGATAGCCTCTTCAATGCACTCTATGTCATCGTCATCGTATTCGGTTTTTATTAATTCTGTCATGTCACCGTCTTCATTTAATTTAAATATATCCGGGCATGTTTCCTCACATAGCCCGCATCCGGTACATAATTCTTTGTCGATCTTTACTTTCATTAATTCCCTTTCTATTTTTTCGTTAAAATGTTCTAGTGTAATATACAAGAAATTTTTTTGTATTTCAACAGGATAATTTTATAAGGGTTTTAAAATCATTCGCCATTTATTCCTTTGAGTTAAAATGCATGGCACACGGATTAAAGTATATAAACAATTAAATAATCCAGGCATATTATTTTTAAAATTTTGAGACCGGCAGAGAAATCAGTGATAAAATTGTATGGTGATTCTATGAAAGATTTGCTTGGCAGGGATTTTTATAACAGAGATACTTCAAAAGTAGCAGAAGATTTGCTGGGCAAGGCTCTGGTAAAGAGTGATGCCGAGGGTACGGCAGGAGGAGTGATTGTGGAAACAGAAGCTTATTACGGAGAAGATGACCCGGCAAGCCATGCCTATCCAGGTAAGACCCCGAGAAGCAAGATTATGTTCGGGGAACCCGGCCTGGCTTATATATATCTTTGTTACGGTATGTATTACCTTTTTAATATCGTGACTGAGAGCGAAGGAAAGCCCGGCGCGGTTTTGCTGAGAGCTTTAGAACCTTTATGGGGGATTGATATTATGAAGAGAAGGAGAAGAAACGGTAGAAACCTTACAAATGGGCCGGGAAGGCTTACTGTGGCACTGGGAATTGATATAAAAGATAACGGCGCGGACATTGTAAATGGGGATAGAGGGTTAAACGTATTTAATTTAAGGGAAAAAAGAAGAGGATTTAAGATAATCAGGACAGGCAGGGTTGGGATAAATAAGGGCAAGGAAAAGTTATTGAGATTCCTGATGGTTGATGAGGGAACATAGATAATATTTTTTTAATTGCCAAAGCTTTCATTAAAGTGATAGATTAAATAAACGGGGGAATAAATATAATGGATTTTAAAAAAATAAATAAACTGCCCTATATGTCTAAAAGGATGTATATTCTTAAAAAGATATGCGAGCTGAAAGAAATTGATTTGGACTATTTGTTCGGGCTTTTTAACTTATACAATATGAAGAACAGCGGAAGATGGTTCTGGCAGAAGGCAAGGTTTACAGGGCTTCTCAAAGATAGCTATGATAAATTTAATAATGCTCTGGATAAAACGGTGAAAGATTTAAAGTATTCTGATGAGGGGAAAATTAAAGAAAATATAGAATCGAATTCAGTTATACTGGAAGAGCTTCTGACGGGTATGGAAACAAACTGCGGCGTGGAAAGGAAAAGAGACTTTAATTTTGTTAGAAGTAAGCTGGGAGAAAATTTCAGGCAACTCATTAATAGTAGCTTAAGAAATATTGACACGTTTATTTTTTAGTTATTTCATATTCTTCCCTGTATCTCTGTCCTTCATCATAATTTACTTTCCCATATGAAGGAAGAATATCAATATTGCTCGATTCTACGGCGGCTTCATAACTACCAGCTGTGATTTCTGTCTCGGTGGTAGAATTTTTTCCGGTTTTTATTATTTTATATTCAGGACCTTTAAGATATATTGTTAGGTCATATTCAGTGTTGTTCTCAATTATAAGTATACTTTTTCCAGGACCCCAGAATCTTCTTTCAGGTTTGGTTTGTTCTAATAAATCGTGTTCTGAAGAAGAAATAATATTTATTTTTGATTCAATTAAAAAAAACTTAACATCTTTCTCCAGACGTGGGTCATAATCTATGATTAACTCGCACAAAAATATGGTTTTTTCATACTCCCCAGAATAGTAGTTGTCTGTTACTGCTGTTTTAAGAATACCGGGCGGGATATTTGAAGATATGAAGCTTTTCTGGTAATAATTAAAACTGTCATAGTCATAGCCGGGAGATTCCAGTTCCAGAATCTTAAGGAACTCCTCAATTCCTTCCTGGTAATAATTGTCTTCTACAAGAGCCATTGCTTTATTTACATAAGTATTTGATAAAAGGTAGCTTGCATCCTGGAAGGCAGAACTTTCTTTGTAATCGCTGGTAATTTTTTCGAGGAGTTCTATGGATTCATCCCAGTTCTTTACTCTGTTAAGATTAAGAGCTGCATTGTAAAGAAATTCAGGAATTTTGTCTCTGGAAATAAAGGCTTCATTTGTATTAGGAAAATTATTTTTAATTTCTTCAAGTATCATTACGGCATTTATGTAATTTTCGGCAGCAAGTTCGTATTCTTTGTTGCTGGAATAACCTTCGGCTAACTTTGTATAGCATTCTTCAAGTTCTTTTTTTATTTCAAGTAAGTCTCCATCAAGTATCTCTAATCTTATGGACCTATTGAAGTATTCTACTGCTTTTAGATAATCATTATGATAAAAGTAAGCATAGGGCAATTTTTTAAGTGCCGAATCCGCAAACCAGCTGTCCGTGTAATTATCTAGAAGTGTTTCATAGTGAGATATTGACTGTTCATAATTTTTATTTTCATAGCTTATCTCTGCTTTAGAGTTTAGAGCACCAGGACCAAAGAAATTTGAGAGTATAAGTCCTATTACAGATAGCATAAAGGATAAGATAAAAAACCAGGTCCCCTTTGTTCTCCTTATATAATTTATTATTACCAGTATAAGGCTGATTATTATAACAGATATACAAACAAGAGGAATGATATCCCAGAACACGCCTTTTTGCGCATAAGCAAGATAACCCAGAACTATTGAGGTCAGTATAAAAATAATTATAAACAAAATGGAGCCGGCATCGGGCCTGGATCTTTTCCTGTATATATACATAGCCTTACCTTCTATTAATGAATGTAAGAATGTTAGCACAAAAATGCATTATTAAAAACAAAGAGGTCAATATTAACAGTTAATATAAATTAGTAATTTATATTTAAACTATTAGATATGTCCAGTATCACGGGGATTCTAATTATTAAAAACAGGTTAGCGGGACTTTAACACCACTTCATCTTATAAAGTTTTAATTGGACTTCTTTAATTCCATTACCAGGGTATCCCAGTATTTTCCATTGTAAAAATGATTTTCTCTTTCGATTTTAATTAGCCTGAAACCACAATTTTTATATACTTTTATTGCACGGTGGTTATATCTGTAAACAGTCAATCTTATACTTCGAAGGTCTAGTTTGTTGAATGCAAATTTAATAATACTTTTTACTGCATCTGAGCCATAACCTTTATTCCAATGATTTTTTTCACCAATAAAAATACCTAATTCGCAGCTTTTTTCAACCCAGTCAATTTTGTGTAATGCACAGTTGCCTATGTACTGATTGTTGTAATTATCTTCAATAGCGAAGACTATGTCATTATTGGATAACTGAACGAAATTAAACCATTTAAGTTCCTGTTCTTCGGTGTAATCGCGGAAATTATGGCTCAGGTACATATTTACGGAAGGGTCTTTTAACCACATAAGAGATTTCTGCAGGTCTTTTTTTCCAAGTTTTCTTAAGTTTGACTTTGCGCCATAAATCTTCTGCACAGAAATATTGTTTATGAGCTTTTTCTCATCTGTAGTCAAATACAACCTCTTTTTTATTTGTTTTCTAAATTTTTCTTACCAAACCTGTCCATAAAGGCTTCGACGATGTCTATTGGGACTGGGAATACGATAGTGGAATTCTGCTCTGTAGCTATTTCTTTCAATGTCTGGAGAAACCTCAGCTGTACCGATACAGGATGTTTACTGAGTGCTTTAGCAGCCTCAGATAATTTCTCAGAAGCCTGGAACTCTCCTTCGGCATTGATTATCTTGGCCCTTCTTTCCCTTTCCGCTTCAGCCTGTCTGGCGAAAGCCCTCTGTATTGATTGAGGTAATTCGACATCTTTAATCTCAACGTTTGATACTTTTATTCCCCATGGGTCTGTTTGTTCATCTATTATTTTTTGAAGTTCCTGGTTGATTTTTTCTCTTCTGGCAAGAAGGTCATCTAATTCAGCCTGACCGAGTATGCTTCTTAATGTGGTCTGCGCTATCTGTGATGTTGCAACCATATATTTCTCAATTTTAATAACGCTTTTTGCAGGATCCATAACTCTAAAATATACTACGGCATTCACTTTTACCGGAACATTGTCTCTAGTTATTACATCCTGCGGCGGAACATCCATGGTGACAGTTCTTAGGTCAACTTTTGTCATTTTGTCTACGAATGGTATTATAAGAAAAATACCGGGCCCCTTTACTCCTTTTAGTCTTCCAAATCTGAATATTACCCCTCTTTCGTATTCTTTCAGGATTTTAATGGCCGAAGTCAGTAAAATTATTACAATAAATACGCCAAATATTATTGCTATCACCGCTTCTATTGACATTTTAACCTCCTTTTTTATTTATATTATTTTGTTTGCTTAATAAGCTTACTTTTAAAGTTAATCCATCCAGTGTAATTATTTGAACTTTTTCACCTTTTTTTATTTTTTCTCCATTAATTGAAAATGCCTTCCAGATTTCTCCTGATACTTTGACCAGTCCTTCAGGATTTAAATCCCTTATAACTACAGCGGTTTCTCCTATAATTCCTTCCATACCGGTAGCAGGTTTCAACTTATGAATCCTGTAAGTTGCTCTGGCTGCTATAATTATGAACCCTGATACTACCACTGATGCACTAATTATAAGACTTCTTGCGATTTTAAGATACGGGGCGCTTGTATTAATCAGAAGGAGAGACCCGATAATGAGCGAGGCGATACCTGCTATCGATAGAATGCCCCCGAGGCCGAGTGCTATATCAAGTATAAATAAAATTATGGCTAGGATTATTAATGCAAGTCCAGCATAGTTAATGGGGAGTACGCTAAATGAATAGAGTCCAAGAATTATAAGTAAAACACCAACAGCTCCCGAGATGCCCAGGCCAGGCTGGGAGAACTCATAGATTATTCCGAATATTCCTATAATGAATAGTATATAGGCGATGTTAGGATTGGCAATAATGTGAAGAAATCTGGTAATAAGATCAGTTTCAATTTTTTCTGTGGTGCTATTTTTGCTTTTAAGGATATAAGTCTTTCCAAGCTTATCTATAGTTTTACCGTCTATATTTTCAAGCAGGGTTTCAGTATCTGATGCTGTAAGGTCGATAACTCCAAGCTCAAGAGCTTCCCCGGATGTGATGGAATCACTTTCCCTTACAGCTTTTTCTACCCACTCCTGATTCCTGTTTTTGGAAGCCGCAAGATTTTTAATGTAGGAAACAGAATCATTGGTTACTTTTTCAAGCATGTCTCCTGATATTTGCTGTTCACCTCCAATATTGACGGGATGTGCCGCGCCGATACTTGTAAAAGGAGCCATAACAGCCACATCTGATGCCATGGTTATGAATGTACCGGCGGAAGCTGCCCTCGCTCCTTCGGGGTGAACAAAAACTATAACAGGGATACCTGTATTTAGAATCCCGGTTATTATATCTCGCATAGAAGTTTCTATACCGCCTGGTGTATCCATTAATATAATAAGGCCATATCCGGAATCAAGAGATTTTTTTAAGCATTTAGTAACAAAGTTAGATATAGGTGCATCTATTATTCCTTTAACCTCGCAGGTGTAGAAGTTTTTTATTTCTGTATAATTTTCATTATCGCTATCTGGACTGTTGTCGGATATACCTGTATCACCCAGCAGTGTTCCATTTTCACTTACTATCGTGAGTAGAAGCACGGAGATAATAGGTATCAGAAATATTAAAAATTTAACATTTTTTTTTCGCATGTGGGTCTCTTAGCTCAAAGTGGCCCGTTATAGTTGTATTGAGAATGTTTTTATCTTTTATTATAATACAACGTATCTGATGAATTAGGAAGTTTGTTAGAAAAATGGCGAAAGCTGGCTGGTTTATCTGGTGTTTTGAATAATCCTGATTTTAAATTCTTTAAAAGTGGGGGTTTGAATGGAAAAATGGGTATGTGAAGTTTGTGGCTATGTCTATGATCCTGATAAAGGTGACCCGGAATCCGATATAGATCCGGGTACAAGTTTCGAGGATTTGCCGGATGATTGGATTTGTCCTGAATGCGGCGCACTGAAGGATGAATTTGAACTATATGAGGAGGAATAAGCAGTCCTTTAATTAATTGGTTAAGATTTGAGATTAATATATTCTGCAGTTATATATTTACTTTGATTGCAGAAAGAGGACAGGAATCAAGACATAATTCACAGAGAATACATTTTTCTTTATCAAATTTTAATTTGTGTGTTTTGCTATCAAGAGTTAAAGCCTGGGTAATACATATAGAGGTACAGACACCACAGTCTATACACAGGTTTTTATCTATTATTATGTCTTTTGCAGCTTCCTGTACTGTTACGCCGGTGTCAGTAAGATATTTTATTGCCTCTTCAATTTGAGTTTTATCGCCCTTCAGTTCAATTAGCATCTTGCCCTCCATGTTGGGAGTTATTTCAGCTCTAAGTATGTTGAATCCCAGGTTAAACTCTTTTACAAGTTTGTAAGTTATAGGTTTCGTGACAATATTTTCGGGAAAACTTAAAACCAGTTTTCTTTTTATCATCAGAGTTCCTCCTTGCTAAGGATGCTCAGATCGCTATATTTTTCATCCAGGGGTATGGGGGCAATGAAGTTTGTCAGATAGAAGTTGCCCGTTTTTATTTTATTTTTTAATAGGTTTGATATCTCAAGGGCTATAAAGTAGCTTGAGATAGAACCTGTTTGAACCGTTTTTCCGTTTATTTTTATTTTGCCGCTTCTTAGTTGCTCATAATTAACTTTTCCATAAGAAGGTTTATTTCTTCTCTGGACCGAGTAATCAATGATTTCTGTATATATCTCACTGTTTTTAATCTTGAGGAACTCAACCATTTCTTCATCAAGCACCGGTATAGGTATACCTATACCAATGAATATGGAAACACCATAACCACGGAATGTGCACGCTCTAAGGTATTTAGACGACATATCCTTCAGGTTACCTATGACAGCGAGAGTTCCACCGGAGCTGAGGGGAATATTGTTAGAAAGCCTCTCTTTGCCTGGATTGTGTTGTGTGCCATACCATGATACATAGCCATCGCTACCTGCAAGGAAAATCCTGGTTCCTATACCAATTGTCCTGTAATATGGGTCGTTTATAAGCGGGCTGAGCTGACCGGCGGTGGCGTAAGTAGCGTTTCCGAAATTAGGAAGCAGCTTACCCATATAAGTATAAATAGTTTTGCTGGAAGAATTGGTGGCAACATTATAGTTCTGGGAAGAGTTTCTCGGGTTGAACATATAAGCCTGATTTATTGTATCCTTGGTTATATAAGTTTCGATTTCCCTCCTTGGATAACAATCAGTACCATATGCAATTGCTCTTAATTTTACAGGTTTCCCGGATATCAGGTCTTCAATTACATGAGCTCCTCCATAGTTTAAACCTTCTGTTTCCGAAGGTTCAGCAGCTCCAATGAATGCATCGACTGCGGCTAATCCTGTGTATGCTGGAACATCATTTAACCAGACCTTGGTCATTTTTATGGGAGGGTCTGCATGACCAAAATTTAGAAATGCTCCCGAAGAACACATTGGGCTAAAAGTTGCTGTTGTAACAACATCAACTTCTTTTGCTGTTTTTTTTACTCCCTTCTCGGCTACATAATCAATTATCTCTTCAGCATTTAAGACAAGGACTTCGCCTTTTTTAATTTTTTCGTTTATTTCTTCAATAGTTTTCGACATAGCTAATTTATACTGATTTTAATTTGGAATTATAATACTCTAATATTTACCTTTTTCCAATAATCAACTATTTTTGAGATGGATTTTTAACTTTTCGAGTAATATAATTTTTTTGTGAGGTTACATAACAGGAGGCAGATTTTTCTAGTGATTTGAAAACTTTTTTTAAAGTCGCGAATACCTGGAGATAATTTGTGTCATGAAAATTAACCCAAAATTTAGAAATCCACTTATATTAAGTACTGTTGCAGCTACTTTTTTGATTCCCGTTCTTATTTTGACTATGTTTATTTTTAATTCAATCAACTGGATAATGCTCATTGTTACTGTTATTATCTATCATATCGTTATTTTTCTTGTATTTTTATATTACAGCTTAAAGAGGAAATAATAGGAAACTTTATAATGAGTGATTTTGAGTTAGACATAGTTAAAATATTTGCAGGCAGTCCCGATATAGATAAAAGTATTTACAGAAATAGAATAAAGCACAGAGAGAAATACAACTGGCATATAGTTTATAAATACAGCGACCTCCTGGTTAGCTGTGACAGGGATGTGACCATAAGACTTGAGAAGGCGGTCAGGGAAATATATAATATTCTTGAATCCCTTATTAAAGATGAGCCTTCATTTCAGAAGAGCCTTTCTCCAGTTAGAATAAAGAGGAATTACCCGCCTATAGTAAAAAAAATGTGCCGCAAAGCATCTTTATTTAATGTAGGTCCGATGGCAACGGTTGCCGGAGCAGTGTGTGATTATATAGCTTCTGAATTAAATGAACACTGCAGTAATCTTATAATAGAGAACGGAGGCGATGTTTTCATAAAGAGCAAGAGGAATATAGATGTAGGTGTGTATATCAAGAATGAAAATTTTACAGATAAAATATATTTGAATGTAAAAGCAAAAGATACACCGTGCGGGATATGTTCTTCGTCTGGTATGTTTGGACATTCGCTGAGTATAGGTAAAAGTGACCTGGTTGTTGTTTTATCTAATTCAACAATAAGTGCAGATGGAGCAGCAACATCAATCGCTAATCGGATTAATAATCCAGGTGATATAGCTGCAGCAATAGATTACTATAAAAAGATAAAAGATATAAAAGGTATCCTTGTCATAAAAGACGATAAGCTTGGAATATGTGGAAACATTGAGCTTATTGATATTTAGCCCTTTTTGGATTCGTTGTTGACTAAGTCTTCTTCTTTATCTTCCTTTGGGTTAAAAACTTTTGAGTCCGAGCTTATGGAACTTTCTCCTTTAAAAAGTCCACCCTTTGATACAGTTAGAAGCGCATCCTTTTGAGTCAGGTTTCCAATGAATTTTCCGGTTTGAGTGATTTCGACTTCTCCTGTAGCTACCATATCCCCTTTAAAAGAGCCGGCTATAATAGCATTTACTGTTCTGATGTTAGCTTCAACATTTCCTTCTTTTCCAATTGTGATATCTTTGCCTATTACAATGTCACCTTTTGCCGAACCATCAATCCTCAAAGAGCCAGGACAGTTGATTTTTCCATCTATCTGTACCCCTTCGGCGATTATTGTTATATTTTTTATACCTTTAATTTCATCTCCCCTTCTAGGTAGCATTGGACTTTTCCTTCCTCTTCAAAAAAATAAACTTATCTTTTTATAAACTTAGATATTTTTGCAATATTATAACATTTTAAACTAAAAATGATGACAGAGATTATAATAATTAATTATTTGAATTTTAACTTTAAAAATATAGAATTATTTTGGTGGCAATTATGCCAGTTAGAATTATATATAAGTCAGTAAAAATTATTTAAGAAATGAAAGAGAAAAAATTATTTAAGTCTTTATTTATACTGATTCCAGTAAGTGCTTTTTTAGCAGGTGGAATTCTATCATGTGGGATTTATCATTCTGATGAGGACTTTATCCGGGAAGAATATGAGGATGAGTCAGGTGTTTCTGAAGATAAAATACAGGATGAAGATGAGACAGAGCATGAAATAGCTGAGGAAGAGGCAGCTCCTGTGAGAATCTGGATAGATGAAGAAGTACCCGGGGACTTTTCGTTAAAGATTAGAAGCCAGCTCTCGGAAACTTTTGATGAAATTGAAATTGTGGACGGAAAAGAAGATTCAGATTTATGGGTCGAGGTTGATAAATACGCAGATAACCCAAATTCGATAGGGACTTTTGTACTGGTTCCGGTGATTTCTTTTTTTAGAACCCCTGATTATATCTCTTATAATGATTTTGAAAGATTCTGGCTTGGAGAAAAGGAGGCGCTTGGCTACCTGTCACCAGACGGCTCCGAACCGGAACTTATTTTGACAGGGGAAGTTTACGGTATGCTCAAAGAGATCTTAGGAGAAAGCGGGAATGAGAATATTAAAGTAGTGGATAAGGGTGAGCTCTCAATGAGCATGGAAAATGATAATTTTTTCTCGATAATACCTTTTGATAGAATTGAAAAAAAATGCAAGGTACTTAACCTGGATAATATGTCCGTGTTTGACAGGGAACTTGATATCAAAGATTATCCGCTTGCCTTAGCTATAAATATCGGTAGTAATGACGGTGAAATCAAGTCAAGGATGAAGGAGTGTTTTGAGGAATATAAACTCATCAACAGGAATATGGATAAGATGACATCTTTAGCTATGACAGGGGTAACCGCTATGGTGAGGGGCACTGCAAACCGGATGGAAAGGTACGGGGTTCTTTATCCTGGAGAGAAGATAGCAGAGATTTTAAAGAGTGCCGATATAACCCATATCAGTAACGAGGTCCCGTTCGTAGAAAATTGTGATGTATCGACAGATAGATTTCCGATTTTTTGCAGCAAACCATCATATATAGAACTTCTTGAATTTGTCGGTACCGATGTAGTAGAGCTTACAGGGAATCATATGAATGATTATGGGCACGACTGGTTTGTTTATACGCTGGATATGTATGACCAGAAGGGCTGGCCTTACTATGGAGGAGGAAGGAATCTGGAAGAATCCTATAAACCAGCTATTCTAGAATCTAACGGTAATAAATTTGCATTTCTCGGGTTTAATTGGTGGGGTCCAGAATATGACTGGGCTAAGGTGGAATCACCTGGCTCGGCACCTCCTAACTTTGAGGATTTTGAAGAGATAGTCAGGGAGCTTAAGAGTAAAGGTTATATTGTAATATTTACTTTCCAGTACATGGAAAGTTATCAGTATAACCCTACAGCACAACAGATAAAAGATTTCAGGAGAATGGTTGATGCAGGCGCTGCTATAGTCAGCGGAAGCCAGTCGCATTTTCCTGAGGGAGTCGAATTCCGGGGAGATGGATTTATAAATTACGGGCTCGGGAATCTTTTCTTTGACCAGATGGATAGCCTGGGTACACGCCAGGGTATTATTGCAGAGCATATTTTTTACGATGGAGAACATATTAATACCATTATGATTACTACCATGCTGGAGGATTACAGCCAGCCGAGGCTTACCACTGATGAAGAAAGAGAGGAACTTCTTGAATCAATCTTTACCGGAAGTATAAGATAATTTTTATTCCCATTTAAAAAACTTAATTGAAAGGCCAAGAGTTACAATAATCCAGCCCCCTGTAATCAGGAGCTCTTTATACATGGATGATATTCCCAGCCCTTCAATAATCACCATTCTTAATGCATCATTCAGTTGCGTGCTGGGGAGAATATTTGAAATTACTCTGAGGAAATCCGGCATTATATTTAAGGGAAAAAAAATCCCGCCCAGAAAAAGAAGCATAAAAAATACTATCATACATACGGGTGTAGCAGCTCTGGCATTTTTGACAAAAGTAACAAGGAAAAAACCAATGCTTAAAAAACAGACGGCGCCAAGAGTTATTACAAGCAATAGCAGGAAATAATTCCCGGATATACTGACATTAAACAGCAGGACGCCTATAATCATTATAATAAAAGTCTGGATAAGCATTATCATATAGCGGTTAATAATCTGGCTGAGTATTATTACATATTTTTTAAGCGGGGTAACAGAAAGTCTCCTGTATATCCCCTTCTGCCTGTCTTCTATAAAACCTGTTGCCGAAGACATGATGCCGGTTACCATTAAAGCCATGACTATTATTCCGGGCATAATATAGTCTATGGCTCTCATCCCGTAATCCTCCCACATCATATCCTTATATATAAAGCCGTAAAGCAGTATAAAAAAAAGTGGAAATACTATTGTCCAGAAAAGGTCATCCATGTTTCTTAAGAATAATTTATTTTCCATTGCAAGTTGTTTTGATAATGATTTCATGCTCTAATCCCTTAGTTTCCTTCCTGTCATAGAGATAAAAACGTCTTCGAGAGTTGCTCTTCTTGTATTGATATTTTCAATATTTACATTGTTTTTTTCAGCAAAACCCGATATCTCCTTTAGTGCACGGGAAGGTGTTTTAGTATAAATGGTAAACTTACCTTCACTGGTTTTTATAACTTTTCCCAGGTGAGAAAGTTCGTTTATTATTAACTCTTCTTTGAACCCGGTTGCTTCAAATTCAACAGTTGAATCAGTACCAGCAGCTTTTATAAGATCACCCGGGGTGTCAATTGCAATTATTATGCCCTTATCTATTATAGCAACCCTCTTACAGAGTTTTTCTGCTTCTTCCATATAATGGGTGGTAAGAATGATGGTTTTTCCCTGTTTTTTTAGATTTTCTATAATATCCCAAACGTTTCTTCTCGCCTGGGGATCCAGACCGGTGGTGGGCTCATCAAGAAAAAGAACAGAAGGATCGTTTACAAGAGCCAGTCCGAGAGCAAGCCGCTGTTTCTGCCCGCCAGAAAGGGTTACGTAATAAGCATTTTTTTTCTCATCCAGTGACACCAGTTCCAGTATTTCAGATGGAGGCAAAGATTTCTTATAATAGCTCCCAAAAAGCTCGATCGCTTCTATTACCCTGATTTTATTATAAAGAGCCGTGGTCTGAAGTTGAACCCCTATAACCTCTTTGATAGCAGATAAATTAGACAGAGCATCTATGGAACAGATATTTATTGAGCCGTTATCGGGTTTTCTAAGGCCTACTATCATTTCAACAGTGGTGGTCTTTCCTGCTCCATTGGGTCCCAGCAGACCAAATATTTCTCCCTTTTCGATTGAAAAGCTAACGCCGTCTACAGCTTTTACGCTGCCATAGTGTTTGGTTAAATCTTTAACTTCCAGGCTATATGCAAACTTGTTTCCCATTTTTAAGAAATTTAAATCCCATGAAAACTAATTTTAGTTTTAGGCGTTATTATATAATAAAAAGTATAATAATTATAATTATAGTTTAAAATATGAATTAATATTAAACTATTTAATAATATAGCAGGTTATAATGGTGGCTGGATTAAAATATCCGGTTATTTAAATATGATATTTCAGGCAGGCGATTTTTTATTATTTAAATAATAAAATGGAAGAAAATAGATTAAAGAGAAAAAAAAGTTTTGCACTTGTTACTGATAGTGCGTCCGATATACCGCCTGAAATTGCAGAAAAATATAATATAAGTATTGTCCCCATTTTAATACACTACAACGGTAAAGAATTTAGAGACGGAATAGATATTGATTCGAATAAGATTTACAGGCTCCAGAAACGGGATAAAGCTATTTTTACTTCGTCCTCGCCATCCCCGAATGATTTTTTACAGGTATATAAAAAATTGCTTGAGGAATATAACAGGATATTTTCTATTCACATAAGTTCAAAATTATCTGCCGTTATTAAATCAGCTAGAATTGCGCAGGAAATGCTTAAAGATGAGAAAAGAATTAAAATCTTTGATTCATTTTCGGGTGCTATGGGTACCGGTTTTATGGTAATAACAGCAGCAAGAGCTATAGCCCGGGATTATTCCTATCAGAAGATTTTAAGTATTTTGAAATTTTTAAGAGAAAATATCAGTCTGTACGGAACGATTGATACCCTGAAGTATTTAAGAAGAAGCGGCAGGGTTCCGGCGGCAGCCAGTATTATTTCCGGAATGTTAAAAATAAAACCCATTCTTGGCATAAAAAACGGAATGGTGGAAATGATGGGCATAGCAATTACGAGGTATGGCTCAATAATGGAGATAACCCGCAGGGTTATAAGAGACTTTAAAAAAGAGAAATGGTTGGTAGTTTATATAATTCATACCCTTTCTTTAAGAGAATCAGAAAAGATTATGAATAAAATTAAATCTTCTTTAAAATGCGTGGATACGATGATTGCGGAATGTACCCCGGTTATAGGGGCTCACACAGGTCCGGGTTTAATAGGTATTATTGTAAGCAGAATAAATAAAGAAATAGTGGACCTGTATGTATAACTTTTTTATGTGATTTATTCTGAAAGTTCCGGGTCTTTCTCTCCAAAAACAATTGCAGAGAAAATAAGAATCTCAACATCTTTTTCTTTATAACAGTTTTTGCCAAGGCCGGCTTTATAACAGGTCTGCTCAAGGAATTGAATTCTATCCCAGCTGTAATCTGTTGCCACCTGTGGAAGAAGCAAACCCTGATAAAATCCCTTTTTTATAAATATTCCATGTTTTCCTACTATTATCTGTTCAGGATTATTTATTTTTTCTAAAGGCGAGAGGACGGAAATTTCAATGTCGGTTTTACTTAGCTCGGCAGGAGTAAGAGGATAAAATCTGGGGTCTTTTTGTGCTGCCTCGACTGCCATATTTCTTACCGTCATCCATAGAGGGGTATCAGCTTTTATATTGCCTATACAGCCTCTTAAGTTGTCATTAATTTCAAGGGTTACGAAAGCGCCACATTCTTCATTTAAAGCTTTATCACCCGGGCTAAATTCAGGGGCTTTAAAACCATTAACTGCACTGAAAATAGACTCACGGGCTATTTTTAAGAGTGTTTTTTTATGCTCGAGGCAAAGTTTGATATCTGTCATAATTTATTATTTATTTTGGATATTCTTTTTTTAGTTATATTTTTTTAGAGTTAAAAAAATACTAATCAAAAGCAATTAGACTAACTTCAATCATTCTTGATAAATGACAGCTGAAAGATACCCAACTACAGCACTTTTATCACCTGTAATATCTCCGGAATTTTTATATTCGAGGACTTTAGAACTGTTTGCTCCCATAATTTTTGAAGCAATCATGGCAGAAATAACGGGTCCTCCACCGCACATTTCTACCGAGCCATTAAAGAATTTCGATGATAGATTCACTACATCAAAGCTATTAATAAGTTCTTTGACCCTGCTGTCGAGTGTGACTGCAGAATCATAGGAATGATAGTGTGATAGGTCAGTGCTTGCTACAATCAAGATATTATCATCTTTGAAAAGATTTCCTATGGTATCTCCAAGCTCATGGATATTTTGCAAGTTCTGTTCACCCATTACAATTGGAACAATTTTTAAATCATTAAATAAAACCTGGAGGAATGGAAGCTGAACTTCAATGCTGTGTTCATTTAAATGGCCATCTCCTGATAATTTTATATATGGGCTGTTATCCACAAGCTTACCTGCTCTCTTTCCGTCAATGGTTACTGTTCCGAGAGGTGTAGCATATGCATCTCCGTTAAATATCGAGATGTAATTAAAATAGTCTGAATGAGATGGAGCTATAATCAATATACTATCGAATTTTTTATCCGAGACCTGCCTGTAGGAGTAAGCCGCAACCTGACCTGAATAAATATATCCTGCATGGGGGCATATAATTGACTTAATATTTTTTAAGTCATATGCTTCTGTATTATTTAAAAAATCTTTTATTTGTTTACGAAGTTCTTCAGGTTCATCAGGATAGAAGCTACCTGCTGCGATACTTTCTCTTATGTTTTTATCCGGTGTCATTTCTTCCTTTCCAGGCACTTATTATTTTATTAGAAATTTTAAAGCTATATTTAATATTGCAGTAATAATTACACTTATAATTATGCATGTTGTAAGCGGAAAATAAAAAGTAAAATTTTCTTTCTGTATTTTGATGTCACCGGGCAACCTGTCTAAAAAGGGAATTTTGGAAAAGAGCATTATTAACCCTCCAGCTATTACTATAAATACTCCAACGAGAATTAAGGTTTTTCCTAAAGATGTAAAATTCATTTTATTAAATGATTATTAATAAATAATTATATTAAATTTACAGTTTTTTAAAAAGCATATTATTATTAAGCAGGAAAATTTGCATAAGCTAAATAATTTAGAATTATTCGCATGGGTTTTATGATAAATTTTTTTTCATTGGATATGTAATAGAAAATAGCTTAAATATTGAAATTATTGGCTGTATTAATTTATGAGGTTAATGTATTATTATTAATAACCGGTATGTATTATTAATAATTTTATAAGTAATTTAATTTGCTAAAAAATATATCACTTAATTTATAAAGGAGGATTTAAGTGGTAGATAAAAACATATTGTTTGTTGGTGAAACATGGATTATAACCAAATTTCACACAAAGGGTTTTGACGTAATCCCATTGGGTGGATATGAAGACTATTCAGTATTTTTTAAAGAGGGGCTGAAACCTTTCAGTGATATTATTATCAGCCATATCCCGAATCACCTTGTTATGAGCGCATTCCCCCAGACAATGGAACAAATTTCTAAGTTTGATGTAGTAATAATAAGTGACTGCGGAAGAAATAACCTGACCATGTATCCGGACATGTTTAAAGTTCCCATGGGAATAAATAAGGTTAAGTTAGTTGCAGATTATGTTAGAGAAGGCGGTTCACTTATAATGGCAGGCGGATGGGTAGATTTTCAGGGATTCCAGGGGAAGGGGAATTACCACGGAAGCGAAATTGAGGAAATACTGCCGGTAAATATTATGGAAACGGATGACAGAATTGAGCGTACGGATGCTGTACAGCCAGAGATTATAAAAGGAGAGCATAGTATATTAAAGGATATTTCAAGAGATTGGCCGAAATTCCTCGGTTATCAGAGGGTTTTCCCCAGGAAGGATTCAGAAGTGTTGGCGACTATCGGGGAAGAGAAAGATGCATTTATAACAATAGGCAGAGCCGGGAAAGGAAAATCCATGGCTTTTGCTTCCGATCTCGCACCGCACTGGGGAGTTGATTTTATTAAGTGGAGGGATTACGGAAAGTTCTGGTATAATGCAATTAACTGGCTGGCAGAATAAATAAGAGTATAAATATTTCAGGGTCTCCAGAAAAAAGTGTTTCCTATTTTCTATCTCTTTCAATAATAAATAGTAGATGGAATTTTCCCTTAGTAACCTGGAACTTTGATATAGATGGATTGCAATGATTGGTAGGTTAAGCCCTTGCTTATGATAAAAAACGGTGGTATATTCTTGACTTGTTTTGTGTGAAATCAATTATAATATTATAAACCAAAAATCAATAGTTGATTTTTATTAAAGTTATTTATATATAGGTGAAAATTTAAATTATCGGGAGTGTTAAATGGAGTATGTTCTCGGGGTTGATGGAGGAGGTTCAAAAACTACCATTTTAATTGCAGATATTAATGGTAGACATATTTCAAGGGTTTTTTGCGGTGCAAGCAACTATAAAAGTGTTGATAAAGAAAGGTCAATTGAAAATTTAAATAATGGCGTTTTTAAAGCAATAGATAATCTGGATGGTAAAGGAGATATATATTTTATAAGCTCATGTTTCGGATTTGCAGGCAATGATACCGCAGAGGATTCAAGAATCTATAAGGAAATTGTATTCAATGATAAACTTACCGGTTACCTGAATCCCGGAAAAACCATTATCTGTAATGATACCAGAATCGGTATTGAAGCGGGGAGTCACAATAGTAATAAAATAATATTAATTGCCGGGACAGGCTCTAATTGCTTTGGGGTCAATGAATACGGGAAAGAGGCCCGGGCAAGTGGCTGGGATTATATTCTTGCAGATGAAGGCAGCGGCTATATGGTAGGTCTTAAAGCGCTGAGAGCAGTTATCAGGGCTTATGATGGCAGAGGTGAGGATACTCTTCTCACGAATTCCTTATTAAAAGAATTAAATCTGGATAGCGCACCGGATTTAACAAAATGGGTATACGGAGAGAAATTTTCAAAAGGTAGAATTAGTAAACTGGCGATAACTGTGTGTGAAACTGCAGGGATGGGCGATAAAATAAGCAGAAATATAATGTCTGAGGAAGCAGAAGAAGCTACTATCTCAGTGATTGCTGTTGCAAAAAAACTTGAACTTGATGATAAGAACTTTGACCTTGTCCTTGTGGGCGGTTTGTTTAAATGTGAGAAATATTTTAAGAGTATTTTGATAGATAAGCTGAGAGAGAAATATAAAAAAATTAATTTTATGCCATTGCTCGCCGAACCTGTAGAAGGAGCTATACAAATAGCTATAAAAAAGCTAGGGGCTCCTGATAAGTAGATTAAATTTCCTGCCTTTTGAGCTTAAGATTCTTACAGCTTGACATTATCAGGGTGTATAATGATAATTATTAGGCGGTAGAAATGCCGGTGTAGCTCAACTGGCAGAGCAGCTGATTTGTAATCAGCAGGTTGTCCGTTCAAGTCGGATCGCCGGCTCCAGGATGGAGGGGTGCCCGAGTGGTTAAAGGGAGCAGACTGTAAATCTGCCGGTGTATGCCTACAGAGGTTCAAATCCTCTCCCCTCCACCATATATATGCAGGTTCCAGACATAAAGCATGCAGTTGGTTTTAAGTGTATAGGGGAAATCAAATAAGGTATAAATTATTTTAATCAGTACAGAGATAACCACTTTTGCCCGTGTAGCTCAGATGGTAGAGCATTTCCTCGGTAAGGAAAAGGTCATCGGTTCAAGTCCGATCGCGGGCTCCATCTTAAAAAAAGCATACATTGTATATTTTTTTAACTTCGTTAAGCCGTGAAAAAGTTCAGTTCGTAAGTCAATCCATAATTTATAAGTATGATAATAATAAAAGATATTTCTTAAAAGGGCGGAGTATTTAGTAAATAAATCAATTGAGATTTTTAAATTCTGCGGGGAGTAGAAATAATTATAATCAAATTATTATTAATACATATATATATGTGTATCTTAATAATAATAATGGTATAATATATAAATTATGTTTTACTTTATTAATATATATTTGTATAATAATTAATTGTATTTATGTAATTAAGGTTTGAAGGGTTTTTAAAATGAATAATTTTAGAAGAAGTGCAGAGATTAATCTTGAAAATTCTAAGAGTTTAAAGGCTGAAGATTATTTCCTTGATGGTAATGGATATAAAAAGCGTAGAGAGCTTGCTGAAAGATTAAATGAGATGTTTGTGGAAGTGAACAGGGTGGGTGTTATTATTTATGCCAATAAGAATGTGCTTAAAAAAACAGGATACACAAAAGATGATATTAAAAAAGGGTTTAACATAAAGGAGCTAGTGTCTCTTGATGATAGGAATAAGGTTAAAGATAATTTTGATGGGCTCCTGAATGGTAAAAAGTTAACAAGGTCTGTTTATTATTTAAAGAGGAAAGATGGTACTGAATTCCCTGTTATAACTTATCCTGATTATATAATGGATAAAGATGGCGACATCATGGGTGTAAGAGAGATTCTTGTAGATGTTACCAATATAAAAGTAGCAGAGGAAAAGCTAAAAGAAAGCGAGGATCGTTACCGTTCTCTTTTTGAATATTCACTAGATGGTATCTACCAGACAACTCTTGATGGAAAGTATATTGATGCAAATCCGGCTCTGGTAAAAATGCTTGGTTACAGCAGTAGAGAGGAACTTCTAAAGATAGATATTCCCACACAATTATATGTCCGAAAAAGCGACAGGCCTTCAACGGAAGAAAGAGGAAGAATATTCGAAGCGGAATTCAAGAAAAAAGATGGCTCAATAATAACAGTGGAAATTAATTCACGTGTTGTCTATAAAAATGAGAAACCCGTATATTATGAAGGAATAGTAAGGGATATTACCCGGCGTAAACTAACCGAAGAGAAACTTAAGGAAAGTTACAGGAAACTGCAGAAAACTTTAAGTGACATTATTAATACCCTCGCATCTATAATAGAAGTAAGAGACCCGTATACTTCAGGTCATCAGAAGAGGGTTGCACAGCTCGCAGTTGCTATCGCGGAGGAGATGGGTCTGGATGATAACAGGATAGAATCCATAAGAGTTGCATCTCTAATTCATGATATAGGTAAAATGAACCTGCCCGAGTCAATATTAACCAGGCCCGGTAGGTTGTCTGAAATAGAATATGACATGATAAAGACTCATTCACAACTGGGTTATGATATTATGAGAAGGGTGGAATTCCCCTGGCCCATAGCGGACATTATCCTGCAGCACCATGAGAGAATGAATGGTTCAGGTTATCCAAAAGGATTGAAGGGTGACGAGATAATGCTGGAAGCAAGAATAATTGGTGTTGCTGATGTAGTAGAAGCAATGGCCTCGCACAGACCCTACAGGCCTGCTCTGGGGATGAATACTGCTCTTGAGGAGATTAATAAAGGTAAGGGCAAGTTATATGATGTAGATGTCGCCAAAGCCTGCAAAAGAGTTATAAATGATAAGAAGTTTAAGTTTAAAAATGATTTCAGACCTCATTTTTAATTCACGATATCGGTTATGTCAGTAAATTTATAGGGCGCAAATTCAAAAGAATTATAATTTGTATCTTCAAGTAAATCATAATTTTCCCCAAAAAGAGTGTTAAATACTACTCTAAATGTATTAACGGGAGTAATTGAATCATACAGAAGGTCATATTTCTGTCCCGGTATATATATGGCATTAAGTATTCTCATTCCTTCTTTGAACATATCTTCGGTCGGGAATTTCCCATCTATAAAGGTATTTCGTGGTCCGTGGTCTGCCTGCAGTATAATAACAGGGGGATTTTCAGATTCGTCAAGTATTTCATCAATCATTTTTTTAACTTCTTTATTGGTATAAATTAACTGGTCAAGATAATATTCTTTTTGCTCTTCACCCCAGTTATCCATATCAAATTCCGCTTCCGGAACTGAATTGCCTTCTCTATCAAATATATATGGTGGATGGGGACATACTATGTGTGAAAATATGAATTTTCTCCTTTCAATCTTATTAACCTCTGCCAGGCCGCTAAAGGTATTAAGAACTCTTCTTCTCCCTACATCCTGGAAAAATTTTTTCTCAAAAGCATCCAGAACAGTAGTCTGAATGAGAAGTGTGTTAAATTCATTCCATCTGGTATGGCTTATAGCTATGTTTAAATCTGCGTATTGATTGTAGTTTGTTGGACCCCAGCCAGAGCTGAAATGGATGACTTTGTAACCTCTTTCTTTTAAGTAATTTAATACCCTGTTATTTTCAATCATTTTATAGGGAATGGACCTATCGTTAGATTCCACTCCCAAGGTTTCACTTAAATAGTTTATGTATTCCATATTTAACGAGGATGCCATAGACAGAAAGGAGTTGGGATAGTTACTTGTACTTCTGGAGGCGAGATAGAAACCCTTATCTATAAGATAGTTGTCAAAATCGCTGTTATCATAGTTGTATATTTCTCTTAATGTATTTGAACTGGCATAGCCATCCAGAATTATGTAATAAATATCGGGGAGTTCATCCGGGCTTTCTATGGTATTGTAATCCGCTGACCCAATGGATATAGCTGCATCATTATTATCTGTAACGGGTTTTTTTATCCAGGAGATTCCTATAGTAAACAGGGGAATAAGAATAAGTATTACAGAAATTATATTTAGCAGTTTTGTTAGATTATATAAATTTTTTTTGGTTTTTATAATAAAATAGGCACCGAGGGTAAACAACAATAACCATATAATCATTAAATACCTGTGTCTTCCTATTATAAAGTTACCTATTTTCAATTCTTTTACCAGGGAGTAGATATGACCGTAAGAAAAGAATAGCACCAGACCAATAGAGGTTATAAATCCTGCTTTATATGTTTTTCTTTTTAAAATAAGCCATAAAACAGTCATAATTACTGCTGTGGATGCCAGTATAATAATAGAAGGCAAGAGAATTTCGCTAAATTTTAACTGACCAATATTGTATGAGTAGAGAAATAATACCGGGAACAGTCCGTATAGAAATGGGTGGAAGACTATGTTTTTTTTCAATTCAGTCCCCCTTTTTTTTCATAAGATACAATATTCTTTCTGATTCTTTGATTTTTTCAGTCATTTTTATATCGAAGTAGCTACCAAACACATTCTCAAAATTTTCTCTATTATAATCAGTGAATATATCTTCTCTTGTGTATAGCAACCTCTGTATCTGTGAGTCATTTTTGGGTATAAACTCTATAATAAGCCATCTGCAAATCTGGTTTAAGAAGTTTGCTATTTTGTAAAAGGGCAGGTTATTGGAAATAGCGAGGTGGTGTATTAAAGCAAGTGCTAAAACTGTATCTGCGGGCCCGCGCCCGATAAGTGACATTCTTTCTCTGTTTTCCCATCCAATTGACGGGCTGGGGTTGCTCAGGTCAAGGATTAACGGAAGAATAAATGTCTCATTATTTTTGATACTTCTTAGATAATTTTTTTCTACTGCAGCATAATCAGCGTCAAAAGATATGGTAAGTATTTTCTTATCAGATGCTATCCGGCTAAATAAACCGTCATTTGCTCCCAGATCCCAGAGCAACCTGGTTTTTGTTTTTTTTAACATCTCGTAAATAATCTCTTTTTTATTCTCTATTGCTTTTGTTGAATAATTGGTATCATTGTAATAATCTGCCCATTCGGTACCTGCAGCCTGCCATTTTATTTTTTTTATCGCGGATTCCAGGCTGTCTATTAAACCAAGGAAGGATAAGCGGCTTATTTTATGAGCGTTAATTTTTACCTTTTTGTCGGCAAAATATTTCTGGCTTCTGGCATGTAAGTGTATATGTGAAAGAAGTGAAAAATTAAATTTGGTGGAGGCAGGAAGAAGTGAGCTTGCTAAATCCAGCGGAATGCCATCAAGATGTATTCGTAATAACTGGTTAAGTCTGACATCCCTGTAACTCATAAGTGAAAGTGGCGCCAGAAAGTGCTGGCAGGCCTGTTTGTAGGCAATCCAGCTCGAGCCTTCTTTATATTTTTCGAATGATAGTGTATCTATAAATATGGGCTTTCCTCCTGCAAACTGTATGTTATAAGCACTACAGTCCTTTATGACCATCCCGAAATCCATTGATATTTTTTGTATTTTTAAGGTAGTAAGAGCAGCATCTTTTAGCTGGCTGAAACACCACTCATAGGGGTATGATATAAAAGGTAAGGGCTCGGGTTTTATTATTTTATAAGCTTTACCGGGCTCAGGACTATCAATGCTGACTTCTTTATGCTGAATAAGTAAATCCCGGCTTATAAGAGCTTCATACAGGCCGGAGTTTATCAGATGGTCATAGTGCTCTTTATAAATGTTATTTATCTGACGGTAAATAATATTATCTTTATAAAAGAGGAATCCAGACGGGTCTCTAAAAGAACCGGGGATATATTGTTCAGTTTTCTTTATCACTTTTATTCACTCTGGAATTAAGATTTTTAAAAAAGTGGTAAATCCTGCGCCAGAAAATTTTAATACCGAATGCTCCTCCTGCTATTACAGCTATGATTATCTGGATAATATAACTGCCGCTTCCTGCATCAAGGTAAGCATAAATTCTATTGGGGAAAATGAAATAATATATTAAAATTGCACCGGTGGCTGTTAAAAAGATTTTAAGATATCTCATATTGGTACGGTATTTTTATTTTTTAATAAAAATATTTCAAAAAAATATTTCAAATTTTTTGTCTTATTATACAGGATATATTAAAGATTGTCTTATATCTAATTAAGGTAATAAATTTTTTTTTAAACTTTTTATATGATAGATTTTTTAATTTAGAATGGTGTTTTATGTGTAATTTAATTCTGTAATTAATTGTAGATAGAATTTTAATTTGACACGAAAAATTAACTTTTATAAAATTTATCCCTGCTTTAAAAATAATAAAAAATAACTATAATTAGTTTTATGGTTCAAGTTTTATGTGGCGGTGTAGCTCAGCGGTTAGAGCACACGGTTCATAACCGTGAGGCCATTGGTTCAAATCCAATCACCGCTACCAGCTTTTATAACTTTTTAACCATAGAAAGGATATATTATGGCTAAACAAAAATTTGAAAGAAC
>CAZKVH010000012.1:14526-47215 GCA_964556165.1 uncultured Actinomycetota bacterium | reverse complement strand
ATAAAGGCAGTAGAAGATTTTGCCACAGATATTAGTAAAGTATTAAAGTCGCATTAAAGTTGGCTGTTAGTGTTATTTTTTAAATATTTCTTTCACACGGCCTGTTTTTGCAGGGATTAGTTTTATCTATTTTTATTTTTGTTTAATGCTGATAATAGTTTTAAGGGCTCCATCTTTGTGCCGTCTCGTTTGAGCTCCTTCTATGAAGTAATTAATTATTGCAGGGCAGGGAATCTTTATTTTATTCTTTTTGGATATAATATTAAAATAATGTAAACTGTAGTAAATTTATATTAACTATGTCAGTAACTTAAAAATTTTAAGGTTTAAATAATAAAATAAAGTTATAAAAATGCAGCAGACAGTCAAGAATAGAGATGAAAAAGAACTAACCATAAGCATTGTTACCTATAATAGTCTGGATTTTCTTAAGGATTGTCTCAAGTCCATATTTAAAAATCCGCCCTCTTCAAAATACAGGGTCGTAGTTGTGGACAATGCCTCTGAGGATGGAACAGCAGAGTTTTTGAAAAAGAATTATCCTGAAGTATCTCTTATTAAAAATAGTGAAAATATTGGATTTGCTGCAGCTAACAATAAAGTGATAAAAGAGTCTTATTCAGAATATATAGTTCTTTTAAACAGCGACTGTGAGGTTTATGAGAAATCGCTGGATAAGATGGTTGAATTTATGGAAGAAAATCCTGAAGTGGGGATTGCTGGACCAAAAATAATAAACAGCGACGGTAGCATACAGCTATCATGCAGGAGATTTCCATCACTGTTAAATGCAGCGGCACATACTCTGCTGGGGGATATATTCCCCGATAACCCATTTTCAAAGAAATACAAACTTGCCGGAATACGAAGGGATAGACCTCTAAAAGTAGACTGGGTATCGGGCTCATGCATGATTATAAGAAAAGAAGCTCTAAATGATACAGGACTTCTTGACGAAAGATATTTTATGTATGTTGAAGATGTGGACATCTGCTACAGGATGTATCAGAAAAACTGGTCGGTTTTTTACTTTCCTGATGCTGTTGTGATGCATCATATTGCCGGGAGTGCAGGACGGAGCTTTAAGGGAAAGGTAGTTTCGAGCTTCAGAATGCAGAGAAGTGTTTTTTATTTTTTCTGGAAGAATTACAGGAAGAGCATAAAGATTATGCTAATACCTGTGCTGGTTTTGATTCTTGGCCTGAGATTATTATTTGCCGTTATAAAAAGTCTATTCCCCGTTAAGAATCAGTAATTTTAAATTAATATTAAATTTTTAATTTATTTTGGGTTTCTTAAATTTAATTTTTTATATTAAAATAATCACTAATTTTAAATAAACTCTGGAGGATAAATTATTGAAAGTCCTTATAACAGGAATTGGCGGATTTGTTGGAAGGCACCTTGTTTCGTATCTTATAAAAGAGGAAGATTCCAGGATAATAGGTATTGAGAGGAATTTAGAAAATTCAGATTTTAAAGGAGATGCTTTTAAGAAAATCGAGTTTATGGAAGCTGACCTGACCGATAGGGATAGGGTTTTTGATGTTATAAAAAAAGTGAAGCCTGACCAGGTTTACCATCTGGCAGCCCAGAGTTCTGTTAGCTATTCGTGGGAGAAACCTGTTGAAACTTTTAAAGTTAATGTTTTTGGAGGAATAAATATTCTGGAAGGCATAAGGTCTGTCTGTCCCGAATCCAGGGTAATTATGGTATGCACTGCTGAAGAATATGGAGAACCTGAAGCAGCAGATAGAGCAATCGATGAGGATTACAGAATCAACCCACGTAATCCATATGCTATAAGTAAATCAGCACTTGATTTTTTTTCTTCCGTTTATTATAAGGCATATGGAATACCGATATTTATCACCAGGTCATTTAACCATATCGGTCCCGCCCAATCGGAGAGATTCGTTGCATCAGACTTTGCAAGGCAGATAGCCCTGATTGAAAAGGGTGAGAAACCTCCTGTAATAAGAGTTGGCAACATTGAAGTTTGCAGGGATTTTCTTGATGTAAGAGATGCCGTAAAAGCGTATTATTATATTATGAATAGAGGAACCTCTGGAGAGGTTTACAATGTCTGTTCGGGAGAGAAAACAAAAATATCAGACCTTCTTGAAATACTCATATCAATGAGTAAAGTAAAAGATATCAAAGTGGAAATTGACAGAACCAGGTTCCGTGCTATTGATGTCAGTATAATATACGGTGATAATAGCAAGTTAATAGCTCATACCGGCTGGGTACCTGATTATTCAATTAAGGAATCGCTTAAGGACGAGCTCTGCTACTGGAGAAAGAAATTTAATCTGTGAGCGGAATATAATTTGAAAGGAGCTAAATTGAAGGCAGTGATACTGGTGGGCGGCGAAGGAACAAGATTGCGCCCTGTTACTTTTCTAAACCCTAAACCCATGCTACCCCTTGCAGGGATGCCTTTTATGGAAAATTTCGTTTTATGGATTAAATCTCATGGCATAAAGGATATAATTTTTTCCGCTGGTTATATGTCAGAGGTTTTTAAAAATTATTTTGGAGATGGCGAAAGATTTGGTCTTAATATAAAATTTGTTGAGGAGAAAGTACCTCTTGATACCTGTGGTGGAGTAAAGAATGTGGAGAAATACCTGGGTAGCGATAGTTTTATGGTGTTTAATGGTGACATACTGTCTTCCATTAATTTAACCGAAATGATTGCTTTCCATAATGGAAAAAAAGCGGATATTACAATATCATTGACTTCTGTAGAGGACCCAACAGCTTATGGCCTTGTGCCTGTTGATGTTGAGGGCAGGGTATTAAAATTCCTGGAAAAACCGGGACAGGATGAAATTATAACTGATTTAATTAATGCCGGTGTATATATCATAGAGCCTCATGTGATGAAGATGGTGCCGGAAGGAAAGAGATATTCATTTGAGAGGCAGCTTTTTCCTGATGTTCTGGAAAAGGGTTATAGAATATTTGGTTATGAATCCAGTTCCTACTGGATAGATGTAGGGACTCCTCGAAAATATTTAATGGCTAACTGGGATGTTTTACTTAAGAAAGTTAGTTTCAGATTCCCTTATAAGGAAGTAATGGAAAATATATATATAGGTAAAGATTCGGAATATTCTAAAAGTAATTTTATATCTGGGCCTGTAGTTATTGGCGAAAGAACAAAGATAGAAAAAGATGCTAAAATAATGCCCCTGACTGTAATCGGAAATGATTGCTCTTTGTCAGCAGAAGCAGAGATATCAGAGAGTGTAATTTTTAATAATTGCAAAATTGATGGGCAGAGTTACATAGAAAAGGCAATAATTTCAAATAATGTCAGTATCGGAAATAATGTGATTGTTAAAGACTATTCCGTTGTAGGAGACAATAGCATCATAAAAAGTAATAATATGCTGGAAAATGGAATTAAGGTTAACATAAATTCTGTTATCGAAGAAAGTCAGATTACTTTTTAAGATGTATAATAATCTGACTGATAAAGTTAGCGAGTTAAATTTTTCTAAGAATTGGGAGGAGACATAATGGTAAAAGCACTTATTACGGGAATTACAGGGCAGGACGGTTCTTATCTTGCCGAGTTTCTGCTGGATAAGGGATATGAAGTTTATGGCATGTTGAGACGTTCATCGGTAGAAAATCTTGAAAGAATAAACCATATAAAAGACAATATAAAGTTTGTACAATCTGACCTTCTCGACCAGTTATCTATAATTGATGCAATAAAGGAATCTCAGCCTGATGAGATTTATAATCTTGCCGCAATGTCATTTGTGCCGACATCCTGGAAGCAGCCGGTTTTGACGGGTGAATTTACAGGTCTGGGTGTTACGCGAATGCTGGAAGCAATCAGGCACCTGAACAGAAAGATAAAATTTTACCAGGCATCAAGTTCAGAGATGTTTGGCAAAGCGATTGAAGTACCCCAGAGCGAGAAAACTCCTTTTTACCCCCGCAGCCCTTATGGGGTAGCCAAGGTTTACGGTCATTACATGACCGTCAATTACAGGGAGAGTTATGATATGTTTGCCTGCAGTGGTATACTTTTTAATCATGAATCACCCAGGCGCGGTCTTGAATTTGTTACAAGGAAGATATCCTATGGGGCAGCAATGATAAAATTAGGACTGGCAAAAGAACTAATGCTCGGGAATCTGGATGCTAAAAGAGACTGGGGTTTTGCCAGAGACTATATCGAGGCAATGTGGCTCATGCTTCAGAAGGATAAACCCGGAGACTATGTTGTAGGAACAGGTGAGACTCATTCAGTAAAAGAGTGGGCCGAGCTTTCTTTTAAATGTCTTGACCTGGACTGGGAGAAGTATGTAAAAGTCGATGAGAGATTCATCCGCCCTGCAGATGTGGATATACTGGTAGCTGATTCAACTAAAGCAAGGAAGGAACTTGGATGGAAGCAGAAGACGGGCTTCGAGCAGCTGGTTAAAATTATGGTGGAACATGATTATAATAATTTAAAAGAGTTAGTTTGATAATTAATTTTAGTTAACAGGGGATAAAAATTATGGAGGAAATTATTATAAAATTCGGTACAGACGGCTGGAGGGGCATAATAGCGGATGATTACACTTTCCGGGGAGTAGAAATCGTTTCCCAGGCAGTAAGTAACTATCTTAATAAAAAGTACGGTGGGAGCAGAAAACCGGTGGTGGCGATAGGTTATGATACCAGGTTTCTTTCAGCAAAATTCGCGAGAGCGGCAGCGGTTATTTTTACTCTCAATAATATCCAGACATATTACTCGGAAAGAATTATACCGACTCCTGTATTGTCTTATGCCGTAGTCAAAAGAAAGGCCGATCTCGGTATTATGATAACTGCGAGCCACAATCCTTATTACTACAATGGTTATAAAATAAAAGGGTTTTTTGGCAGCTCGGCAACGATGGATATAATAAAGGAAATCGAAGTAGAGCTAAATGATGTTATAGGTAACGTTAAGCAGTATGAAAGATTTTTAAACTCCGAGAGCAAAAGTAATACTGACATAAAAGGATTTGATTTTCTCTCGGACTACAGGGAAAATATTTTATCTCAGGTAGATACCGATGTTATAAAAGACTTCGACTTTAATCTCTTGCTGGAGCCGATGTATGGGGCAGCCCGGGGTATATTCAGCGATATACTGGGTTCAATTAGCAGTGTTAAAATTGAAGAGATACATTCAATCCTGAATCCTGGTTTTGGAGGAATAAACCCTGAGCCCATAGGAGATAATCTTAACGAGGCACGGGAGGTTGTAAAGAATAAGAATTATAAGTTAGCCATATGTCTTGATGGTGATGGCGATAGAATCGCAGCTCTTGGAGAAGGCGGTAATTATATTAGTTCACATCATCTTTATTCTATATTTTTATGGTATCTGGCCCGTGTAAAGAAAGTTAAGGGTAGAGTGGTAAAATCTGTAAATCTTACTTCTACGATAGATAAAATATGCAAAAAGTATAATCTGGACCTCGTAACCACCCCTGTTGGTTTTAAGTACATAGTAGAAGAGATAATAAAAGGCGGGGTTGTTATGGGCGGAGAAGAAAGTGGCGGCCTGTGGGCAGGAGGAAGCATACCTGAAAGGGATGGTATGCTGATGGGGCTAAGGCTTCTTGAGATAATACGCAATCTGGATATGAGCGTAAATCAGATTCTTGATGAGATTTATAATGAATTTGGTTATTTCGAGTTCAGCAGAATTGACTATAAAACTAATATTGAGCAGAAGGAGAGACTAAAATATATAATGGCCAAAGGAATCCCTGATATATTGAAAAAAGAGGGAGTTAAAGAAGTCGTAACTCTGGATGGATATAAATATATAATTGAGGATGGCAGCTGGCTTATGATAAGACCTTCTGGAACAGAATCCGTTGTAAGAGTGTATGCAGAAGGTGAGAGCGAAGAGAAAACAAATTATCTTCAGGGGATTGGAGAAAAGATAATTAGCAGCGTAGCCCGGTAAGTAAAGTAATTTTAAAATAAGAGCATGCATTATTAATGGAAAGGTGGATTTTGTGAATATTTTAGATAACCCGGTAAAAATAAGAGAAATCGACAGTGAAAAAATACTTGAGGCTGAAGAAATGTTCTATCAGCAATTATTAAAAGCAAAAGAAATTGCGGAATCTGCTGATATCGGAAAAGTAAGCGGCGGTAAATATAATGGCGTAGCTTTCCTTGGCATGGGGGGCTCCGGGTTTGCAGGAGATATTATTAAAGAACTGGTAAATGATGATATTGACATACCTGTTGAAATCGTTAAAGGCTACAAACTGCCTTCATTTATAAAAAAAGGGTGGCTGGTTATTTCTATAAGTTACTCCGGAAATACCGAAGAGACGATTTCTGCTACAAAGCAGGCATTAGAGAGGGAATGTGAGATTATTGTTGTATGCTCGGGTGGCGAACTTGAGAAGTTTGCAATAGTTAATGATAAAACTATAATAAAAATACCTTCAGGGATGCAGCCCAGAGGGGCAATTGGATATATATTTTTTCCCGCATATCTTATAATGGCTCGTTTAAATATAATAAGCATATCTTTAGATGATATAGATGAATCTCTAAGCCTTATAAGGGAGAAAGCAGGGCTTTATAGAAGAGAAATCGAAACCGGTAAGAATCCTGCCAAGAAGCTTGCTCTGGAAATTTCTGATTATCTTCCTATCGTATACGGGACGGAAGGTATATTAAGCGCAGTAGCTTACAGATTTAAATGCGAGCTGAATGAGAATTCAAAGACCCCCTCCTGGTTTAATGAGTTTCCTGAGTTAAACCATAATGAAACTGTAGGCTGGGAGAGGTTAAAAGAAACCACAGGTAAATTTGTTATACTGGTTTTTAGAGATAATGAAGAATGGGTCAGGATAAAGACCCGCATAGAGATTACTTTAAAGTTGATAGGTCAGAATATCAGTAAAATAATTGAAATACCGGTAGAGGGAAAATCAAAATTAGCAAAGGCATTGTCAGCTATGTACCTGGGGGATACAGCCAGTGTCTATCTTGCACTTCTTTATGAGATTAATCCCGGTCCGGTTGATAAAATAGAGTCATTGAAAGCTGAACTCAAAAAGTTAGATAAAAAATAAATTAAGAAAAATTAGGAAGGCAGGAAAGCCTGGGAAGGGAAGTTTTAATGGAATTTGATGTAAAAGATGTTGATTTAGCACGGAATGGTAAGGATAAAATAGAGTGGAGCGCAATTGAGATGCCGGTATTAAGAGGCATAAGGGAAGATTTTTTAAAGAGAAAGCCTCTTAAGAATTTAAACATAGGAGCATGTCTTCATGTTACTGCTGAAACTGCGAATCTTATGATTACTTTAAAAGCAGGGGGTGCTAAAGTTGCTTTATGTGCTTCAAATCCACTGAGCACACAGGACGATGTCGCAGCCTCGCTTGTGAAGGATTTTGGTATAAAAGTATTTGCAATAAAAGGCGAAGATAATAAAACATATTATGGGCATATAAACAGGGTTCTTGACACCGGGCCAAAGGTTACAATGGATGATGGAGCAGATTTAATCTCCACGATTCATAGCAGTAGAAAGGAGCTCCTGGAAGATGTCTCCGGAGGTACGGAAGAAACTACTACCGGTGTAATAAGACTTAAGAGTATGGAGAAGAAGGGAGTTCTTTACTACCCTATAATTGCAGTTAATGACGCAAAGACAAAACATTTTTTTGACAATCGTTATGGAACCGGCCAGAGCACGATTGATGGAATCCTGAGGGCGACCAATATATTGCTTGCAGGAAAGAAATTCGTGGTAGCAGGTTATGGCTGGTGTGGAAGAGGCGTAGCTGTGAGAGCAAGAGGTATGGGAGCATCGGTTATAGTGCTTGAGGTGGACCCTCTAAGAGCACTGGAAGCAAAATTGGATGGTTTTGATGTTATGAGCTCTGCTGAAGCGGCGAAAGTAGGGGATATTTTCCTGTCTGTAGCAGGAGATAAGAATGTTATAGGCAGGGTGATTATAGACAACTGTAAGGATAACGCGATTTTAGGCAATTCAGGGCATTTTGACGTTGAGATTGACCTGAAATATTTAAAAGCAAACAGTAAATCAAAAAGGAAGGTAAGACCTTTTGTAGAGGAGTATTTGATGAAGGATGGCAGGAGAATATACATACTTGCAGAAGGCAGGCTGGTAAATCTCAGTGCCGCCGAAGGCCATCCGGCAAGTGTTATGGATATGAGTTTTGCAAATCAGGCTTTAAGTGCGAAATATATTATAGAAAACAGTAAAAAGCTTTCAAAAAAAGTTTACACGGTTCCTGAAGAAATTGATAAGAAGATAGCAGAGCTGAAACTTAAAAGCATGGGGGTTAAAATAGACAGGTTAACCAGGGAACAGGAGGAATATCTCAGCTCATGGGAGATAGGGACGTAATCTTTAATAGCGGGCTATATAGCAAAGTAAGAACTCTTAGATGGGAGAATAATGCACTGAAGTTAGTGGACCAGAGGAAACTCCCCTTTAAAGAAGTATATGTATATTGCCGGACAGCAGGTAGCCTGGCAAAGGCGATAAAGGATATGGTTGTAAGGGGAGCTCCTGCAATAGGCGTTGCCGCTGCTTATGGTGTCGTTCTCGCGGCATTAAAGTATAAAGGTAAAATCAAAGAAAATTTTAAAATTTATATGGATGGAAATATAAAAATGCTTGCAGAGACCAGGCCTACAGCTATAAACCTTTTCTGGGCTCTTGACAGGATGAAAAATGTAATATCCGGATGTACTGGATGTGAGGTTGGTGAAATTAAGGAAAGGTTAGCTGAAGAAGCCATGAAAATTGAAAAGCAGGACCTTGAGATTAATCTTGAAATCAGCCAGAATGGTAAAGAAGTTTTCAAAGAGACAGGCAAAAAAATTAAAATTCTTACACATTGTAATGCCGGGGCACTTGCTACATCAGGTTATGGCACTGCGCTTGGTGTAATAAAGAGCCTTAATAGGGAAGGGAGGCTTGCTAATGTGATAGTGGATGAAACAAGGCCTTTTCTGCAGGGAGCAAGGTTGACTTCATGGGAGCTTTATCAGGAAAAAATACCTTTTTTCGTTATATCCGATAACATGGCGGGGTATTTTATGGCAAAAGGAGAGGTTGACGCAGTAATAGTTGGCGCGGACAGGATTGCACTAAATGGGGATACTGCAAATAAGATAGGTACCCTGAGCTTATCCGTTCTTGCACATTTTTACAATATACCCTTTTATATTGCAGCTCCAATCTCAACTGTGGATTTAAATATGAGAACCGGGAGTGATATTCCTATAGAGTACAGGGATGAAAAGGAAGTGCGTACAATTTCAGGGATTAATATAATACCTGAATATATGCCGGTAAAGAATCCTGCTTTTGATGTTACACCTGCAGGTAATATAACTGCTATAATTACTGAAGAAGGTGTAATATATCCACCTTTTAGAGATAAATTTGTTAGAATATTTAGAAATAAAAATTTTAATATTGAAAGCGGAGTTTAATCTATGAAAAAGAATAAAGCTATGATACTGGCTGCAGGTCTCGGAACAAGGTTGAGACCGCTTACGGACCTTATATCAAAGCCAATGGCTCCGATAGTTAACAGACCCGTAATGGAACATATTGTCAGACTTCTTGCCAGGCATAATTTTACAGATATCGTCTGTAATCTTCACTGGTATCCGGATGAAATAAGAAATTATTTTGGCGATGGTTCAAAATGGGGGGTAAAAATAGTTTATTCCTACGAAGAAGAGCTTCTCGGCACTGCAGGGGGAGTAAAAAATGTAGAGGATTTTTTTGAGGATAAACCATTCCTGGTTATAAGCGGGGATGCTCTAACTGACATTAATTTAACAGAGGCAGCAAAGTTCCACAGGAAAAGTGCGGGTGTCGCAACGCTTATATTAACTGAAGTTGAGAATACATATCAATATGGTGTGGTAATAATAGATGAGGATAATAGAATAAAGGGATTCCAGGAAAAGCCTTTGAGCGGGGAAGCTATGTCAAATCTGGCAAACAGTGGAATATATTTTTTTGAACCGGATATATTTAATTTTATGCCTCCGAGAGGCAATTTTTGTGATTTTGGTAAAAATGTATTTCCAGATCTTTTAAAAAAAGATGTTAAATATTACGGTTATCATCATAATCAATACTGGAACGATGTTGGAAGCCTGGATGAGTATCAGCAGGGTAATTTTGATGCTCTTGAAGGAAAAGTTGATGTAAGTATCCCCGGTGATAAAATAAAGGAGGGTGTATGGATAGGAAAAAATTGCAAGATAGAAGAGGGAGTAGTAATAATTCCTCCGGTATGCATAGGCGATAACTGTACAATAAAAAGAGATTCCAGGCTTTTTGGACCCATAATTCTTGGAAGTAATACGGTAGTAGATGAAAGAGCGGTACTATACAGAGGTATAAAATGGGGTAGCGGTTATATAGGGAAAGATGCTTCTTTGATAGGTGCCATTATAGGGTATGATGCGAAGATAAAAGACAAGGCTTCAGTTCTTGAGAAAGCTGTTATAGGCTCGAGGACTGTAATAAAGGATGGGATAAAAATTCATCCGAGTGTAAAAATCATGTCAAATGAGATAATTGATATTGATAGAGAAAATTCCGAATAAGTTTAGCAGAAATTTACTGGATATTTTTAAAGATATTATTACTCCACCGCTATGTGCTGTGTGCGGGAAGGTTGCTCCTGATTTCCTGTGTGGCGAATGCCTGTCAAAGATTGAAGAAATAAAAGATAATATATGCAGTTATTGCGGCAGACCATTGCCCGGGGATAAATTAAACGAGAGTGAATCAAATAGACTGAGATGTAATTTATGTAAAAAAGAGGACTTTAATTTTTTCATGCACAGGAGTTTTGCTATCTACAGAGGGGGAATAAAAAAGATAATAAAAAAATACAAATACAATAAAATATATGATCTTAAAGAAATTATTAGTAAATTTCTGGCAAAAACTTATATAAAAAATTATGAATCTGAAAAGATTGATTATATAGAGACAGTTCCAGGGAAGCATATGGAAATTTTATGTGAATCATTTTCAAGGTTAATTAAAATTCCATTTGCTGGTAATATAATAAGAATTAAGAGTATTCTTAAACAGCAGAGCTTAAGTTATATACAGAGGAAAAGCAATGTTAAGCAGGCTTTTAAGGTCAGGGATTGCCTTCTTTATTACGGTAAGAATATACTTCTGGTAGATGATGTATGGACAACAGGAAGCACATTGATGGAGATTTCCGATGTATTGAAGAAAGCCGGTGCTGATAAGATTTATTTATTGACTCTGGCAAGGGGAGCGCAATGAAGCCGTTAAAATTAAAAGGTAAAGTAAAATGGTTCAGCCCGGAGAACGGATTCGGGTTTATAAAGCCTGAAATTGAAGAGGCTGATGATGTTTTTGTGGATTACTCTGAAATACAAATGGAAGGTTTTAAAGTATTAAAAGGAGGACAGAGAGTAGAGTTCGAGCTGGATAAAGACGAGAGGGGAAGTATAGCCAGGAAGGTGGTTGCAATAGATTGATATTTATTGCAGCAGGGAATTTTATTTTTAAATTGATTGGCAATATATAAAAGGGGGACACATTGGATTTTATTATTAGAAGCAAAAATATAGAACTGGATGATAAAATAAAAAGTTATGCCGAAAAAAAGATAGGAAGTAAGATAAATAAAATTCTGGATAAAGTAGTAAAACTGGAAGTAAAATTTATATTTGAGAAAAATCCAAGAATAAATTTAAATAACCTGGTTGAAGTTACCGTATTTACTGCCGGTTCGGTTATAAGAGTAACAGATTCCGGCGGAGATGTTTACGAAGCAGTGGATAAGGTTAATGGTAAACTGGAGAGATTAGTAAAAAAATACAAGGAAAAGCTGGTAGAAAAGGGCAGGAAAAACAACAGCAGGAAAGAAGCTGCCGAAACCGGTGGGATAGGTCAAAAAGTTACGGATGATGAGGATAAAATAAGAAAATCGATAGTAAAAACAAAAACTTTTGCTTTAAAGCCGATACCTCCCGAAGAGGCAGTATTACAGATGGAGATGCTGGGACATGATTTTTTTGTTTTTATTAACTCAGAGACTGAGAGGACAGCAGTTGTATATCGCAGGAAAGATAAGAATTATGGTTTGATAGAACCTTATATATGATATTAATATAATTAATCGGTTTGATAGTGTGGTTTTATAGAAGGTGACAGTTATGTTCGAAAAAATTGGCAATATGCTTAAATTTGGAGAGGGCAAGAGAGTAAAAAAATATACTGAGATAATAAGTGCGGTAAATAGTTTTGAAAAAGAAATGAGTTTGCTTACCGATAATGAACTTGCAGCGAAGACACTGGAATTCAAGCAGAGGTATAAAAATGGTGAAAAGAGTGAGGATTTATTGCCCGAAGCCTTTGCAGTGGTTAGAGAAGTAGCAAAAAGAGTTCTCAATATGAGGCATTTTGATGTTCAGATAATGGGAGGGATAGCTCTTTTTGAAGGAAAGATTGCCGAAATGAAGACAGGTGAAGGAAAGACCCTTGTAGCAACTCTTCCTGTATACCTGAACTCCTTTACGGAGAAAGCCACTCATTTGGTAACAGTAAACGATTACCTTGCCAGAAGAGATAGTGAGTGGATGGGTACCATTTACAAATTCCTGGGGCTAAAAGTTGGGCTTATCCAGCACGGCATGCAGACTTCTGAAAAAAAACAGCATTACCGGTCTGATGTTGTATATGGAACAAATAGCGAGTTTGGATTTGATTACCTTAGAGATAACATGGTAATGAGAAAAGAAGACATGGTACAGGACGGACACTGGTATGCTATTGTCGATGAAGTCGACAGCATCTTAATAGATGAGGCAAGAACTCCGCTTATAATTTCCGGGGTTGCTTATGGAACCACAGAAATTTACAAAAAATTTGCTTATATAGTACCGCAGCTTAAGATGGATGAGGACTTTGAAATTGACGAAAAAGCAAAAACAGCAGCGGTTACGGAAAAAGGCGTGGAAAAAATAGAGAGGATGCTTAATATCGAAAACCTTTACAGTCCTTCAAATTTTCTATACATACATGCATTAAACCAGTCTCTTAAAGCCTATCATCTTTTTAAAAGGGATGTGGACTACATGATAAAAGATGGCCAGGTTTTTATTGTTGACGAATTTACGGGCAGGATATTGCCCGGTAGAAGATACAGTGAGGGGCTGCACCAGGCGATAGAGGCAAAGGAAAGAGTAAGAATAAGAGATGAGAACCAGACTCTTGCAACCATCACTATACAAAATTATTTCAGATTGTATAAGAAGCTGGCGGGTATGACAGGTACGGCGCTGACGGAGGCTGAAGAGTTCAGGCATATCTACAATCTTGAGACAATGGTAATACCTACAAATATGCCAATGATAAGAAAAGACCTTCCTGATTTAATTTATAAAACTGAAGAAATTAAATTTAATAAGGCAGTAGAGGATATAGCATCAAGATATGAAAGAGGGCAGCCTGTTCTGGTGGGCACCATATCCATTGAAAAATCCGAGAGATTAAGCGGCATGTTAAAAAGAAGAGGAATACCCCACGAGGTCTTAAATGCAAGATATCATGAGAAAGAAGCAGAGATTATTGCTAAAGCAGGGCAGAGAAAAGCAGTTACTATAGCTACGAATATGGCAGGAAGAGGTACAGATATAGTTCTTGGCGAGGGAGTGGTGAATCTTGGTGGGCTGCACGTCCTCGGAACCGAAAGGCATGAAAGCAGGAGAATCGATAATCAGCTCAGAGGTAGAAGCGGCCGCCAGGGAGATATTGGCTCAAGTCAGTTTTATTTAAGTACAGGGGATGACCTGATGAGGTTATTTGGTTCTGAGAGAATCTATAAGGTAATGGATGTTCTTAATTTCCCGGATGATTTACCTATTCAGAACAATGTGATAAGCAGGGCAATTGAGAATGCCCAGAGGCAGGTAGAGGCAAGGAATTTTGAAATAAGAAAGCATGTGCTTGAATATGATGATGTTATGAATAAACAGAGGGAAATAATTTATGCCAGGAGAAAAAATATTCTTGAAAACGATAACCTGAAAGAAGTATCGCTTGAAATGGTTAAGGATGTAATAGAAAAAAGTGTTGATATTCATATAAATCCCTCAGATTATCCTGAGAGCTGGAATCTTGATGCTCTTTCCAATTATATGGTTCCTTTATTTTCGAGAGATATAGTGGGCGAGGTCATAAACAGGGATAAAATAAGTGATTATAAATGGAATTCCAGAACTCTAAAAGAAAATCTACTGGAGAAGGCTCTGGAGATTTATGGGGAAAGAGAAAATAACTTTACTCCAGAGGTTATGAGAAAGCTGGAGAAAATAGTAAGCCTTAATGTTATTGATAATATGTGGAGAGGGCATCTTCTGGAGATGGATTACCTGAAGGAAGGTATCGGATTGAGGGCTATTGGCCAGAGGGACCCTCTTGTTGAATTTAAAAAGGAAGCATTCGAATTATTCAGGGGGCTTATAGAAGAGATAAAATTTGATACGGTAAGATTATTATATAATGTGAGGATACTTTCTAAAGAAGAGCAGGAAAAACAGGGAATTGCGAAGAGCCAGGGAGCAATTAATATAAATGAGAGCGGACCGCCAAAATCCGGTGTTAATACGATGCAGTCGGGAACTGCTGCCAAAAAAAAGATTGGACGTAATGACCCGTGCCCGTGTGGAAGCGGAAAGAAATATAAAAATTGTTGCGGCAGGTATCTGACATAATATAAATTATTAATGTGGCAGCTAATGATTGTCATTAAAAATTAGCGTCATTCCACCGGTGAATATATATTGCATTAGACGAAAAGGTAAATTGTTTTTTAGTAAAGGTAAACTGGAGGTTTTAATGATAGATGACGATAGAATTAAATTAGATAAGTTACTCGAAAAGATAGTTTTTCTAAAGGGCTGTCTTTGAAGTAGATAAAAAAAGCGATAGGTTAAAGGAACTTGAAAAAGAAGTTCTGTCAGAAGGATTCTGGGATGACCATGAAAAAGCCCAGGCAATAACCCGTAAAATTAGTGAACTCAAGGATGTAATAAGTAAAATTAAGAAACTTGAAGAAAAAATAGGGGATGCGGAGCTTGGACTCGAGATTCTTAAGGATGAGGAAGATAAAAGCCTTAAGGAAGAATTGGAGGGGAATTTAGCCGATATAGAGAATTTAGTGGTTGAGCTGGAAGAAAACCTGGTCTTAAACGATGAATACGACTCGTATCCTGCGGTTTTGACAATCCATCCTGGAGCAGGGGGTACGGAGTCACAGGATTGGGCGGAAATGCTGTTCCGTATGTATAAACGCTGGATAGAGAAAAAAGGATTTTCCCATAGCATTAATGATTACCAGACGGGGGAAGAAGCAGGATTGAAAAACGTGACATTTACGGTTACAGGTAAGAATGCTTATGGGCTTCTCAAGTCGGAGAAAGGAATTCACAGGCTGGTTAGAATTTCACCCTTTGATTCATCAAAGAGGAGACATACTTCTTTTGCTTCCGTGGATGTTATTCCTTTATTAAATCAGGACGTTGATTTAAAACTGAACAAGGAAGATTTAAAAATAGAAACTTTTAAATCAAGTAGCGCAGGCGGTCAGCATGTTAATGTCACGGATTCAGCTGTAAGAATTACACATTTACCAACAAATGTAGTGGTACAGTGTCAGAATGAAAGGTCCCAGATGCTTAACAAGCAGACTGCCATTCAGATTTTAAAATCAAAGCTATTTGAGATTGAGAGAGAAAAAAGTATAAAAAAAATTGATGAAGTAAGAGGAGAAAAAAAAGATATTGGCTGGGGCAGTCAAATTAGGAGTTATGTCCTTCAGCCCTACCAGCTAATTAAGGACCACAGGACTGGAATCGAGATTGGAAATGTACAATCGGTGCTGGATGGTGATATAGATTTATTGATTAGAGGGTTTCTTGAAAAAAAGTTATACAAAGCGTAAACTCTCTATTATTAAAAATCAGGGATTTTAAGAGGAATTTTCAATTGAGTATGATTGAGTTTAAAAATGTAAGTAAGGTATATGATGATAATACAGTTGCACTAAAAAATATCAATCTGGTCATTGAAAAAGGTGAATTCGTTTTTCTGGTGGGCCCAAGCGGTTCCGGTAAATCTACTTTTATAAAGTTGATTATAAAAGAGATTAACGAAAGTAGTGGCAGCATATTTGTTGCGGAAAAGAATATATGCAATCTCAAGCCCGGCAGGGTACCGCAGCTAAGAAGAAATGTCGGGTGCGTTTTTCAGGATTTCAAGCTTCTTCCGGATAGAACTATTTTTGAAAACGTGGCATTTGCGCTTGAGGTTATAGGGAGGCCAGATTACGAGATAAGAATACAGGTTCCACAGGTTTTAAAACTGGTAGGTTTATATAATAAATTAAATTCATATCCCCATCAGCTATCAGCAGGAGAGCAGCAGAGGATTTCAATTGCCAGAGCTTTTGTTAACAGACCTCCAATACTTCTTGCGGACGAGCCGACAGGAAATCTTGACCCTGCGACTTCTGATGGTATTATGAAAATCCTGTCCAGGATAAATCTCATTGGCACCACGGTACTTATGGCGACACATGACAGGAACATAGTTAATTCAATGAGAAGAAGAGTTGTAGAACTTGAGGAAGGGGAGATAATAAGAGACCAGAAGAGAGGTGTATACGGAGACTGATGGTAAAACCAAAATATTTCTTTAGCGAAACATTTATCAGTCTCAGAAGAAACTTCTTTATGGGATTTACTGCTATTACTACTGTGGCTATTACTTTATTTATAGTGGGATTTTTTATGCTGGTTGTTTATGATATCCAGAGTATTATAAAGTCTGTTGAAAGTGAGGTTGAGCTGGCTGTATATCTTGAGGACGATATTTCTGAAGATTTAAAAAATTTTGTACAGGAGGAGATATTAAGCTGGGAAGAGACCGATTCTGTAAATTATGTGTCAAAAGACCAGGCGCTAGAGAGGTTCAGGAAACAAAATGAGGGAAGCGATATTCTTAAAGAGATAGAAGGCAATCCACTGCCGGCATCTTTTGAGGTAACGTTAAAAAGCCCTGAAAAAGTTGACCAGGTAGCGCTGCGTTTTCGTGATAAAGATGGAAATTTTATAGAAGGGGTCAATGATGTAATATACGGGAAAGAATGGGTTGATAAACTTTTTTCTATTACTGCAATTATCGGTACTATAGCATTTCTTATAATTATGGTTCTTCTGCTTGCAGCTATCGTTCTGATATTTAACACCATAAGACTCTCTATTTATGCCCGCAGGAAAGAGATAGAGGTTATGAAACTTGTAGGAGCAACTAACTGGTTTGTAAGAATACCATTTCTTTTTGAGGGATTTTTCGAAGGTTTTTCAGGAAGCGTGATATCTATTATACTTTTATACTTTATCAATACTTTCCTCCTGGCAAAGGGAGAAGTAATAATTGCGGATACCATGCGCATTAAAGACCTGGCTATAATCGGCAGCGGGAATGTTATATTTTACGTATATATAGGGATATTTGTTCTGGGTGGACTTATCGGGATTGTAAGCAGCGGAATTGCTTTGAGAAGATACGTTAGTGCCTGATGTTCTTCAAAATCCGGGTATTTTTAATTTTTAATAATTAGTATTAAAATAATTACAATAAAAATCAAATGTAATGATGATTAAAAGTAAAAACATTATAGCAATATTCGTAATAATAATATTGACACTCTCCGGCTTTTTCATTCTATCTACTTCCATGCCAGAATCCATTTCTGCCCAGACACTCGAGGAACAGTTAGAACAATATCAGGAAGAAAGAAAAGAGACCCAGGAAAAAATTAAAGAGGTAAACAAATCGGTAACGCAGTATAGAAGTGAGTTAGAAAAAGTAGAGGGGGAACTGCTAGGGGCGCTTTCGGAGCTGGATGATCTTAATGGCGAGCTTGCACATGCGAAAAGCGAGGTTGATAAGACCACAATAGAGATGATTTTAAAACAAGAAGAATTAAATAGGATAGAAGATGAACTGGCAGAGAAGGTAAGGATTTTAAATGAAAGGGTTGCGACCATTTATAAGAATGGAAAGGGTAATATCCTCGAAGTATTACTTAATGCTGAAGGTTTTCTGGACTTTATGTCCAAATTGAAGCTGATGAACCTTTTTGCCGAACAGGATACGGATATTGTTCTTTCGATAAAGGAGAAAAGAGATGCAACTATAGGAATAAAAAAGTCAATAATTGATTTGAGGGAGCAACAGGAGGAATATCAGGACAGAGTTGAAAAGCTGGTTACGAAAGCGGAGCAGAAGGCAAATGAAGTTCAGGATTTGCATGATGAGAAGGAAAACCTGCTTTCATCAACAATTGCCAACAGGAATGCCCTTGTTGCAATGGAGAAGGAACTTGAGATTAAGGAAGCTGAGGTTAAAAGAATCCTTGAGAGCTATAGATACGGATCTTCTCCCTCCGGCAAATTGATGTGGCCCGTTGCAGGCAGGGTAACGTCTGAATATGGCAACAGGATTCACCCCATATTTGGAGTTTTAAGGTTCCATTCCGGTATAGACATTGCAGCTCCTACCGGTACTCTTGTAAAGGCAGCGGATGGAGGCCAGATAGTACAGGCAGGTTACTTTGGTGGATATGGTTATTCTATTATGGTTTATCACGGAGGAGGTTTTGCCACCTGGTATGCTCATCTTTCGAGTATTAATGTTGCCGTTGGCCAGATGGTAGAAAGAGGGCAGGTAATAGGGCTGGTAGGTTCCACCGGCTGGAGTACGGGTCCTCATCTTCATTTTGAAGTAAGAATAAATGGTGTTGCCCAGAACCCGCGTGCTTATCTGGCATAATAATTTAAAAATTGGAATAATTTACAGGGTGATATCTGGATGAAAAAAAATATTTTGATAGCTGTAATCTCGGTTGTCGTGATTATAATTACATTTTCTGCCGGAGTACTGACCGGTGTTAGTTTTGATTTTTTCAGGGATTTTTTAGAACCCTTTAAGGAAAGTATCACCGGTGAATCATATAACGGGAATATTTTAAATGATAATGTATTTGATGTTACCGAAGATGCAGATATTGAAGCTGTTGAGGAAGCCCTGAATCTAATTTCGGGCAATTCAATAGGAGAAAAAAGCGAGGAAGACCTTCTCCAGGCAGCTATCGAAGGTATGATTTCTGCTCTTGAAGACAGATATGCGGAATATTTTACTTCTGAAGAATATGGGACAATTATGGAATCATATAGTGGAACAATGAGCGGGATAGGAGTTGTTGTTACTCTTGATGAAGAAGAAAGAGTAGTTGTTGTTAGAGTAATTGAAGGCACCCCGGCTTCAGGAACTGACATAAGTGAAGGAGATATTATAACCAGAGTTGAAGGTACGGATATAAAGGATGTGGATCTCGAAAAAGTAGTGGCTATGATTAAGGGGGAGGAAGGGACAAGTGTTAATCTTGATCTTTACAGGCCTTCTACCGATAGTGCTTTTGCGGTCACTGTAACAAGAGCGAGATTTGATATACCGAATCTTGTTTCGGATGTTTTTGAAGATGATATAGGCTATATCTGGTATTATGATTTTCAGATAAGCGGCGCGGAGCAGCTTGATAAAGAGATCCAGAAGTTAATTGATAATGGTGCAAAGGGCTTAATAGTAGATTTAAGAAATAACCCGGGTGGTGCCTGGGATGATGCTATAAGCGTTTGCGATTTATTTTTGGATGAAGGGAAGATAGTAACAGTTAAGGGAAGGCTCGATTATGATGAAAGGGTCGATGAATACTTTGCAGAGGAAGGAAAGTATACTGAAATACCCCTTATAGTGCTAATTAATGGATATTCGGCAAGCGCCTCGGAACTTGTTGCAGGAGCATTAAAGGACAATGACAGGGCTATTTTAATAGGAGAGAAAAGTTTTGGCAAAGGATTGGTTCAGGTACTATATGAACTTTCAGATGGCTCTGGAATAAAATTTACAACTGCTAAATATTTTTTACCGTCAGGAATTTCTGTTGAGGGAGTGGGGGTAGAGCCTGATATAGTGGTGGAGCTTGAACTTGACAGTGAGGAAGATACCCAGTTGAATAAAGCAATAGAAGAGATGGAGCTAATACTGAGTGATAATAAATGAGTAAATTAAAAAAGAAAAAAGATTCCGAAGAGGACAGAAGAATAATTGCCCATAATAAAAAGGCTTTAAGGGATTTTTTTATTCTTGATACTTACGAAGCGGGCATAGTGCTTGAGGGTTGTGAGGTTAAATCAATTCGCAACCACCGGATAAATTTAAAGGATAGCTATAGCCGCATAAAAAAAAACCAGTTATTTCTTTATAATATGCATATATCACCTTATGATAAAAGCAGGATTTCGGAAATAAACCCCACGCGTACCAGAAAACTTCTCATGCACAGAAAAGAAATAGATAAAATAGAAGGGAAGCTCACAGACAGGAGTCTCACGCTGGTTCCACTAAGAGTATATTTTAAGTATAACAGGGTTAAAATTGAGCTTGCCCTTGCCAAAGGAAAACTCAAAAGGGATAAACGCAGGGATATACAGGAAAAGGAACACGAGATTGAAATAAAAAGGGCTTTGAAAAATTATTGATTTTAGTATAATATACAATCGCTATTAGTTCGGTAGCCTTTACCTGGTTTAATGGGGGCGATCCGGATTCGACGGTGATAGGTTGAGCTTAGATTGCAAGCCGAGTATCAGAACTCGTAAATAACTGAACTAAACATAAAAGCTAATGATAATGAATTAGCATTAGCAGCTTAATTTAAGCTGCTACGTCTACGAAAAGATTCCTGCGCTTTTCGATAGGCGTTGTAAGCAGGATACTCTGATATGAGTTGCCTGTAGTAGTATCAGGGGAAATTTTATGCGGGCTGGCTTTTTTAATCGTGTCCATACGAGTAAAAAAGTGAGATTTAAAATATAGACTAAGCTTGTAGATATTTAAGTGGCAATATCTCCGGACGCGGGTTCGATTCCCGCCGCCTCCACCATAAAAGAATTTCAATCTTAATATAATGCTTGTTTCAAGCAAAGATCCACAGTGATATTGTCGAATTGAGAAAATATTTATTATTGTGCTATACTATGGTCATTTTATAGAGGGCATTACATGAAACTGACTCTAAAGCATATCATAGCTTATTGGTTAGATTTCATAATTCTTTTAATTTCGTTTGCAGGAAGTCAATGGATTCTCTATATTTCATTTTATTTGAATGATTAGAATAATATTTTTGCCTTAATTTTTTATGAAGGTGAGGCTGGAAATAATGAAAAAAGCAATTTTAATGAATGAGCGAGATAATGTTGCAACTGTTCTTGAAAGTGTAAAAAAAGGAGAGGTGGTAGATATTATTTCTACCGGGAATAATGTAATAAAAAATATCGAAGCCACAAAAGAAATTGAAACCGGCCATAAAATAGCGGCAGACTCGATTAATGATGGAGAGATGGTAATAAAGTATGGTGAGATAATAGGAACTGCAACAGGCCGGATTGGTCAGGGGGAACATGTTCATATTCATAATGTTAAAAGCAACCTGAAATGTAGCGGTAGTTAAAGGAGGAGAGAATGCATTTTTACGGGTATCCAAGGAAAAACAGCAGAGCAGGTATAAGGAACCATGTTGCGGTCCTTCCAACCATAGGTTGTATTAATGAACTCGCATCAGAGATTGCATCAAAGGTTACCGGAGCCATACCACTTTTGCATAACCATGCGTGCATCCGGCTCGGGCCTGACCTTGAGAGAGCAAGAAGAACTCTTGCAGGCATTGGGACCAATCCCAATATAAATTCTGTATTGCTTGTTGGCATCGGCTGCGAGAGTATTTCAGCGGAGGAACTTGCAGAGGAAATACTGCCGTATAAGAGGGTTGAAGCAGTTACAATCGAAAAAGAAAAAAACTATAATTCTGCGCTGGAAAAAGGGGTAAGTATCCTGCGAGAACTTATTATAAAAGCTTCGGAGGATGAAAGAAAAAAGTGCGATATAGCTGATTTGACAATAGGAATAAAATGCGGGGGTTCCGGTACAGTATCTGCTATAGCGAGCAATCCTGCCACCGGTGTGGCGTCTGATTTGCTTATAGAAAATGGAGGCAAGGTAATCTTTTCAGAAACAGCGGAGTTGATTGGAGCCGAGCATGTACTTGCAAGAAGAGCTTCCAGTAGAGAAGTAGGTAAGAAATTGATAAGCTGTGTTAACCGTATGAAAAAAGAGATAGCTGACTACGGTGTCGATATACTGGGTTCCGAGCCAACAAAGGGGAATATAGCAGGTGGATTGACCACAATTGAGGAAAAGTCTCTCGGAGCTATTATCAAAGGCGGCAGCACACCGCTGGTAGATGTACTGGAATATGGAGAAAAGCCTTCATCTTCAGGTCTTTATTTTATGGATGGTACAACCCAGGCCTCGCAGCTTTTTCTTGGTATGTTTGCTGCAGGGGCCCAGATACAGGTATTTAGCTTTGGCGGAGGGCTACCCGCACGTTTCAGGGGTCTGCCTTCGTATCCCCCGGGTATACCTGCTTTTCCTGTTATAAAGATTATGGGAAATCCTGAAGATATAGAAGAAAGAGAATACTTTGATATATATGCCGGCGATATAATAAAAGGCAGTGCTTCTGTAAAGGAAGTTGGGGAATTAATTTTTAAGGAATTTATAAAGGTTTCTTCAGGGAAAATTACGATAACAGAAAGCCGCTCCGGGTATCGGGAACTTCTTCAAATTTATGCAAATGGCCTTTTAATGTAAAAGCCTGATAGGAGAAATTAAAGGTAGGGGACTTAATTAATTGTTTAAAGAAGCTGCGAAATTAATAAAAAATGCGAGAAGGGTTACTGCATTCACAGGAGCAGGAATATCTGTTGAAAGCGGGATACCCCCATTTCGGGGGGAAAATGGACTCTGGAACAAATATTCACCCGAACTTTTAGATATTAACAATTTTTACGCCAATCCCGTGAGTTCATGGAAGTTAATTAAAGAGATATTTTATGATTTCTTTGACAGAGCTGAACCAAATGCTGCTCATATAGTTCTGGCTAAAATGGAACAGAAGGGCTGGCTGCATTCTGTTATCACCCAGAATATAGATAACCTGCACCAGAAAGCTGGCAGCAGGGAGGTCTATGAATTTCATGGTAATTCCAGGGAGCTTGTATGCAATAAATGCTCAAGAGTTTACCCGGCTGATAGTATTGATTTAAGCATCCTCCCTCCGAAATGTGAGCACTGTGGAGCGGTGTTAAAACCAAATATTGTTTTTTTTGGAGAAGGTATACCTGAACCGGCTGGAAGCAATTCCTTTGCTGAAGCTATTGAATCTGATGTATTTATACTCATAGGTACGACAGGTGAAATTATGCCGGCAAGTTTGATTCCCTATGAAGCGAAAAAGAATCATAAAAAGATTATAGAAGTTAATGTTCTGCCTTCTGCATACACGAATACTATTACCGACATTTTTCTGCAGGGGAAGGCTACAGAGATTATGAAAAAATTATATGATGAGATACAATCACTTCCTTGAACAGTTCCATTATCTCATTTTTTAGAAGTAAAATTTTTTATAATCACTACTTGCCATTATTTTGAAAGTAATATATATTACTGCCCTGTAAATACTGGCGGATGTCGTGTTTCCCTTTTAAGATATAAAATGCGGCAGACATATATAATGGTAAAGAGTTTCCTTGCCCTCTTGAAGAGATACTGGTAAAATTGCTACGGTTCTAAAAATGGTGCTATTTTTTTAAGACATTTGAATGTTATTTTTTAAGAGATGAAAATAATCTACAATAAAATATTTCTTGAACATGATACAGGAATGCATCCTGAGAACAGAAAAAGAATCGAATCTCTGGGAAAGCTTCCTGAAACAGATGTACTCAATGGAGAAAAGTATCTTAATCTATTTCATACGCAAAAATATGTTGAGCATGTTAAGGAATATTGTTCCAAATCAAAACCTCTGGACAGAGAAACTTTTACCTCAGAGAAAAGTTATGAAGCTGCCCTATATGCTGTAGGTGCAACCATTATGGCGTCTGAATCAGGTGATTTCGCACTGGTAAGACCTCCCGGGCACCATGCGCATCCAAATAAATCAAGTGGTTTCTGCATATTCAATAATATCGCAATAGCTGTTCAGAAACTGGTAAATGAAGGGAAAAGAGTTCTAATACTGGATTTTGATTCTCATCTGGGGGATGGAACGGTAAGATTTTTTTACGAGACAGATAAAGTAATGTACTGGTCTCTTCACCAGTTCCCGGCTTTTCCAGGAGGAGGCAATGTAAATGAGATAGGTGAGGGGAAGGGTGAAGGTTATACGATTTGTGTACCTTTACCTCCAGGCAGCGGTGATGAAATATTCATTGATGCAATAGAAACCTTTATTCCCGTTGCTCTTCAGTTTAAACCGGATGTGGTTGCTTGCTCCGCAGGGTTTGATGGATATCAGTATGATCTCCTTCTTGATTTGAGGTTTAGCCTTGTTTCATATTATAGGCTGGGGAAGATATTAAGGGATAACTTCAATAATATATTTGCAACACTGGAGGGCGGTTATAATGTTGAAGTGCTCCACAAGTGTATTAATAACTTTATAGCAGGTGTAAATGGCGAAGCAATACCATATGAAGAGAGAACGACTGATTCAAGGATAATAGCAATTAATGAATATGAGGCAAGAAGAATTGAATTAGAGAAAAATCTGAGGAGATTCTGGAAGATATAGGTTACGAAGAGGTGAAATATGGCTACGTTCGATAAACTCAAAAAACTTTTTAATCCGCATGTTATAGCGGTAATAGGTGCAAGTGGAACAAAGGGAAGTGTGGGATATGATATACTTAATAATCTTATAGGTTCTGGTTATGATGGCGTAGTATACCCTGTAAACAATAAAAGAGAGAGTGTGCAGGGTGTAAGAACATACCCCTCGGTGTCAAAAGTTCCTGATAAAATAGACCTGGCAATTATAGCTACCCCTGCAGCCACAGTTCCGGATATAGTAAAAGAATGCGGGGAAGCCGGAGTTAATGGAATTGTTATTATTTCTGCAGGGTTTAGTGAAATAGGAGAGGAAGGGAAAGAGTTAGTAAATAGGATTCTCGAGCATCAGAAGAAATATGATATGGCAATAATAGGACCTAATTGTCTCGGTTTTATAAAGCCATCAAGATATTTAAATGCGAGTTTTGCCAATAAAATGGCTTTGCCCGGAAAGATAGCTTTTATTTCACAGAGTGGCGCACTATGTACTTCGATTCTTGACTGGTCCGTAAAAAACAATGTCGGCTTCAGTCATTTTGTATCAATTGGTACAATGATAGATATAGGTTTTCATGACCTTATTGATTACTTTGGACAGGACCCCGAAACAAGCAGCATAATAATTTATATGGAGTCTATTACAGATGCGAGAAGATTTCTGTCAGCAGCAAGAGCGTTTTCAAGAAGCAAACCTATTATTCTTCTTAAAGTGGGTAAGAGCAAAGAAGGAGCGAAAGCGGCAATGTCACACACAGGGAGCTTAACTGGTAATGACGCTATATTCAATGCTGCTTTTAAAAGAGCAGGAATCATAAGAGTCGACACCATAGGAGAGCTTTTTGATGCTGCTCAGGCACTATCCATGCAAAGGAGGCCGGCAGGAAAAAGACTTGCCGTAGTAACAAATGCAGGAGGTCCGGGGGTTATTGTTACTGATTCATTAATTGAAGGTGGAGGCAAGCTAGCAAAGCTTTCAGAAAAAACTATGGCGAAGCTTAATGAAGCGCTGCCCGGCGCCTGGAGTCACGGGAATCCCATAGATGTTCTTGGAGATGCAAAACCTGAGTTGTATAAAACAGCAGTAAACCTGTGTCTTGAGGATAACAATGTTGACGGGATACTTCTTGTTCTTACCCCACAGTCAATGACAGACCTTGTAGGCATTGCTCAAAAAGTGGTGGAACTTCCAAATAGAGGCAAAAAAACTATTCTTGCATCATGGATGGGAGAGGAAGATGTGAGATGCGCATGTGAAATATTGAAAAAAGGAAGCATACCCTGCTTCAGGGTTCCTGAAGATGCTGTAAAAACATTTATGAATATGTATAACTATTCAAGAAACCTGGAATTGCTTTATGAAACTCCGGAAACTATACCTGATGCTTTTAGCCCCGAGAAGGCAAAAGCAAAAAGATTAATAAAGGATGCTCTAAAAGAAAAAAGGTACACTCTTACGGAATATGAAGGAAAGAAACTTCTGGAGTTTTATCATATTCCTGTAATAAAAAACATTGCCATATATTCAGAACGTGAAATAGCAAAAATTGAGAGCAAGATAGGCTATCCTGTTGCAATGAAAATATTGTCTCCTGATATACTGCACAAGACAGATGTAGGTGGGGTCAAAATAAATGTTGCTTCGTCTGCCGAAGCAAAGGCAGCTTTCAGAGAAATAACGGAAAGTGTAAAGAGATTAGCTCCGGAAGCAAAAATAGAAGGTATCCTGGTCGAACAGATGATTTCCAAAAGATATGAATTAATTATCGGTTCCGAGAAAGATTCATTATTTGGCCCTTCTATATGTTTCGGAATGGGTGGGGTTGCTGTTGAGGTTTTCAATGATGTAAACATAGGCCTACCGCCTTTGAATATGGCTCTTGCCATGAGGTTGATTGAAGAGACAAAAATTTATAAGCTTCTAAAGGGATATAGAGGCATGGAAGGTGTAAATATAGAAACGATACAATTTCTGCTTTATAAGTTCGCTTACCTTCTATCTGATTTTCCTGAAATAAAAAGCATTGAAATAAATCCTTTTGGTGTGGACGCTGTAGGTGGAACAGCTCTCGATGCAAAGGTAGTGCTGGATGAAAATATAGCCGGGAAAAGAGTAGAGCCCTATTCTCACATGGTTATATCTCCTTATCCGAGTGAATATGTAACTAAATTTACCATGAGTGATGGGCGAGAAGCTGTGTTGAGACCGGTAAGGCCTGAGGATGAGCCAATGGAAGAAGAGATGTTTAGAAATTTCTCGGAGCAAACCCAGCGATTTAGGTTTTTCCAGCTTATCAAGGATATAACTCATGAACTGCTGATAAGGTATACTCAGATTGATTATTACAGGGAAATAGCCATAATCGGGGAGGTTGAAGAGCAGGGTGAGAAAAAAATGGCAGGCGTTGTAAGGTTGATAGCAGATCCTTATAACGAGACTGCTGAATTTGCTATCGTTGTTGCCGACCCCTGGCAGTTTAAGGGACTTGGTAATAAATTCACTGATTATATTCTAGAAATAGCAAGAGAAAGGAAAATAAAAAAGGTATATGCAAGTGTTCTGGATGAGAATGTAGTAATGTTGCATATGCTCAGAAAGAGGGGTTTTCAAGTTACTGAAAGAGACGGAGAAAATTATTGCGAGCTTAAACTGAAATAATATTTTTTGCTATCTTTTGGTTTTATTTAAGTTAGTTAAAAAAGCTTTTTTTGTTGAGTTTTAAGTTAAATCTGGTAGACTATGCAATAAAAGAAAGCCAGATTTATTTTAAAAAGAACTAAAAAAACTTATATATAAATTATATTTTTTTTAAATTACATATTTGAGAAAGGAAGATTTTATGACTGAAGAAGTAAAAGACACCCAGTCTCAAGCACAGAAGGGTCGTAAATTTCCACCCAATCCGGAGATTCAGAAAGAAGCTATGATTTCTTCAATGGAGCAATACCAGAAAATGTGGGAGCAATCAATTAATGACTCGGACAGCTTCTGGCTGGAACAGGCAAAAGTGCTTGACTGGTTTAAGAAGCCAACCAAATCTCTTGAATATGAATGGGATGTCAGGAAAAGAAAAATCGAGCACTCATGGTTTGCAGATGGGGAGCTTAATGTATCTGTCAATTGTCTGGACCGTCATCTTGGAACGGAGATTGAAAACAAAACTGCGATACTCTGGCAGGGTGAGGAAGACAGTGCAGTCAGGAAGTTTACCTATAAGGAGATGCACAGGGAAGTCTCGAAGTTTGCCAATGTGCTAAAATCCAGAGGTATTAAAAAGGGAGACCGTGTTGCAATCTATATGCCAATGGTTCCGGAGCTGGCAATTGTGATGCTGGCATGTACCCGTATCGGCGCGATTCATTCAGTAATATTTGGTGGTTTCAGTGCTGATGCTCTTAAGGACCGTATCAATGATTCCAATTGCAGAATGCTTATTACAACAAACATCTCGGTTCGTGCCGGAAAGCACATTCCGCTAAAGAAAATCGCCGATGAGGCACTGCGTGACTGTCCGTCTATTGAATCTGTCATTGTTGCTAAGGTAAGAGATGACTCATGCGATATGAAAGAGGGAAGGGACTTCTGGTATGATGATGAGATGGCAAAAGTCAGTGCGGATTGTCCGCCAGAAAAAATGAACGCCGAAGACCCGCTCTTTATTTTGTATACATCAGGTTCGACAGGTAAACCAAAAGGTGTTGTTCATACAACTGCGGGTTATCTGCTGCATGTAGCAACTTCACACAAAATGGTATTTAACATTCACGATGACGATATCTACTGGTGTACTGCGGATATTGGCTGGGTTACGGGGCATAGCTATATTGTCTATGGCCCACTGGCAAATGGTTCGACAAGCTTGATGTATGAGAGTGTACCGACTTATCCGGATGCCGGTAGATTCTGGCAGATTTGTGATAAGTTTAAAGTTACAGTATTTTATACAGCACCTACTGCAATACGAGCATTGATGCGGCTGGGTGATGAATGGGTTGAAAAATACAAGCTTGATTCGCTGCGAATTATTGGGACAGTTGGTGAGCCAATTAACCCCGAGGTTTGGTTATGGTATTATGAGAAAGTTGGACATAACCGCTGTCCTGTTATGGATACATGGTGGCAGACTGAGACCGGCGGTTTTATGATAAGTCCCATGCCTGGAGCAATGACTCTAAAACCCGGTAGCGCATCACGCCCATTCTTTGGAGTGGACCCGGTGGTGTTGAGAGATGATGGTACACCATGTGACGTAAATGAAAATGGCAAGCTATGCATTCGTAAGCCCTGGCCAGGAATGATGCGTACGATGTGGGGTGACCACGAGCGTTTTATTGATACATACTTTACAATGTTTGAGAATATGTATTTTACAGGTGACGGCTGCCGCGTTGATGAGGATGGAGATTACTGGTTGATGGGTCGTATAGATGATGTGGTCAATGTTTCAGGTCACCGAATTGGTACTGCAGAGGTTGAAAGTGCTCTTGTCAGTCATAGAGATGTTGCTGAAGCAGCGGTTACACCAATTCCACATGATATTAAAGGTCAGGCGCTGTATGCTTTCGTAACACTTAAGCAAGGCATAGAAGAAAGTGATGAGCTTAAGAAGGAGCTAATCCTGCACGTTCGTAAAGAAATCGGGCCAATTGCAACGCCGGAGGCAATTCAGTTTGCCTCGGCCCTACCAAAAACAAGGTCCGGTAAGATTATGAGACGTATTCTTAGGAAAATTGCTGAAAAGAACACCGATAATCTTGGTGATATTTCGACACTGGCAGATCCCAGTGTTATAGATGCCCTGATATCAGGGCGTGGTGAATAGAAGCTCATAATGTAAATAAACTGGGTGTATCGTAAAAACGGTACACCCATTTTTTTATAATTATAAAAAGGAGTTTTCATGAATAATACTAGTAATATTTCACCTGTTGAGAACAAAGGCTGGCTGGTAACATTTGCAGGAATGGGAATCAATCTGGCCCTCGGTATTCTTTATACCTGGAGCGTTATCAGTGCGGCGGTTCCTGCTGAATGGGGCTGGACAGAAACTGCCAAGTCAATGCCGTATATGTTTGCATGCCTGGTATTTTCACTGGTAATGGTAGTAGCGGGACGCATGCAGGATAAGATTGGCCCGAGCATAGTTGCTGCAATCGGAGGGCTTTTAGTTGGTCTGGGATTTATCATATCAAGTCAGACGACTTCACCGGTTGGTTATCTTGTAGGGTTTGGCGTCCTGGCAGGCGCCGGTATTGGTTTTGGTTATGCTGCAGCTACTCCGCCGGCAGTTAAATGGTTTCCTGCTGCCAGAACCGGCCTGATAACAGGTCTTGTTGTTTCCGGTTTCGGGCTTGCATCTGTTTATGCTGCACCTCTTTCGGAATGGCTGATAAATAGATATGGCATGCAGATGATGATGCTGATTTTAGGTATAGGTTTTTTTGCTCTGATAACTGGAATCAAGCCGCTGGTTATGCTGGTCTGGAATGGCCTTGCAACGGTTTTAAAGCCACCCCCAAAAGACTATGTTCCTGTTAAAGCTGAAACTGAAAAGCAGGCTGTGGTTCATGATAAAAATAACTGGACGCCGGTTGAAATGCTAAAGTCTCCCCAGTTCTACCTTATCTGGTTCATGTATGCTTTTGGAGCAGGAGCAGGTCTTATGATTATATCAAAACTTGCTACCATCGCAGTTCGCCAGGCGAATATCCAGCTGGGATTTATTCTTGTTGCGATTCTTGCAATCGGTAATGGTGCCGGCAGGATTATCGCAGGGGTGCTGAGCGATAAGATAGGACGGAAGATTACACTCTTTTTGATATTTGTCATACAGGCTGTAGCTATTTTTCTGATATCAATTACAAAAGAAGGAACATTCCTTGCAACGGTCCCGATGATGGCTATATTATCAGCACTGGTCGGGATGAACTATGGTGCAAATCTCAGTCTTTTCCCCGCGCTTACCAAAGATTATTATGGTTTGAAGAACTTTGGAATAAACTATGGACTGGTATTTACCTCATGGGGCGTTGGAGGATTTATGCTCTCTTTTTTAGCAGGCAAGATGTATGATATTTATCAGACTTTTGCTGTTGCTTATTATGGTGCGATTGTGCTTCTGGCTCTGGGCGCTATTATGGTCTTTTTCCTGAGATCGCCAAGACGAAGTGCTTGATAAGCCATAAAAGTAGCTAATGGCTTGTTACATAAAAAAAACATAAGTTTTTTAATTATAAGGGAAGTAGATGATATGAATCTAACATTTTACGGAGCTGCCAGAGAAGTAACCGGCAGTTGTTATTCTCTGGAGGCAGACGGTAAGAAATTTCTTGTGGATTGCGGTTTGCAGCAGGGGCAGGACGAGAAAGATAACCAGAGGCTTCCTTTTAATGCATCTGATATAGATTTTGTTATATTGACACACACCCACATGGACCACAGTGGTAGGCTGCCGTTGCTGGTTAAGGAAGGATTCAGAGGTAAAATATATGCGATAGAGGCTACCTGTGACCTGGCTTCGGTTATGCTCAAGGATAGTGCGAGCATACAGGAAATGGATGCTATGTGGGAAAACAAAAAAAATAAAAGAACCGGAAAGGATAAAGTCGCCCCTTTATATTCAACTGCAGATGTTGAAGATACAGTAGAGCTTCTGGTACCCTGCAGCTACAATAATATGAATAAAATCAGTGACGGTATCCAGTTTAATTTTATCGATGCCGGTCATATACTCGGCTCTGGATCGGTTGAAATATTTTTAAGTGAGAACGGAATAAATAAAAAGATTGTTTTTTCAGGAGATATAGGTAATCTGGAGCAGCCGATAATAAAAGACCCCCAGTATATAAAAGAAGCTGACTTTGTTGTTATGGAATCCACATATGGGGACAGGAATCATGAAAAAAGTGATGATTATGCGCTGGATCTGGCAAAGATTATAGACAGGACATTACTGAGAGGCGGGAATGTTATTATCCCATCTTTTGCTCTCGGGAGGACCCAGGGACTTTTATATTTAATCCGGGATATTAAAGAAAGAAAACTTGTTTCAGTATCCAATTTTCCTGTTTATGTAGATAGCCCCCTTGCGTCAGAGGTGACGAAGTTATATGACGATGATTTGATGATTTATGGAGATAGCCAGACAAAAGAAATACTTAAGGGGGGTTTTAACCCGCTCGACTTCCCGGATTTAACTTTTACTGATTCAACTGATGAATCAAAGGAGCTGAACTATGACCCGGTTCCCAAGGTAATTATTTCATCAAGCGGTATGTGTGACGGAGGGAGAATAAGGCATCATTTGAAATTCAATCTCTGGAAGGAGGAATGCTCCATAATCTTTTCTGGCTTCCAGGCTTATGGGACGCTTGGAAGAGAACTGCTTGATGGTGCGAAAGAAGTTACAATTTACGGAGAGGAAATATCAGTGCTTGCTGATATTTATAATTTTACATCATTATCTGCGCATGCAGATAGGGATGGGCTTTTAAGGTGGATAAATAGTTTTGAGGAAAAACCGGATAAAGTTTTTGTTACCCATGGAGAGGATCAAGTTTCTGATAAATTTGCAGAATATCTAAATGAGCTTGGATTTTTAGCTGTTGCGCCTCTTTATAAATCAGTCTACAGCCTGAGCAATGGTGAACTCGTTTCTCCAGGAGTTGTAAGATAGAGTAAAAGTCGTCGCCGAAATTAAATTAGAATGGTGGGTAGTATTGGATTTGAACCAATGACCTCTGCGATGTCAACGCAGCGCTCTAACCAGTCTGAGCTAACCACCCACAACTCAATTTTACCAG
>CAZKVH010000012.1:0-14426 GCA_964556165.1 uncultured Actinomycetota bacterium | reverse complement strand
AGCTGGATGATAATCAAGAGTGCTAAAATTGCTATACTGGCAATACTTGTTATTACTATGGCATTGTCTGATGTACCTGTATCTGCTATTCTCTTTAAGATAATACCGGTAAAAGCCCAGATAACGACAAGCGAGTAAAATATATCATTTCTTGAAAGCAATGTTAAAAGCGTTATTATAAGTGCTGCTGCGATCAGGATAACAGCCCATAGCTGTTCGCTTATGCCGAATCCATCCCAGTTGATATCCACAAGAAATGCGGTCACATTTGCAATTGTTGCAACGGTAATCCAGCCCAGGTAAAGACTAAAAGGAATATTTACAAAAAACTTTTCATGATTTTTTATTCCTGCCCTGCCTGTTCTGAGTCTTACATATATACTTATAAGGGTTATAAGGAGTAAAATCATTATAGCAAGTGAAAGCCATACAATACCGTAATGCCATGCAAATATCCAGGACACATTAAAGATGCACGAAAGAAAAAATAGCAGGCCTGTCTTTTCAAAAATACCCCTCTCGCCGGTGCTTTTCTTAAATGCTATTACAAACTGATATATGATAAAGAGTGCGAGAAACAAGTAAATAACTCCCCATATGGAAAATGTTATACCGGCAGGTACAAATAAATTGGGGTATTTGTCCGAAACCTCTCCCGTTGTTATATTATTTATAGGAAGAGTCATCGCCAGGGTATTTACTGCGATTACTGCTATGAATCCGATTAAGTTAAGAAGCGCATACGATATTTTTTTGCTCTTTCTAAGCATATTCCCTCCTTATATTTTTAATTTATAAATTAAAATACAGAAAGTAAGTAGTTATATAAATACAGAAAGAATATAGTTTTATTTAATGCTACAGTAAAATTAGTATTTAGTAAATTCTAATTATCAGAGACCTATTCTGCCGGCTATTTTACGCATTCCCATGATTACATCTGTAATCAGTTCTTTTAAATCCATTCCAAGCATTTCAGAGCCTTTTTCAATCACCGAACGGCTAACACTGGCAGCGAATGATTTCTCTTTCCATTTTTTTATGACTGATTTTGCCTCAAGGTCAGATAGGCTTTTTGATGGTCTTACCAGTGCCACGGCAGTTATAAAGCCAGTCAGTTCATCTACTGCATAAAGGGTCTTTTCCATTAAGGTTTCTGGCTTTACATTGGTACAGATGCCCCATCCATGGGATAAAACTGCCCGGACGTACTCTTCCGGCCAGCCCCGCTCTTCTAATATTTCTTTTGTTTTCTTGCAATGGAGTTCAGGGAAAAGTTCATAATCCAGGTCATGTATCAATCCTACTATTCCCCATTTATCCTCATCTTCTCCTGCTCTGGCTGCCATATATCTCATTGCGCCCTCAACCGAAAAAGCATGCTTCAGCAAACTCTCTGATTTATTGAATTCCTTAAGAAGGGATATTGCCTCATCATAAGTTGGCTGGTGTTTTTCCATTTAAATATTCTCCTATAGTTTATAATTTTTCTTTTACTGATTTTATTTTGTGGGCTATTTGATTGGTTGCTTCTTTTTTCTCATCAATCAGTATTGATATTCCAATTCGACTGTTGGTTTCCAGTAATTTTTCCCGGCATTTTTTGATTAAATCTATTACCCGGTCCCAGTCTCCTTCAATATTTGTTCCCATTGAATGAAACTCATAAGATAACCCGCTTTTCTCTATCAATTTTATTACTTCTGCTATATCTTTACTCATGCTTTTTTCTTTGCCATAGGGCCAGATTGTAAACAAGGCTATCATTTTATTCTCCTTACCCGATAAGTTCTTCTTAGAATAATATAGGTCATAAGTCAAGAATTAACCAGTCTTTTCTAAACTGGTATTTTTTTATTTTTAGCTCAGATTATTTTCAATAAGTTTATTTGTGCTATTGATTGTTTATTATAAAGATATTAATTATAATACTTTTATTTGTAATAAGGATTATTTTTTAAGTAAAGCATGCACAAATATAATTTGAGGGAAACTGGAGAATATAAGCCAGGCTCTATTAATAATATAAATCTAAAAAGGCTGAAAGAGTTCGTGATCGTCCCTTATTATATAGGCTGGTATAAAAGCAAGGAATCTCATAAAATAAATCCTCTTTTCATTCAGGAAGTCGAATATCTTAACCCAGCATCTATCAGCATACCCGGAGTCATTGGCAGGAACCCTTTTTTTGAACATGCTCGGATTAAATTTTTTATTGTAGATGATAATGATAAACCTGCAGGAAGGATAATAGCTTTTATCAATTATAATTATAACCGTAAGTATGGGAATAATATTGGCTGGTTTGGATTGTTTGAGTCTATTGAAAACAGGCATGTTGCGGAAATGTTAATTGATGCTGCTATAGGTTATCTTAAAGCTAACGGATGCAGTAAGGTTATTGGTCCTGCAAAATTTAATGCAGCAGGTGAGGTTGGATTACTAATAAGCGGTTTTGAGAACAAACCTTATTTTATGGAGCCTTACAACGCTCCATACTATAAAGACTTTTTTGAAAAGTATGGATTGGTTAAGAAAAATGACTGGTATAGTGTGGTTACTGACGAAATTATTTCCAGGCAGTATATGGACAGGATTGAGAAAGTTCTGGATAAAGTTGCAAGCAGAAAAAAAGGAGTTCAGGATAGTATAAAAATAAGAGAAGTAAAATTTAGAGATTATAAAAATGAAATGGAGAAAATAAAGAAACTTTATAATGACCTCTGGGATAGTGAGAATCACCCGCAACAGGTAAGGATAACTGACGCGGAATTCAATTACCTTGCTATGAGTATAAAGGCAGTATCAATGGAAGGTCTGGTTTTTATGATAGAAAAGGACGGTAAGCCCATAGGACTTTCTGTTAATATCCCTGATATAAATGAAGAAATAGAAGCTTTTGACAGAAAGTGGCCATATATGCCGTCAGGGCAATTTTTTAACCCGAAAGATTTGAGCCGGGATATTAAAATTTATAATCGAATTAAGAGAAAAATTAAGGCAAAAGGTTTCACGAGACTGAGAGTTCTGCTGCTGGGAGTTCAAAAGGGCTACAGGAGAGCAGGCATAGAATCCAGGGTATTTTATAAAATCAGCAAGAGCGCGGTCAGTCATGGGTTCAAATATGCCTCCGGCTCGCAGCTTGCCGATATAAATCTGGATATTATAAATCCTATTTTCAAATTGGGGAAGGTTGCTTTTACATGGAGAGTTTATGATATTGATATCTAATTTTTGGTAGGTAACAAGCGGTAGTATATTTTTTCATACTCTTCTAAGGTTAATTCGATATCATGTTTGTTGATTAAATTAAGGCTATTTTCAGACATTTTTTCCCTCAATTTTTTATTTGATATGAGTTTAAGGATTTTTTTGGCTGCATCTTTTTCATTACCTGGCTCAAAAAGATAACCATTTATACCATCTTTTACCAGTTCAGGTATAGCCATTGATTTTGCTCCAATTACAGGCAAACCACAGGCCATTGCCTCCATTATTGACAAACCCTGTAGTTCTACTTCGCTTGCAGTCAGGAAAATATCACTTGCATGGTAAAGATTTCTTAGATCTATCTTTGTAATAAAATCGGTGAATGTCACCAGACCGGAGAGACCTTTATCCATGGTTATTTTTTTTAATTTTTCTTTTTCCTTTCCTCTACCAGTTATAATAAGATGGAAATATGCCCTGTCTTTTATCTTGCAAATAGCATTTATAAGAAGGTCGACTCTCTTTTCTTTGTCAAGCCTGCTTGCAGAAAGGAGAATTATTTTTTTACTGTCAATTTTGTATTTGGATAGGGTTTCATCTTCTGGAGTGGTCTTTTTAAATTCTTTTAGTTCAAGTCCATTTGAAATTACTTTTACCGGTTTTTTTATCCCTGAATTTTTTAATATTTTTCTGGCATAGAGGGATGGTACTGTTATGACATCTATTTTGTTAAATAAATTTAAGAAGTAATTCCAGAGTATTTTTTTTACTATTTTATAGATAAAAGTACCATCCGGAAGGTTTAAATTATATAGCCAGTTATAAGGAGTAAAATGATTGGTTCCTATTATTTTGATATTATTTTTTCTGGCAAATCTTACAGCTGCTCTCGCTGTAAACAGGTGGTCTTCTATGTGTATTATGTCGGGATTAAATTTTTTAAAGAATTTTCCAGTGTTAATAAAAGCAAATGGGGAGAATCTGAATTCTTTATGAAATATGACTGGAAGTGAGCTTATTCTATAAACGATTATACGACCTTCCCTGGTTTGTTCTCCGATTAGTTTTTTCCCGGGACAGACCACTGCAATTTTATGTCCTCTTTTTGCAAGGCTCCTGACAAGACGTATGGTCGCGATTCCAGACCCCGTAATTTCAGGTGGATAGCTTTCCAGGGCAAATAATATTCTTAGTTTATGGTTCATATTTTTTAAAAAACTTTTTGGAAAATTTCTGAATTAATATATATGATACGAGTGAGAGAATTAATAATGCTGTCCCGATAAATGTACCGTATCCAAGGTATTTGGTAATTATTTCGCTTGCCTCGCCAAAATAATAGCCCAGAATCATAAAAAAAATAACTTTGGGTATGGTAGCCAGAAAATTAAACCATACAAACTTTTTTATATCTATGTGGAAGATTCCAGCAGCAATAAGGAAAGGAAAACCTATTATATGAGTGATTTTTGCGGTGAATAATATTTTGCCCTGGCTTTCTTTAAATTTATTATTTAATTTTTCAAATCCAGCAATTTTATCTGGAGTCAACCCCAAAAATCTACCCCATCGATTGACGATATTTTTTCTTCCAAGATATCCCACGAAATACCATAAAACATCTGCGAAAAGATCGGCAGTTACAATTAAAGGGTAGAGAATAAATAGATTAAGGTATCCTGATGCTGCAAGGAAAGATGATATAATTGTAACCATAGGTCCTTCGATTATAACAAGCAGAAATATTACCGCGTATCCATATTTTGTAAGTAAATCAATTATCTGTGAAGAGTCCATAAATTTCCTTTTGAAATAAACATTCAATGAAGATATATTTTAGGATACTTATGAACCTAAATAAAGCTGTTTCTTCCGATGGTTTTCTATAGAATTAAAAAATACTTTATTCTGGATATAAAATTTAGTTGAAATAGTTTATATGGTTTAATATAATACCCTAGGGTTTAAGCATTATTAAAGTGAAGGAGGGTAAGAAATGGCAGAAAGTTCTAAAGACATGGTCAATGATACAGGTAAAACTCTACAAAGCCTGGGTGAGGATAGCCCTGAATTTATGGCTTCTTTTGGTAAATTTATGGCAGAAGCAAAAAAAGAGGGAAATATTTCACCGAAAGTTAAAGAGTTGATACTTGTCGGGATGGCTCTTGTTCTGCGATGTCATTATTGCGTAGCCTTTCATGCCAAGGATGCCATAGAAAAAGGCGTAACAAAAAAAGAGCTCGTTGAAGTTGCTGCCCTGGCTGTTATGATGGGCGGAGGCCCGGTTGCAACTTACCTGAATTATTTATACGATGCAATGGAAGAGTTTGGTGCTAAGTAACGCCAAAATAATTCTACCGGCAGTAATGAGATTGTTATAAAGAACTAATTTATATAGTTTATATTTTGTCCTTTAGGATAAAATATTTGAGGGTGGATATTTTTCTTCTAAAATAAATGTAAATACCCAGATGTTTTTTTATCCCATGAATTTATAATCATTTTATGGGCTGTATAGCAATTAAGCCAAAGATCTTTACAGAAAAAATGCTATCTCAATCAATCATTCAAGATATTTAACAGTTAAGGTGATATCATTTGCGTAGTAAGCCCTACCTTCAGAATCTCCTTCACCATCTGTTACAGCACTTTCATAACCTATAATAAACTGGAGTTCTTCGCCACTGGCTGCCCTTTCTATAACCTTATCTTTCAGGAAATCAGTTGAAAACTCCAGAGGGTCTGTGTTGTATGAGAAAACATGTGGAGTTCCGTAAGCTCCAGAAGGAAGATAATCAGCGGCGTCCAGAGTGGGCAGAAAATCATTATAGAAGATATAAATATTTCCTTTAAAGTCGCAGACACTATAATAGTCAGGACCTGTTAATTTTAACTTTGCGCTTGTTATTTCTTTTCCGTCAAGCGAGCTTACATCAAATGCAAATAGACCTCTCCAATCTGTATTTACTGCTGAGTCACCAAAAGCTATTCCATCTGTTGTTACTCCTCCGCCTGAACCTACTGTACCGTAAATTGAAGGATGAAAATTTTCTGTATGTTCAGTAACTAAAGGCGCACAACCCCAGCTTAAGCTGATTGAATCGGAGTCTTCTCCTGCAGAATTTTTAGCAGTAGCGGTAAGAGTATAAGTCTCTGCTGGGCTATAAAGATTGACCTGAGCTTTTTTGGTCCCCCATGCACCATGGCTGTCATCTTTGCTCCAGGTGACTGTTGGGCTCGGAGTTCCTGTGACTGATGCCTTTACCCTGTAAAAACATATAACGTCAGCAGGAGTAGGACCTTCATATATTTCAAGAGATATGGTAGGCGCTACTGCAGTGGTTTCTTCTTCTTCTTCCTCGGAGGTTGCTTCCTCTTCCTCCTCTTCAGGAGTCTCTTCTTCCTCTTCCTCTACATCTTCTTGAACTACTTCTTTACCGCACTCGCCTGAAAGAACAATAGAAGTAGTGGCTGTACCTTCTGAATTGTTAGCAGTAACTTTGAGATTGTAGGAATCACCAACTTCTACTCCTACTTCGACTTTATCAGAGCCGATATTTCTTACATTATCATCGCTGCTAAACTTAACTTCAGGTTCAGGTTCACCGCTAACGATTGCTTCTATTCTGTAGTAACACATGTTTTCGGATTCAGAAAAATCAGGCCCATCATAAATCTCAAGTTCTACTTCTGGTGCTTCTCCTCCAGCTGCGCATTGCAGGGACAGAGACACTAAAACAATAGATATTATGGTAATGAAAACAGGGATTAATTGGAGCTTTTTTTTGAAATTCATTTTTCACCTCTTATTTTTAGAGATGATAATAATATTTATATATAAATATTAATATATGTTTTCATAGTATATCATTGCAGGGTAAATGGGCAATAGAAATCTTTTAATCTAAAAAAATGGTGGGCGGTATCGGATTTGAACCAATGACCTCTGTGTTGTGAACGCAGCGCTCTAACCAGCTGAGCTAACCGCCCTATAAAAATATATATTATAAAAGAATTATACACTTTTTAATAAGAGTTATAAATCAATGGCTAGATTTAGATTTTAGAATAAATGTGCTTATTTAGCAGAAATTTTAATTGCTTAATAGACATATTTTTAATAAAATAGTTCAGAACGTTTTTTGATTTTTTAATTTTTATTAAATAACTTCATTTTTTTATATATGTAGGGATACATATAAGAAGGAGGCTTTTGATGGATTTTATTAAATATGTTGCTGACTATGTGCCGCTTCTTGGAGTGGTGGGGTTAGTCACCATTCTCGGAATCTACATTTCTATGTCCAGACGAAATCCCGGGAATGAAAAGATGGTAGAGATAGCGGGCAGAATAAGAGAAGGTGCGATGGCGTATATGAAGAGGCAGCTTCTGTATGTTGGGGTATTTGTTGTGATTGTTTTTGTATTGTTGCTTATTTTCTTGAAAGACCCGGGTATCCCGAATTTCGGCCTTTACACTGCACTGGCTTTTGCATTTGGTGCTATAACATCCATGACATGCGGGTTTATAGGAATGTCTGCAAGTACAAAAGCAAATGTTAGAACAGCCAATGAAGCCGGCAAGAAAAGTATGCCCAGGGCTCTCGGTGTCGCATTTAACGGCGGTGCTATAATGGGTCTTGCAGTTGCGAGCATAGGGTTAATAGGATTCAGCGGCCTTTATCTACTTGTAATGAAGTTAACGGACGGAAATATCTTATATCTTGCAATTATAAATGGGTTCTCGATGGGTGCAAGTTCCATCGCTCTTTTTATGAGGGTAGGCGGCGGAATCTACACGAAAACAGCAGATGTAGGAGCAGATTTAGTTGGAAAAGTTGAGGCCGGTATACCAGAAGATGACCCGAGAAATCCGGCTGTTATAGCTGACAATGTTGGAGATAATGTAGGAGATGTTGCAGGAATGGGCGCAGACTTATACGAAAGTTATGTGGGAAGCATTATAGCATCAATAGCTCTGGCTGTTACTACAGGTTCATCTGCTGCAATATCCGGAATGGCTATTTCGCAGAATCCGACTGCTTTTGCAATATTTCCGATATTTATTGCAGGAGCAGGTTTGATCGGAAGTTTAATTTCGGTAGTGGCGATGAAAGCACTGCAAAAATTCAATCCACCTCTCGCATTAAGATTATCGACCTGGATTGCTGCAGCTATCATGTTAGCGATAGCATATCTTATATGTCCGCTTTTACATATTGATATGAGATTTGCCCACGCAGCTGCCAGCGGTTGTATAATTGGTATAGTAATAGGTTTGCTATCGGAGTATTACACTTCCGGAAAATTGGTTAAAAATCTTGCGGAAACGGCCAAGACGGGACCGGCTACTTTTATAATAAACGGACTGGCAACAGGTATGCAATCAATCATTTTACCTGTTATCGGCATCTCGGTAGCAATAGGAGTAAGCTACTATTTTGCAGGTTTATATGGAATTGCGATTGCTGCTGTGGGAATGCTTGGAACAATAGGTGTGACAATGGCTGTTGATGCTTATGGTCCAATAGCCGATAATGCCGGAGGAATAAGTGAGATGAGCGGGCTGGGACCTGAAACAAGAAAAATAACCGATAGCCTCGATTCCCTTGGAAATACAACCGCAGCTATAGGCAAAGGATTTGCAATTGGTTCAGCAGCATTGACTGCACTGGCTTTATACGCAGCTTATAGTCTTGCAGCAGGAGTGGATCTTATCAACCTTACTAAACCTGAGGTAGTAATTGGGATGTTTTTAGGAGGCTTGATTCCATTCTTTGTAGCTTCAAGTACGATGAGGGCAGTTGGTTCCGCTGCATTTAAAATGGTCGAGGAGGTACGAAGACAGTTCAGAGAAATAAAAGGATTAATGGAAGGAACCGGAAAGCCGGACACAACAAGGTGCATTGATATCGCAACAAAAGCAGCAATAATAAGGATGTTAATTCCGGGTTCTGTAGCAGTTGTCTTTCCTGTTGTGACTGGTTTCGTTCTTGGAAAAGAAGCACTGGGAGGCGCTCTTGCCGGCGCAACCGTTGTGGGAGTTATGCTGGCTTTAATGATGGCAAATTCAGGAGGAGCATGGGATAATGCTAAAAAGTATATTGAAGGAGGTTTTATGGAAGGATTCGGAAAGAGTAGTGAACCACATAAAGCATCAGTTGTAGGCGATACGGTAGGAGACCCCTTCAAGGATACGTCGGGTCCATCCATGAATATCTTGATAAAATTAATGTCAGTGGTAAGTCTGGTGCTTGCACCATTGTTAAAGAATGCCACTTCATTGATTGATTTACTGAATTTTTAGTTATTATCAAATTATAAATTAAAATTTAATATTAATTTTCAGACACGGTGAAGGTTTCCTGCAAAATTTAACCATGCAGAGGGTATTTAGCTGCAGTATTTGCATATTATATACTTATTCTCCATAAATTTAATAAAAAACATTTTTTTTATTAAAACGTCTAACAGGTTGCTGAGATTATAAAAGAGTAAGGAGAGGTTTAAAATGGAGAATAAAATCCATAATTCTACTCTGGTGATTTTTTGGATATTGCTTGCTTCCTTTGTTCTGGCTATTACAAACATTTTTATTATGAATTTAGTGGACCTTTTTAACAGGTATGTATTCTTTGCCTCAATGGTTTTATTGCCCTGTCTGGGTATAGCCCTTATCGTTCTGGTAACAAGGGCAAATTTTACCAGGATTTCAAAAGCATTTTTTATCCTTACAGGTGCTTCTGCCATTGGTATGGGTATAAGTATAATTCTTCATAATCTTGTGTATGCGCTTTTTATAAAAATTTTTGGAGAGGGTTTCTGGGCAGGTGGTGATGAGCCGGTATTTTTTATCTTTGCTACAATCGTATGTCCTTTAGCCTTATTTGTTGGAATAATTGGCTCTATAGTCCTGATAGCCAGGAAAGGAGTTATTAGCCAGTAATAGGGATGGCCGAGAACTGGCTGGCAGTTTCAGAATAGGTTAGAATCGAAATCGTTTAATTAAAAGGGGATGTTTTTATAAAAGAATAGATTTCTTTAAAAAAATATTTTTATATTTTTAAATTATTAAAAAGGTTATTATCATCAATATGAAATATCTGGTTATATTGAATCCAAGTGCTGCAAAGGGTGCAGCTTTAAAAAACAAAACAAAAATTGAGAAACTATTAGAGAAGTATCTGTCAGATTATTCACTGATAGTCTCAGCCAAACCCGGCGAACCTACTATTCTGGCACAGGAAGCTTCAGAAAAAGACTATGATGTTGTCGTTGCCGTAGGAGGTGACGGAACCTCGAATGAAATTATTAACGGCCTGATGGCATCTAAACTCGAAGGTAAAAAAACCCCAAAGCTTGCAGTTATTCCTGCAGGGCGAGGTAATGATTTCGCTGCAAGTATGGGGATTCCTACAGAGTTTGAAGATGCTGTAAAGGCAATTGCAACCGGGAAAACTAGAACCATCGATATAGGTCAGGTCTTTGGGGGAAATTATCCTGAGGGGAAATTCTTTGGGAATGGAATTGGCATTGGCTTTGATACCATCGTGGGTTTTGAAGCGGCAAAATTACCTGCATTCCTCTCGGGAGTTCCAGGTTATTTGATTGCCGCCATAAAAACGATATTCTTGTATTTTAAAGCTCCAACCCTGAGGGTTAAACTTGATAACGAGACTTTTGAACAAAAATGTCTTATTATATCAGTAATGAATGGATGGCGGATGGGAACCTCATTCAAAATGGCACCCTCATCAAAACCTGATGACGGATTATTCAGTCTCATGATAGTTGACCAGGTAAGCAGAATTGGTGCTATCAAATTGATGGGAAAAATTATGGCCGGAACGCAAGAAGGTCATCCTTTTGTTAAAATGCCGTTGACCAGCAGTATTGAGATCACAGCATTGAAGGGTAGCCTTCCGGTACATGCTGACGGAGAAACGATTTGTGAAAAGGGAGATGGTTTGTCTGCAAAAATATTCACAAAGCAGATTGATTTAATAGTTGGGGGTCATTAGCAATGGTTAAATTTATAACCAACCTCTTTATGAGGTTTGTATTATTTGTGACATGTGATGTAAATAAAAAAGCATTGAAGGCTGTGCCGCTCAGGGGCCCAATGATATTGATTGGCAATCATGTAAACTCATTGGACGTGCTTACAGCTTTGACTTTTTCATACCCCCGTAAGGTCTTTTTTCTGGTTAAAAAAGAGACGTTTAACACCCCATTTTTAAGATTTATATTTAATACATGGGGGTCCATTCCGGTTGATAGAGGTACTGCTGATTTTCAGGCTTTAAACAAATCAGCCGAAGTTCTCAATCAGGGGCATTTTTTTGCGATCGCACCCGAGGGAACACGAACTAAAGATGGACGCTTGATAAAAGCACATACTGGTGTGGTGTTCATTGCCCTGAAAAGTAAAGCTCCGATTGTGCCTGTTGTTCAGTATGGCGGGGAAAAGGTTTACAGTAACATCAAAAAGCTCCGCAGGACAAAGGTAGCAGTGAGGGTCGGTGCGCCATTCACAGTTTGTTCAAATAGTATTTATCCAGATAAAAAAGAACGCCAGTTAATCGCAGATGAGATAATGTATCAGGTGGCAATGCTCTTACCGGCAGAGTACCGGGGATATTATTCAGATTTGAGTAAAGCTACGACAGATTATTTAAATTTTGATGTACCGGTAATCAAATCAGTTCAACAACCAATGTGGCATAAGATTGCGAATGCGGTCAGAAATTATTTTTCTTCTGCAAGGGATACTGCCTCATAAATATCTTTGAAGCAATTAGCCATAAGGAAAATAGTCGTACCCAAAATGCCGAATGAATATAAACTTAATTATTGAATTCTTCTTTTTTATTATCTTCATAATTTTAATCAGTCAATTGACAAATAAAATTTCTTCATGACTCAATTTTGCAAGCCTGACAGTGGCCGTATGAGAGTTTTCGCAAATTAGCACAGGCGGGTATAATATGAAATATGAAAAGTATATTCTTTTTATTAATTTTAATACTTTTAATATTTAATGTAGCCTGCACAAATTATGAAGATTATGTAACGATAGAGGAATATAATAATCTGAAAGGCAGGCTTGATGACATTCTGGATAATTACAGCAACCTACAGCAGGAATATAACCAGTTAAAAGTAGATAATTATGATTTAGAAAATAGCCTGAATTCTACGGAGAAAGATCTGGAGAAATATCAGAAATTACTTAATAACTTAAATGATTTACTTGCTAATGTGTATTATGTTTATGGCAAAAATACTTACATCGACCATTATACAGAAGTCTGGGGGACAGGGTTTAGCATAGAATATAGTGGCAAATACTATTTAATAACAGCAGGGCATATTGTAGATGGTGAGTGGGGGATACATGAAAATTTAGGATTTAGAGATATTGATAATAACTGGATATATCCAGAATTACTAGCATATATAGTTACAGTTACAATGCCTGATTATGCGATATTTTATAGTGATAAAGTAGAAAACGGTTTTCAAGTAGATATAAATGAGACCGAACCAGATTATAGATTGGGAATTAATAAAATTATACAATTAAATGATAACTGGGGTGAATATGGAAGTTGTGGGAGCCCTATTATTGATTTAGATGGAGAAGTAGTTGGATTACATATAGGATATTTTGAAGATATAGATTTGGTATTGGAAGCAATAGACGAATTAGAATAAATAAATTATAAATCATCTATTTATGAGACATATTACCCGGGATGAATATGTACAAAAAAGCTGAAGTATGCCTGAAATAAATCCTTTAATGCGCTGCTAAATGCTGATTATTGCTACAACTGAATTCTTTCTAATATTATTTTAATTATTAAAAAATATTAAAAGTGTTATATCCCGTAAAACTCTATAAAACCACAATTTTCACAATAATAGAGTTTTAACTGTTTTCTTTTGGTCGAAACGCCCTTAAAAAAAGTGTTAGAAGAAGCTCCGTTAAAACAGAGCTTCTTCTAATAGTTATTTTTTTATCTTTTAACTGCAGGTTTTAAAGTCCCTTTATGCATACAGATAAGAATAAAATCAAAAAGGCTACTGCTAGCAAAGCAAATCCCACAATAGCAAGCACAGGTAAAACAAACGACCCTATAATGTACATAACAACTGCAGCGATTGCAATTATCAGGGTTAACCAGAACGTGATTCTTGTTGGTGACGATAGCTTCATGTAAATCCCTCCTAATTAGGATAAATAAAAAAACTATTGTTATATACTAATTACATAAATTATATCATTATATAGCTACATAAAAAATCTTTTTTAAAATTTATATATAGGTTTAGGCATATTCTCATCTAGATGCTATATGCAATTTTAGAATCTCAGTAATAATTCCGTTCTATATATATTATCTAATTATACTCAACCAAAAATTCTATATCGCTTTTACGATAGTACCACATGTCATTTGAATTATCATTGTCTGTTTTCATTCCTGTAAAAGCAAGTATAATCTGAAAACTTTGTCTATTACCGTTTACTGCTTCCTGAAGCTCTGACTTTAGTTCTGGAGAAGTGCATATAAAATTATAATGAGAAAGAGTTGCTACTACATCCACGCTTTCGTTAAAATTCGGTACCTGCCCTTTCCATTCAGCAGACATTAGCAACAATGGCTCAAAGCTTGTAAGGTCACCCTCCTGGTTATAGGAAAGAGCTTTAAGCTGAGCTTTTTCGATAGTCGCGCCTGACAATTGTGAAATATCAAAACTTATGAATCCTTTATATGTGTAATTACTTTGGTCATCTCCAACAATGTATATAATTCCTACATAATTTGATGGAATATTAGTTATGAAACCACTATTATTTATTAATATAGGAAGTTCTATCCTATTTAGTTGAATAAGCGTAAATGGTACTGGTTCTGTCTTACTTGCTTCACCGCCTCTTCCATCACTTATTTTTACAGTTATTTCAGATGTATCTAAAACGCCGGGAGCTGTCCATTCTACGGGATTTATTGTTGTATTATTAAAAGAACCTCCCGTTGCGCTCCAGCTGAAAGAAAGAGTATCTCCATCAGGGTCTGAGGCAATAGCCTCAATATCGCATTTCATACCAGGTGCAATGATATGCTCGGAAAATACAATGTCTGAAATCTCTGGCGGATTATTTGGGGCAGGACATCCCCACGATAGGTTTATTGAATCAGTAGCAG
>CAZKVH010000011.1:45345-51939 GCA_964556165.1 uncultured Actinomycetota bacterium | reverse complement strand
ATTTAATTATTATAATAATACTAAAATTTTTTTATATTTTCAACTTTTTAGATTTATATTAATTTTATTATATTATTTTTTAATTTACTAAAGACTTCATTAATCAAAACACGGCTTTAAGATAATTTATTTATGATTTAAAAACTATTTTAGTAATGAATTACTTTTAAAAAATATTATAAATCTAAGACTTGATTCTAAAAATAGAGAAAGGATTTACTCTGCCAGTTCCGCATATTATTACTAAATCATTTGGATTAGCACACTTAATTTCAGTCTCATCTTTTGCCGACAACATCTTCTTTATGCCGAATTTCACAGGGTCCATATAAGGTTGTGATATATCCATAACTTCCCCCAGCTTGAACTGGTTTTTTACATTTATCACAGTTCCATCATATTTTTTATTGTAACCATAAAATGTGCCTACAAATCTATATTTGTTTATGTAACCCACATTGTCATTATCCTCAAGTTCCTTTTTATCTTTCAAAAACATAAAACCCTCTGTAAAATTCCTGTGAGAACATTTTTCAATTTCAGACTTCAGATAATCTATTGCTTTATCATCATATTTATTCTGTTTTATGTAATCAAGCGCCTTTCTGTAGACCCATGTTGTAGCACTTACATAATTTTCAGTCTTCATTCTTCCTTCTATCTTAATTGCCTTAACTCCTGCATCAGCCAGTTCTTTTAACCTTCCCAGAAGGCATAGGTCCCTTGAATTATAAATGAATGAACCTTTTTTGTTTTGCTCTACAGGGAAAAACACATTTGGCCTTTTCTCTTCCATTAAATAATATTTCCACCTGCAGCAGTATACACATTCTCCCTTATTCGCATCACGACCTTCCATATACTTGCTTAACATGCACCTCCCGGAGTAAGATATGCATAATGCGCCATGGACAAAAACATCTATTCCAACTTTTGTTCTTTTTATAATTTTTTTTAACTCCGGGAAACTAACTTCCCTTGCCAGATTTACTCTTTTAACCCCCATTTTCTCAAAAAAATTTATTGCTTTGTGATTATTCAAATTAACCTGGGTACTTATATGTATTTCTTTTTCAAGTAGAATTTCTTTTATAATTTCTATAGCTCCAAAATCAGCTGCTATAATCCCGTCAATATTAATATTCTTTAGCTTCTTTAAATATTCCCTGAAACCTGTAATCTCATTTTCGTCTAATATGGAATTAAGGGTAAAATAAACCTTTACCCCATGCTCATGCGCATAACTTACACCCTCTTTTAACTCATCAATAGTAAAATTACCCCTTGCGCTTCTAAGATTAAATTTTTTTCCTCCTACATAAACAACATCTGCTCCATAATTAACTGCATACTTAAGTACGTTTAAATTTTTAGCAGGAACCATTAGTTCGGGTATTTTTTTATTTCTTAACATTTTTTTTATGACAGCCACTTAAAAATTTAGTAACTGATATTCCGTCTCCAATATCAAAAAAATAACTTTTAAAGCATTTACTGCCTGTTATACATTTTATATATTCTCTTATTCCATTTACACTATTAAAATCATGTTTGCATATTTTCTTTTTAAATATAATGCCCTTATAAAATATGTTATCTGCTATTACCAGAGCTCCTGGATTTAGCTTATTTTCAAGTGTTTTAAAATATAAGGGATACTCGTACTTCGCTCCATCAATAAAGACCATGTCAAATTTATTTTTAATCTCCGGAATAATCTTTAATGCATTCCCTGCTATAAAACTATAATTCCTGCCTGGAAAATTGCTTTTAATAAATTTTTCGGCTCTTCTTACTCTTTCTTTATTTAAATCTATGCCTGTATAATTTCCTTTCTCTAAATGCTTTATTATAAAGTAAGAAGAAAATCCTATACCGCAACCGATTTCCAAAACATTTTCAGGTTTTACAGTAATGCATACTAACTCAAGCATCCTGCCTGTATCTTTACTTAATACAGGTATCTTTTCTATTCGTGCTTTTTTTATAAGATCATCTAAAATTATTCTTTCTTTGAGGTATAATTCTAAAAAATTATTCTGCTCTACTTCTATTTTCTTCATGCTCTTCTAAATTAGATGAAAAAGAATGTATATGCTTTTCACTATCAGTTACTACGAAATATAAATAGTCAACATCGGCAGGATGAAGCGCAGCGTCAATTGATGCAATACCCGGATTACAGATAGGTGTTGGCGGGAGACCTGCATACATATATGTGTTATAAGGTGAGTCAGTATTTTTATCATCATTAGTCAAACCTTCTTCCCACTTATCAAGGTAATAACATAAAACAGCATCAATATCCAGTTTCATGCTTATATCAAGTCTATTATGAATAACTGCTGAAATAAAAGTTCTCTCCTCCGGTATATAAGCTTCTCTTTCAACCATTGAAGCTATCTTCAAAACATCATATCTGGAAAGGCCTTTACTCTCCGCATAAGAATAATCCAGGCTTCCTGTCTCCGCCTGATACTGCGCCAGCATCATCTCGATAATATCTTTTGGTTTATAGTCTATAGTTATTTCATATGTTTTTGGGAATAAGAATCCTTCCAGAGTAGAAGCCCCCTCTAAAAAGTCGTAATTATAATTACTTATATCTTCTACCGGCTCAAACTCTTCATATTCCACAAATGGTATTTCTTCTGATATCCTTTCTATTGCCTCTTTTACCGTAAAACCTTCCGGAATAGTAAATTTATAAGTTATGACAGGTTCACCTGTTGTTATTTTAGTTAATACTTCCTTATATTCGGAACCTGTCTTCATTGTATAAACACCGGGTAAAAGGCTTCCTTCTTTTCCTTTTTGTTCAACAAATAAAGTAAATAAGAATGCATTGTCTATAATATTTTTCTCCTCCAGAAGAACAGAAATTTCTTTCAGGGTCATCCCCTCTCTTATTTCAAACTCAACATCTGCATGTGATACAGTTTCAACTTCATCGTCATCACTCAAAAACATGCAGGAAACTGTTACGGCCGACAGAGCAACTAAAAGTAAAACTTCTAGAAAAACCAATAATATTTTTTTATATCTATTTTTTATATTATCTATTTTTTTTTCTCTCACATTTTTCATAAATCTGGATTATTTTTCTGCTTATTGTTTTTATAATTTCTGTTTAGATAATCCTGAAGTATTATACTTGCCGAGTATTTATCAATATCCTTTTTTCTAATGCGCCTGCTATGATATCTCAGTGGTATCCTTGAAGTATATCTTTCATCATAGTAATCTATTTCTACGCCAATTTTTTTAACTGTATTATCAATAAAGGCAATAACCCTTTTTGCCTGACTCCCCAGTTCCCCTTTTAACGTATAAGGAATACCGACAATTATTTTTTTTACATTATATTTATCTATAATTTTTTCAAGCAATTTTTCTGTTTTTTCATCATTATCTATTACTTCTACCGGTACTGATATTACTTCCGACTCGTCTGAAACCGCAATACCTATTCTTTTATCTCCTATATCAAGCCCAAGGATTCTCATTTTTGCTATTTTTTCTTCTCCTTGCTTTCCAATATATTCAAAACTCTTTTCTTTACCATTTCTATTGCCTTTTCTAAATATTTAGCATCAAAACCCATCTGCGCATAGTGAGGCTTCCCTCCGCCTCCGCCTTTAATCTCTTTACTTAATTCATTAGCAATCCTGCCACAATCTATACCCCTATCCACAAGATCTTTCGTTGAGCTAAGTATTAAAACTGATTTTCCATTAATAATACTGCCAAAAACTATGAAAGTATTTCGACCATTAAAATAATCCCTGGTCCAGTCTCCAACTTTTCCGATATCGTTTACCCCCATATCTGATAATAATCCTGACCTGGAAAAATCGTAATCAATTATTTTCAGGGAGGTGTCTGAAGGCTTATATCCTGACTTATCTATTATTTCTCTTTTTGCAATTCTCATTTCCAGTGATATTAAATCATTTTCCTTCTTTATGGCATCTTCCTTTAACTTTTTCAGTGTTTCCGGTACCCTGCTTTCATCAACTTCCAGACTTGCGGAAACATTCCTTAATATCTTTTCTTTCTCTTCAGTATATTCGTATGCATGGATTCCGGTTAATGCTTCAATCCTTCTCAAATTAGCCCCGGTGCCTGAATCAGATATAATTTTAAATAATCCGATCTCCCCCGTCCTCTGCACATGAATACCCCCGCAGAGCTCTCTGCTATAATTGTTTATCTCAACAACTCTTACAAACTTACCATATTTTTCATCAAACAAAGCCATCGCCCCTAACTCTTCAGCAAATTCTTTCGTAGTCTCAAAACATCTCACAGGGTCATCTTTCTGTATTTTTTCATTTACAATTCTTTCTATTTTCTTTATTTCATTTTCAGATGGAGGATTGTAAATAGAATAATCAAATCTAAACCTATCTTCCCCTACAAAAGAGCCTGCCTGTTTGACTTCATTTCCAAACATTGTCCTTAAAGCCCAGTGAAGAATATGCGTTGCGGTATGATTCCTGCTTACATTCTTCCTGAAGCCGCAATCAACTTCTGCGTTTACTTTATCTCCAACCCTTAACTCGCCTTTTTTAATACTTCCTTTATGCGAGTAAACACCTTCAACCGGTATAAAAGTATCCAGAACTTTGAAAATATTCTTATTATTCTTTGCTATAACACCCCTATCACCAATCTGGCCTCCTTTTTCTCCATAAAAAGGAGTTTCCTTTAAAATAATTTCACCCTCATCGCCTTCAATCAGTTTTGAAGCAAAAATTTTATTATTATCTTTATCGGATTTTATTATTTTTTCTATAACCGTTTTCATATTACTTTTTTGATATCCCATAAACTCCACTTCAATATATTTACTTATTGAATTATAAATTCCTATATCCTTATCTACCTTTTTATCAACCAATTCTTTATTTTTTGATTTCCTGACGTGCTCTTTCATGTAATCATCAAATTTTTTCAAATCTATATCTATTTTATTCTCACCCAGTATTTCTCTGGTAAGCTCTACCGGGAAACCAAAAGTATCATATAATTTAAATGCATCTCTGGAATCAATGAATTTACCACTGGCTTTTTTGATTTCCCTGACTTTCTGGATCAAGACTCTGTTTCCTTCCTTTAATGTCTTTGTAAACCTCTTTTCTTCGTCACTAACCAGCTTAAATGAAAAGTCTTTCTTATCTAAAAGTTCTGGATACCATTTAGAATAACTTTTTATTACCAGTTCACCTATATCATTTAAAAAATAGTCTTTTATCCCTATCAATCTTCCAAACCTTATGCATCTTCTGATTATTCTTCTTAAAATATATCCTCTTCCTTCATTTGAAGTTACTACTCCATCCGAAATCAAAAAATATATAGCCCTTATATGGTCAGCTATTATTCTGAGGCTTCTTTCAAATTCCTGTTCGTTTTTCCTGCTTTTTTCATCAGATAATTCTTCTATTTTCTTAATTATCTCTGAAAATAAAGATGTTTTAAAAACAGAAGGTACTCCTTCAATAACTGCCATTATCCTTTCCATACCCATTCCCGTATCTATATTTCTCTGTGGAAGCTCGCTGTACTTTTTACCATCATAATTATACTGGGTAAAAACAAGATTCCAGATTTCAAAAAATCTGTTGCATTCACATTTTGGGCTACAATCCTTCCTGCCACATCCATATCCTTCGCCAAAATCATAATATATCTCAGAACATGGCCCACATGGTCCTGTATCTCCTGCAGGACCCCAGAAATTGTCTTCCTTCCCAAATCTGTATATTTTATTATCATCTACACCATTTTCTTTCCAGTATTTGATTGATTCAAGATCAGCTTTTATATCATTACTGCCATTAAAAACCGCCACTCTGAGTTTATCCAGAGGAATCTTAAGTTCATTTAAAAGGAAATCAAGTGAATATTTTATTGCTTCTTTTTTGAAATAATCACCAAATGAAAAATTACCTAACATTTCAAAGAAAGTAAGATGTTTATCAGTATAGCCGACTTTGTCTATATCGCTCGTCCTGAAACATTTCTGAACTGTTGCAATCCTTTTTGAAGGTGGCTTTTTAACCCCCAGATAATATGGCTTAAACTGCTGCATTCCTGCTGTAGTTAGAAGTACGCTGGGATCATTATGTGGTATAAGACCTGACGATTTTAATACCAGATGGTCTTTTTTTTCAAAATATTTTAAAAAAACTTCTCTTACGTCCATTATAATTAATATTTAAAACTAAAAAATCAGAATATCAACTTTAATAACAAAACGGATACCCCATTTACTCGTAACAAAGGAAGTTTTTTGCGCCCTGCGCTCTGCAGGTGGATGCCCTCTTGACTGTTTTATAAGTCCTGCTCAAGGCGGGCATTTAAGCCGCAGCCAAAGTCCGGGCTTCCAATGTAAATTTGTTGGCACAAAAATTTAACTTTAGTTACGCCGTAAACAGAGTACCCAAAATTATGCTATCATAATTAAACTGTTTATTCAATAAACCGCTATTTAAAGCTAAATTTTCATTTTTCCGCATTTGTATTCTTCTAATTCATTATTTTTTCAAAAAACAATTTTTAAGAATTTAATCAGCTATATATTTCTAC
>CAZKVH010000011.1:0-45245 GCA_964556165.1 uncultured Actinomycetota bacterium | reverse complement strand
TTAACTGCTCCTTACTGACATAAGAAGGAGAACCTGTCAGCATACAAACAGCCGACTGCGTTTTAGGGAATGCAATTACTTCTCTTATGCTGTCAAGTTTTGCAAGTATCATTACCAGCCTGTCCATACCAAGGGCAATACCGCCATGAGGTGGTATTCCATATTCCATTGCCTTTACAAAAAACCCGAAATTTTCACTTGCTTTTTTTTCATCTATGTTCAGTATTTTAAAAATTTTTTTCTGTAAATCCGGGTTACTTATTCTTATTGATCCTCCGCCTATCTCCTCTCCATTTAATACAATGTCATAAGCCTTTGATCTTACTTTTAAAGGTTCACTTTTAAGATATTTCTCTGTTTCTTCTTCAGGTTTTGTAAAAGGGTGATGTACTGAACTTATTTTCTTTTCTTTGTTATCCCATTCAAATAAGGGAAAGTCGTATACCCACACAAATTCAAATTTATTTTTATCTATTAGTTTTAATTTTCTGGCAAGATAATTTCTAACTATACCGAGTGTCTGACAGGTTACTAAAAAATCATCCGCGACTATTAATAATAAATCATCTTTCCTCAAGCTTAAAGCTTTGATTAAACCTTTTTTTTCATTTTCATAAAGATACCTGGATACAGGAGATTGAAAATTCATATCTTCTCCTACTTTAATCCATACAAGACCACCAGCACCGCTCTTCTTTGCCAGCTCTACAATGTAATCCAGATCTTTTCTTGTAAGAATTTTGCTGTCATTCACTACTAAACTTTTTATACAGCCGTTTTTATTTTTCAAAGTATCACTAAAAATTTTTAATTCACTTTTTTTGAATATTTCCGAAATATCCTTTATTGTAAGACCGAACCTCAAATCAGGCTTATCGGTGCCATAGATTTCCATACTCTCTTTCCAGGTCATCCTCTTAAATGGAGATTTTATCTTTCCATCAAATACTTCCTTTGATATATAAACAAACAAACCTTCTATAATATTCATGATGTCTTCCACATCTACAAAAGTCATCTCTAAATCTATTTGCGTAAACTCAGGTTGCCTATCAGCCCTCAGGTCTTCATCCCTGAAACATCTCGCAATCTGGTAGCACCGGTCGAATCCCGAGAACATTAGTATTTGCTTAAATAATTGTGGTGACTGTGGCAGTGCATAAAACCTGCCGGGATTTAATCTCGATGGCACAAGAAAATCCCTCGCACCTTCGGGTGTACTCTTTCCCATTATGGGTGTCTCTATTTCAAGAAAACCCATGGAATTAAAATAACTGCGTGTGGCTGAAGCTATTTTATGTCTCAACCTCAAATTTTCCTGCATTTCCTTTGTTCTCAAATCAATGTATCTATATTCTAACCTGACATTTTCTTCAACTTTATTTCTTTCTTCAAGCATAAACGGTGGTGTTTTTGACTTACTGAATATAACTACATCTTCTACAACTATTTCTATTTCCCCTGTAGGAATAGATGGATTTACTGTATCCTTTGACCTCATCCTAACCCTGCCGGTTACTTTAATTACAAATTCGTTTCTTATATCCCTTCCCATCATGTAAGAATTCATGTTTATCTTTGAATCAAAGATTAATTGTATTATTCCTGAAAAGTCTCTTAAATCCACGAATATTAACTTGCCGTGGTCTCTTCGCTTATTAACCCAGCCGCTTAAAGTAACCTTTTTACCTTTATTTGTTTTATTTATTTCCCCGCACAGATTTGTCCTCATGCTTGTACTGAATATAGAATTAACCATTATTAAGCTCCTATAATCTCCATTAATTTATCTTTTTCGTTTTCCCATTTAATTTCATATTGCTTGAATTTTTTAATGTCTTTTATGGTTACAGTATTATTTCTAACTTCATCTTCTCCAATTATAAAGACAAAATCATAATCATTCTCATCAGCCCATTTTATCTCTTTTTTTAAATTCCTTTTATTGAAATTTATATCACATATATATCCCTTTTCCCTCAGATACCTTAATATATTTAGAGAATAAACATTGCAATCTTTATCAAGAGTAATTAAATAAATCTTTTTCTTTTCTTCAGTTTTTTTAACCTTTAAATTTAGCTGCTTCATTAGCAGAACAATCCTGTCGATCCCTACTGCAAACCCTGTTGCCGGTATATCAGGGCCTCCAAGCTGCTTTAATAGATTATCATATCTCCCACCGCCTCCGAGAGCATTTTGCTCGCTTTTCAGGTCCTCCGATATTACCTCGAATATGGTCCTTGTATAATAATCAAATCCTCTTACAAGATTTGAATCTATGACATAATTTATATCAATCGCTTTCAAACAGTTCAGAACTTCCTCAAAATTTTCTTTACATGCAGGACAGAGATATGAATAAATTAAAGGTGCATCTTTTAGAACTCCCCTGCATCCACTTTTCTTGCAATCAAATATTCTCAGAGCATTTTTTTCAAATCTATTCCTGCAGTCACTGCACAGGCTGTCCAGCCTGGGTTTTAGATATTTTTTAAACTCAAAAAGGAAATCTTTTCTGCATGTATCGCATCCTATGCTATTTACTTTTAGCACCAGTTTTTTAAACCCTAATTTTTCAAAAAATAAATTCAAGATCCAGATTACTTCTGCGTCCATAAGAGGACTGTCAGTACCAATAGATTCCACCCCGATTTGCCAGAACTCCCTCATTCTGCCTTTTTGAGGCCTTTCATATCTGAACATATTCCCTATATAAAATATCTTCAACGGAAGATTTTCAAGCATAGATTTATTCCCTACTACTGCTCTTGCTATCGATGCTGTCCCTTCGGGTCTGAGTGTCAGCGACCTCCCTTTCTTGTCCTTAAAGGTATACATTTCTTTTTGTACGATATCAGTATCCTGTCCTATACTTCTGCTAAAGACACCGGTGTACTCAAAAGAGGGTGTTATTATTTCTTTATAATTAAAAACCCTGAATATTTCTCTTGCAGTATCTATTACAAAATTTCTGTAATCTATGTCCTCACCATATAAATCTACTGTTCCTCTTGGAGAATTTAACTTCAAAATTAACCACCTTTATATTTATTCTTCACTCTTACTTTTTAAAAAAATAAAATTCCTCTTCTTACTACATTCAATAAACAATTAATAAGATAAAAACTTAGTTCTTTAAAATATTAACTTAAATCCAATTAAAATCAATAAAAGCTATTTATTTTCTGGGTAAAACTCTGTAAGCATCATAAACTGAATCTACATTCTTTATATTATTGATTACATCCTTTAAAATATATTTGTTATTAATCTCTATTAAAAATCTAAATTTTATATGACCGCTTTTATTGACCCTCAGGGTATTGGCCCTAATTATATTCAGATCATATTCACTTATAACATTTGTTATATCACGCAGTAATTTTGTTCTATCCAGTGCCTCTATCTGTATTTCAGAATTAAACTTATATGGAGCCTTCTTATCCCACTCTACCTCGATAAACCTTTGATTCTCTAGCTTCTTGAGAGTGCTAATATTAGTACAATCAGCTCTGTGTACGGAAATTCCTTTGCCCCTCGTTATATAACCTATTATTTTATCTCCCGGCACAGGGTTACAGCATTTAGCTATAGTAACCAGAACTTTGTCCATTCCCTTAACTTTAATTCCTGTGCTTTCCTTTTCTACAATTTCTTTTCTCTGGATGTCCTCTACTTTTAATTCCTTTTCCGCTTCCTGTTGATTCAGTTTCTTTACTATTCTGGTAAAAACCTGGTACGCTGATACCTTATGCGAGCCGATATTCCTGAAAAGACTTTCCGACTTTTCAAAATTCATTTCTCCTGCTACTTCGTCAAAAACTTCCATTGGAACACTTTTATAAGAAAGCCCGTTCTTCCTTAAAATTTTTAACATTATGTCCCTGCCGGTATTGTATGTCTCCTGCCTCTGTTCTTTGCTGAACCACTGCTTTATCTTGTTGCGCGCCCTTGAACTCTTAACTATATTAAGCCAGTCTCTGCTCGGCCCCTTTTTACTCTTGGAGACTATAATCTCCACTATATCCCCGTTCTCAAGAAGTGTTTCTATAGGAGCCATCCTGCCGTTTATCTTTGCACCAATGATATTATGTCCCACATCGGTATGTATCTGATAGGCAAAATCTATCGTAGTTGCCCCTCTTGGCAAGTTTACAACCCTGCCTTTCGGAGTAAATACAAATACTTCTTCCTCAAATAAATCAAGTTTCAAGGATTCCATATAGTCCCGGGGGTCCTTTAACTCCTTTTGCCAGTCCAGTAACTGTCTGATCCATGCAACTCTTTTATCAAACTCGCTTATTTTTCTTATATCTCCCTCTTTATACTTATAATGAGCAGCAATACCATATTCTGCAAACTTATGCATTTCAAATGTCCTTATCTGTATCTCGATAGGTTTGCCTTTTACGCCAATAACAGTCGTATGGAGAGATTGATACATATTAAATTTGGGATTTGCAATAAAGTCTTTAAATCTGCTGGGAACAGGCTTCCAGAGAGAGTGGATTATGCCCAGTACTTCATAGCAACTTTTAACATCATTAACTATAATTCTTATCGCTATAATGTCATAAATATCTTCAAATTTTCTGTTCTGTTTCGTAATTTTGTTATAAACACTGTAATAAGTTTTTATCCTGCCACTAATATCTGCTGAGATATTTACCTCTTTTAATTTTTTATTAACTATTTTTATAGCTTCATTTATAAGTGATTTTCTCTCTTCAAGCTTCTCATCAAACATATTTTTTATTTTTGAATATTCTCTTGGATAGAGATACTTAAAGCTCAAATCCTCCAGCTCTGATTTTATCTGATATATTCCCAGCCTGTGTGCGATAGGCGCGTAAACCTCAAGTGTTTCTATTGAATTTTTTTCCCTTTTTGCCTCATCCAGAAAATAAAGTGTCCGCATATTATGTAGCCTGTCAGCAAGCTTCACCAGTATTATCCTGACATCTTCCGACATAGCGATTATCATCTTCCTGATATTATTTACCTGCTTTTCTTCCTTGCTGTTAAAAACAATCTTATCTAATTTCGTTACACCATTTATAATATTTGCAATTTCATCTCCGAATTCCTCCCTTGCCATTTTCAGGTTATACTCGGTATCTTCAATAGCATCATGCAAAATTGCAGAAATAATAGATACCTGGTCAAGCTCAATATCTGAAAGAATTCCTGCTACCTCAAGGGGGTGAATTACATAAGGCTCGCCCGATTTTCTGAACTGGTTCTTATGATATTTCTTTGAAGTCTGATAGGCTTTATCGAGCAGTGCTTCATCCAGATTATTATTATAGGTTTTTATCTTCTTTACCAGTTTCTTATATACGATATCCGGATTTATATTCCTGGCTTTATCATTAACTTTTAGACTCATCTAATTAAAATCCTTTTTTTATTTAAAAACTTTTAAACATCATTATAAAACATTTTCTTACTATCTAAAATAAGTCTAAAACGATAAGTTGCGTGGTTTTTAAACCGCCCCAGTTATTCTCCTCGATCTTATATAATATATTTACCTTTTTATTCTTTATTATTTTTGTTTTTATTCTTTCATCAGCTTTAAAAATTAGCGCATCAACTATTATCTCATCCTGTTTGAGTTTCAACTTTACATGCTTTCCCCCAGATATGTATGAAAAATCAACTATTTCACAATCCCCGGTTATAAATACAGGTTTCGGATTTTCATAACCGAATGGTTTGAGCATATTGATATTTTTAGATATTCCCTTTCTTATTTCTTTAAAGCTGATTTCCATATCATAAATGTTTTTTTTCTCTATATCGCTAATTGTTAATGTTTCTCTGGCAATTTCTATTAAACTCCCATAAAAAGCCCCGTAATTTATGACATCCATCCTTATTCCACATGCCAGCCTGTGCCCTCCAAAACTATCAAATAAATTATCCAGTCTGACAAGATTTTCGTACAGGTCAAATTTACCCGTACTTCTCCCGGAACCTTTAAGCTTACCTTTAAACTCCCTGAATAAAATAGCCGGTATGTTAAACTCCTTTGCGATATCTGAAGCTACTATTCCCAGAACCCCTTCATTCCAGTTCTCAGATTTTCCTATAAATATTCTTTTTTCTGAAATAATACTATCAAAATCATTATTTTTTATAATCTCATCAAAAATTTTTTTTTGAGTCCGCTGTCTTTTATCATTAAATATATTAAGCTCACTTACTATTTCATCCAAAATATCTCCATCTTTAGTTAATAGATTAAAACCTGTTTCTGCTTTTTTTACCCTTCCTGCAGCATTTAACCTTGGAGCTATAATGAATCCTACATCATATTCATCCAGTAATTTTTTACCCTCAAATAAATTATCTATCATTCTTTTAAGACCGGGATTTTTAGTCTTTTGAAGGATATTAAGACCTTTTTTTACTATTATTCTGTTTTCATCTACCAGCGGCATTATATCTGCAATTGTTGATATTGCTACCAGGTCCAGTAAATTTGTAAGATAATCCTTTTCAAAACTCTTTTTATATTTATCATCAAGGTTTCTCAAAATTGCGGTTACGAATTTAAATGTGACCGCCGCTCCGCTCAGGTACTTAAATTCATACTCAGAATTCTCAAGTTTAGGATTAATTATTATATATCTCTCGGGTATATCACTAAGATTGATTGACTGGTTATGATGGTCGCATACTATTATATCAGGGCATTGATTTTTTTTTACAAAATCATGGACCTTCGTACAATTAGTTCCGCAGTCCACTGCTATAATTAAGTCGTGCTTGCATTCCTTTAAAACTCTTTTTAGAAAACCCGTAGATAAGTCATAACCTTCTTCGAATCTGTCGGGTATATATACATCTGCTTCAAGTCCCAGTTTTTTTAAGAATTTATAGATAATCGTAGCGCTGATAATACCGTCTGCATCATAGTCGCCAAAAATTATTATCCGTTCATTTTTTTTTAGTGATTGCTTAATCCTTTCCACTGCTTTATTAATTCCATGAAGTCCTGCCGGTTCATATAGATTTGTTATAGATGTATTAAGAAATTTAGTTATTCCATCTTCAGTGGTTATCCCTCTTTTTGCAAGTATTTCCAGTAAAACCGGGCTATATCTTTTATTCCTTAATAAATTTTCGTCCGGTTTCCTTTCGTTCCTGCATATCCAGTTAGAAGGAATATTTTTCATCTTTATTTTTTATATTTTGGAAACCTGTTATTCCATAAAACAAGAATTGGACTGGCAACAAACATGGATGAGTATGTACCTGCAATTACACCCACCGTAAGAGCAAGTGCGAAATCTTTAAGTGCCGTTGTTCCCAATATTAGAAGCAATACAATCGGGATTAGTGTAGTCAAAGATGTATTTATTGAGCGAGATAATGTCTGGTTTAACGAATTATTCACTACTCCGGTGTAACCTAACTTCCCTGCCATCGGGGTGTTTTCTCTAATCCTGTCATAAACGACAATAGTATCATTGATAGAATATCCAATAATGGTAAGAATTGCAGCAATGGTTGATGTATTAATCTCACGATTCAAAATTGCATATACACCCAATGTAATAAGCACATCATGAATTAAAGCTAAAATTGCAGCAATTCCTGACCTGAACTCAAATCTTATAGCTACATATATCAATATTCCAGCTATTCCTATAGCAATGGCTATAAATGCATTCCTGACAAGTTTGCTACTAAAACCGGGGTCTACATCTCTATCCTGAAGAAGATTACCTTCAAGCCCTATTTTGCTATCAAGTGCATCAAGTATTTTATCTTTTTCCTCCCCATCTACATTATCTCCTGAATCTTCTGCTTTTATTCTTATAATAAACCTGTCCGATTCAGCCTTAACCATATTTGTTTCAACACGCTGTATTATTACATTATCATAACCAATATCGCCCATAATGCCCCTAATTTCAGCAGTACTGGTATCCCTTTCAAACTTTACCTCCATAAGTGAGCCGCCCAGGAAATCAATTCCCAGATTAAAACTACCGCGGACAAAAAAACCAATTAATCCTGCAAGTATCACTACCAGAGAAATTAAAAACCATATTTTCCTTTTTCCAATAAAATCAAAATTAAAATTCTTAAACTTCAAAATAGCTTACTCACCGCTCCTTCTTGCCAATCCTAAAAATGAATGTGTTGTCATCTTTGGAATTCCTGACATCAAAAATATACCTGACCTTGTAAATAAAAGACTTACTACCATACTTATTATAACGCCAAGGCTTAAAGTAACTGCAAAGCCCTTTATGGGGCCCTCACCAAAAAAGTAAAGCGCACCTGCCGCAACCAGAGTTGTTATATTGGAATCTATTATAGTCCTGAGAGCACCTTTAAATCCTTCACTTATAGCAGCCCTGGGGGATTTCTCCTTTAATATCTCCTCTTTTATCCTTTCGAATATTATTACATTTGCATCCACTGCCATACCAATCGTAAGAATGATTCCCGCAATACCTGGCAGAGTAATCGGGGCACCTATTGCTGATATTACTCCCCAGAAAATGATAATATAAACCAGAAGTCCAACCATGGAATAAATTCCCAGTCCTTTATAATAGAAAAACATAAATGCTATTATTAAAATAAGACCTGTAATTCCTGCATAAAGACCATATCTTAAAGAATCCATACCAAGAGTCGGACCAACATAAATACTTTCCTCTAAATGGAGGTCAATGGGGAATGCACCTGTCTGCAGGACAAGCTCGATATTTTTAGCTTCTTCTATACTGGTTATACCTGTAATTTCTGCTTCACCGTCAGTTATAGGCACCCTTATATATGGAGCAGACTCAATCTCTTCATCCAGTGCGATTGCCAGATTCCTTCCGATATTATTCGTTGTAATCTCCGCAAAGGTATCATCAGCTTCTTCCTTGAAACTTAAACCGACCCGTATATTCCCATAATTATCATATCCCGCAACTGCATTCGCAAGTTCATCACCTGTAATAAGCGCCGGCCCTACGAGAGTTGCAGCTCCTGTTCTTGAATCAATAAGTATCTCTCCTATCTCTTCACCGTCTTTTACCAGAAACATTTCATTTGTATCGTTGTTATACTCAAGTGTACCCATTATTTCTTCAGGATTAAACTCAGGCTCATCTGCGTTACTTTCATTTATGCTTTCATCCGATTCATCCTGACTTTGAGGATATAAGAGAACAAGTGCATTATTTTCTGGATTAGTTGCCAGTCTTCCGGTACTCGGTACCGATTCTCCCTGGAAAAATTTATTTACATCTTCAATTAATATTGTCTCTTCAGCTTCCGGGTCAATTAGAATCTCGCCATTCTGGTAATCAAATCCTATTATGTCCCAGCTATTGCCTTTTCTTGAAACAAATGTCCCCTCTACCAGCCGGAATTCAAGCCTTGCAGTCTTTCCTATGATTTTTTTTGCGTTATCGGGGTCTTCTACTCCTGGAAGCTGGACTATAATATTATTAAAATTATCTTTTGTAATAAGAGGCTCTGAAACACCCAGTTTATCTACCCTATCCCTTATGATTCCGATTGTATACTCAAGCTTTTCTTCGGTTATCTCTCCAGTCTCTTCCTCTATAGGCTTAAGAATAAGCTGGGTACCACCATTGAGGTCAAGACCAAGTTTTATGGAATTAGAAATTGAATCCCTGAAGATATAGTAAAAACAACCAACTATTATTAAAATAAAAATTACGATTATGGCAACATTAACCTTTTTATTTCTCATTTCTACTGCTGGGTAACTTTCTTCGCAATAGCACTTTTACTTATTTTTATATCTACTCCACTTGCAACTGTGATTATTGCAACGTCATCCCTTACATCTTTAATTCTGCCATAAAACCCGCCTATTGTAACTATCTCATCACCTCTCTGGAGGCCTGACATTAAATCCTGGGTCTTTTTCGCTCTTGTCCTCTGGGGTCTTATAAGTAAAAAATAAAACGCTACAACCAGAAGTCCCAGCCATATCCAGGTCCCATAATTGGCAAGAATACTGGAAAAAGTACCTGCTTCGGCAGCCTCGGCACCTTCTGCAGCAGTTTCTCCCTCTGTTGCAACCGGGTAGCATGAAATACTCAAAACTCCCAGAGAAACAATCAATATACTCATCATTAAAATACCAAACAATCTCATTTTATTATTCATAAACACTCCTTAAAATATTTTCATTAACCAAATATCACTATTATTAACTTTTTTAAAAATTTTGCAAATATATATTATCCTTACCTAAAGACTTATTGCTTTTTTAGAACTAAACTATTCCAACTATACTAAATAATTACCAAAAATGTAAATTATAAATAACACTAAATAAATAAAATAAAAAAATCTTAAAAAAACTTGAAAAATTGAGTTTAAACTTCTGAATTTTCCATATATCTACTCAGAAAATTTTTTTTAAATTTATCAAATACTCCTGACAATATGGAATTTCTTGCGCTGTTAACTAAATTAAAAATAAAATGAAGATTGTGTATCGTTAAAAGCACACTTGAAAGTATCTCCTTGCTTCTGAACAAATGTCTCAAATAAGATTTTGAATAATTCCTGCAGGTATAGCAATCACATTCGCTGTCAATTGGAGTCAAATCATAAGTATATTTTTTATTTTTTATATTTATCCTGCCAGTTGAAGTAAAGGCACTTCCATTCCTGGATATCCGTGTAGGCATTGCACAGTCAAACATGTCGACTCCAGTGCTTACAGCTTCTATAATTCCTTTGGGGTCCCCGAGACCCATAAAATAAGCAGGTTTTCCCCTGTCAATGTATTCCATTGTGTGATTTAAAATATCAATTGTCTTATCTCTCTGTTCGCCAACACTTAATCCACCTATTGCTATACCATCGAAATCCATACCGGATATAGATTGTGCACAATATCTTCTTAAATCTTTTATGAATCCACCCTGTACTATGCCAAATATCCTGTTATCCTCATTGTCACATATGCTTCTTTTCTTCTTCAATGATAGTTCTGCCCACCTGATAGTCCTCTCCGCTGCTCTATGCGTATAACCATAATCTTCATTAAAAGGTATACACTCATCAAGAACCATAATAATGTCAGAACCGATTCTGCACTGCATTTTCACTACATCTTCCGGAGTAAAAAAATGAGTCGAACCGTCTATTATAGACTTGAATTCAACCCCATCATCAACAATTTTCCTTATTTTGCTAAGGCTAAATACCTGAAACCCTCCACTGTCTGTCAGTATATTTCTTTTCCAGTTCATAAACCTGTGAAGCCCACCTGCTTTTTCTATAACTTCTATACCGGGCTGGAGATAAAGATGATATAGATTGCCAAGAATAATTTCACATCCAAGTTCATAAAGCTGCTCATTTGTTACAGCCTTAACAGTTGCTTTAGTACCAACCGGCATAAATACAGGTGTATTTATAGTTCCTCTTTTTGTTGTTATTATTCCAGCCCTTGCGCAAGAACTCTTATCTTTACCTAAAATTTCAAAAAAAGTCATTATACTTATATTTCCTGGTTCATTCCATTTTTACTTCTGCTGATGATAGTTTGTCTAGCTTCTCCTCAAATTTGAGTCTCTTTTCGGCTTCTCTGAGGATTGCAAGCAGCATTTCCCTGTAAGACATCCCTTTTAATTTAGACATCTTTGCGAGATGCCCATCCCAGCACCACCCCGGATTTGGATTTACTTCCAGCAATTTAGGCTCACCTTTTGAGTTTAATCTCCAGTCCAGACGGGCATAATCTTTGCATTCAAGTCGCTCAAACATTCTCAAAGAACAATCTACTATAAATCTTTCTGTTTCAGGCTTCAGCTCAGCAGGTATAGATTTAACTTTCCAGTAAGGCGAATCCTGCAACCACTTTGCTTCGTATCCGCAGACTCTCGGAAGTTCAGGCGACAGTGCAGAATAATCTTCTTCGATTACCGGCAGAACTGTATAAGAATCAGGAAAATTCCCTATTATTCCAACACTTAAATCTTTCCCGCTTAAAAACTCCTCTATTAATATAGGTTTTTCATATCCCAGCTTATCTCTTATTTCAGAAATCACACTAATGATATTCTCAATGCTATTAACTACATTTCTCCTGGTTATTCCAAAACTTGAGTCACCGAAGTTTGGTTTAATAATCATCGGGAAATCAAAAGGAACCTCAAATGATACATCTCCTGATTTTATAAAAAATGCCTCAGGTGTGGGTATCCCAATTTCTTCTGCGATACCTCTTATAAGTGATTTATCATAACAATGAGCAAGGCACTGAGGTTCGGAACCAGTGTACGGGATACCAAGAATATCCAGTAAAGCCGGTACATGAAGCTCTTTTCTTGCATCATTAAAATAACCTTCATCGCAAAGATTAAATACAAAATCTATTTTGCCTTTTTCCTGCATCCTGATAAGGTCTTTTATCATTGTTTCATGGTTATAAAGATAACTGAAACTATAATTATATTCTTTTTCAATCTCCCTTAACGAATCTTTCAGTCTATCAATGGTATAAAGGTCATCTTCGTCAAACAAATATAACGGCTTTAAGATATCAACCTTGTTTGGGTCACCAAGAAGCACTACTACATTCCTTAAGTGATGTTTCTTACTTTTAACAGCTGACCACTGTTTTTTAGCTACTGCTGTTATAATGATTCTTTTTTCTATCATTCCGAGATCCTGATTTCTTTTTGAATCAGTTCTGATGCTTCCATGGGAGATGATATTATTGAATCCAGCCTGTTTTAAAAACTCTATTATTTCATTCTCTGCATAAAGCCTTTCGGCATAAAACTGGTCTGCTATTACTCCACTGTCCACGTTGCTTATTATCTCCCTTGAAATTAATCGAGTTTTGTCAAGAGACAATGAACGTTCTCTGCAAACAAAGTACTTTTTATCTATCCACTCCCAGGAGCGGGGTTTTATATTTTTTCTTAAATATTCACCATCAGATATATCAATCAAGAATCTCCCCCATGGCTTAAGAACTCTTAAAACTTCCCTCAAAACCATCATATCTTCTTTTGCAGTCTCAAAATATCCAAAGCTATTTCCCAGAATCATCACCACATCAAATGTATCAGATGCATAAGGCAGCTTTCTTGCATCACCTTCCCTGAATCTTACAGACAGGCTTTCCTTTTTCGCTTTTTGAATAAGATAATGGGATCTATCCAGGCCTTCCACTCGATTAAATCCCCTGTTTGCAAGCTCCACACAGTGGCGCCCCTGGCCACAGCATAAATCAAGTATCCTGTCTTCAGGATTCATATTTAAAATCTTTATAAACAAATCTACTTCTTTCCGTGTGATTTCTTTATCGTCTACAACATCACCATCTGTTTTTAAATATTTAGAGTTAAAAATGGTTTTCCACCAATCAGGTTTTAAATACTCTTCCAGATTGGATATAGGACCAATTGTTTTCTTACCTGAATTTGAATTATTTCCTTTCTGGGGAGGCTCACTTTTTAAAGAGTCCTCTTTCATTTTTTTTAGCTCCTTTTTAATTAAGTCGTTGGATTAATATCTTTTTAAGTAAAAATCATAATTTCAATCACATGCCATTATTCTAATTCCAATCTTTCTTTTTTTACTTATTATTTATTTAGACTAATATATATATTCTTCTGCATACGTCAATATAAATTATTTTATATAACATCAAAAATTTTATTATATATTAGACAATAGATATAATAGAAGTTTTGATTTTTAGAGAAATTTCTTAAGTAATATGCCTGCACATAATATCTTTTACTTCTTTTTAAGGCCCCTTATGAACCCTCCTCTTATTTTATCAAGCATATAACATACAACAAAAGCATTGGGGTCCTGCCTGTGCACCAATTCGCTTAATTTTGAAAGAACAGAATTACTGCATACAACATTTATAATCTCTACTTCACTCTGTCTCCCGACTCCTTTATAACATGTAAAACCGAAATCTTCTTTTAGAAGTAATTCTTTAATCTCATTATTATATTTCCTTGAAATAATATTAACACTTACCAGGTCCCGAGATAGTTTCTCAGATATTATAATCCCCACAATGGTACCTACAGCAAAACCAGCTCCATAAGCAATTGTCCCGTATATGTTATCAATATCTTTAATTATCCTGACAATAATAGATATAAATATCATTACCTCAACAAAACCCACCAGAGCAGCAATAGTCTTTTTCCTCCTGACTATCATATTGACCCTGATGGTGCCCAGACTCACATCGATAATTCTTGCAAAAAAAATTATTAACAGCCATATTATAGTGTTAATCAAAATTTACCTCCGGGTTTATTTATAATTACATTTTATATCCGCTGACTCCTGCAATATAACTCCGTCAAACAAATTTTTTATATTAAATATTTTTCAACACCCTGACATTTTTTCAATAATTATATAAGTTATATTAAAAATATAAAGCTTATTGATAGTATATTAAAAAGAATTAATTTTTTGTATGAAACATAATACCCATAAAATTACATCTAATTTTATTATTCTTTTATTTACAGTATAATATAGACATATTCTTATCAAATTCTAAACTTTATAATTTTAAAAACAATATAACATGAAATATCCACAGAAAAACGATTCCATCAACAATAAAATTTCATGCATTCCACAGACAACATCAGGTATGGTAGAACATTTTATTAATTTACATATCAATCTCCATGAAGAACTCCTTAAACTTGAAAAATTTAAAAACAAAGATAAGTATATAAAAGATATTATCAAAAAAAATTCTCTCTTTCATTCCCCGATGATTAATGAGCTCCCTGGCATGGTTTTTTGCTGCAGAAAGGATGACCACCGTACCATTGAATTTATCAGCGAAGCCTGCAATCAAATAACAGGTTATAAACAGTCGGATTTAATAATAAACAATAAAATAGCCTATAGCGATATTATCCATCCTGAAGACAGAAAAATGGTAATGAATTATCTTAAAAAAGAAGTTAAAAAAAACGAAATAATCAATCTTAAATACCGTATAATCACTGCAAAAAACAAAATAAAATGGGTATCGGAAACCGGGAAGTTACTTCATTTTCCTAATATTAACCTTAAATTAATTGAAGGATATATAAGGGATATGACTGCCGAACTGGAGGCAATAGATTCCTATAAAGAAAGTGAAGAAAAGTACAGGCACATTTTTAAAACTTCACCGGCTGGTATAGTTATTATAAATAAAACAGGGATTATAAGTGATGTGAGTGATGTAATTCTCGATTTCACGGGTTTTAAAAAGGATGAAATCGTGGGCAAAAATTTTACCAGATTAAAAAACTTTAAGGTAAAAGATATACCATCATATCTTAATATGTTTACCAGACTTATGCTCGGTAAAAATGTGAAACCCTTTACCGTGACCTGGAAACATAAGAACGGCAGACTTTTTACCGGAAACATACGTAATTCACTTATTAAAAAGGGTAAAAAAATTACCGGAGTTCAGGTGATAATTACTGATATAACCAGCATTATAAAAATAGAAAAAAAACTGAAGGAAAGCGAAGAATTTAATAGTAGTATTCTTAATAATTCTATAACTCCAATTTACGTCATGGACCCTGATAAAACTATGAAATATATCAACCCTGCTTTTGAAAAATTAACCGGGTTTTCGTCAAGTGAAATAATTGGCGGAAAGCCGCCCCGACCCTACTGGATAAAGGATATGGAAAAAATTTATCTATCAAACATAGAAAAAGTTATAATCAGCGGAGTAAACCATATAGAGCTCCCATTAGTAAATAATAAAGGGAATAAGTTCTGGGTAGAAGTTCTGGAGAAGTCAATAAAAGAAGATGGGAAAATAAAATATATACTGGGTAATTTTGTTGATATTACCAAAAGAAAAAAGTCATATAAACAACTTTCAGAAACATTTAGCCAGGTTATAGATACCCTTTCATCATTAGTTGAAAAAAGAGACCCCTTTACATACGGCCATCAAAAAAGAGTAACCAGGCTTGCGGTAGAAATAGCTAAAAAGTTAAAACTTGATGATAGCAGAATCAGGTCGGTAAAAATAGCTGCTCAGCTTCATGATATAGGTAAAATAAATATACCGCCTTCCATCCTTTCAAGACCCGGCAGATTATCGGAAATTGAATTTGATATAATCAAAACCCATCCACAGACAGGGTCCGATATTGTTAAAGCAATCGATTTTAACTGCCCTATAGCAGAGATAATACTCCAGCATCATGAAAGAGAAAATGGTTCTGGCTATCCCAGGGGGCTCAAGGGAAAGGACACCATGCTGGAAGCAAAAATCATAGGGGTTTCCGATGTAGCTGAAGCAATGTCCTCCCACAGACCATACAGAGCTGCTCTTGGCATAAAAGCAGCGATAAACGAAATTAGAAGAAATAAAGGAAAGCTTTACGACACCAGGGTAGCAAACGCATGCATAAAAATTCTTAGCAGCAAAAAATTTAATTTTGATAAATAATAACCATCCGGTTTTAATACTAAAAATAATTCTTTAATAAAGAATAATCTGCTCTTAAAAAAAATTCTTTTAAACAGTATAAAATTAACTAATAGAAAATTGAATTTTTTTATCTCATATCCATGTCTTTTATTATTTTATAAGCATGCAATCCCCGAAACTATAAAACCTGTATCCGTTCTTTTTTGCCTCATCATAGGCTTTCATTATATTTTCTCTTCCTGCAAAAGCAGATACCATTACTATAAGTGTTGACCGGGGAAGATGGAAGTTTGTAATCAACCAGTCAAAAGCTTTAAAATTATACCCGGGATAAATATAAATATCAGTATTGCCACTGTCCCCTGTTATTTTCCCATGCTTTATCATCAAAGTTTCAAGAACCCTGACAACAGTTGTCCCAACTGCAACAATCATATTCCCCGCATCTTTTGCTTTTCTTATTTTTTTTGCTTCACTTTCCTCAATATAATAATTCTCTCTGTGAATCCTGTGCTCCTCAACTTCTTCCTCTGTTATTGGTCTAAAAGTATCAAGACCTATATCCAGCCTCAATTTCGAAAAAATTATCCCCTTTTTTTCTATCTTATTGATTAATTCATTAGAAAAATGAAGTCCTGCGGTTGGAGCTGCTCTTGACCCCTTTTTATTAGCATAAACAGTTTGATAAAGCTCTTCTCTGATACTGGTATTTTTGATATATGGCGGCAACGGTACTTCTCCAGACTCATTAAAAATATCTTCTGCAGGAACATCGAATTCCACTATTACTTTCCCGTAATCTAATTTTGACTTAACAGTAAAATAATGCTCTCCTATAATAACTCTGTCATAAGGTTTAATTCTCTTGGAAGGTTTAATTAAAGATAAATATTCATTTTGTTTTAATTTATTTAAAACAAAACATTCAATATTTGCTCCGGTTTTTTCTTTTTTGCCTTTTAACCTGCATCTTGAAACTCCACTTTCATTTACAACCAGCACATCTCCTTTTTTTAAATACGAATGGATATTATAAAAAAAATCATGTTCTATTCCACCTGTTTTTCTATCGAGAACCAATAGCCTGGAATTATCCCTATTTATTAATGGTCTTTGGGCTATAAACTCTCGAGGAAGTTCATAATCAAATAGTTCAATCTTCATTTCTGGTCATATTATCGAAAAGCCCCGGAGCACCTTCCTTTGATATTCCCATATATTTGAAAGCAATATCTGTAGCCACCCTGCCTTTTGAAGTCCTCTTTACAAAACCAAGCTGTAAAAGATATGGTTCATAAACATCTTCTATGGTGTCAACTTCCTCTCCTACCGAAGCAGCGATAGTCCCCACACCAACCGGTCCGCCGTTAAATTTTACAACCAGTGTATTTAATATTTTCTTATCTACCACATCAAGACCCAGCTTATCGATATCAAGCTTACTCAGGGCTTTTTCAGCTATCTCTTCATCTATTACACTGCCACTATACATAAGAGCATAGTCTCTCACTCTTCTCAATAATCTATTGGCAATCCTTGGTGTGCCTCTGCTTCTCCCTGCTATAATTTCTGAACCTTTCTTTGTTATTTCTATGCCAAGTATAGATGCTGACCTTATTATAATCTTTACGATATTTTCTTTGTTGTAATAGTCAAGTCTTAAGTTTACGCCAAATCTGTCCCTGAGTGGTGGCGCAACCAATCCTATTCTTGTCGTCGCTCCAATAATAGTAAATGGCTCGATATCGATTCTTATAGATCTTGCAGAAGGTCCCTTCCCTATTATTATATCCAGTTTGTAATCCTCCATTGCAGGATACAAAATTTCCTCAATACTTCTATTTAATCTATGTATTTCATCAACAAATAACACATCGAACTTTTCAAGATTTGTCAGTATTGCTGCAAGGTCCCCAGCTCTTTCTATAGCCGGTCCCGATGTAATCCTGAATCCAACTTCAAGTTCATTGGCGATTATCTCTGCAAGACATGTCTTACCAAGACCCGGAGGTCCTGACAAAATAACATGGTCAAGAGGCTCTTTTCTTTTTTTAGCAGATTTAATAAATACTAAAAGATTTTCTATTATTTTTTCCTGTCCGATAAAATCAGATATTGTCCTGGGTCTTAGACTTTTGTCAAGTTCTGTATCAACCTTCAAGTGTTTTGGATTTATATAATTATCTTCATTATTTTTTTTATCTACTTCACTCAATTAATACCCCTATCACATTACTTTAAGCACCATTTTTAATATTTCCTCGGTTTTTCTTTTATCAATGGCATCTGCATCTAATCCTGACATAGCCCTCATTATTTCATTCGTGCTGTAGCCCAGTGTTTTTAAAGCCTGCTTTACTTCGTCCAGCTTTTTATTTCCTATCAGGCTGTCTCCTCGCAACAGAATCATTTTTTCTTCTTCTATCTTATCCTTAAGCTCCACTATCATTCTTTCCGCAAGCTTTAGTCCAATCCCCGGTATCCTTCTTAAAAGATCTACTTCTCTTTCAGTAATAATTTTTTTAATTTCGTTTCCGCTATAAATAGATAGTGCACTTATAGCTATTTTAATTGATATACCTGAGACACTTAGTAGTTTTAAGAAAAAATCTTTATCTTCATCATCCAGAAAACCCACCAGTTTCAATTCTTCCTCCCTGACATGCGTATAAATGTCAAGTTCTACGTCCGAGCCGGGACCGGGTATATTTTCAAAAGTCCTGGAAGATATTAATACTTCAAATCCTATACCTCCTGTCTGTATTATAACGCTCGAGGGAGTTTTTTTTATTATCTTTCCAAATATCTTTGCTATCATAGAAGTGTTAAACTCTGTTATCCTTTATTATTTTTCTATCTATCAATATCATTAATCTTAACTTTTTCCCGGAATTTCCTGTAGCTGGCGTGGCATACAGATATCGCCATTGCATCCCATGCATCATCTCTCGAATGAAAGAAATTATCCTTAACCTTTAAAATAATTTTTAACATGTACTTAACCTGCTTCTTCGTTGCTCTCCCGTACCCCGCTACTGCCTGCTTAACCTCAAGAGGAGTGTATTCATATATCTTGAGTTTATTAATGCTCCCCGCAAGAATGGACACGCCTCTTGCCTGGCCTATGTCTAAAGCTGTTTTAACATTCACATTAAAAAAAATCTCTTCTATTGCCAGGCAATCCGGACTATATTTTTTTATTATCCTGTCAATTTCAATGTAAATCTTCTCCAGCCTATCAAATACTGGCTTGCTCTTATCCGTTGTAATGCAATCAGAATATACAGGATGATACTCCTGGCCAATTATATCAAGAACACCCACTCCGGTAGCCTCAAGCCCGGGGTCTATTCCCAGTATTCTAACATTCTTATCTGTCATGTTCGAATGATATTTTTTTATAGCTACATATCTCCCAGCATCTCGTCTGATATTTCCAGATTTGTGCTGACATTCTGTACGTCATCATGGTCATCCAGTGTGTTAATCAACCTTAATGCCTTAGCACTGACTTCATCTGACAGATTAATAGTAGATTTAGGCAAAAAAGTAAGTTCACCTGATTTTATATTAATATTCTTTTCTGACAGAACATTTTTAACCTTCGTAAAGTCATTTAGATTTGTCCTTATTTCATATAAGTCATCGTACTCGTCAATATCTTCCGCACCTATATCAATCATACTTAACATGAATTCCTCTTCATCTTTTACTTCATTTTTTTCAACTATTATTATGCCACTTCTTTCAAACTGCCAGCTCACACTACCTGATTCACCCAGTGTTCCACCATATCTATTCAAAATATTCCTTATATCAGAAGCAGTTCTATTACGGTTTTCTGTTAAAACTTCGATCATTAATGCTATGCCGCCGGGACCATATCCTTCATATATTATACTCTCATAGTCTTCGCCTTCTATTTCACCTGTACCTCTCTTGATTGCCCTTTCTATATTATTCTGAGGCATATTGTATTCCTTTGCTTTGGCAATAGCGTTTGCAAGAGATATATTGTCCTTCGGATCTCCGCCTCCACCTTCTTTTACAGCTACGATTATGCTTCTGCTTAGTTTACCGAATATATTGCCTCTTTTTGCGTCTTCCTTGGCTTTCTTATGTTTAATTGAATGCCATTTCGAATGCCCGGACATGTCAGGACTCTCCTTTATGTTTTCTTATCATATTTATAAAATAATCATGTACTTCAAGACTATTAGTTAATTCAGGATGAAAAGTGCTTACCATAACACTATCATTTTTTACTAGTATCGCTTCGCCGTTAAGTTGCGCCATTACTTTAACATCCTTTCCGGTACTCAAAATCTTTGGCGCTCTTATAAATACTGAGTTAAACTCTGTCTGCTTTCCATTATTATTAAAATCTATATACACTAATTCTTCAAAACTATCCACCTGGCGACCATAAGCATTTCTCTTAACAACCATATCTATATATCCCAGACCATTGCCCTCGTCCTGTATCTCTTTGGCCATTAATATCAATCCCGCGCATGTACCAAATATAGGTTTTTTATCTTTATAAAATCTATCAAGACTATTCTTAAAATTATATTCATTTAATAACTTATTTATTGTCGTACTCTCTCCTCCTGGAATAATAAGCCCGTCAACATCACTTAAATTTTCAGGAAGCCTTATCTCTATAGCGCTTACTCCGCATTCATTCAGTTTTATTATGTGCTCTATAAAAGCTCCCTGTAGAGAAAGGACTCCAACTTTTATATTCTCAATCTTTTTTACCATCCCCTATTCGAGATTACCTCCTTTTCTGAAAGTGTGGATATTGCAGTTCCTTTCATAGCTGTCCCCAGACCTCTTGAAACTCTTGCAAGTATTTCAGGATTATTAAAGTGTGTTGTAGCCTCAACAATAGCTTTTGCCATTTTTGATGGGTTCTCTGACTTAAATATTCCTGAGCCAACAAAAATTCCGTCTGCACCCAGCTGCATTATCATTGCAGCGTCAGCAGGAGTTGAAATCCCGCCTGCCGAAAAATTAACCACAGGCAGTTCTTTATTTTCATGCACATATAACACAAGGTCATAAGGAGCACCCATTTCTTTAGCTGCAGACATAAGTTCTTCTACAGGCGTTGAAACAATTCTCGCTAATTCATCTTTTATGCATCTCATGTGCTTGACAGCTTCAATTACATCGCCAGTACCTGCTTCTCCTTTAGTTCTTACCATTGCAGCTCCCTCTCCGATTCTTCGTAAAGCTTCACCTAAATTAGTAGCTCCGCAAACAAATGGAACTTTAAAATCCCATTTATTTATATGAAATTTCTCATCAGCAGGTGTTAAAACTTCACTTTCATCTATATAATCAACTCCAATAGACTCCAGTATCTGGGCCTCAGCAAAATGTCCTATTCTTACTTTTGCCATTACAGGAATTGATACAACATCCATTATCTTTAATATAATTTCAGGATCAGTCATCCTTGCGACACCACCTGCCGCCCTTATATCTGCAGGGATTCTTTCAAGAGCCATAATTGATACTGCTCCTGCTTCTTCTGCTATTTTTGCCTGCTCGGGTGTGGCTACATCCATAATCACACCGCCTTTTAACATCCTTGCAAGCCCTGCCTTTACTTTTAATGTTCCTTTTTCCATATTTAAAACACCTCCATATTATATTCCCACTCCTAAAGACATCCTTTCAAGTCTTCTTATCCTTTCTTCCGTAGGAGGATGGGTATTAAATAAATTACTAAATGCTGCCTTTGCCCTGTTCCCAAATGGATTCGCTATAAACAAATGAGCGGTAGCGTTGCTGGCAGTTCTAACATCACTGTGCTGGCTAATTTTTCTCAGTGCGTTTACCAGACCCGCAGGGTATCTTGATATCATAGCCCCCGTCGAGTCAGCAAGAAATTCCCTGTTCCTGCTTATCGCCAGCCTTATAATAGTAGCAATTATAGGCGAAAGAATCAAAAGTGCCAGTCCCAGCAGCAAAAAAATAATAGATAATGCACCGCCTCCGGCGGTTCTTCCGGTTCTTCTTCTACCTCCAAATATAAAACTTCTGAGTATAATATTACTTATTATAGAAATCATTCCAACAAGCACCACTATTATCGTTCCAAGAAGTATGTCATAATTTTTTATATGAGAAAGTTCGTGTGATATTACTCCTTTAAGCTCTTCATCATTCAGGTTTTCAAGAAGGCCACGCGTAAACACTACAACACCATGTTGTGGGTTACGTCCTGTTGCAAAAGCATTAAGTCCGCTATCCTCTATCATATAAATCCCCGGTACCGGTAATCCTGCTGCTATTGAAAGACCTTCAACCATGTAATAAACCCTCGGATTTTCCTCCCTTGATATCGATCTTGCGCCCGTAAGCCCGAGTACAATTCTATCACTATAATAATAACTCGAGAAACTTACAATAATAGAAATAATTAGGGCGGCTACCATAAATAGTATTGAGAAATTACTGTTTATACCATATCTATAATCAACATAATAACCCAGAGCAAAACCTACTATGGTTATAAAAACCACAAATCCAATTATTATAACTACTGTTTTTGCTCTATTTTTGGCAATATACTCATACATCTTTTAAGCCACTTCTTATTTTAAAAAAATATTTAAATCTTAAAAACTAACTTTAACCGGTTCCCTTGCTTCCATTTCTTCAATCTCGAAATAATCCCTTTCGCTAAAATGGAACATCCTGGCAAAAACATTACCCGGAAATGTCTGTATCATCGTGTTAAATCTCATAACCATATCGTTATAAAACTGCCTGGCATACGCTATGTTACTTTCAATGCCGTTTAACTGCTCCATTAATCTCGAAAAATGCTGGTCAGCCTTAAGATTTGGATAATTCTCGGACAAGGCAAACAATGATTTCAAAGTACTCGTTATCATGTTTTCAGCTTTTGCCTGGTCCTTTACCGTTTTAGCGTCAATTCCCATATTTCTAGCATTAATTACTTTCTCCAGTGTTTCTCTTTCGTGTTTCGCATAACCCTTTACTGTTTCAACCAGATTGGGTATCAGGTCATATCTTTTTCTCAGTTGAACATCTATCTGGTGCCATGCATTATCAACCTTATTCCTTAAAGATATAATAGAATTGTATAGACCTATTGAAATCAATACCAGAATCAACGCTATACCTAGAATTACCGCTATAACAACTATCACACCTATCGTCATAATAATCACCCCTCCTAATTAATGAACTATTTAATTTAGCAAGAAATAAAATAAATATTTTACATCCCTGCAAGCTAAAAATGAACAATTTTAAATTATATCATATAAATAAACTCAAAAATATAATTCCGCTTACTGCCAGCCAGAGCCTGTATTTGAATCAATATTACTTTTACACACAAAATTTTTTATGATATATTTCTTCTATTGTCCTAACTTATATCATTAAATTACACATTTACTTTTTTTTGGGAGGATTTTAATGGATAGAAATAGTTGTTCATACAATAAAGTAGTCGGAATAATCTCTGGCAATGGAACCGGTAAAACCTCACTTTCAGAATGCATTCTATATAATTCCGGAGCAATTGATAGACTGGGTACTATAGAATCTAAAAATACTGTATCAGACTTCACACCACTTGAAACTAAAAAGGGATTTAGCATCAATTCAAGCCTGCTTCATTATAAGTGGAAGAATTTCAACATAAATTTAATAGATTGCCCGGGTTATATGGATTTCATAGGACAGACCCAGTCTGCAATCAAAGTAGTTGACAGTGTCCTGATGGTTATTGATGCAAAAACAGGCATACAGGCACCAACTGAGCTTCCCATGGAGCTACTTTCAAAGGAATCTCGCCCGATTTTCTTCATACTCAATAAAATGGACCTTGAAAATATTGACTTTTCAGGACTTGTTGAAGATATAAAAAAAGAGTATAAGCTAAATCTTGTTCCCATAACAATTCCTGTAAACAGCGGCGAGGGTTTTTCAAGAATTGTAGATATATTCCAGAACCAGACTTATGAGTATAAAGATAAAAACTACTCGGGCTCAAAAATTCCCACCGATGATAAAATTAAAGAAAACGTTGAAACCCGTCATAATGAACTAATTGAGTCTATAATTGAAACGGATGACGAGCTTTTAAATAAATATCTTGAAGGTGAAAAGATAAGCGATACATTATTAAATGATGTTCTAAAAAACGCGGTAATATCAGGTAAGGTTATACCGGCATTTGCTGTCTCTTCAGGCAAAAACATTGGCATAGATATACTTATGGATTATATAAATACTTTACTCCCCTCACCTCTTGATATTAAACCATTAAAACCAATTGACTTAAAAAATAATTCAGAAGTCGATATAAAACCTTCACCGGAAGGGCCTGTCCTGGCATATGTTTTCAAGACAATGGCAGACCCTTACATTGGTAAATTATCAATATTTAGAATCTTCTCTGGCACAATCAAGTTAAATGAGAGTTATTACATTTCAAGCTCAGAAAAAACATACAAATTCACCAATTTGTTCAATCTTCAGGGTAAAAACCAGATAGATATAAGCGAGGCTTCCTGCGGTGATATTGTCGCGGTCTCTAAAATAATGGAAATTATGAATGACGACACTATATCAGCACAGGATCATCCTTTAAAATTACCTGCAGGTGAATATTTCTCTCCTACGCTATTAAAATCTTTAATACCCAAAAGCAAAGGTGATGAAGAAAAGATCAGCAATGGATTATCGAAATTAATGCAGGAAGACCCTACATTAAAACAGGAACTAAATATCGAAGTACATCAAAATATCATTCAGGGAATGGGCGAACTTCATCTCTCTACAGCAGTAGAAAAATTAAAAGATAAATTTGATGTCGATGTCGAACTTTTTACTCCTGATGTAGCATATAAGGAAACCATAAGAAAAGAAGCAAAAGCTGAATATAAATATAAAAAACAATCTGGAGGACGTGGCCAGTATGGGCATGTTTTCATTGAATTAAAGCCACTCCCTAGTGGTAGCGGTTTCGAATTCAAAGATAGTATATTTGGTGGCGCAATACCCAAAGGTTATATACCAGGTGTTGAAAAAGGTATCAGGGAAGCTCTGCTGGCCGGTGTTCTTGCAGATTACCCGGTAGTTGACGTAAGTGTAAACTTATACGATGGTTCATACCATACTGTCGACTCATCAGAAATGGCTTTTAAAATAGCTGCATCTATGGCATTTAAAAAGGGAATGATGGAAGCTTCGCCTGTTATTCTTGAACCAATTATGGAGCTGGAAATTTTAGTACCTGAAAAATACATGGGAGACATTATAGGAGATATCAATTCAAAAAGAGGTAAAATTATATCTATGACTCCTACCGATAACAAAAAACAATTTATAAAAGCCACTGTTCCTCAATCTGAATCTTTTAATTATACAATTGATCTTACTTCTTTAACACAGGGAAGAGGTAGATTTACACAGAAGTTCTCTCATTACGAAGAGCTGCCTCCTAACCTTTCCCAAAAGATAATATCAGAAAGGAAAAAGCAAAAGGAATGAAAAGTAGATATAAGAAGAATATGTTTATACTTGATAGAATCCCTTATATTCTGTTTGCCTTTATTCTAATATTCGCCATTATTATATTCTTTTCCTTTAGAAGCTGTGCTCCATTAAACTTCTTTTCTGCAAAAGATCATGAGGAAGAAGAGGAAGTAGATTATACCCTGGTTATTGCTTCTCCTGCCAATGAAAAAATATTTGATTTTGTCAACCAAAATGAAACTGTACCAATTGAAATAAGGGCTGAAGAGGTCGAAAGTACAGATTACATAGTAAAAATATTTGTAGATGACAGCGAGATAAAATCTTTTACCTCACCACCCTACGAATATAACTGGAACCCATCAAAATCCGGAGAATATAAGATGATAGCAAAGCTTATGGACGGAAATGGTGACGTAATTTCATCTTCAAACACAGTATATTTCAGTGTTCAGTATGAAGATGAACCCGAAAAAGAAAAAATAGTAAATGTCGATATCGAAGAAAAGAAAAATCAGATTTTAGAAGAGTCTGTATTCAGAACCAATAACACTATCCCAACAGGCGTCCCTTTATTTTGCTATAAATGCTATACTCCCCCTGTAATAGATGGAAGTATACAGGAATGGAATAATTTCGAAAGTTTTACTCAATTTGAGCCAACCATTAAAAAAGAGAATTACACATCACACAATGACATTTCCGGTATTTTTTATTCCTGCTGGGATGAAGATAACTTCTATCTTGCCATACAGGTAATTGATGATGTATTCAGCCAGAATTATACGGGAAATCAGATAAACAAAGGTGACAGCATATCAATTGTATTTGACACCGAACTGGAAGAAGATATGCAGATTCAATTTTACAACAGCGATGATTATCAGATTGATTTATCCCCCGGTAGTTTTACCGGAATGATAGAGGAGGCATTCATGAACTGGCCCTCAAATTCACCTCCGAGGGGGACTGTAATTGAATCCACAAGGCTTGCTAACGGTTATATACTTGAAGCAAGTATACCGTGGTATAATTTTACGAATTATTTACCTTCTGATGGAGACGTTCTGGGATTTACAATATCAATAATGGATACCGATAACCTGGAATCCACTGAACTGGTAATTTCCTCATCCAAAACTTTTAATTTTAATAATGTATCTACACTTGGGGCAATAGCACTCATTGATGTTGGAGATGTTCAAAGTTATGAAGAGGAAACCAACTCTGAAGAAAGCACTGGAGATTAAATAAAAAAAAATCATTTAAGGGCTCGAACCTTAAAAAATTTTCAATCTTAATATATGGTTACTGATATAAACCCTCTATAAATTAACTCCGATATATATCCAAAAATTAGCCAGAATGGAATATAAAGAAGATTAACAAGTCCCAATAAAGTCCACCTTCCTTTGTATTCCCAGGGGCATTTTTTTATAGCAATCTTTAATATATAACCATAGCAAAACTCCCCTGCAAATATAATCACAAGATAAATAAAGCCTCTGATTGCAAATGGAATAAAATCTATTAGATTATACAATGGACCTATTGCCAGTCCCCAGGCACCATAAATAGGAAACATCCATAAGTAAGATCTCCCCTTAAAGGCGATGTCCTTATATCTTATATAATCATGTATAGAAGAAAAGAATATTTCTACGCCCACACCAAAAAAACTGAATATCAAAAATAATAGAAGATACTTCATATCCTTATATTATGACCTTTCTTTTTATTTTCCAGAAATAATGCTAGATAATAATAATTTATATCATTCTTTATCAGCAATTAACAGCGCCAATAAAAAACTTACGTAAATCATTTGTAAATAAAAATTTATATTGCTATAATTTCAATTCAATTTTATATTAATTTAGACAGAGCTTTACTAAATTTATGCCAAACCAATCCTTCATAAGGATTAAATAAATGGTTGATATTATACCATTAAGAGGACTCTTATATAACGAAAACAAAGCAGGAAATATATCCAGAGTGATATCTCCTCCTTACGATGTAATATCATCACCTCTTATAAAAGAGCTCTGTAAATCCAGCCCTTACAACATAGTACATCTAACACTTCCAGAAGGCGATTCTGGTGAAAAGTATATAAGAGCAGGAGAGCTACTAAGCCAGTGGATGGATAAGGGGATACTCGAACTCGATAACGAAAGATGTTTCTATATTTTTGAAGAAAGCTTTGTTTACTGCGGTAAAATAAAAAAAATTTCAGGATTTATTGGACTTACCAGGATAGAGCCGTACTCCAAATTACAGATTATTCCTCATGAAAAAACTCTGTCCAGCATAAAAAAGGATAGATTAAAATTATTATCAAAATGTAGAACAAACTTTGGGCTTGTTTTTACACTTTATAACGACAATCAAAAAAAAATAAAGCCCATACTTGACAATAACATCAACAAAAACCCTCTCATAAGCACAGGTGTAACCTATGACACAGACCTAAAATGCAGATTATGGAAGATTACAGACCATAAGGATATAAACAAAATTATAAATCTTATGAAGCACAAAAAACTAATAATAGCAGATGGTCATCACCGTTACGAAACTTCACTAAAATACAGAAATGATTATTTAAAAAAATTCAAACAGGGATACACATCTAAAAATTCAATACCTGAAGATTTTATCCTAACCCTATATATCGACAGCAGCCAGAATGATTTTATGATACTACCATATTACAGACTGATAAAATTCATAAAATATCCGGGTTTATCAGAATTAATAAATATAATAAGTCATAACTTTTTGACTGAAATATATTCAGTTAGCTCTCCTGCTTTCATTCATGAAAAACTATTAGAATCAAAATCGAAAGGCCTCAATAGCTTTTTTCTTTATGGAAGAGAAAGAAAATTATATTTCATAACATTAAAAAGATCTAATGTATCCAAAAAAACACTTAATAATACTCCAGAAGAATATTACTCTTCTCTGGACATAAACATACTGGATAAATTTTTCATGAGAAAAATTACAGGCAAGCATGAAATTAAAAATGTTAGCTATAGTCACTCTATTAGTAGGGTAATAAACAACATAGATGCCAGAAAATTTGACATCGGAGTTTTTTTAAACCCGCCATCCATCAAGGAAATTGAAAGAATATGCACAGGTGGATATCTTATGCCTGAAAAAACTACTTATTTCTATCCAAAAGCCTGCTCGGGACTTGTTATGTATAAACTTGACAGCTATAAGGATTTTTAAAACTACCTGTAATAACCTTATATTCAATATAAATCAATCTTTTATTACTGAAGAGTGTAAATAAAGTAAATAAAACTTTATATAGTTTTCTAAAAATTAAATGGAGAGATATAATCTCCATTTTTACGTCTTAAATCTTCAAGTTTTTTTCTATGCTCTTCAAGGATATTAAATAATATATCCGGTACATCCGAGCCAAGCTCATTATATATTCTTAAAATCCTGTCTGTCTTTGATATATTCTCCGGAATTCTAAGAGTAAACTGCTTTATATATACTTCCCTGCTATAATCCTTACCAAGAACTTCTTTAAATAGCTTCCTGAGGTCATCGTATAATGGAATCATGCTTATTCCTGTATCTTTTACACCAACATCCCCATTAACTCTCAATTCCATCCACTTCAACCATACATTCTTATCCAATTTTGAATTAAGATAATCTCCATTTCCATCCCTCAAAAAATAATTAACCGCAAATATCCTGGGGTGTTTCTTCAGGTATTGGCCAAATTTTATATTTATATCCACATACTTGCCTATCGGTATAGACAAAAAATCAAGGTTAGACATAGGATTAAAGGTTCTAACTCCTGTTTCACCAAGTGTGGCTGCTGTAGTTTCAGACTCTATGGAAGCTCCCATAGTAATTATTCCATGTTCCCAGTTGTATGCTTCCTGCACAGGTACCCAGGTATCGGAATCTCTTCCTCCATATATTATTCCTCCTAACAATACCCCCTGCGGGTTATCATACTCCGGGTCTGTGTTTCCAAAATTTTTTAAACCTGTTGTAAATCTTGCATTCTTGTGTGAGAGCTCAATCTCATTACCTTTCTCATCAATTTTACCTTTAAACCACTTACCAGAATAATTAATCCCTTTATCCGGATTAACCCCGGGTTTTCCAATCCAGTACACTTCTTTTTCCTTATCAATCAAAATATTAGAGAAAATTGTTTCGTTTTCACTATTCAATACATCCCATATTATAGGGTCATCTTCAGGATTAATATCCTTTACTATTCCAAAGACTCCAATTTCAACATTAACAGCGCGCGGTTCTCCTTTCAAATTTCTTATATGTGCAATATCGTCTCCAACTATGGTTTCACCTTTTACCATTGAAGTAGAAGTTTTTCCACACATAGAAGGAAAGGCACCTGCAAAGTACGTTACTCTGCCTCCCGGACCATGAACTCCGGAAATAAACATGTGCTCCGTCAACCATCCCTCCCTGGCAGCTTTGCTTATGCCCAGACGCATTGCAGGTTTTTTAAGACCTATAGTATTACCTCCATACTGTGTATTTGTTGAATATACAATATTTTCTTCTGTGTCTATATATATTCTCCTTTTGTCGACATTTAGACTGACTCCATTTTCCAGTTCGCCTTCAGAATGCACAAACTTAAAGAAATTATTATTGCTCCCGAACCTCTTAAATTCTTCATAACCAGATCTGTAAAGTATAATTTCTGAGTGTGCTACATAACTCGAATCAGTAAGCTGTACCGCAGGAATCGTAAATGGTGAATTTGTAGGACCAAGCGTGAAAAATAACACAAGAAGTTCCGTGTTCTTCATTATATCAGACATTATACCGTATATTTCTTTAAGTCCTTCAACCTTATCTATAGTGTTTAATTCTTTCCCGAACTTTACTCCATCCTTAACCAGAAATTTAGTAGCTTTTTTATCTCTTGCCTGGTCATGTATTCCATCAAAATGCACTGTATGGCCCGGTATTTTAAGTCTTATCTCTTCGCCATCTTTAATAGCCTTTTCTCTTATATAATCTATATCGCTTTCCAGGCCACTACAAACAAATACAGACTTAGGATTAAGTATATTCACGAATTTTGAAATAAATTCAATTAGATAATTATTATTTATTTCCAGTAGCTTATTATAATTTTCTTTACCGCATTTTTCTATTAATACACCTGATTCTTTATCCATTGATATTCTCTAACCTCATTAAATTTTTTTATCTTTTTGTTAATGATAAAAAAATAAATATTTTCTATTATATTTATAATTTTTTGTGATTATACTAAAAATATTAATAAAAATATAGTTTTATGTATATTTTTTTTAAAAAATAGGAGAATAAATTAAAAAATAGCAAATTTTTAGTTTTAATAGAATTTTTTTACACTCAATATTATATATTCTTTGATTACTTATACGACAATAAACTTTATTCATTTAACTGATACTGATGGGAAATAACTTTCTTTGCTTGTTATTTCCTTTACTTTACCTTCTATTTCGAATTCCCCATCAAGTCTTATATCTTCTGAAGAGCTGCCCACCATTACCTTTATGGTTCCGGGTTCTATTATATATTTCATTTCTCTATTGTAAAATCCTAGCTGATCTACAGGAAGAACAAAAGTTATTCTTTTCTTTTTGCCGGGTTTCAGAGTAATTCTCTTAAACCCTTTAAGCTCTTTTACAGGCCTTGTTATTTCAGATTGCATGTCATTAATATATAGCTGGGCAACTTCGTCTCCTTCACGTGATCCTTTATTTTGTACATCGAATTTTATTGTTACTGAACTATTCCATTTCGCCTTTTCTGGATTAATATCCAGATTTGCATACTCAAAATTCGTGTAGCTTAAACCATAGCCAAAATTAAAAAGTGGTTTTGTGCCCATTTCCACATAATCTCCCTTCCATGAAGAACGCCCTCCTGAAGGTTTATGCCCATAATATACAGGTACCTGCCCTACAGATTCTGGAAAAGATATAGGGAGCCTGCCTCCGGGATTATAATCACCAAAAAGAACATCTGCTATTGCCCGGGCTCCTTCTTCACCAGGTAGCCATGCTTCAACTATTACAGGGATATTTTTGGTAATCCATTTTATAGACAATGGTCTTCCATTTATAAGCACAACTATAACAGGTGTCCCTGTTTTGTAAACAGCCTCTACAAGCTCTTCCTGGACTCCCGGTAAATCTAAACTTGCCCTGTCTCTGGTCTCTCCGCTTGTACATTCGTCAATTAGCCCGGACTTATCACCAACAACCATAATCGCCAGGTCGGATTTTTTTGCTATTTCTACAGCTTCATTAAACCCATCCGTATTTTCTCCTATTACATCACAACCCTTTGCATATAATATATTTGTCTTCTTGCCAACTTTTCCCTTTATCCCATCAAGTATACTTAAAATGGGCACAAAGTTGTCAACCATTTCTATTTTTTCAGGTATAGGTGTATTAAATGCTTCATTATTATTTTTCATTTCTAATAATGATTCTATATGGCAGGGATATGCATAATCACCTATTATATTTCTTGCTTCGTCAGCATTTGGCCCAATTACCGCAATTGACTGTATATTCTTGCTTATGGGAAGTAACTCGCCATCATTTTTTAAAAGCACAATTGATTTTTTAGCCATTTCTCGAGCAAGAGATCTCTGCTCTGGCGTGTCGAATACCTTTATAGCTTTCTTCTCATCTACAAATGGGTTTTCAAAAAGACCCAGCAAGAACTTCATTCTAAGTATTCTTGCAACAGCTTCATCAATCAATAACTCATCTATTATACCTTCTTCAAGTGCCTTTTTTAATGGCTCGCCATAACAATCAGTACTTGGCAGCTCAATATCTACTCCAGACTCAATGGCATTTTTGGCTGCATTTTTTTTATCTACTGAAATCAGGTGGAATTCCTTTAGCATATTAATCCCAAAATAATCAGATACAACCAGCCCTTTAAAATTCCAGCTTTCTCTCAGTATGTTTTTAAGTAATTTTCTTGAGCTATGGCATGGAATACCATCGAGTTCGTGATAACCGGGCATTACAGCAGCTATGCCTGCTCCTCTTACGGCTACTTCAAATGGCATAAGGAATACCTCCCGCATTTCTCTCTCAGGAATATGCGAGGGAGCCCAGTTCATTCCACCCTCCGACCATCCATATCCTACAAAATGCTTCGCTGTGGCAATAATACCCTTTTCCCAATCAGTACCCTGAACTCCTCGTATATAAGAGAAGCCCATATTCGAAACAAGGTATGGGTCTTCACCAAATGTCTCTTCAACTCTTCCCCATCGGGCATCTCTTGCAACATCAAGAACAGGAGCAAGGGCCTGACGTGCTCCTACAGCTTTCATCTGCTCCCTTATAACCATACCCATTCTTTCCAGTAGCTCCGGCTCCCATGTGCTTGCCGCTCCAATTATCTGTGGGAAACAGGTTGCACCCTTTGCCATATATCCGCTACAGGATTCCTCGTGAATAATAGCAGGTATTCCAAGACGTGTATTTTTAATAAGGTATTTCTGTATCATGTTCGCTGTTTTTGCTGACTCATCAGGATTAAAATTGCTTGCCCCTCCAAGTCTAGTTATCTGCCCAATCCCGTTTTTCATTAAGCTGCATGCTTTTTTCTCAGAGAATTCTTTGCCTTCCAGAATCTCGTATATCCATGCACTACCAAGCTGTGCTATTTTCTCTTCGACACTCATCACTGACAAAAGATTATTTACTCTTTTATCAACAGGCTGATTCTTGTCGAGATAATCGTTTATTTTTTCATTATTTTTCTTACTCATTTTCATAGACCCTTAAATATATTTTTTTATTGGTATCTACCGGAATAACCTTACAGTTATTATATATTATATAATAATAATTTTTTATTTAATGGTTTCTTTAAATTAAATGATTTTACAATTGATTAAATTTTTATTTTTAAAATGATTTCTTTAATAACAGACAAAGATTGTAACCTGCTTAATAATAAAAAGTTATCACTGAAGTATAATACTATTATATTATCAATTTTAAAAAATAATTAACCTTTTAATGAGCCTGCAGTTAACCCTGAAACAATATGACGCTGTGCGAATATATAAAATATTACAGCAGGTATAGCTGCCAGTATAAGAAATGCTGATACAAGAGACAGATCCTGTCCATACTGACCCTGGAATTGCATTGTTCCAAGCTGGAGTGTCCATAACTTTTCCTTATCTATTAAAACCAATGCTACCAGCAAATCATTCCATGTATTAACTACGGCAAGAGACGCAACTGCAGCCAGGGATGGCTTTGCCAGCGGTAGCAGTATTTTCCAGAAAAATCCTATAGTGTTACAGCCATCTATCATCGCAGCATCCTGAAGTTCCGAAGGAATTTCCATAAAAAAATTTCGAAGGATTACAGTTGACATGGAAAGCTGAAATGTAGTCAATACAAGTATTACCCCGATCAGGTTATTCTGTAAACCTATCTGTCTCACTATAAGGAAAATAGGTAAAATAGCTACAGTAGCCGGGAACATTAGACCAAGGGTAAAGAATTGAAACATTAGAGATTTACCCTTGAAATTAATACGTGCAAATACAAAAGCCGACATTGATGCGATAATTACCACCCCGGCTGTTGCCGCTCCTGTTACTAAAACACTGTTGCGCATCATGTACCAGAAAATTGGCATCTTCACAATTCTTACTAAATTTCCCCATCTTGGGGGTATCGGAGGAACATAAGGAATAGTATAAAATTCACCCCGTGTTTTTAATCCGCCAAATATGATAATTACTATTGGAACTAAAATAAAAAGCAGAGCAGCTATAAGGATAATATATTTCAATATAACCGGAAGTATTTCTATAAATTTTTTGCTTTTTTTTGCTTTTTCTGGCATAAATAAATCCTTCCTATACTATATGTTCTGTTCTACGAACAAAACTCATGTATGTTATAGAAAAAATCAGTGCGATAATTAACATAACTATTGCCACAGCTGCACCGTAACCAAGCTGAAATCGCACAAAACTAAAGCGATACATATATGTTGAAAGCACCTCACTTGCATTAACCGGACCACCTTTGGTCATAATCCATACTATGGCAAATACCTGCAATGAGCCAAGTACTGATAAATATACCGATGTTCTTATCGTACCTGCTAATAATGGTAGCGTTATATATGTAAACATCTGTCTTTTGTTTACACCATCAATCAAAGCCGCTTCCTCAACATCCCTCGGGATGTTTTGAAGGCCTGTTATATATAAAAGCATATGAAATCCAATATACTTCCAGGTAAGCACAACAAATATTGAAATCAGTACCAGGTTTGTTTCCCCGAGCCACGCTTTTGTCTCCAAACCCATAGCCTGTAAAACTGCATTTATAAAACCTCTGCTTGGCTCTGGGTTGTAAAGAATCCGCCACAAGACAGCAGTAATAGCTTCCGAGAGGACGTATGGCAGAAAAAAGATCGTTCTAAAAAAAGCGCGGCCTCTTAATCCGCGTCCAAACAGAATAGCCAGAAATAAGCCAAGCGGGAGTTGTACGAATAATGAAAGCGCAACAATGGTAAAGCTATTGCCTACAGCTTTTAAAAAGATATTATTGGTAAGTATATTTTTAATATTTTCGAATCCTGTAAAATCCTCTGCAGGACCCATGCCATTCCAGTTAAATAAACTATAATAACCGCACATAAATATAGGAATGACCAGAAAAATAAGTATAAGCGCCGCTGCAGGAATCAGGAATAAAAAAACTTTAAACTTATCAGAACCTAAACTACGGGGCTTAACTTTCTGTAACGATTTTATAATAAACCTCCCATAATTTAATATAGATAATTATATATAATATCAACTTTTACTAAAAATTTTAAATTTTCTTTTTTTTAATTTTAGGGATTGGGCATTAGCCCAATCCCTATCTTTATCCAGACTCAAACACCGATTATTATAATTCCGAAGCAGCTGTATCTTCCAGCGTCTGGCATGCTTCTTCAGGTGTCATTGATTTAGCCATTATCCCCTGGACTATATCATTAACAACAGCGCCTGTAGCAGGTGGTAGATACTGATCATAGTAAAGCTGCAGGTATTCAGCCTCATCTCTTCCTTCAACAATCTGTAAAAGTACAGGGTCTTCTACAGTAGCGCCCTTTACAACAGGAACGCCCATTCCCAGCGCTGTCTGCTTATCCTGCTCTTCAACTGTCATCATGAACTTAAGGAAATCTATAGCCTCATCAGGTGCATCTTTACCAACTACAAAACCATTACCTCCACCAAGAGCATCTGTAGGTTTGCCAGCTCCTCCTTCAACTTCAGGGAACTTGAACCAGCCTATTTTTCCATCAAGCCCTGTGCCGTCGGCACTATTATCTCTATATGAACCAGGGCCCCACTGTCCCATACAGTTCATAGCTGCTTCACCATTACCCATAACGGTTGCTGCATCGCCCCATGTTGCTGCAAGGAAACCATCCTGGTATGCATTGGCGTCAACCAGCTCTACAAGTTTATTTCCGGCTTCTACAAATGCATCAGAAGTAAATGAACCTGTCCTGTTATAGGCAGCAAGGAAATTCTCTTCTCCACCAATTCTTGTTGCCAGGTATTCCCATGTAAATGCAGCCGGCCATTTATCTCCTCCACCTTCTGCAATAGGGGTAATACCTGCTGCATTAAATGTATCAACAGCTGCAAGAAGATCGGACCATGTTGCTATTGGAGCTTCAACTCCTGCCTGCTCAAACAACTCGGTATTGTAGAAGATACCAACCATTCCCATATCTCTTGGCACACCATAGTTCTTACCATCATAAGAATATACACCAAGAGCACCTGCTGAGAGTGTATCGGCGAATCCGTCTTCTGCAAGATCTGCTGTAATATCTCTCAGCAACCCTGCATCAACCTGAGCGTTCATTGTTCCGCCGCCCCAGCTCTGGAATAAGTCAGGAACGTCCCCAGACTGCATAACAGTAGTCATCTTTGCTTTGAAGTTTTCATTTTCCATAACTGTAATCTCAATTGTTACATTTGGATTGGCAGCCATGAATCTGTCAGCAAGATCCTGCCAGTAAGCCTTCTGGGATTCTTCTGTCTGTATATGCCACCAGGTAATAGTAACTGGCTCTTTTTCTTCTTCTTCTTCTACTACCTCTTCTACTGCTTCTTCAGCTTCCTCTACTGCTTCTTCTACCTCTTCAGCCACTTCTTCTGCAGCTTCCTCTGCCTTGCATGAAGTTCCAACAAATAACATTGAAACCACGAAAGACAGTACTAAAGCAAAAATTAGAACCTTTTTCACTTTCTTAACCTCCTTTAAGTGACTTTTATAAAATAGTTCTGAGATTTGTTTAATTAGAATACAAACTACCACGCTTAAACAAACCTCAATTTATCTTTTCACCTCCTTTTCATATTTTCTTTGTAAAAATACTTTACTTAAAATCTATTCAAAATATCTGGATAATACATATGCTGCTGCCCCGAGAACTCCAACATTATCACCGAGTTTGGAATACTTAATTTCAGTTTCCCTTTTTATTGAAAATAAAGATACCCTATTAATTTTTTCCCTTAAACTTTTAATAAAGTAATCTCCGGCTTTCGTAAATATCCCCTGAATTATAACTATCTGTGGGTCATAAACCAGAATAATATTTGATATTCCAATACCAAACCAGTTTATGACATCATTCATTAAATAAAGTGCAAGCCTATCCCCATTATTTGAAGCATCAAATATGGTATCAATATCAACATTATCCGGTCCATTTCCTTTAAATATAACAGAGTCCGGATAATCTTTATATTTTTCCCTTGCTATCCTTAATATTCTATTGGTTGTAACCATAGCTTCGAAGCAACCCTTTCCACCACATACGCATATTTCCCTTGCTTCCGGATCCACTACCATATGGCCAACTTCACCAATTAAATAGTGATTACCTCGTTTAATTTCGTTTTCTATAATTACTCCCGCTACAAGCCCTTTTCCTGCCTGTACAGCTACAATATTATTTTTTCCTTTTCCAAGCCCCAGAACTTTCTCAGCAAAAACCTGGAATCTTGAATGGTTGTCAACTATAACAGGTATCTCATCCGGTATCCGTCTTGTTATTTCTTCTTTAAGATTTAAATTTTTTCCCCATGATGGGAAATGAGGCGAAAAAATCACTTCCCCTTTGTCTGTGTTGGTGATTCCATATGCTCCAACAGCAAGTCCAATTATTTTATCCCTCCTGATATCACTTTTCTTTATAAGTTCGCTATAAAGGGCGATAATCTTTTCCATGACACTTTCAAACTTTTCGTCAGTTTCGAGTGGTATAGATTTCTTATATAAAATCTTAATCTTTAAATTTGTAATTACACCAGATAACTTATTCGCGGATATAACCATACCAATTGCAAAACCGCCATTCTCATTAAACCTGTAAATATTTGGCTTTTTACCGCCTTCTTCTGTAGAAGATCCCTTACCTGCATTTATAACCATCCCTTTTTTTAAATAATAATTGATTACTGTTATTAATGTTGGCTTGCTCAGGTTAACTTCTTTTGCAAGGTCGGATACTGCTATTACCCCGGAATTACGGAATATGTTCAATATTATTTTTCTATTGGTGTGCTTTATAGCTTTTTGTTTTCTTATAGGGATCATAATATATAGAAGTTAAATAAAAAATTTTATTTATCATTTCATATAATAAGATTATAAGATTAAAATTTTAGTTAGTCAAGTCAATTATTAAACTCATTTTTATAATTTATAAAAAGAATCGGATCTACTCACCTTATGATTTTTTTATAAAAATAGAATAATTAAGCATTCAAAACTTATTAACCTGCTGTAAATTACACCATAAGAAATGAAATAAACTTTATTTTATTATTTCTTTAACTCTAATCACTTAATTATGTTCTTGACCTTGATTTAGAAAATACATCAAATGCAACTGCTACAAGCAATACCAGTCCTTTTATTACCGATTGCCACTCAGTACCAACACCCATTATTGACATACCGTTGTTTAACACACCCATTACCAGTGCGCCTATAACTGCTCCTATAATAGTTCCCACTCCTCCGGAAGCTGATGCTCCCCCAATAAAACATGCACCTATCGCATCTAGCTCAAACATATTACCGGCAACAGGTGAAGCAGCATTCAGGCGGGCCGAGAATACAATGCCTGTAATTGTAGCAAGCACACCCATATTCATATAAACAAAAAACATAACTTTCTGTGGGTCAATACCTGAAAGGCGCGCTGCCATTTCATTACCACCTTTTGCATATATATATCTTCCTAACACCGTATTCTGTGTTATGAATGTATATGCAAGTATAAGAAAACCTATAAGAAGCAGCACAGTTGGCATTCCTTTATATCGTGACAGCCAGTAGAAAAATAGCAATATCACGCCTGATATTAAAAGAATCTGCAGTAAAAATAAAGGGAATGAAATAACCTCAAACTTATACTTCCTCTTATTTAGCCTGCCCCTGATTGCAAAAATAATATAAAGAATTATAGCTATAACACCTGTAGCAATGGCTGTAATATTAAGGTTAATGCCTGGAAAATTAAATATATCACCGGTAAATCCCCCCGTTAACCTGAGATAATTATCAGGGAACGGTGCAAGTGTAAGACCCTTGAGTATAGCATTTGTAAGACCTCTGAACATAAGCATACCTGCAAGTGTAGCAATAAACGCAGGAACTCTAACATATGCAATCCAGAATCCCTGCCATGCACCTATTGCAAAACCTGCTATAATAGTAATCAGCACACCAAGCCATACATCCATTTTCATACCAATTATCAGTGACCCGGCTATGGCTCCTGTAAAAGCTACTACAGAACCAACCGAAAGGTCTATATTTCCACCTGTAAGTATGCACAGCAACATACCGATAGCCAGTATTATTACATAACCATTCTGCATTATTAGATTTGCCACATTCTGGGGATATAAAAGAACACCCTTCGTTAATATCTGGAAAAAAACAATAATAACGATAAGGGCTATTATCATAGCATACTGGCGTATATTACTTTTAAAAATATTGCCTATTTTAGTTTTCTCCATTTTTTTGTACTCCCTTACTCTGACTGTCCATTATGCACTTCATTATTGATTCCTGTGTGGCTTCGCCTTTTTTTAGCTCTCCCACTATTCTACCGTTATTCATAACAAATACACGGTCACTCAAACCTATGATTTCGGGAAGCTCCGAAGATATAAATATTACCGATTTTCCTTCCGAAACCAGCTTATTTATAATTAAATATATCTCATATTTGGCTCCGACATCTATCCCTCTTGTTGGTTCATCAAGTATCAGTATATCCGGTTCCACAAAAGTCCATTTTGAAAGTATGAGTTTTTGCTGATTTCCTCCGGATAGATTACCTGCTATCTGCGTCAACCCAGAAGTTTTGATATTGAGCTTTCCAACATACTCTTCGGCTGCTCTTATTTCTTTGTTCTGGTTAATAACTGTTTTATTACTTACTTTATCAAGCCCTGCAAGTGTAAGATTTGTTTTTATATCAAAATTTAATATCAGGCCAGCAGACTTACGGTCTTCTGTTAGATACGCAATCCCGCTTTTTATTGCACTTCTTACATTCTTAAGCTCTACTTCCTTTCCATTAATCATTGTTTTCCCGGAAATATTTCTGCCGAATGCTTTCCCAAATAAACTCATGGCAAACTCCGTTCTTCCGGCTCCCATAAGCCCTGCTATTCCAACAACCTCGCCTTTACGAACATCCATGCTTGCGTTTTTTATAACTTTTTTATCTTCATCAAGCGGGTCATATACATTCCAGTCCTTAACCTCAAAGGTTACTTCCCCTATATCTGATTCACGCTTGGGGAATCTGTCAGTTAATTCACGCCCTACCATTCCTTTCACTATTCTATCCACTCCAATGTCGTCCACACTTTTAACAAGAGTTTCAATAGTTTCACCATCACGCAGAATTGTTATCCTGTCCGCTACTTCAGAAACTTCATGTATTTTATGCGATATCAATATTGATGTTATGCCTTCTTTTTTAAACTGCAGCAACAGTTTTAACAGGTTTTCCGATTCCTCGTCTGTAAGCGCAGCAGTTGGTTCATCAAGAATGAGCAGCTTAACTTCCTTTGAGAGTACTTTTGCAATTTCAACAAGCTGCTGTTTACCCACGCCTATACCTTTTACAGGTTTCTGCGTGTCCTCTTTCAATCCTACACGCTTTAAAAGCTGGTTTGCTTCATAATGAGTCCTGTCCCAGTCTATTATTCTATTTTTTGCACGTTCGTTTCCGAGAAATATATTCTCTGCTATAGAGAGGTACGGCACCAGTTCAAGTTCCTGATGAACAATAACTATCCCAACATGCTCGCTATCTCTTATGTTTCTGAATTTGCATTCGTGATCATAATATATAATATCTCCAGTGTAAGTACCATAAGGATGTACACCGGAAAGAATATTCATCAGTGTTGATTTCCCCGCACCATTTTCACCAACAAGCGCATGTATCTCTCCCTGGACAACATCCATGTTAACATTGTCAAGAGCTTTTACACCAGGAAAAACCTTTGTTATATTTTTCATCTCAAGAATAGTTTTATCCATTTAGCAAATTCTTCCTCTTATTATTTAGCGAATTTTTCATTTTATTATTATACAAAACTGCAGACCGAATATCCATAAGATTACCCGGCCTGCAGTTCATAAAAAAAGATAGTGTTTATTTTACCTTTAATTCTTACTTCTCGAGCTGGTCTTCTGTGTAATAACCACTATCAAGTAACATTTCCTTGTAGTTATCTTTAGTAACAACTACAGGCTCGCACAGGAATGATGGAACAACTTTAACACCATTATCATAATCCTCTGTGTTATTTATTGGTACTTCTCCTCCTTTTACAATTGCCTCAACCATTTCAACAGCTTTAGCAGCCAGGGTACGTGTATCTTTGAATACTGACATTGATTGCTTGCCTTCAATAATAGCAATTGTATTAGGTATATCAGCGTCCTGCCCGGTTATAACAGGATATGGTTTATCGGCGCTGCCATAACCAACATTGTCAAGTGCTGCTATAACACCTATAGCAGTACTGTCGTTCGGACAAAGAACAACATCAAGTTTTGTATCGCCAGCATAATTAGCTGTTATTATATTATCCATCCTTGCCTGAGCAGTTTCAGATTTCCATGCAGGTGTAGCTATTGTTGTAAATTCAGTCTGCCCGCTTACAACTACCAGCTGACCTTTATCAATATAAGGCTGAACAACACTCATTGCGCCTTCAAAGAACAGAAAAGCATTATTATCATCCGGTGAACCTGCAACAAGCTCAATATTGAATGGACCATTGCCTTCATCTAGTCCAAGTGCTTCTTCAATGTATTTACCCTGTAATTCACCAACTCTGAAGTTATCAAAAGAAGCATAATAATCAACATCAGGAGTTTCCATTATAAGCCTGTCATATGCAATGGATTTTATATCTGCATCTACAGCTTTCTTCAGCACCTCTCCCAGAGCAGAACCATCTATAGAAGCTATTACCAGGACTTCACAGCCCATTGTAATCTGATTCTCAAGCTGGCTTAGCTGTGCGTTTACATCATTTTCGGCATACTGAAGGTCTACTTTATAGCCTTTTGCTTCAAGCTGCTTCTTTATGTTGTCGCCATCCTGATTCCATCGCTGTAGTGATTTAGTAGGCATTGTTACACCTATAAGAGCGCCTTCTTCTTCTGCTTCTTCCGAAGCTCCGCCCTCAGCACAGGACGTCCCAACAAGTAACACTGAAACTATAGCAGCTACAATTAGACTAAGAATTATTCTTTTCTTCAATTCTTTCATCTCCTTCTTAATAAACATTATTTTTTTAATAAAATATTAATAAGATTTTCCCGGTTCTAATCTAACATTTTATCCAGGTCAAACCTTATAATTTTCTTTCTCACCTCCTTATTGATATTTATTTACTGTTTTAAAAATTTAAAAAATATATCTATTAATTATTTATAAACTTTTTATGATTTTGACTTATATACCTATACAGTATCTGCTGCTGACATAATTACAGATTCATGGATATATAATCCCTACTCTTATTTTATCAATCTTCCTGATTTATTTCGTTAAAGACATTTATTTTACAAATATTATAAATTAAAATACCAGTTAGTCAAGCCATTTATTTAATCTAATTTTATAATTTACTTGACTAACTAACCTTTTTTTTCTACTATATCTCAGTAATTTAAAAAAATTTATAAAAGTCCAATATTAAACATTAAATTATCTGAGTTAAAAGCTCTGCAGGTTTACAGAGATTCATATGGAGAATGAATAGGTTTTATAAAATATAATAAAAAATAATAGATAATGGGTAAAAAAATGAAATACCTTTTAGGTCTTGACATAGGAACAACTTCAACAAGAGCTCTACTCATAAATGAGAATATTGAACTTATCGCTACAAGTACAAGCGATTACAATCTTATTACACCAAAAAGCGGTTGGGCGGAGCAAATTCCAGAAGATTGGTGGACCGCTTCAATAAAAACAATTAGAAACACAATTGAAAAATCAAATATCTCTCCCAAGGATATCGAATGTATTGGCCTATCGGGCCAGATGCACGGCAGTGTTTTTCTTGACAAACATGGCTATGTAATAAGACCCGCAATACTCTGGTGTGACCAGAGAACTCAAAAGCAATGCGATGAAATATATAAAATCTTTGGTCATGATAATTTCATAAAGCTATCTTATAATAGGGCTTTGCCAGGTTTTACAGCTCCAAAAATACTATGGTTAAGAGAAAACGAGCCTAAAAATTACAAAAAAGTATCAAAAATCCTTCTTCCTAAAGATTTTATTAGATACAGGCTATCCAACACCTACGCAACTGAAGTTTCGGATGCCTCCGGTACAATTTTAATGGATATACCATCAAGAAATTGGTCCGATAAAATACTGGATGGACTTAGAATTGATAGGAATCTCCTTCCTGATGTATTTGAGTCCGAGGTAATATCTTCAAAGATAAGCAAAGAAGCATCCAGTCTTACAGGCTTAATTGAAGGTACTCCAATAGCAGGAGGCGGCGGTGATAATGCTGCTGGAGCAGTTGGTGTTGGAATTATAAGAGATAACTTAATTCTTGACTCAATTGGTACATCCGGTGTAGTTTTTACCACTATTAATAAACCACTATACGATCCAAACGGCAGACTTCATTCTTTTTGCCATGCTGTCAAAGGTAAGTGGCATCTCACAGGAGTTACACTTTCTGCTGCAGGTTCATTTAAGTGGTACGCAGACAAATTCGGCGCATCTCCTGAAATGATAAAAAAATATCCAGGCACCAGGGTCTATAAAATTTTAGATAAACAGGCAGAAAGAGCACCCGTCGGTTCAGATGGTCTTTTATTCCTGCCATATCTTTCCGGTGAAAGGACTCCACATGCAGACCCCGATGCAAGAGGAGTATTTTTTGGTATCTCCTATCCGCATAACTCTGATCATTTCATAAGAGCAATAATGGAAGGAGTAGCATTCAGCCAGCTTGATTGTTTTTCACTGATGAAAGAGCTTAATATTAATACAGACCAGATTATCTTATCAGGTGGAGGTTCAAGGAGTCATATCTGGAGACAGATAATAGCAGATATTTTAAAAAAGAAAGTTATAACTTTAAAAATTGATGAGAGCCCATCCTTTGGGGCTGCGATAATCGCAGGAAAAGGAAGCAATGTTTTTCCTGACTTTAAATATGTCTCTGATAAAATAATAAATAATATAGATGAAGAAAATTACCCGATAGATAAAAATGTAAAGCAATATAAAAAGACTTACAAGATTTACAAATCACTTTATACAAGTTTAAAGGATAACTTTAAGGATTTAAGCAAACTCTAAAAAGCTCACATCATTAGATAACACTAAAAATCATATAATATAAGATTATATTAATCCAACAAAAAAATCTTTTTTTTGCATTTCTTGATTTTATATTTCTTAATATATACTTGAAGTTCTAAAAAAATCTTAAGTACTTAAAAAGAGAATAAATTTAGCTAAAAAAAATACGGTGGCGACCTACTCTCCCACACCTCTACAGCGTAGTACCATCGGCGCTGAAGGGCTTAACTTTTGTGTTCGGGATGGGAACAAGTGT
>CAZKVH010000010.1:18701-54593 GCA_964556165.1 uncultured Actinomycetota bacterium | reverse complement strand
CGAATCCCTCCAGGCGTACCATATATATAAGTGGGCCGTTAGCTCAGCTGGTAGAGCACCTGACTCTTAATCAGGGTGTCACAGGTTCGATCCCTGTACGGCTCACCATTTTCTAGCGAGAGTGGCGGAACTGGCAGACGCGCTAGGCTTAGGACCTAGTAGGGTAACACCTTTAGGGGTTCAAGTCCCCTCTCTCGCACCATAAAAGATACAAATTCTTAGGAAGGATTTAAAACTGATTGTAGGAAAACATGCTTAATGCATGTTTTCGGGACTTGAAAAGACGGACCGGGTAAAGCGAGGGAGTCTGCGGCTCTGCAGCGAGTTTTAGCGAGACGAAATACAGATTATTTTATCTATCATAAGGTTTGTTTTTAGAGCTATCCATAAGTTTGTATTTTATTTATTTTCTATTATAATATGGTTCTTAATGTTGAAATGGTTTTTTTTATTAAATCCGGGAGGGAATTTATTTGAGTTACAAGATAAAGAGCAAGAAGAAGGTTGATTTAAACAAGATTAAATTAGATATAGAAATATCGAATAATTATTTAAAAAAACATATTGGGAAAGCATATAAAAACGTCTCCGAAAAAGCTAATATCCCGGGTTTTAGAAAGGGGAAGATACCCTATCAGGTGATAGACGCAAATTTTGGCAGGCAATATGTGTTAGATGAAGCGGCAAGTCTTTCCATCTCTGAATTATATCCGGATATTATTACAGAATCTAATTTAAATCCGATAGATTACCCGAAAATAAAAGTCACAAATCTTGAGGAGAACTCACCCCTCAGTTTCGAAGTAGAGCTTGAGCTGGAACCTGAAATAGAACTGCCCCGTTATAAGGGTATAAAAGTTACCGGTTATTCGACGAATGTAACGGACGAAGAATTAGAAAGGCAAATAGAAAATATAAGAAATAGCTATGTTTCACTTGAGCCGGTTGAAGAAGGCAAAACAGTGGAGAAAGGCGACTATGTTACCATAGATTTTGATGGTGAGATAGAGGGCAGCCCATTTGAGGGAGGGAACGCCAAAGACTATCTTTTAGAGGTCGGTTCAAATACTTTGTTTAGCGGCTTTGAAGATTTACTTATTGGCATGAAGAAAGGTGATACAAAGAAGGCGACTCTTACCCTTCCTGAAGACATAAAAGATAATAATCTTACGGGTAAGAAAGCTGATTTTAATATTCTGGTAAAAGAGGTAAAGAGAAAGGTATTACCGGATATAGATGAGGATTTTTTAAAGGAACTTGGAGATTATGCCAGCCTTGATGATTTTAAAAGCAGTATAAAAGAGAAATTAACCGAACAGAAGAAAAATTTTAGAAGGGAGAAAATAGTAGGAGAAATACTTAACTACCTGACTGAGAATATGAAAACGAAAATTCCTGATATAATGATAACAAGGAGAATAAAACAGATTAATGAGGAAATTGACGGAAGCCTGAAGGAACAGAATATGTCCAGGGAAGTTTACCTTAAAGCTGTTAATATTACAGAGGAAAAGTTAAATCAGGAGATAAAAGAGAGAGCAAGCATAGAAATAAAAGAATACTTAATTTTTAAGGCGCTGGAAAGAGAAGAAAAGAAAAAAATAGAGCCAGCTGAAGACGAGATAAATAAAGAAAAAGACAATATAATAAAGAGTTACAATAAAGAACAGGATATTGATAAAATAAAAAAATTTCTTGAAAGCAATGAAGGCAAAGATACTATTATAAGAACTTTAAGACGAAAAAAAATAATAGATTTACTGGTAGACAATGCCAGTATAGTAGAAGACAAAAATGAAGGTTTAAAAGATAAAAGAAAGATATGGGCACCCGGTAAGAGTGAAAAGCAGGATGAAACAGAGAATGAAAAAATCTGGACTCCAGATTCAAAATAAATATAAAGTGAGATGATTTGAATGTATAATGAGTATTTAATCCCAATGGTGATAGAACAGACCAGCAGAGGGGAACGCTCTTTTGATATTTACTCCCGTCTGCTAAAAGAGAGGATAATATTTCTGGGTGTTGCTATTGATGATAACGTTGCCAATGTTGTTATGGCGCAGATGCTTCATCTGGAAGCCGAAGACCCGGACAAAGATATTCAGCTTTATATAAACAGTCCCGGCGGAGTGGTAACTTCCGCTCTTGCTGTTTATGATACCATGCAGTTTATAAAATCCCAGGTATCTACTATTTGCATAGGACAGGCAGCGAGCGCAGCAGCTGTTTTGCTTCTCGCAGGAGAGAAAGGTAAGAGATTTTCGCTGCCCAATTCAAGAGTTATGCTTCACCAGCCGTCAGGAGGGGTATCTGGTACAACGATTGATGTTGAGATTCATGCAAAGGAAATGGTAAGAATACGTTCTCTTTTAAACGAAATAATTGCCAGACATACAGGGCAGGATGTTAAGAGAGTTGAGAAAGATACTGAAAGGGATTTTATATTAAATTCAGAAGAAGCTAAAAAATACGGGATAATAGACGAGGTTATTTTTAAAAAATAGTAATTATTTAGAAGTTTTTTTCTTATTATACGGAGCTTTGTTAGTGAAAGTCAGTTCTAAGAGTGTAAAAATAATTTTTAATAAGGAGCGTGTATAAATTTGTCATCAGAAGATAACAAGAAAGAGGATTTCTTAAGATGCTCTTTTTGCGGCAAGTCAAAAAGCCAGGTAAAAAAGCTTATCGCAGGTCCAGGAGTTTATATTTGCAATGAATGCGTGGAGCTATGCAATGAAATTATCGAGGAGGAATTAAAGGAAGAGAAAAAGAAAGAGTTCAAGAATCTGCCCAGACCGAAAGAAATTTATTCAAGTCTAAATGAGTATGTTGTCGGGCAGGAAAGGGCAAAAAAAGTATTATCTGTTGCGGTATATAATCATTACAAGAGGGTTAGATATGAGGACAGGTTAAGCAAGGATGACACGGAAATCCAGAAAAGCAATATTCTTCTTATAGGGCCTACGGGATGTGGGAAAACCCTTCTTGCCCAGACTCTTGCGAGAATATTAAATGTGCCATTCGCTATTGCTGATGCCACATCACTCACAGAGGCAGGTTATGTCGGAGAAGATGTTGAGAATATATTACTGCGGCTTATACAGGCTGCGGACTTTGATATTAAAAAAGCCGAAACGGGTATTATCTATCTGGACGAGATAGATAAGATAAGCCGAAAGTCTGAAAATCCTTCGATCACGAGAGATGTATCCGGGGAAGGTGTGCAACAGGCGTTGCTTAAAATTTTAGAGGGAACTGAGGCAAATGTCCCTCCACAGGGAGGCAGAAAACATCCGCATCAGGATTTTATACAGATTAACACTGATAATATTCTTTTTATCTGCGGAGGTTCATTCAGCGGCCTGGAGGAGATAATTGAAAAAAGGATAAATGAAAGCAGTGTTGGCTTTATTTCACGGAAAGTTCCTGATAAAAATGAAAAGGTTGATAAACTTCTACCACAGGTCATGCCGGAGGATTTGCTGAAATATGGTCTGATCCCTGAACTCATAGGGAGGCTTCCTGTCCTGAGTACATTGACCAGCCTTACGGAAGAAGACCTTGTAAGAATTTTAACCGAGCCCAGAAACTCTCTGGTAAGGCAATATAAAAAGATGTTAAGGATGGATAATGTTGAGCTGGAGTTTACCGAAGATGCCCTGAGGGAAATATCCAGGCTTGCTTTAAATAGAAGGACAGGAGCAAGAGGGCTCAGGGCAATAATGGAAGAGATTATGCTAAATATGATGTTTGAGATACCCGAGCAAAGAGATATAAATAAATACCTGATAACAGAGGAAGTTATAAAGAGTAAAATCGAACCCGGGGTATCAGTCAAAGCCAAAAATAAAGTTTTTCTAAAAGATGAGGAAAAGTCAGCTTAATATGTTTGAAGGAATTGAAGGCAAGTACAGCCCTTCATTATTTGAGAAGAAAATTTATAATTACTGGCTTGAAAATAAGTGTTTTTCTGCAGAAGTAGACAAATCAAAAACTCCGTTTAGTATTGTGATACCTCCTCCCAATGTAACAGGTTATCTTCATATAGGTCATGCTTTAAATAATTCCCTGCAGGATGTAATTGTAAGATATAAAAGGATGAAAGGATATAACACCACATGGGTACCCGGGACCGACCATGCAGGAATCGCAACACAGAATGTGGTGGAAAAAGTTCTGGAAAAGAGAAATATAAATAGATTTGAGCTGGGCAGGGAGAAATTTGTAGATGAGGTATGGAAATGGAGGGAGAAATACGGCAACCGGATTATAGAGCAGTTAAAATCACTGGGTTGTTCATTAGATTGGGATAGAGAGAGATTTACGTTTGATGAAAGATATGTAAAGGCGGTAACGACAGAATTTGTAGCTCTTTATAACGAGGGGCTGATTTACAGGGGAAACTACATGATTAATTGGTGCCCGAGATGCCGTACTGCGATTTCCGATATCGAAGTAGAGCATGTTGAAAAGAAAGGGAGCCTCTGGGATATCAAATACCCATTGATAGACTCTAATACAGGCAAGCCCAGCAAAGAAGAATATATAATTGTTTCAACAACAAGACCGGAAACAATGCTTGGAGATACGGCAGTTGCTGTAAACCCTGAAGATAAAAGATATAAAAAATATAAAGGCAGATATGTTTATCTGCCACTTATGGGACGGAAGATTCCCGTCATAGAGGATTCTTTTGTAGATATGGAATTTGGAACCGGCGCAGTAAAAGTAACGCCGGCTCATGACCCCAATGACTTTGAAATTGGTAAGAGGCATAATCTGGAGCAGATAAATATACTTGAAGAAGATGCCACTCTTAATTCCAATGCAGGTAAGTATAAGGGGCTTGACCGCTATAAAGCAAGGCAGGAGGTTTTAAGGGATCTGGAATCCCTTGGGTATCTTGCCGGTAAAAAAAATCATATATCATCAGTAGGAATTTGTTCGAGATGCAGCACAGTAGTAGAACCAAGGATTTCAATGCAGTGGTTCGTATCCATGAAGAAGCTTGCAGGTCCAGCTATTAAAGCTGTGAAGGATGGAAGTGTAAGGATAATACCGGAGAAGTGGGAAAAGATATATTTTGATTGGATGGAAAACATTAGGGACTGGTGCATATCCCGCCAGTTGTGGTGGGGGCACAGGATTCCGGTATGGTATTGTAATAATTGCGGAAGGATGATTGTTAGCGAAGAGGAGCCTGCGAGCTGCCCTGATTGCGGTGGAAGCAGTTTCAGGCAGGATAGCGATGTTCTGGATACCTGGTTTAGTTCGTGCCTGTGGCCCTTTGCAGTTTTTGGATGGCCCGAAAAAACAGAGGACCTGGAATATTTTTTCCCGACTGACACACTTGTGACTGCTCATGATATTATTTTTTTCTGGGTTGCACGAATGATTATGATGAGCCTGCATTTCAGGAAAAATATTCCTTTTAAAGAAGTTTTTATAAACCCTCTGGTAAATGATGCTTCGGGTCAGAAAATGAGCAAGTCCAAGGGAAATGTAGTTGACCCAATGGACATAATAGAAGAGAAGGGAGCGGATGTTCTAAGATTTACGCTTGCATCTTTAACAACTCCGGGGAGAAACTTGATTCTGGGTGATGAAAAGATTGAAGGTGCAAGGAATTTTGCCAATAAGATATGGAATGCTTCGAAATTTGTATTATCAAACCTGGATAAAGATATGGATTTTAAAGCCGTTAGCCTGGAGCAACTGAACTTGAATATATGGGATGAGTGGATAGTATCAGGGTTGCACAGGGTGATTAGAGAAGTTGAAAAATATCTTGGCAGGTATAATTTTGCTTTTGCATCAAAACTGCTGGTAAGTTTTTTCTGGAATGATTACTGTGACTGGTATATCGAGTCGGCTAAAGTCAGAATATATCATGGGGAAAATGATAGCGAAAGCAAAAATACGATGTTTGTTTTATGGTATGTCCTTGAAAAATATCTAAGGGTTCTCCATCCTTTTATGCCTTTTGTTACCGAGAGAATATGGCAGAGTATACCGCATGATGGAAAAAGTCTGGCTATAGCTAATTTCCCTGAATTTGAACTAGCGAGGTTAAATCCGGAAGTTGAAGAAAAAATAAAAATTCTTTTTAAAGTAATAACCGAGATAAGGAAGATAAGATCGGATCTAAAAATAAACCCGGCAAAAAAAATTAAAATAAGCCTTGGTGCCGATAAAAAAAATGAATTATTTATAAAAAATAATGAAAGATATATCTGCAGTCTGGCAGGAGTGGCAAAATTGGAGTTTGGGGACTGCGGAGACAAAAAAGGCTACATAAAGACCACTGCCGGCAGGATAGATATTTTTATTTATCTTATCGATGCACTTGATATAGAATTGGAGATAAAGAGGATAGAAGATAGAATAAAGAAAGTAGAGATGGAATCTGAAAAGGGCAGCATCAAGATATCAAATAAAGATTTTATGAGTAAAGCACCTGCCAGTATTATAAAGAAGGAAAAAGATAAACTTGAGCAGGCAGATAAACTACTGGAAGCTTTGAAGGAACAGCTTGCAAGGATAAAGGATATTAACCTATAAATAAGTTGTGAAACTGTGGAATACTATCAGGTATGTAAATATTTGGATGACTGCCTTGTTTTTGGAATAAAATTCGGCCTGACAAGAATAAAAAAAATACTCGAGCTTATGGGCAATCCCCAGAAGAAGGCTGGCTTCATTCATATTGTAGGTTCAAATGGCAAAACATCCACTACAAAGATTACTTCTGAAATATTAAGATACAATGGTATCAGAACGGGTTACTATATTTCCCCTCATATAAACAATTACACAGAAAGGATAGGAATAAACGGAAGAGAAATCTCTAAAGAGAAGTTTTCAGCTGCATTCAACCGTATATACCCTTATATCAGGGAAGTAAATAAAATGAATCTTGACGGACCTCTCACACAATTTGAGATAATCTCTGCAATGGCACTCAAACTGGCTGAAGACGAGAACCTTGAAGCTATGGTGCTGGAGTCAGGGATGGGTGGGAGATGGGATGCTACCAATGTTGTAGATGCTAAAGTAGTAGGGCTCACAGGAGTAAGCCTGGAACATACTTATTACCTGGGAAATACAATAGAAAAAATATCGTCTGAGAAAGTCGAAGTTATAAAGAGCGGCGCGCTTGTCGCAACAACTAGCCTTAATAAAAAAGTAATCGAAGTCTTAAATAAGAAAGTAATTGATACAGGCTCAAGTCTTTTTTTGTATGGTAAGGACTTTAACATTTTAAAAAAAGAAAACCTGGGACTTAATGGATGGCTTCTTGACATTAAAGGAATTAATGGTATTTATAGAAATCTTATGTTGCCTCTTTTAGGACAGTATCAACCTGTAAATATGTCACTTTCTATAGCGCTGTCAGAACTTTATATGAATACCAGGAAGAGAAAATTAATTGATGAAAAATTAAAAGAGGGCATAAGCTCTATAAGAATTATGGGAAGGTTTGAAATCATTAGAAAAGAGCCTCTTGTGATAGTAGATGCCAGTCATAATCCTGAAGGGATAGATGCTCTTGTTAAGAGTATGAATGATTATTTTAAAAATCGCAGGAAAGTAATTATTTTTGCTGTTTTGAAGGATAAGGATTATGAGAGTATGGTTGAAAAAATCATCAGCATAAGTAATGTTTTAATTTTAACCTCAAGTATGAGTAAAAGAAGCCTTGGCCTGGATAGACTTGAAGAGGTGGTAAAATATAAAATAAAGCAATCAGAAGGTATAAGGGAACACCCCATCCAGTTGCACAGTGTGGAGAGTGTTAAAAAATCATTAAAATTTGCTTTAAAAATTTCTGATATAAATGATATTATATGCATTACTGGTTCAATAACAAATTTGGAAAATATTGTAAATTAGATTAATTAGTTTTACAGAATCTTTAAAATAAAAAAGTGTAATTTAATCTGGAGGATTGATGGATTTATTTGAATATTTCGATAAAATTATAGATTTTTTTAATCTACCTATATGGAAGAACCTGTTTTACGGTTTGATTTTTATTCTGGTTTTTGTATGGCTTGCCTTCGTATACTGGACTTATAGAGACGCAAGGCTGAGGAGTGAAAGCATTGCTCCTGCTATTTTCTGGACTCTGGTCGTGCTGGTATTGAATTTCCTGGGATTAATTCTCTATTTGATATTGAGACCACCCGAATTTATAGATGACATAATTGAGAGGGACCTTGAAATTAAGAGAATGGAGATGTTGATTGAAGATAAACAATTGCGATGTCCTGCCTGTGGTAAACCCATAAAAGATGATTTTTTGATATGTCCTTACTGCAGGAAAAAGTTAAAGAATCCATGTATCAATTGCGGTAAACCTCTGAATCTTGACTGGAAGGTTTGCCCGTATTGCAAAACTCCCCAGCAGTAAAAATGGACGGTGCAAGAGTCGGTCAGGTCTTGGGATAAGATTTAAATGTTTAACGGAATAAATTTAAGATACTAATTATATAATAGACAATAGTGGTGTGATGGAAAAGAGCCTTGTCATAATAAAGCCTGATGGTGTCGAGAAAAAGGTTATTGGGAAAATAATATCCCGGATAGAAGCAGAAGGCCTTGATATCGAGAAATTGAAGATGATAAAAATCAGCAGAGATATTGCCTACAGGCATTACCATGAACATAAAGATAAGAGCTTTTTTAACGCATTGATTGCTTATATAACCTCTGGCCCGTCAGTGGTTATGATAGTTAGCGGGAGAGATGCTATCACAAGGATGAGAAATCTTATGGGATCCACGGATTCAAAAAAAGCTGAAAAAGGAACCATAAGAGGTGACTTTGGCGTTGATATTACAACTAATGTAATTCATGGCTCGGATTCAACAGAGAGTGCCAGAAGAGAAATTGATTTGTTTTTTAAGTAAAATGGTTAAAAGATAACTTTTTTAAAGGTGGCTGATGAATAGAAGAAGAGGAAAAATAGTTTTTTTTATAGTGCTTATTGGAGGTATAATAGGAGCTATTTTAGGCCATGTTTTAAGTGATATGATACCTTTATTAGACGAAGGCCTGAAGGTGGGCACTGATTCTCTCAGCCTTAATTTATATTTAATTGATATAAGTTTTGGAATTCATGTAAATATTACACTGGGAGCGATAATAGGGATACTGATTGCTTTTTTATTGGCTGATGTTGGTAAAAGAAGGTCGTAAAAAAATAATTTTAGCTTCTGCTTCTCCAAGAAGAAGAAAGGTACTTAAACTATTAAAGCTGGATTTTGAAGTAATAAACCCCGGGGGTTTTACAGAGGTGCAGTTTAAAGACCCTTATGTGATGGTTGTCCAGAATAGTATTATTAAAGCAAAAAGTGCTTATAATTATATAAAGGAGAAAAAATTTAAAAAAGGCGTGCAGGATTATCCAGCAGGTTTTTTAATTGCAGGTTTTGATACTGTTGTTTATACGGGTAAAAGAATTCTTGGTAAACCGGTTAATAAAGACCAGGCAGCCAGATTTTTAAGTATACTTTCGGGTAAGGTTCATAAAGTAATAAGCGGGATTTGCATTTTTGATGGTTTTTCTGGTAAATATGATTGTGACACAGAATCTACTGATGTTAAATTCAGGAAATTAACAGAAGAGGAAATCAGAAGTTACCTGGAAAAGGAAGATGTACTGGATAAAGCGGGCGCTTATAATGTATCAGGGTATGGAAGTCTGCTGATAGAGAGGATAAACGGTTGTTTTTATAATATAGTCGGGCTTCCTGTTAATAAATTTGTGGATATGCTAAGAGAATTTGATTTTGATGTTATAAGTTAGTTAAGGAGTTAATAGATGCAGATGTTTGATTTTTTCTTAAATGTTATTGGCAGGGATATGGGAATTGACCTTGGAACAGCAAATACGCTGGTATATGTAAAGGGAAAAGGGATAGTTCTGGAAGAGCCCTCTGTGGTGGCAATTGATAAAGACCGAGGAAGGATACTTGCAGTTGGCAGGGAAGCTAAAATGATGGTGGGGAGAACCCCCGATAATATAATGGCAATAAGGCCTCTTAAGGATGGAGTAATTGCGGATTTTGAAACGACGGAGAAGATGCTGAGATACTTTATACAGAGGGTTCATAAGAATGTAGCTTTTGCAAGGCCAAGGATAGTTATCTGTGTACCATCAGGAATTACTCCGGTGGAAAAGAAAGCAGTGGTTGAGACTACCGAACAGGCAGGAGCAAGAGCAGCATATATAATCGAGGAACCTCTTGCAGCAGCAATTGGTTCAGGTCTTCCTATTGATGAACCGAGGGGCAGCATGATTGTAGACATAGGTGGTGGAACTTCCGAAGTAGCTATTATATCACTTGGTGGAATAGTGGTAAGTCAGTCGTTAAGAATTGGTGGAGACGAAATGGATGAAGCCATAACATATTATTTAAAGAAGGAACATAACCTGTTTTTAGGCGAAATGACTGCAGAGAAGGTAAAGATGGAAATCGGCTCCGCATTCCCGCTTGAAAATGAGGAAAAGATGGAAATAAATGGAAGAGACCTGGTAACAGGGCTTCCCAAAACAATTATTGTGACAAGCCAGCAGATAAGAAAAGCGCTGGAAAAAGTGCTTGGCGATATCGTGAACGCAATTGTTGAAGTGCTTGATGTAACTCCTCCCGAACTTTCTTCTGATATAATGAAAAGAGGTATTGTAATGGCAGGAGGAGGATCATTGCTTAAAGGATTAACGGAAAGAATTAGCAGGGAGACTCATTGTCCGGTATATCTTGCTGAAGACCCCCTGGCAGCAGTGGCCATCGGTGCGGGGAGATGTGTTGAAGACTTTAATACTTTGAAAAAGTATCTTAAATATTCCAAATAACCTGTTTTATATTCAATCAATTATATTTTTAATGTTATAGTGAATAGAAGATTCAGAATTTATATTACCCTTGCTCTAATAATTATTTTATGTCTGGTAATTATTACGGTGAGCTTCAGGCAATCTGAATTACTAGTTACCATAAGAGCCAGGACTCTTGACTTTTTTAAGCCGATTCAGGAGGAGTTTTCTTCCTTTTTTAAGCCATTTCATAATTTTATTAATTCAACAAGAGATTATATAAATTTAAGGGGCAAGTATCTTGATGTTAAGGCAGAAAATTCTGAATTGAGAAAAGAATACAGTGATTATGCGAACCTCAGGATTGAAAACGATGCTTTAAGGAAATTGCTGGGAATAAAACTCAGGGAAGGACATGATACGATATCAGCTCAAGTAGTAGGATTTTATAAGGACAGGGGGCAATCGGAAATCATTCTAAATGCCGGGAGTGGCGAAGGAGTACGTCAGGGAATGGGAGTTATCAATGAATATGGGCTGATAGGAGTTGTTGCTTTAACCGGTGACGATTCATGTAACGTCAGGCTTATAGATGACTCTAAGAGTTCCATTGGAGCAAGAATTCTATCATCAAGACAACTTGGTGTAATAAAGGGCAGCCAGGAAGGGAAAATTACACTGGATTATATTTCCAGCGAGGAAGATGTATTTAAAGGAGATATAATAATAACATCAGAATATGGAAATTTACCGGGAGAAATTCTGATTGGTCGGGTAAGCAGAGTTGTTGATAGTTCCGATAATCCCTATAAGATTATTGAGATAGAGCCTTTTGCTGATTTTAAGAGATTAGAGAATGTATTGATATTGAAGAAATAAAATTAATAATAAGCTTACATATAGCTGACTGGTGTAAATTAAAGTTATGAGAATTTTTTCAAAGTTTCTACATTTTTTTATACTTATAATCTGCTTATTAATCCAGATAGTTTTTTTTGAGTATTTAAAAATGTTCTCTATACATTTTGACCTGGTTATGGTAGCTGTTGTCGCAGTTGCTTTTTTTGACGGCACGATATGGGGAATTTTGTACGGTTTTATAATAGGCATATTAATGGATCTTATGGTGGGAGATGTTGTAGGAATAAGCGCATTTATTTATGCTATAGACGGATTTTTAGTTGACAGATTAATTACCGTAGGATTTAAATCAAGGTGGCTTGCTTATTTATCAATTGTTTTTTTAGTCACAGAAGTTAATATTTTGCTGGTCAACCTTATTTATTATTTATTTAATTATGAAATTAATTGGCTCAATATGAGTATAAAACTGGCATCGACACCGTTTTTTAATATTATTTTGATGTTTGTTTTGTTCCCCCTTATTAGAAAAAGCTCCGGCAGGAGAAGGGAGATTGAAATTGAATTATAACATAAGGTATAAGATTGTTGTTTATATAATGGTTTTAATATTAATAATACTTATCTTCAGGCTATATTTCCTGCAGGTAATGAGTGGAGAGCTTTATTCCGAGCTGGCAGCCGAGAGTATCACAAGAGAAAAAACCGTGGCGGCTCCCAGGGGGAATATTTATGACAGGAATGGCAAATTGTTGGTCAGGAGTGTCCCTGTTAAGGCTGTAGCCGTTCAGCCTTATATTGTTTTAAAAAATGATAGAGCTATAAATATCTTGAGTGACTGTCTCAATATTCCTTATGCAGATATAAAAAAGAAAATGGAGGATAGTAATGTTTCTTATATAGAAAGGATTATTTTAAAACAGGATATAGATTACGCTACTGTTATCTATATTGAGGAAAATATAGATAAACTGCCCGGTGTAGAGGTTGTTGATGTTTATTTAAGGCAATATAACTATGGTTCTCTGATGTCTCAAATTCTGGGTTATATAGGAGAGATTAGCAAAGAAAAGTTAAGCTCTGAAGAGTATGATTATAATTATGAGGGCGGGGACCAGGTAGGATGGAGCGGACTGGAAGAAACTTATGAAAATATATTGAGAGGAAGTAAGGGTAAAATAGTATATGAAGTTGACCCTATGGAAATACCTGTAAGTATACTGGAAGAAATCAAGCCAATTAGCGGAAGTGACCTGTATCTAACTATTGATATTGACTTACAGAAGTTCGTTGAGGAGGTACTTTATAAATCCATTCTTGAGGTCAGGCAGAAGAAAATTAAGGATACAGATGAGTATTATAATGCACAGGGCGGGGCAGTTGTTGTAATGAGCCCTGAAAATGGGCAGATACTGGCAATGGCAAGTTACCCCACCTATGATCCGGAATTGTTTTCCGGGGGAATCTCGGAAGAGGATTGGAATTATTTAAATGACCCCGATAATTATTATCCTTTTTTAAACAGGGCCGTTATATCTTTTCCGCCCGGCTCTATATTTAAAGTGGTAACAGCTTATGCCGGCCTTAGTGAAGAAGTTATAAGCAAAGAAAGCAAATTTAACTGTGCAGGAGTGTGGTACGGGCTTGGAGAGGATTTTCCGAAGTACTGCTGGGCAAAATACGGTCATGGGAATCTTAATATTGCAGGAGCTATAAAAAACTCCTGTGATATTTATTTCTATCAGGTTGGTTACGGGCTTTTTAAAAAGCTCGATAATTCAGATGAACTTCTTCAGAGATATTCAAAAATTTTTGGTCTTGGTTCTAAAACAGGCGTGGACCTCCCGGATGAGGAAGAAGGTCTTGTTCCTGATAAAGAATGGAAAGAAGATTATTTTAAAAAACAGGTTGAGAAGTCTGTATGGTTTCCTGGTGATACTGTTAATATGGCAATAGGCCAGGGTGATTTACTTGTAACTCCGCTTCAGATGGCGCAGGTTTTTTCTATTCTGGCAGAGTATGGCATAAAATATGAGCCCCATCTGGTTAAAGAAATAAGGGATAATGAAGAAATTTTGTTTGCAGACAATCTGTCAGTGGAATATCAGGATCTCCAGCTAAATAAGAGCTATATCGAGATGATAGAGGAAGGTTTGATGGAGGTAGTTGAACCAGGCGGAACAGCATACGGAGTTTTTTCGGACTTTCCTGTTGATGATATTCCCGTTGCTGCAAAGACTGGTACCGCCGAGTTTTATGGGAGGCAGGATTATGCCTGGTTTGCAAGTTATGCTCCAGTCGATAACCCGGAATATGTAATAGTAGCAATGATTGAAGAAGCAGGCTCAGGGGGAAGCAATGTTGCCCCTATCGCAGAGAGCATATATAGATATTTATTTAATATAGATTAATGATAATTGAGATTTTTTTAATTTAAAAATAAACTCTGGAATTTATATAATTTAATTATGGAAAAAAGAAAAAGTGTAGTTGATTTTGAAGCCTACATTAAAAAAAAGGGAACATTAAAATTTGATTTTTTATTATTCTTTATAGTAATTGCTGTTTCTTCATTTGGGTTGTTGATTATTTACAGTGCAACGAGAGAAACCCTGCCGGGCGGTGTAAGTGACCCTCTTTATTATCTTAAAAGGCAGGCTGCATATCTGGCAATAGGAATTGTTTTAAGTATCGTGGTCCAATTCATCAATTACAGGAAGATTAAGAGATACTGGTGGTTTGTTCTTGTTACAGGCATAGTCGTGCTTGTGATTGTGTTAATTTTTGGTTACGAAGTGCACGGCTCAAAGAGCTGGATAGATTTAAAGTTTACAACTGTTCAGCCTTCAGAGTTTTCTAAAATTTTAATGGTAATATGTGTAGCTGCCGTCATGTCAAAGTGGAGAACGGAAAAAGAGTGCCATATGACATTTAAAAAGGTTATTTTATCCCTTTTAATGGCATTTTCTTTTATAGTATTGGTTTTGCTGCAGCCTGATTACGGTACTGCTTTGATATATTTTATCGTATACATGGGTATGTTATTTTTGTCGGGAGCTAATTTTTTGTATTTTATTTCAATAACAGGATTAACGATAGCTGGTGTTTTCGTTGCTATTAATGCAGGGCTTGTCAAACAATATCAGCTGGACAGGATTCTTGTCCTTTTAAAGCCGGAAGCATATGCAAGTGAAGGTTCCGGCTATAACTTGTTTCAATCCAAGATGGCTATAGGCTCAGGGGGAATTCTCGGGAAAGGTCTCTTTCTTGGAAAACAGACCAATTTGAGTTATGTCCCCGAACATCACACTGATTTTATATTTTCTGTCATAGGAGAAGAGCTTGGCTTTATTGGCGCAATTTGTGTAATAATAGCGCTTGGAATTATTGTCTGGAGATGTTTTTATATAGCTTCAAATTCTTCCGATAGATTTGCCATGCTGCTCAGTTCCGGCATAGGTCTTATAATTTTATCCCAGGTAACAATAAATATAGGTATGACTATAGGAATAATGCCTATTATTGGTATACCTCTGCCATTTTTAAGTGCCGGGGGCTCTAACCTTATAAGCATGTTTCTTGGCATAGGTCTGGTTGAAAATGTCTATGTATGGAAGGAAATTAGAAAAGAGCATGAAATAGCTTTCCAGCATTATAAATAGCGCGGGCAGCATTTAAAAATGTGTTTTAATCGAAAGTGGATATGAATAAAATTAATAAGTTAGACTTTAGTATTCTTGAGGAACTTCTGGAAGGTGTAGAAAAGCCTGGAAGGTATATTGGCAACGAAATAGGCATAAAAAGTAAAAATCCGGACTCCCCGGCTGAACTCTCCAGTATGGTTTTTGTAGCGCTGGTATTTCCCGATATCTATGAGGTTGGAATGTCGAATATTGGTCTCCAGATTTTATACGATATTATAAACAAGCATAAGGATTTCTCGGTGGAAAGAGTATTTTCACCCTGGGTAGATTTTGAGAAAAAACTCAGAGAAAAAAACATAAAACTATTTTCGCTGGAAAATAGAATATTTCTTGATAGCTTCGATATAATCGGATTTACAGTCCAGCATGAGCTTTTATATACAAACATATTGAATATCCTTGACCTCGGAGGGATAAATATAAATTCAAAAGAAAGAGGGAAGGATAACCCTCTGGTATGCGCCGGAGGGCCGGCTATGGTTAATCCCCAGCCCCTTTCAAGATTCGTGGACTTCTTTGTTATAGGGGACGGGGAGGAGGTTAGCATCTCTATTCTAAATATAGTAAAGGAGTATAAGAAAAATAACAGAGAAAAGAGATGGTTTTTAAATGAAGTTAGCAGGCTGGATGGATTATACGTTCCCGAATTTTACAGGTTTTATTATTACGATGATGGAAGGGTTAAAAAATTTGAGCCTGAAATTAAAGTAAAGAAAGCAGTGGTCAGGGATTTGAATAAATATAAAGTTGTTACAGACCCTGTCATACCGAACATAAAAACAGTACATGACAGATTTGTAGTAGAAATTATGAGGGGGTGCGGCAGGGGCTGCAGGTTCTGTCAGGCTGGATTTATTTACAGGCCTGTAAGGAAAAGGAAAGTTGAAGATCTTATAAAATATAGTGTTGAGGGGATTAAGAATACGGGATATGACGAAATCTCCTTTCTATCACTCTCCTCGTCTGATTATGGAAAAATAGAGCAGTTAATTGAGGGTGTAATAAATTCATTAAAATCAAAAAGATTATCAATATCATTGCCTTCTCTGAGGTTGAACAGCTTTAACCTGAAGTTGCTTGAGCTCATTCAGGGAGGCAGGAAATCAGGTCTTACCTTTGCACCTGAATCAGGCAGCCAGAGGATGAGGGATATAATTAATAAAAATATCAGTGAAGATGAGATGCTTGAGTGTATAAAAATGGCTTTTGGCAGAGGCTGGGAAAGAGTCAAGCTTTATTTTATGATAGGGCTGCCCTTTGAAAACAGGCAGGATATCATTCAGATGTCTGAACTTATAGGAAAAACAATAATGGCTGCAAAAGGGAAACTTAGTGGTAGAAAGCTATCAAGATTAAGAATAAATATCAGTATAAATGTATTCTGTCCCAAACCTTTTACGCCTTTTCAGTGGGTGGGGCTTGACAAACCTGAAATTCTCTATGATAAGTTTAAATATATTTTAAATAATGCCCGGAAAAGGTATGTAGATATAAAGTGGGCTGACCCCTACAGGGCTATGGTGGAATGCGCACTTTCAGTAGGAAATCAGCTTGTTGGAGATGTTATAGAAAATTCATGGAGGGGTGGCGCCAGGTTTGATAACTGGTCAGATTTCTTTAATTTTGATATCTGGAAAGAAGCTTTCAAAAAAGCAGGCCTGGATATTAATTTTTTCACCACGAGAGGATTTTCCGATGATGAGATACTGCCGTGGGATTTTATTGATATAGGTGTAAAAAAAGATTTTTTGCGCAGGGAATATGAAAAATCAAAGAAATTTATCTAATAATGGCATAAGATTTAAGTTTTATAAAAAAGGTGAATTCAGGTACCTTTCCCATCTTGATATTTCAAGGTTTATAATCCGGGCTTTAAATAGGGCTAATTTTGAGGTAGTTTACAGTCAGGGGTATAATCAAAGGCCGAAATTGAGTTTTAGTCAGCCGACTCCTCTTGGCATAGAAAGTATGGCAGAGTATGCAGATGTGGTTCTTTGTAATGATGTTAAAGAAGATGAATTTAGAACAAGGATTAATAGAGAGCTAAAACAGCAGGTTCAGGTCACCGAAGTAAGAAGAATTATTGAAAAAAAAGATAAACTGATGAATGAGATAGGATTAAGCTTATATATTTTTACGCTGGATTCAGAATGCTCTAATAAAAGTCTGATTGATAGGTTTTATAAAGAGATAGATAAAGGATTGATTAAGGGGTCCTTTTTTTATGATTCCATCTTTGATTATAAGGTGGCATCTCAGGGAGAGGAGAATAATATTATTCTGCTAAAAATCTTTGGATATGCTAAAATTTTTAAAGAAAAAAATAACCAGTTTTTTAAGTTTAATGACTTTTACATTTTTTTAAAGGACTGGCTGAAAGAATATAAAATTAAGGTTAAGAGAACAAGAAAAGAAGAACTATTTATATTACAGGGGGGCGATCTTAAAACCCCGATGGAAGTAATTGAGAGATAGTCTGGCTTGATATTAAAGGAGAATGAAAAATTGGATAAAGAGTTATTAATAAGTTCAGATAGAAATGAGACGAGAGCTGCTATTTTAGAATCGAAACAGGTAACTCAGCTTTATTTTGAGCGAAGAAGCAGGAAATCGCTGGTTGGGAATATTTACCTTGGTAAGGTTAAGAATGTTCTTCCGGGACTGGATGCAGCTTTTGTTGATATAGGTGAGGATAAAAATGCTTTTCTATATGTTAATGAAGTTGGGTTTAGTGATGATATAGATAATGAGGCAGAAATCCCGAGGAAGATACAGTATATACTCAAGCAAAATCAGATGATTCTGGTGCAGGTTACAAAAGACCCAATGAAAACAAAGGGTGCGAGGCTAACCACATTTATATCTATTCCGGGCAGATATCTGGTTCTTGCGCCATTTAACAGGGGCGTCGGAGTCTCAAGAAAAATTTCCGGTGATGATAGAGATAAACTGAGAGAAGCTGTGGGGACCATAAGTAATGGAGAAGAATATGGATTAATTGTAAGAACAGCAGCTAAAGAATCCGATAAAGCCAGATTGAAAAAAGACCTGAGGCAGCTTGTTAAAAAATGGAATTATATAAAGAAAAGAGCTTCCAGCCTGAATAAACCCGAGCTGATTTCAAGCGAATATTCATTAATAATTAAATTAGTGCGGGATATATTCTCGGAAGAGTTCAGTGCTATATATGTGAGCAAGAGAGTAATAAAAAGGGAGATCGAGCAGTATCTCAGGTCTATTGGAGTCAGGTTTAATAATATAATTGTGCATCATGGTGATGAAGACCTGTTTGATGCTTTCAATGTCAATGAAGTTATAGAAAGCGCTCTTGAGAGAAAAGTATGGTTAAAATCAGGTGGTTTTATAGTAATAGACCATGGTGAAGCCATGACAACGATTGACGTTAATACTGGTAAATATACCTCAAGCAAGAGTTCAGCACATACGATATTAAGGACCAATCTTGAAGCTGCTGAAACAATTGCCAGCCAGGTGAGGCTGAGAGACATCGGCGGGATAATAGTTATTGATTTTATTGATATGGCAAGCGAAAAAGACAGGAAAAAGGTGTATAACAGATTCACACAATGTCTTGCAAATGACCCTACAAAAACCGAGGTCCTTCACTTCTCGAAATTGGGGCTTATCGAGATGACCAGGAAGAATGTTTCGGATGGAATTCTTGGCACACTATGCAGGGTCTGCCCTGAATGTTCGGGTTCTGGATTTGTAAAGTCCGAGGAAACCATAAAACTGGAGATAGAGAGAAAAATAAGAAAGCTTGCGAGGGAAAGTCTCTCAAAAGGTTTTTTAATTAAATTAAATCCTACAATTGCAGCACAGATTATTGGCTCTGATGGGAAAAATTTGAAACATATTGAAAATATAACCAAAAAATATATCAATATACAGGGAGATTCGAAATTACCACTGGATTCTTTTCTGCTGGTTGCAGAAGGCTCGGTTGGTGATATAAAGCAGGCATCACAACCATTTAAGGTGGGAGATGTACTGAATCTTGTTGTTGAGGAGCCATATCTGCATAATAAAAATGATGCCATATCAAGAATTAACGGTTACGTGGTTCAGATTATTGAGGGAAGTAAGTATATCGGGCAGAGGCTGAAAGTTGAAATTAAGTCTGTGTCAAAGACAAGTGCGGTTGCAGTGATACAGAAGTAGAGATTTATGAGGGGAAAAGTTATCTGTTGTAACGGGAATTTCTGATATTAAATTTTTAAATGTTAAATTGACAGGGTAACGTTGCATATGTTAATATTGCACTCTGTAACTGGAAGCGACAATGGAGGATTAAAATTTACGCAATAATTACAAGTGGCGGAAAACAATATAAGGTAGAAGAAAATAAAGATATAATAGTGGACAGGATAGAAGGCAAAGAAGGTGATAAGGTTACTATTCCGGAAGTTAACCTTATAAGTGATGGCGGCAAAGTAAAAGTCGGTAAGCCTTTTGTTCCTGAAGCCGGAATAGATGCCACTATAAAGGAACAGGTAAAAGGTGATAAAGTAATAGCCTTTAAATATAAGCCCAAAAAGAGGTACAGGAGAAAGGTGGGGCACAGGCAGTTACTTACAGTATTACATCTGGATAAGATAAACATAAAGAAATAACGGATAAAAGAGGTGTAGGAAATGTCCAGTAAAAAAGGTGCAGGAACCAGCAGAAATGGCAGGGATAGCAACCCGAAATATCTGGGTATAAAAAAATTCAGCGGACAGACCGTAAATGCCGGGAATATTATAATCAGGCAGAGGGGAACTAAATATAAACCGGGATTTAATGTAGGTCTCGGTAGAGACCATACCCTTTTTGCTCTGGCTGATGGAAGAGTTGAATTTGTAAAAGGCGGCAAAACAGGGAAATCAGTAAATATTATTTCTGACTGATTTTGTCAATAAGATTAAGTATCTCAGTAATTCCTCATATATAGGCCTGACTCACTGGCTTAAAACATTTATAGCAGGATAACTTATAAGCAAGCATAATTGTGTCTGTTCAGATATTTGACAGTTTTTTAAATAAGAATCTTAAAATCTTCATAGCAGACCGGCATAATGCAAAATAACTCCAAGTACTCCTGCTCCCAGGATGACAATTATCGGGTGTATTCTGGATAGAAGCAGGGCTAAAAGGCTTAAGGCGGTAATTATTATAGTAACTGGATTAAAGACTTCTATAAGGCTGCTTAAAGAAAATGAATTTAATAAATCCCTGATTTCTTTTCCCTCCACAATGAAAGTATTACCTGCTACGAATATAGCTGCCTGTATAATCAGTGCAAGAACTATCGGTTTTATTATGCAGATAGTTTGTTTTACGATTAGACTCTGCTGGAATCTGGTAAAATAATAATATACGACAAGGATTATAACCAGTGATGGGATAACGACTCCTGTGGTTGCTGCTAGCGCTCCCGGAATCCCCCCCATTTTATAGCCTATGAAAGTCGCGGCGTTTATGGCGATAGGACCGGGTGTCATTTCTGAAATAGATATAATATCTACAAATTCCTGAACGGTGAGCCAGCTGTTTGAAGCCAGCTCCCTTTCAATAAGAGGAATCATTCCGTATCCTCCGCCAAAGGAGAATAAACCGATTTTTAGGAAGGTGAGAAATAAGTCTAAATAAATCATCCTGTTTTTCCCCTTTTAATTTTAAATAAATAAATTACAAAACCCAGTATAATTCCTGAAATAATAACGTAGATGGGATGAACCCCTGCAATAAGAATCAGAATGAGGGCAATAATTGTTATAAAAGGACTTATTTTATCTTTGATGCAGGTTTTTCCTACCCTGATTGCTGCAACAATCAGAAGAGATACAACAACAGAACTTATTGCTTTAAAGGCTGCTCTAACAACGCTTATATCTATAAAATATGAGAATAATTTTGCCACTATGATAATTACAGAAAATGATGGAATTGTTACACCAAGAAGGGAAAGGAGAGCTCCGGAGTATCCTCCTATTTTTCTGCCAATAAATATTGCTGAGTTTATTGCAATAGCACCGGGGAACGACTGGGAAATAGCTAAAATGTCTATAATTTCATTCTGTGAGATCCAGCCTTTTTTCTCCACTATCTCCCGTTCGATTAAGGGTATCATTGCAAAACCCCCACCGAAAGTAAAACTTCCTATTTTAAAGAATGTCCAGAATAGTGATAATTTTTTCTTCATAATTCATTAATTTTATCATATATGTCATCATTAGATATAAGGCAATAAATCACTTATGTTCAAATGATGAAATAATTGATATTTTTTAATCATACGGTATCTTATCATAAGTATGGGTATTAATCTGTTATATATTTAATAGCTTTTTTAAAAGCGGTATTTTATTTGCTTGACTGTATAAATTCTTTCTGTAATATTTAGGTAAAATATTTTATTAATATTTTTTTAACTATTCAATTAACGGAGATTGTTTATGAAGGGAAAAATGAAGGCTCAGTTATTTTACGGACCAGGTGATGTCAGGTTTGAGCGCATAGATATACCAAAAATAAAGAGCAACGAAGTCCTTGCAAGAATAAAGAGCGCTCTTACATGTGGTTCCGACCTCAAGACTTACAGGAGAGGGCATCCTACGATGATAGAAAAGGCTTCAGTTTTTGGGCATGAGTGGTCCGGTGATATTGTAGAAAAAGGAAGTGAAGTTAAGGATTTTGAAGTAGGGGACAGAATAGTGGCAGTCAATAGCGTGCCCTGTTACAATTGCTATTACTGCAGGCTTGGCAGATACTCTCTATGTGAAAATCTTGTTTATAATAACGGTGCCTATGCAGAATATATAAAAGTACCGGGTGACATACTGGAGAAAAATACATATAAGATACCGGGAGAAATAAAATACAGGGAAGCTGCTTTACTGGAGCCACTTGCATGTGTGGTTCACGGCGTAGAGGAATCTTACATTAATGAAGGCAACACCGTGGTAATAAATGGAGCCGGACCGATAGGTTTAATGTTTGTAGCGCTTGCAAAATTAAAAGGCGCTGTAGTTATATCTGTCGACCTGTCGGAGGAAAGGCTGGGATATGCAAAAGAATTTGGTGCGGACTATGTTGTCAATGTTAAGGACGTAGATGACCAGGTTCAGGCGGTTAAAGAATTAACCGAAATGGGGAAAGGAGCCGACATAGCAATTGATGCTACGGGAGTTCCGGAGGTATGGGAAATGGCTATCCGCATGGGAAGGAAAGGAGCCCTTATAAATCTTTTCGGGGGCTGCATGCCGGGTACCTCTATAAATATTGATACATCATTGATTCATTATTCCGAGCTTACTATAAAGGGTGTATACCACCATACTCCTGAATATGTTAGAAAAGCTTTTGATTTAATAACTTCGCGCAGTATTAACGCAGAGAAATTCATAACTGCGGATATGCCTCTTGAGAAATTGGTTGAAGCCCTGGAGCTTATGGGTCATCAGAAAGGCATAAAATATAATATTTTAACTTAGCTGATTATCATGAAAGCTTTATTTTGCTTCAGTGAGAATGATTTCAGGCTGGAGGAAATAGACAAGCCGGAAATAAAAAAAGATGAGATGCTGATAGAAATGGAATATACAGGTTTGTGCGGTTCGGATATTATAAAAATCTTTGACCCTGCTATAAAAAAGCCTTCAGTTTTTGGTCACGAAGTTGTTGGAAGAGTGGTTGAAACGGGAGAAGATGTAACCGGATTTAAGACGGGCGATATGGTTGTTGCAGCTCATCATATACCCTGTTACCAGTGTCATTATTGTCTTCATGGGAGTCATTCGATGTGCAGGCATTTTAAAGAAACAAATATATACCCTGGCGCTTTCAGCCAGTTTATAAGATTGTCTGCAGAGCATATTAATTATACTACTTTTAAGGTACCTCCGGGCACAGGCCCGAAGGAGGCGCTATTTATGGAGCCACTTGCATGTTGTATAAGAGCTATTGATAAAGTAAATTTTTTAAAAGGCGATTTTTTTGCTGTGGTGGGGACTGGAGTCATGGGGATGCTGTTCATACAGCTTATTAAACTTTTTAAGGGCAGAGCTATAGCTATCGATATTGATGAGGACAGGCTGTCTCTGGCAGGTAAATATGGGGCAGAATATACCATAAACCCATTAAAGTCTGATATTCAGAAAAGAATTAAAGATATTACAGACATAGGTGCTGATGTTGCTGTATTAACTGTGACAAATAGTGATTCACTGGGTAAAGCCATTGAGTATCTGAGGGATGGCGGTATAGCTATTATCTTTGCAGCTTCAGGTAAATCAAGCATGATAGAGATTGATTTTGAAAGCTTGTACAGAAGGGGGATTGCTATAATTAGCTCATATTCAGCTACACCCGAAACTCTGAAAAGTGCTTATGAGATAATAACTAAAAAAGAAATTGATTTATCTCCTTTAATATCTGAAGCCATACCCCTTGTGGATTTTAAAAAGGGGCTGGACCAGATGATGCAGAAAAAGATATTTAAAGCAATTTTTAAAATTTAAATCATAAGAATTGCGGCGTGCCCGGGTGTAAAAAATTTTAGATACGGCCGTTAAATGATATAAATTGTAAAACCAGTATTAATCTGGAGTAGATATGTTTTTAGATGAAGCAAAAATCAATGTAAAAGCAGGGAATGGCGGGAACGGAATGGTATCTTTTTTTAAATTAAAGGGTGGTAAAAAAAAGCAGGCAAGTGGCGGCAATGGTGGTAGAGGCGGAGATGTGGTGATAAAAGCATATGATAGTCTTAGTACATTATACATTTTTGGGAAAAAGATACATTATAAAGCGGAAAATGGTAAAAGTGGCGGGTCAAATAATAAAAAAGGAGAAGATGGCAGAGATTTAATCATAAAAGTCCCAGCAGGAACTATAATTAAAAATATTGAAGGAGAAATAATCGCAGATCTTGATAGTTCCGGAAAAGAAATAATTATTGCTGAAGGAGGCGAAGGTGGCAGGGGAAATGCAAGCTTTGTATCTTCTAAAAGGAGATTTCCTGCGTTTGCCGAAAAGGGTGAGGAGACAGAAGATTTATGGATTAATCTTGAGTTGAGACTCATAGCGGACGTATCTCTGGTCGGTTTTCCTAATTGCGGGAAATCTACGATAATAAGTCGTGTTTCTGCAGCAAGACCAAAGATAGCAGACTATCCCTTCACTACGCTTGCTCCTAATTTAGGAGTCGTAACTGTTAATGATGAGAATTTTGTACTGGCAGATATGCCGGGTCTTATCGAAGGTGCCCATAAGGGTGAAGGGCTTGGTGATAGATTTTTAAGGCATATAACACGTTCTTCATTGCTTGCTATAGTTCTTGATGGAGAAAAGATTCTTGATGCAAGAAAAGATGTCACAAAAGATTTCGATATTTTAAGAGAGGAAATAAGACTATATAATAAGGATTTATATGAAAAAGACTATATAGTTTTAATAAATAAAATTGACTTAATCGGAGATAATGGTAAGTTAAATAAGATAAAAAAGGTTCTTGAAAAAAAAAGCGGGAAGAGCGTTTTTTTAATATCTGCAATTACCGGCATAGGGATTAATGAGCTTGTATGGAGCATTCACAGTAAAATAAAAGAACATAAGGGGAAAATTTATGGCAGAGAAGATGCAGATTATCCCGAGGATAAAAGGGTACGGATTTATAAATTAAGTGATAAGCAGAAAGAAAAAAGTAAAATCGAAATTCTAAAGAGAAATGATGATTATATTATTAAAAATAAAGAGCTTGAAAAAATGGTAGCTATGACTGATCTGGAAAATGAGGAAGCCCTTGATTATTTGATAGAAAGAATTAAAAAGACAGGAGTTGCCGATGTACTTAAAAAAAGAGGCGTAAGCGAAGGAAGCACGGTAATTATTGGAAAGCTTGAATTTTTATTTAAAGAGTAATTTTTTAAAGCAGTGAGATGGATAACAGGACTGATTATTTTAAAAATTTTAAAAGACTGGTTGTAAAAATAGGTTCAAGCAGCCTTACTTCAAAAAAAGGTGTCATTGATAAAAATGCCATAAGAAGATTTGTAAATGAGGTCAGCTCTCTTGTGGAAGAAGGGAAAGAAGTAATGGTTGTAACGAGCGGCGCTATTGCAGCAGGTCTTGAAAGTTTGGGCATAAAAGGGAAACCGGAAGATATGGCGCTGCTTCAGGCCGCTGCATCGGTAGGTCAGGTTGAGCTTATGAGCCTTTACAGCAGTTTATTTGTCAAAAACAATATAAAAATAGGGCAAATACTCCTGACACATGAAGATACAACAAGGAGGAAACAGTATCTTAATATAAGGAATACTATAAGGACTCTGATTGACTTACATATTGTCCCGGTTATTAATGAAAACGATAGTGTAGCGGTAGACGAAATAAAGTTTGGGGATAATGACCGGCTGGCTGCTATGGTAGCTGTTCTCGCTGAAGCAGATGCTCTGGTAATCTTAACTGATATTGAAGGAATGTATGACAGAGACCCGAGGATTTACAGTGATGCAAAATTGCTCTCTTATATAGATAGAATAGATAAGGATATAGAAGATGCAGCCGGAGATATAGGTTCAACTTATGGTATTGGTGGAATGAGGTCCAAGATAAAAGCAGCAAGAATCTGTTCTTTCTCGGGCATAAAGACTGTAATTGCAAGCAGCAGGGAGAAGGATATTTTAAAGAGAGTTATTTCTGGAGATGATGTAGGAACTTTTTTTGTTCCCCGCTCTGCAAAGAAAGTAAAAAGTGTGAAAAAATGGATAGCATTCGGAAAAAGAACCAGAGGTATCATAGTGGTTGATAAAGGTGCGGAAGAAGCCATATTAAATAAAGGTAAGAGCATCCTGGCTGTTGGAGTCGTCGAGGTAAGCGGAAGATTTAATAAAGGAGATACTTTAAAGGTCAACTCAACTGATGGCAGATTAATCGCGAAGGGCATAAGCAATTTTTCAAGTGAGGATATAGAAAAAATAAAGGGCAAAAATAAAAGTAAAATTTTATCAGAATTCGGTATTTCTATGTGTGCTGAGGTTATCCACAGGGATTGTCTGGTTGTTTTTAATGAATAATTTGATTGACTGTTTTGTGTTATAATAACTTTAAAAAACTGGAGGAGTAGATGGATGCAGTACTGGAAATAGCAAAGAAAGCCAGAGAAAGTACAAGATTTATTTCCAATGCGGGGACAGATGTTAAGAATAAGATACTTTCTGATATCTCAAAATATATAATTGAAAACGTAGAGGAGATTGTAGAAGAAAATAAAAAGGATATGGAAATATCCCGTAGAATGGGAATTTCAGAGAGTCTTATGGACAGACTGAAGTTTGACAGGGAAAGAATAGAAAAAAAGGCCGGGAGTATAGATAAAGTCATAAAGTTCAATGACCCTGTTGGAGAAGTGATTTCTGGATATAATCTGGCGAATGGTATGATTTTAAAAAATATAAGGGTGCCGCTGGGTGTCGTTGGAATAATATATGAAGCGAGACCCGAAGTAACTATTGATGCGACTGTTTTGTGTCTCAAGGCAGGTAATTGCATAATTTTAAGAGGGAGTTCTCATGCCCTTAATACCAATATAAAAATAGTTGAGATAATAGGTAGAGCTTTAAAAAATAATAATTTTCCTGAAAGTGTTGTTCAGATTTTACCATCTGCCGAAAGGGAAGATGTAACAAAGCTGATGCAGCTAAGGAAGTATATAGATGTTCTTATCCCTCGAGGAGGCAGGAGCCTTATTGAAAGTGTAGTTATGAATTCAAAGATACCTGTTATTGAAACAGGCATAGGGAACTGTCATATTTATATTGATAGCATACTTGGAAACCTGAGCATGGATGTAATTGCAGATATAGTTTTGAATTCAAAGATCCAGAGGCCGAGTGTGTGTAATTCGGCCGAAAAATTGCTGGTTCATGAAAGTGTTGCAGGAGCAATCTTGCCTTTTGTACTTAAGAAACTTGAAGATAATAATGTAAAGCTCCTCGGATGTTCTCTAACAAAAAATATTTATCCTGATGTAGAACTGGCTTCTGAGGAAGATTGGTACGAGGAATATCTGGATTATAAAATGGCGGTTAAGGTTGTAAATAGTGTCGAGGAAGCTGTGTCACATATAAATAAATATGGCTCTCATCATACTGAATCTATAATAACGTCAAGTTACGAGAACTCTATTTATTTCACTCAGGGAGTGGATTCATCTACGGTTTTTGTAAATGCTTCAACGCGATTTACAGATGGTGAGCAGTTTGGACTGGGTTCAGAAATGGGTATAAGCACCCAGAAACTCCACTGCCGTGGTCCAATGGGACTAAGGGAACTTACAACTAATAAATTTATAGTATTTGGTAGTGGTCAGGTAAGGGAGTAGATTGAAAAAAACAAGTAAGGGTTACAAAAAGATTGGTATTATGGGGGGAACTTTTAACCCAATTCACCACGGGCATCTGGTTACTGCCCAGGAGGCTCTAAGTCAGTTTAGTCTTGATAAAGTAATTTTTATACCTACCGGAAATCCTCCCCATAAAATAGCAGATAGGATAGCCAGTGCTGAAGACAGGTATATTATGACTGTTATTGCCACTTCTTCAAATAGTAATTTTTTTGTTTCAAGGATAGAAATAGATAGAAAAGGTCAATCTTACACCAGGGATACGGTTCGCGAACTTAAAAAAATATACGGTGGCGATTCACAGCTCTTTTTTATAACAGGTGCAGATGCTATACTGGAAATACTAACCTGGAAGGATACGGATGAAATTGTATCCATGTGTAAATTTATAGCAGCGACCAGGCCGGGATATAATATGGCCCGTCTGGAAGATTTAAAGAAAAGATTATTCGGAAATAAACCTTTGGCAAGCAAAAAGATATTTGTAATGGAAATACCGGCCCTTTCTATTTCTTCAACTGATATAAGAATTAGATTAAGGGAAAATAGGCCGATAGATTATTTAGTTCCCGAGGGGGTTAGTAATTACATATTAAAACATGGACTATATAAATAATCTGGAATTGGCAGTCGACCAAAAAGAGCATCTGAAAGTAGTTGACAGTAAGATTAGAGAAGTAATGCCTGAAAAGCTATACAGGCATTCTTTAAATACCCTTGAATATGCAAACGAAATCAGCAAAAGATTTCTGCCTGATATTGATTTATACCGTCTTAGCGTTGCATGTATCCTGCATGATTATGGCAAAATTTTTAGTTATGAGGAACTATTAAGGACAGCAAAAGAAAACAGGCTTGAAATAACTGATTTCGAACTAAACACACCGCCTCTTCTGCATAGTTTTGCAGGTGATTACCTGGTTTGTAGAGATTTTGGTATCAATGATGATAAAATATTGAAATCAATAAAGTTCCATACGATCGGGTATTGCAATATGAGCCTGGAGGATAAGATTTTATTTATTTCTGATAAGGTTGAGAGAAGCAGAAATTATGAGGGTGTAGAAAGTTTGAGAGCTATAGCCGATAAAAATATAGATTTATGTCTATTAGAAGTTTATAAAAATACTATAATATACGTTGTAGGAAGTAATAAGTTGTTGCATCCTGATAGCGCCAGAATTTGGAATAATATTTGTGGAGGTATTTAATATGTCTTTTTATGATGGAAATAAAAGATCAGGTGAAAACGAACCTGAAGATGAGGATTTTTATGAACTCAGACACGGGAAAAAAGAAGACGATGATTCTATGAATGATTTCTTGAAAAATGAGGACTTCGAACTCGAAGGATATGAAGAAAAAGAGGAAGAATCTGAGGAAAGCGGGGAAAGCGAGGGATTAAGGAGTAAGAGGATAAAGCAGAGGAGGAGAAGAAGAAATACTATTTTTAAAATAGTTGCTATATTGCTTGTCCTGATCCTCGCTGCCGTAGCGGTTGTTTTCTGGCTTGTTCCATGGATTAAGGGCAGATTTTTTACCGAGTCAGAAATACCTGAAGAAGAAAGGATAACAGTACCGGAATCCCTTATACTTGGAGATGATGTTAATATAGTTTTTTCATGTGCCGGAGAGAATCTTCTTGAGCCGGAAATAAGCTCAATAATACTTTCCAGTTATTATACCAGCGGAAATAAATTAATATCATTATGTATACCTCCGAGAACTCTTATGGATATACCCGGTTTTGGCGCGGAAACGGTGGGCAATTCAGTAAATATAGGAGGAATGGATTTACTGGACCTTTCACTGGAGAACAACCTTGGAATGGATATAGAAGTTGATTACCATATACTTTTTGATGTTTATAATACTGTAAATAAATTAGGAGGTATAGATATTGAGTTAGACGAAGAAGTACTGGTAAAAAATTATGATGATGGCTCAACTTTTAAAATGGAAAAGGGCAGCAACCTTCTGGACGGGGCAGAAACATTAAATTTCTTAAAGTATTTCAGTGGAATAGAGAAGGATGTTCCGGTAGAAAATATTGTAAAACAGAAGTTAGTTATAGATGCAATTATTAAAAAAATTGTAGGAACAAATGAGGAAGAATTTTCGAGCAATCTAAACTCTATCGAAGACTTTATCGATACTAACTCAAGTATGGAGGACAGGTTAAAAATATTTGCTGTGCTCTCGAATTTAGAGCCCGCGAATAATAATGTTTATAATCTGGATGTAACACCTTCAGAAGATCCCGGGGTAGAAGATGTAATCTATATACCGCAGAATATATCAAAGCTTGCTGAAATCTTTAGCAAGGATGAAATACCGGAAGAAGAGGAGACCGATGATTTTACATCAACTATTAAGATTACAATACTGAATGGCGCCTATGATTCTCCTGAAGCATTCGGGCTTGCAGGAAATACTTCGGAAAGTCTTAAAGGTTTAAAGTTTGAAGATGGCACGAATAAATATGAGATAGTCGAGGTGGGCAATTCTCAGGATATATATGATAGTACACAGATTTTAATTTATTCTCCTGACACAAATAAGCTGGCTGCAGCCGATGACGTAAGGGAGTTCATCGGGACAGGTGCAATCAATATAAGAGAAGATGAGATATCGAATTCTGATATTATATTAATTTTAGGTAAGGATTATCTGGCTCTGTTAAATGAACCTGCTCAGGTTGAGGAGGAAGAAAGCCTTGCAAAGATTATAGTATTAAACGGTGAGGGCACTACCAAACTTGCAGCAACTGTTACTGATATAATTGATGATTATCTTAATTCCGGGGGAGAAAGAGTCATAATGATGGAACCAAAAGATGCGGATAATCACGATTATACACAGACCAGGATAACTATATTTTCATCCGGAGAGGGGATAAGCGAGCTGGCACAGAGCATCCAGGAAAGGCTGGGTGTGGGTGTAATAGAATATTCGGAAAATAATGTAGATAATGTGGATATTAGCATAATAGTGGGGAGTGATTATACAAATCAGTGATAAGAAGGATGTAAAAAAAATTACCGTAAAGCCAAAATTGAGAGATATGGTTAAAATTGTCAGGAAAGTTGCCAGGATAGCTGATGAAAAGAAGGCAGATTATATAAAGATTCTGGATGTTAGTTCGAGACTTGTTATCACTGATTACTTCATAATAATAAGTGCGAAAAATACCAGATTAGCAAGAAGAATAGAAGAGGAAATCCGTATCTATCTGAAGAAAAGTAATCTGATGCCGATTAATGTCAGCGGATTATCTGAAGGCAGATGGATATTAGCTGATTACAATTACTTTGTAATTCATATTTTTATAAATGAGCTAAGGGAATATTACGAGCTTGAAAGGCTCTGGAGAGATTCCAGGGAAATAAAGTGGGATAAAGTTTAATTTATTATCAGGGGAAGGTTTATAATTGGAAAAAAAGAATTTAAACGAGTTCTATAATCCGGCGGAAATAGAAGATAAATTAATCAGGAAGTGGGAAAAGGAAAAAATTTACTCCCTGAGGTCTTCTAAAGATGACCCGAAGTATTATTTGCTGGAAATGTTTCCTTATCCATCCGGTGAGCCCCATATGGGACATGCAAGAAACTATACGATTGGCGATGTAGTTGCAAGAGTGCTTCACAGGAAAGGGTACAATATACTTCACCCGATTGGTTTCGATGCATTTGGACTTCCTGCGGAAAACGCAGCTATAAAAAGTGGGTTGCATCCAAAGGAGAGCACCATGTCTAATATCGATAAGATGAGGAAGGCTCTCAAGCGGATGGGGATGAGCTATGATTTTAATGATGAAATAATAACTTCCGAACCTGATTATTATAAATGGACACAGTGGTTTTTTTTATTGTTTCACAAAATGGGGCTGGCTGAGAAAAAGGAAGCGCCGGTTAACTGGTGCAATTCCTGCCAGACAGTTCTGGCTAATGAGCAGGTAATTTCAGGTAAGTGTGAGAGGTGCGGCAGTCCGGTTGAAAGGAGAAGGCTCTCTCAATGGTTTTTTAAAATAACAGATTATGCGCAGAGGCTTCTTGACGATATGGAGCTTCTGGAAGAAGGATGGCCCGAAAGAGCACTTAATATTCAGAGAAACTGGATTGGAAGGAGTGAGGGCGCAGTTGTTAATTTTAAACTCGAAGGTTCCGATGGTATAGATATTCCTGTATTTACTACAAGACCAGATACTTTGTTCGGAGTTACCTTTTTTATACTTGCTCCCGAGCATCCACTTGTAGATAAAATCGTTGAATCCGGAATATATAAAAAGGACGTTGATAATGCCAGGAGTATGATTTCAAGACAGACTGAAATTGAACGGGGTTCAACTGAAGTTGAAAAGATAGGATGTTTTACAGGGAGATATGTTATAAATCCACTAAATGGTGATAAGGTACCGATATGGATTGCCAATTATGTACTTATGGAATACGGTACAGGTGCTATAATGGCAGTTCCTGCCCATGACGAGAGGGATTTTGAATTTGCATCCAAATATAAAATTCCCATAAAAGAAGTAATATCACCTGACGGGAAAAGCAATCCTGCAATAACGGATGTTTACACTGGAGAAGGCATAATGGTAAATTCGGGCAGATTTAGCGGGATTGGCTCGGAAGAGGGAAGAAAAGAAATTATTGCGTATCTCGAAAAAAATAATATTGGAAAATTCAGTGTGAATTATAAATTAAAAGACTGGCTAATTTCGAGGCAGAGATACTGGGGCGCTCCGATTCCTGTTGTTTATTGTGATAAGTGCGGAATTGTTCCTGTACCGGAAAAGGATTTACCGGTAGTTCTTCCCTATAACGTAGATTTTAAACCCAGGGGGTTATCACCTCTTTTTTATAGTGACGAATTCGTAAATACAACCTGTCCAATATGCGGGGGTAAGGCGAGAAGAGAGACAGATACTATGGATACGTTTGTTTGCTCTTCCTGGTATTTTTTAAGGTACTGCAGCCCTCATAATGATAAAGAAGCTTTTGACGGAAAGGAAGTGGAATACTGGATGCCTGTGGACCAGTATATAGGAGGGATAGAACATGCCAGTATGCATCTTATATATGCAAGGTTTTTTACCAAGGTTCTTTATGATTATGGTCTGATTGGATTTAAGGAACCTTTCATAAAGTATTTTCCTCATGGTGTTGTGAACCTAGGTGGCCAGAAAATGTCAAAATCAAAGGGTAATATAGTCAATCCTTCTGAAATTTATAATCGATATGGTGCGGATACATTAAGATTGTATATTCTTTTTATGGGTCCGGCTGATAGTCCTGTTGACTGGAATGACAGCATGGTTGAAGGGTCAAACAGGTTTTTAAAGAGATTATGGAGGCTTGTAGTTAAAAATATTAAACTTATCGATGATTTAAATAATGAAGGTTATGACAGGCAAAATATTTATGATTCAGACTGGTATGACGATAAAGATACTGCAATAATTGATGAGTATAAAAATGGAAAGCTAAAAAAGCAGGAAAAGGAGCTGTACAAAAAGCTGCACCAGACTATAGGAAAGGTAACGGATGATATCCTTAATAGATTTAATTTTAACACTGCCATAAGTGCCATTATGGAACTTGTCAACCTTTTTTACAGGTATCAGGATGAAGTAGCAGATAGCGAAAAAAATATTCTGCTAATCAGGGAAGTGACCGGAAAATTACTGGTGCTTCTTTCACCGATTGCACCTTTTATTACCGAGGAGCTGTGGCTTATGTCAGGTAATAAGGAAAGCATCCATAAAGTCAAATGGCCAGAATACGATAAAGAGATTGCAAAAGAAGAACTTGCCACCATAATTTTTCAGGTAAATGGAAAGCTAAGGGATAGGATGGATTTACCTGTGGGCACACCGGAGCAGGAGTTAAAAGAATACGCGCGCTCGTCGGAGAAGTTAAGAAAATATACGGCTGGTATGAATATAATAAAAGAGATAGTAGTACCCGGTAAACTTGTAAATATTGTCACGAAATAAGTACATTGTAGAGTAAATAAGCCGCAGGATAAATATACTTCTATAATTCTATTATTCTAAAATAAAAAGATTAAGATATTTGCGTACTTTTTAAAGCCTTTTAACTTTTAAATTAGATATTTAAATTAACTTTAGGATCGAACTGCAAAAAGAAGGAAGGTCGCCGGGTATTCTTGAAGTTACAAGATTGCCATCAACCACCACTTCACTGTCAATATATTCAGCACCTGCATTTTTTAAGTCTGTGGATATAGCTTTATAGCCTGTTACTTTCTTGCCTTTCAATACATCTGCTTCGACAAGCATCCATCCGCCATGACAGATTGTTGCTATGACTTTGCCCTCAAGGGAAGCTCTCCTTACTAACTCCACCATATGCTTATTAATCCTCATCTTATCGGGTGCGTTTCCTCCAGGAATAATTATCGCACTTACATTATCAAGGTCAGCCTGAGAGGCAGATAAATCCGATTTTAAAACAAGCCCGAATTTTCCCCTGTATTCCTTATCTTTTTCGGGTCCTACGACTCTTACATCATAACCGGCTTCTTTAAACCTGTAATATGGATATATAGCTTCTTCATCCCTGAATTCATTTTCTATAAGTATAAATATTTCTTTTGCCATTATGTTCTCCTCGCATAATTAGATAATATAAATTTTATTAATAATTATTTTACCAGCATTTTTTATTATGTTAATTGATTCCTTATTAAAAAAATAATTGTCCTTAATAACCCTGCCCCGCAGTAGACTTTTTATTTTAATCTTTTAGACTTGATAGTTTTTTATATCAAATAAATATTTTGTTAAAAAAAGCCAGATATTAATTTTTAATTTTTATATAAATATGCTAATATGCATATGTGTAAATAAATGTAGGGATTGTTTGTGGAATTTATTTTTTGCAATTTTTGAGATTTCGGTAATTATGAAGGAATTAGTAAATAGAATAAGGTTTTTTATTGATAAAATAAAATATAGAAGAAGCAGGCATTTTTACATAACTTTATCAATAATGCTCTGTCTGGTGGCATTAACGTTTGCAGTTATCTATATAGATATGCATGTAGAAATAAAAAGAAAGGAAAATATTTTAAAAAGTTATTACGAGAATATTAATTCCGGAAGCACCGGAGCAGATAAAATAAATGGAAGTTATGGAGCTGAAGACGTGCCAGGAACAGCTTCCGATGATGGATACAATAATCTCTCCGGCGGCGCTATCGGGAATAATAGTAATTCATATAATGAAAACTTTTCTGATTCACAGACCGGGGGTGATGATGCAAAGGAAAATACCATAAAGGCTTATATATGTGGTAATGTTGAAAATCCCGGTGTTTATGAATTTGAAGAGGGTGCCAGAATAATAGATTTACTGGAGCTTGCGGGTGGAGAGGATGAAAATGCATGTGTTGAGGCTGTCAATCTTGCGCAGTTCATAACTGACGGCCAGAGGATTTACATACCGTCTGAAGATGAGGCATGCACCGGTGATTATTTGTTTTCTATTGATAGCAGTTTAACCGGATATAATAACTCCGGAAATAAGATTGTAAATATTAATACCGCAGGCGTAAGTGAACTTGATTCGCTGCCGGGGATAGGACCTGCGATTGCTCTGAATATAGTTAAATACAGAAATGAGAAAGGTATGTTTAAAGCAAAAGAAGAGCTGAAAAATGTTACTGGTATAGGGGATAAGAAATATGATGAAATCAAAGAATCCATATCAATTTGAGTCAGAGGATAAATAAATTTTTGTTTTTGTTAACCAGTGAATATTACCTTTTCTGGACCATAGGCATTACTGCAGGATTGTATACGGCAGGAAAATTTAATTTATGCAATATAAATATAATTATAACCTGGCTTGTAGCAATAATTTTACTGCTAACTGCGGAGTTTGTGATAGTTAAAAAAACGTTTCATTCTAATGAAGCTTCAGATTCTTTAAAAGATATTATATTAAATGAAAATCGGCAATTCCTTATGGGAGGTAAATCCCTATCTGGCTCCAGAATAAACCGTAATAGAATATTGGTTACAATTGTAATTCCTTTTTTAATTTTATTTTTTGCAGGTAATCTG
>CAZKVH010000010.1:0-18601 GCA_964556165.1 uncultured Actinomycetota bacterium | reverse complement strand
ATTTGAGCGGCGGCGATAATAGCTATAATGAGATTATCCTTATGGCTGATTGGGAAGATTCAGGTAAGATTGTGTGCTCCAGCCCTTTATATAAAATATTTATTTTTAGAAGAAGATTATATAATTGTTTGAAAAATGCTTTCTATCGATATCTGGACTACAGGAATGCAAGCATTGCCGAATCATTGATACTGGGTAACAGGAACAATATTTCTGAATATGTTGCAGAATCTTTTAAGAAGTGTGGTTTATATCATTTATTTGCTATTTCAGGGCTTCATCTTTCTTTTTTTGTCACACTTATTTATTTAGTTTTCAGGAGATTTAAAAATTCCATTATTGTATTCTGGACTGTAATTGTTTTTTTGGTGATTTACAATTTTCTGGTTGCCGGGAGAGCAAGCATATTGAGGGCTTCAGTTGCGGCATTTTTTATGATTTTAGCCAGAAGCTGGGGAAGGGAATACAGCCGCAGAGTTATTCTTTATCTTTCTTATATTATATTGATTATTTATAACCCTTATTTTCTTTATGATATCGGATTCTGGATGACTTATATCTCAATGTCAGCCCTGGTTTTTGTTTACCCGTTAATTTTAAGGATTGCTGCAACTATCCCGGTGTTGAAGACATGTAAAAAAAATTTTTTTATAGAAATAGTCTTAATCACAATTTCCATAAAGGTAGTTTTGTTTCCGGTTCTTGCTTATTTTTTTGAAGATTTTTCTTTAATATCACCGGTTACTAACTTTTTTTTATTACCGTTCTTTTATGTTCTTCTTTTTATTCTTATGTTATCTTCTTTTACTATTGTAATATGGCCTCCTATGGGAGGTTTTATATTAAAATCAAGCTCTTTTGTTTTTGAATTTGTATTAAAGTCAGTTAATATTTTTGGAAAACTTGATTTTTTTGTCATAAGTTTTGATAACTTTACGGTAAGAAATGCTTTAGCCTATTACATTGTACTTATTGTTGTGCTAATCTTTATTTTTATTATTCTTGGTAGAGTTGAAATAAGAAAATGAAAATTATAGAGCGTATGTTATACTATAGTAATTTTAACTGGTTAAGATAAAAGTATTAAAGTGTAAATTTTATTTTTTTTGGAATAATGAGAGCGATTAACAAAGTCATATATTTTTTAAAGAGCAGAAGGATAAAATCAGGTAAAAGCGTTTTACTCTTTTCTTTTCTTCAGAGGTTGCTTATTGGCATAACCGCCAATATTGTCGGGCCATTAATTCCACTGATTGCAGGAAATTTAGAGGTTGGTCTTGATTATATAGGAATCACGATATCCATCGGTACTTTTGCATTACTTATTACATCGATGAGTGCGGGGTTTTTGCTTGAATATTTTGGTTATAAAAAAGTTATTTTATCCGGAGAATTGCTTATTATTTCAGGTTTTCTCGGACTGCTGTTTGCTCATTCTTATATTATATTCACAATCGCTTATTTAGTGTTTCAGCTAGGAGTAGGTATTTTGATGATGTCAACTCTTTCTCTTGTTGGGAATCATTATTTTGAAAGTAAATCTAAAAGCATACTGGTAACTAATATTGGATTGACCCTGGGGGCAGTTGTCGCTCCGCTGCTGGCAAGTCTTATAGCTTATATAAATTCTGAGTGGCAGAACGTGTTTTTGTATTTTATTTTTCCGCAGTTTATTCTGGCAATATTTCTTATCTTTTTAAAAACATCATTAAAAGATAGGAATGTTATAAGTTTTAAAAGCTTTATTTCTACCAATAAGGTTATAGCTTCTCACCCATATATAATTCTCTGTTGTTTGATAGCGTTCCTGTATAATTCAACAATGCAGACATTTTATACCTGGTTTACGTCATATTTTTCGACTTTAAATATCGGACTTGATAAAAGCTCACTTATTCTGGCTGTTTATACCGTTGCAATCCTGCTTGGAATGTTTGCTAAAAATTTTTTTGTTAAATATCTTGAAGAAAAAAAACTGCTCTTGATAAGCATATCTCTGTCATTTATATTACTCCTTCTGGCTTTTCTTACGCCTAATTTAATAGGGAAGATTGTTCTGATTTTTTTATATGGAATAACTGTTGCGGGGAATTTCTCCTTAACTTTTTCTATGGGCTTAAATATCGGCTCAAAATTTACAAATATTGTTTCCGGTCTATTGCATACGTCTACCAATCTCGGGGCAATAATTTTTCAATATTTAAGCGGGTATTTATCAGAATATGTTTCTGCTAATAGCGTTTTATATATAGATTTGACTCTTCTATTTATTCTAATTATAGTTGTAGCTGTTATAAACAAAAGGGAACTCAGATATTTAAGCAAATCTATAGATATAGTTTAATAAATTTGTCTGGTTAGAGATCAGATATGGATAAGAGCAATTCAAAAGATAAACTTCTGGAGCTGGATAAACTCTCTCAATGTTATTTATATATAAGTACGAGTTATTCACTGCTTGAGGATACAATAAACAATATAAAGGATTTTCTTAAGGACAGAATTAATTTTGATACGGATTTTAAGATTTTTAGCGGTATTGAAGAAATTGAAGAAGAGGGATTTGCCAATTATATAGGTACTCCATCATTATTTTCTCTTAAAAAGGTGGCTGTAATAAAATATATTGATAATACCCCCGGGACGCTTCAAAAAAAATTTGCCGATTTAATGCTGAATAGTTTAAGCAAAAATGGGAATATAGTTTTTATCATTACTTCTTTAAAACAGAAATTGAATCCCGGCCTTATGGAAGCAGTAAAGAAAACAGGTAAAATAATCAGGTTAAATCCCCCTTCAATTGGAAGTTTAAAGAAATGGCTCAATGAGAAGTCAGGCCTGGATGGCATAAAGTTTACTGAAAAGGCTGTGGATATTCTTATAGAAAATGTGAATATGGATCTGGGTCTGCTGAAGAAAGAATATGATAAACTTTATGATTATATAAGTTCAGAGAAGGAAAAGGTAATAAATGAAGATACTGTTAAGATGCTTGTGAATCGTGTTTTTTCATTAAAAGTATTCGACCTGGTCGATTATATCGGCAAGAGGGATAAAAATAACAGTTTAAAAGCTTTAAGGTCAATATCCGGGGAAGAGCAAAATTTAGCCGGTTTAGTGACACTGCTTCATAGAATGTTTAAGTGCCTTTTATATATTAAATCAGGTGACAGCAAGACATCAGTTACAGATTACATAGAAAGTAATTTAAAAGTACCTTCTTATTATGTTGGCAGAACGGTAAGTAAATATATTGGTTTCAGTGATAATTATAAAAAATCTGAAATATTGAGGATATTTAATATTTTGAATGATTATGATATCAATTTTAAAAAATCATCTACAGAGTCAGGGAATCTGGTAAAAAAGTTAATTACCGAAGTTTTAGATGTTAAAGTATGACTTTAGACCTCTATTTTTTCTTTATTGAATTCACCATTTTAGCCGACTGGGATTTTTTGTTTGAAGAATAATTCTTATGGACCGCTCTATTTTTTACAGCCTTATCCAGGTGTTTGAAAAGAGTCTTAAGATTACTTTCAGCTTCCTCCACATTTTTGTCTGTGACAGCTCTGTTTATTTTTTTCTGTTCGGTTTTTATTCTTGACTTGAGTAATCTATTCTTGTCTCTTCTTTTGCTATTCTGTCTGTCTCTTTTTTCCTGTGATTTTATATTTGGCATCTGTTTATTACCTCTCAATAAAACTAAAAATTTTAAACGAGTGCCATTTTAACATTTTTTTTTATAAATAAAAATATTTATTACCTGACTTATATAAATGATATAATAACTTTTTTAATCGTATCTGTAATATAATGTAAATATGGATGAAGATTATTTACTATCCAGAAAAAGAATTTTTAACGCAACTGTTGTAGTAATTATAGCTATTTTGCTGTCAAAAATTTCCGGTCTTGTAAGAGACCAGATAATGACAGGCTATTTTGGCGTGACTTACGAAACCGATGCTTTTACCTGGGCTGATTATATCCCTAACCTTTTTAGAATTTTACTTGCCGACAGTTTAATAATAGCGGCATTTATTCCTATATATTCCGAATATTTAAAAAAGAATGAAAAAGATAAGTCGAGAATATTTGTAAACTCTATTGTTAATATTATGACTCTGGTTTTTATTATAATTTCTGTGATTGTATTTATCTTTTCTCCCGAGATAGGGTCACTGCTTTCCAGGATTGCAGGCGGGCAGCTGGATGTATATAAATTTACGGTGATGAGTAGAATATTAATATTTTCTCTTGTTTTAATGTCCCTGTCCTCTATTGCTACCAGCATATTAAACTCCCATAATATTTTTACTGTTCCATCACTTGCTCCATTTGTGATGAACATAGTTACCATAATTTTTGTAATTCTACTTTCGGGTAACCTTGGAATATACAGTATGGCAGCTGGAGTGATGGCAGGTTCATTTGCCCATCTTTTAGTGCAGTTGCCCCAGCTAAGAGTTTCACCATTTAAATACAGATTCATTATTGATTTCAAGCATGAAGGGGTCAGGAAAGTCTTTTCACTTATGTTCCCCATACTTCTAAGCCTTGGAGCGGTTAACCTTAATAATAGCGTGGACTATTTTTTTGCATTAAATCTGGGTGAGGGTAATACTACTGCTTTAAATTTATCATGGAGAGTCGCTAATTTACCCCTGGGGGTATTCTCGGTAGCAATAGTGACTGTTCTTTATCCTCTTATATCACGGCAGGCGGCAGTAGATGACATAAAGGGTATAAAGGAAAGCTTTTCTCTCGGGGTCAGAGAAATCGGGTTTATGATGCTGCCTGCAACTGCGGGCCTTGCAATTTTAAGTTACCCTATCATAAAAGTCTTATTCGAACGTTACAGCTTCGGGGTGGCAGATACAGAAAAAGTTGCATTCATACTTATATTTCACGGTGTCGGGCTTGTGTTTTTTGGGCTACTTATGATTCTTAATCGCGTTTTTTATGCATTTAAAAATGTCAAAACACCTTTAAAGGTTGCAGGTTTTTCTATTATAGTTAACTTAGTTCTTGACTGGGTTTTAATTAAATTTATAGATGTTGCAGGTCTTGCTCTTTCTACTTCTCTGGTTGCACTGGTTAATGTTGTTATTCTTATTGTTATACTGAGAAAGAAGATAGGAAGTTTCGGAGGGAAAAGAATATTTTTATCGTATGTGAAAATTTTTGCCTCGACAGCCATAATGAGTATAATAATATTTTTTTTATGGAACTATCTGGAAGAATTTGCTTTCAGGGGCCTGTGGTCTCTTATAGTTTTTTTATTTCTAACAATTGTTGCGGGTGCAGGTATTTATATAGGATGCACAATACTTTTTAAGATGGAAGAGGTAAAATTTGTGCTCGGTTTGTTTAAAAAGTTAAAAGGAAGTTCCTGATTTTTTATTTATTAATAAATTTATTTTACTGAAATATGCTTGACAGCCAATTAATAAGAAATTTTTCAATAATAGCGCATATTGACCACGGTAAGTCAACACTGGCTGATAGGATTCTTGAAATTACCGAGACCGTGAGCCGCAGAGAAATGCTGGACCAGTTTCTTGATGATATGGAGCTTGAAAGGGAGCGCGGGATTACAATAAAGGCTCACTCGGTGAGGGTACTATATAATTCACCCCTGGACGCGAGACAGTATATTTTTAATCTTATTGATACTCCGGGACATGTTGATTTTAGTTATGAAGTATCAAGAAGCCTGGCTGCCTGCGAGGGTGCAATACTTGTGGTGGATGCTACTCAGGGAATACAGGCTCAAACTCTTGCCAATGTTTATCTCGCAGTTGATAATAACCTTGAAATAATACCTGTTATAAATAAGATTGACCTGAAAAGTGCAAGAATAAATGAAGTTGAAATGGAGCTTGGCAAGATACTTGGTGTAAGCAGAGATAAGATATTGAAAGTAAGTGCAAAGACGGGCTATGGTATTGGGAAGATACTCGAAAGAGTAGTAACAGATGTGCCGCCGCCTGGAGGTGAATTCGAGAAACCCTTACAGGCTTTAATATTTGATTCACAATATAACATTTACAGGGGAGTGGTGGTACTTATAAGAGTGGTGAACGGCCATATAAGCAAGGGCAGCAAAATAAAGTTTATGGGAGAAAGCCTGACGAGCGAAGTTGAAGAAACAGGAATATTTGGTCCTCATATGATAGAAAAGGAGATGCTTGTGGCAGGTGAAGTAGGTTATATAATTACCGGCGTTAAGGAAGTAGGAAATATAACAGTCGGGGACACGATTACTTTGTTAAAAAATCCTGCATCAAAAAGTCTTTCGGGGTACAAGAAACCAAAACCAATGGTTTACTGCGGTTTATTTCCTCTTGAAGGCGGAGACTATGAAGACTTAAGGGATGCTCTGGGAAAACTTGCGCTAAACGATTCCTCTCTTGATTTTATCCCCGAGTCTTCGGGTGCGCTCGGATTCGGGTTTAGATGCGGGTTTCTGGGCCTTCTCCATATGGAAATCGTAAAGGAGAGGCTTGAGAGAGAATATAAGTTGAAGTTGATTACATCGTCACCCAATGTAGCTTACAGGGTCGTAAAAAGCGACAACTCCGTAGTGGAAATCAAAAGGCCTTCCGACTTCCCTGAACAGGAAAAATTAATCAGGATAGAAGAACCGTATGTCAGTGCGACCATAATTACCCCCAAAGATTATATCGGAGATGTTATGAAGCTTGCAAACCAGAAGAGAGGAGATTTTAAAGATATGCAGTATATCTCCCCGGAAAGAGTGGAGATTAAATATGCCTTACCGCTTTCAGAAATAATAGTTGATTTCTTTAACCTTTTAAAATCGGCGACATCCGGGTTCGCCTCTCTTGATTATGAATTTCTTGAATACAGGGATTCTGACCTCGTAAAGCTGGATATACTGGTTGCAGGAGACAGGATAAATGAGCTTTCGACCATAGTGTTCAGGGATAGAGCCTACCAGACAGGCAGAGAAATAACCCAGAGACTGAGTAAATTAATACCAAGGCAAAATTTCGAGGTGCCAATTCAGGCTTCCATCGGGAAGAGAGTTATAGCCAAAGAGAGGATAGCCCCCTACAGGAAGGATGTGACCGCCGGCCTCTACGGCGGGGATATAACCAGAAAAAGGAAAGTGCTTGAAAAACAAAAGATGGGTAAAAAAAGGATGAAGAAAATCGGCAGGGTCGAAATACCGGAGGAAGCTTTTATGAGTTTTTATAGGCTCGATATACAGAAATAAAAAACATGTACTTCGCCAGGATATAATTACCAGACTCCAACAGGACTGTCTTTCCATTTTGATTTTTATATCTGTATATAATATAATCACACTCATTAGTTAATCTTTATTTTAAATCTTACATTCTTTTTTTATTTTTTATAAAGCTTTAGGTTTTAGCAGGTTAATTCCGGTAATGAAAGGCAGTAAAAAGCATTTAATAAAATTTATCCCCTGCGGAAAGTCAATAAAAGTTCCCCATGGTTACAATTTGCTGCAGGCGGTTCTGGATTGCGGAATTAATATCGAACTGCCCTGTGGAGGAGTGGGGACCTGCGGAAGGTGCCTGGTAAGGGTTAAAGAAGGTAAAGTCAGTACAGGGAAAACTGAATTTATATCGAAAGAGGAACAAGAAGAAGGTTATGTCCTTTCGTGTTTGTCCAGAGTGGAAAGTGACCTGGTTGTAGAAACTTTTTCCAGAAGCGAGGTAAGCGCAAAAATAGAAAAGGGCATATTTACAGAAATGGCTTCCAAAGAATACTCCGGTATTAACATGAGCGAGATTTCCCAGGTTGAACTTAAACCCTGGATAGAAAAAGCAACAATAATTGTAGAAAAACCATCACTCAGCTACATAACCAGTGATTTATTCCGTTTAAGGAAGAGCATAAAGGAGAATTTAGGGATAGCAAACTGCATTGTGTCTGTAAGCCTGATAAAGAAGTTGCCTCAGGCTCTCATGAAAAAAGATGGAGAGGTTACCGTAACTGTCGATAAAGAAAGAAGTACCCTTATCGACATAGAAGGAGGCAAAACAAGCAGAAAATTTTACGGGCTGGCACTTGATATCGGCACAACATCTCTGGTCGTTTATCTTGTTGACCTTGGCAGCGGAAGAATTCTGGGTTCTGAATCGGAATATAACCCGCAGATAAGGTTCGGCGAGGATATTATTAATCGTATAGTTTACGCGGCTAAAAAAGAAGGACTTGAAAAGTTAAGAAAAGAGGTTACAGGTTCAATTAATAACCTGATATGGAAGTTGCTTTTCAGGGAACACGTTAAAGCAGACAGAGTCGTTTCAATGGTTGTTGCAGGCAACGCGACAATGATGCATCTTTTTTATGGAGTTTCTCCCCGGTGTATAAGGGAAGAACCATATATCACTGTGACAAGAAAATTTCCAGGCGCTTTCGCAGGAGAAATTGGAATAAAATATATCAGAAATGCTTATGTTCATAATATACAGGGAGTAACCGGTTATCTTGGCGGTGATATAACAGCAGGCGTTCTTGCGACAGATATGTATAAGAAAAAAGAACTGGCTCTTTTTTTGGATCTTGGCACAAATGGCGAGCTGGTTGTAGGTAATTCCGAATGGATGATGGGCGCTTCCTGCTCTGCAGGCCCCGCCTTTGAAGGCGGAGGAGTCAAGTGTGGAATCAGGGCGGTAGACGGGGCAATAGAAAAAGTGTCAATCGATAGTAAGACATATAAATGTCAGGTAGAAGTGATTGGTGAGTCAAAACCCGCGGGTATCTGTGGGTCCGGGCTGATTGATTTGATAGGAGAGATGTACCTTAAAGGCGTTATTGACAGGAGGGGTAAATTTAATAAAGATATAAGAAATAAATATCTGAAGAGTGAAGAGGATGCATGCCGATATATCCTTGTAGATGGAAAAAATAGCGCGACTGGCAAGGATATATATATAAATGAAGTTGATATTGATAATTTGATAAGAGCAAAAGCAGCTGTTTATGCGGGTATAAAAACATTGCTGGAAGAAGTTAACCTGAGCGTGTATGACCTTAAAAAGATATATATAGCCGGAGGTCTGGGAAAACATATTTATATCAAGAATGCCATAGCCATAGGTATGCTTCCGGATATTGATACCGGCAAATATTTATTTCTCGGGAATACATCAGTTACTGGAGCTTACCTGAGCCTTCTTTCAGCGGATAAATATAAACAGAGTTCAGAAATTGCAGAGCAAATTACATATATTGAGTTAAGCGTAAATCTAAAGTTTATGGACAGATATGTGGCAGGCTTGTTTCTGCCCTATACTGATACTAAGGAGTTCCCCTCAGTAGAGGAAAGCTTGCATTAACTTGATAATTATACAAACTACGGTTTTCTGCTAAAAGTGATAAAATTACCTAATTATGTTTTTGCTTTATTCAGGAAGTAAATTTATATTGAGAGCATAAGAATAAACGTTCCTGATTAAAAAAGAGAGGAGGAAAATTTGGAGTTTCAGGTTCCTAAAAGTACTTATACTGGAATGATTAATCTGGTAAAACTTGGCAGGGGCGATGCCACGGTGTCAATAGGTGGTGAAACTGCTCTTCCTTTTTACACATTTGAGGGGGAAATGCCGAACAGGCCTATCGTTGCCGTAGAGGTTCAGGACAGGAAGCCCTCTGACTGGCCTGATGTATTAACAAAGTATTACAGCGATGTTCTGGATGACCCTGTCAGGTGGGCAAAGAAGAGTATCGAAAAGTATGGCGCGGATGCCATATGCCTGAGGCTAACCAGCATAGACCCTAATGGCGAAGACGCGGGTCCAGACGAAGCTGCAGAAATAACTGCTGCAGTAAGAAAATCAATAAGCAAACCTCTGATAATATACGGAACAGGACCGCTTGAAAAGATCGCTGAAGTTATGAATAAAGTTTCTGAAAAAAATAGCGGTGAGAACATATTGATGGGATGGGTAGAAGAGGATAATTATAAAACGGCAGCTACGGCTGCTATAAAATATAGTAACAACCTGGTAGCGCTGAATCCTCTTGATGTAAATATCGCAAAGCAGTTAAACATACTTCTAACCCAGTTTGGACTTTCTTCAGATAAAATAGTTATGGACCCATCAACTTCGGCGCTTGGGTATGGAATAGAGTATTGCTATTCCGCTATGGAAAGATTAAAAATTGCAGCGCTTTTGCAGAATGATAAGATGACCCAGATGCCTGTTATAACCGATATCGGACCCGAGGTCTGGAAAGTAAAGGAAGTCAGGGAAAGTGAAGAAAATTATCCGGAATGGGGCTACCAGGAGGAAAGGGCAATAAACTGGGAAGCGATAACATGCGGCAGCATGTTGCTATCGGGTTCGGATATCCTGGTAATGAGGCATCCCGGGGCAATAAGTTTGATTAAAGAATTCATTGAGGAGCTGATGTAATTTACTGGTTTTTAAAAATGTTGTCATTTATACTGAAAGAATAAGGAGCAAAAGATATGGCGCTAAGTGGTCTTGAAATATTTAAAAAACTTCCAAAAACAAACTGTAAAGATTGCGGTTTTCCGACCTGTCTGGCTTTTGCCATGCAGGTTGCGGCCGGAAAGGTGGGAGTTGAGAAATGTCCGCATATATCCGAAGAAGTAAAAAAAGAGCTTATGGAAGCTTCTCTGCCTCCTATATTAAAAGTGGAAATAGGAGCCGGTGAAGATTCTATTGTTGTTGGCGAGGAAACAGTTTTATTCAGGCATGACAGGACATTCGTAAATCAGAACGCATTTGCGGTAACAGTCGAAGACGAAGACGAAGCCGGCAGGATTGAGGAAGTAGCCAGACGGGTAAATGATATAGCTTATGAAAGAGTAGGCGAGGTTTTAACGCTGGATGCTGTCTGCATTAAAAATAAGTCCGGGGATAAAGATAAGTTTATGGAAGTGGTAGAGAAGGTTGATTCACTGACAAAAAAACCCTTGATATTGGTTTCTAAAGATACCGGAACTTTAAAGTGCGCGGCAGAAGCTTTTAAAGAAAAGAAACCGCTTATCCATGCAGCTACTGTTGATAATGTTGATTCTATTATTAATATTACCGGGGAAACAGGCTGTCCTGTGGTGGTCAGGGGTGAAACATTTGAAGATGTAAGAACTCTTACTGAAAAGATGGGCAATTACGGGATAAAAAATATTGTGATAGATATCGGTACACGGAATTTTAAGAACGATTTCTATAATCAGATTGTACTGAGGAAATCTGCTATTGAGCAAAAGAACAGGCTTTTTGGCTACCCGACCATAGTTTTTCCCGGTGAGATGACTGATAATATCCTGAAAGAAACTTTGATGGCTTCTGTTTTTGTGGCTAAATATGCTTCGATTGTCGTACTTTCAAATGCAAACTACCAGAATATATTTCCTCTTATGGTATACAGACAGAACATTTATACTGACCCCAGAATGCCCATGCAGGTGGAACAGAATATATATAAAATAGGAAATCCTGGCGGAAACTCGCCTGTACTGATTACGACTAATTTTTCTCTTACTTATTTTATAATCTCGGGCGAAGTGGAAAACAGCAAGGTTCCGTCATGGCTTCTTGTAATGGATGTTGAAGGGCAATCTGTCCTGACGGCATGGGCAGCCGGTAAATTCGTTCCCGAGATGATTGCCCGTTTTGTAAGGGAAAGCGGTATAGCAGATAAAGTAAATAAAAAAGAACTTGTAATACCCGGTTATGTCGCACAACTAAAAGATGAACTTGAAGAAGAACTGGAAGGGGGATGGAAGGTAGTTGTTGGGCCGAGGGAAGCCGGTGAAGTCCCCAGATTTTTAAAGGAATATGTTGCCTGGTAAAAAGTTTTATTGAAAATATAACTTTTTATAGTTTATTAAATATTTGATTGAAGAGGTTAATCAAATGGCTGAGCTAATTAAGGGTGAAGAAATATCCCTTGACATTAAAAAGGAAATAGCTGAGGAAGCAGAAGAATTTAAAAAAACAAAAAAATTAATACCCGGACTGGCAGTCATTCTGGTTGGAGAAGACCCCGCCTCAAAATTATATGTAAGCAACAAGCAGAAAAGCTGCGACGAGGTTGGCTTTCATTCAGAAACCCTGAAGATGGATGAAAGTGTATCTACCGAAGATATATTAAATGAGCTTCAAAACCTTAATAAACGGGATGACATACACGGTATTCTTGTCCAGCTCCCGCTGCCGCCGCACATAGATAAGGGAAGAGTCCTGGAGTCTATACGACCCGATAAGGATGTTGACGGGTTTCATCCTGTAAATGTTGGCAAGCTTATAACCCAGCAGGATTGCCTGGTTTCGGCTACTCCGTCAGGAATCATAGAAATTCTAAAGAGAAAAAATATAAAAATAAAAGGTAAAAACGCTACTATCATTGGTCGGAGCACTATGGTAGGGAAGCCCACAGCGCTGCTCCTGTTAAATGAACAGGCTACGGTTACGATATGTCATACTAAAACCAGGGATTTAAAATCCAGCACCCTTGGTGCTGATATAATAGTTGCTGCCGCAGGCGTACCTTATTTAGTAAAAGGAGATATGGTCAGGGAAGGTGTGGTAGTCATAGATGTTGGAATTAACAGGATAACAAAAGATGAAGCAAGTAGCGAGCTTCTGGAGTGGAGAAAGGAAGACTTTGAGACAAAAGGCTACACTCTTATCGGAGATGTAGATTTTTTGATGGTAGAGCCTAAAGCAAGCTTTATAACGCCTGTCCCGGGAGGGGTAGGTCCCGTGACTATCGCAATGCTTCTTAAAAATACTTTAAAGGCAGCAAAAATGCAGACAGTTAAGGATAAATAGAAATTAAAAAACCAGAATAGATCAGTTAAAATTGGTTTCAACTATTAGCCGTGTATGTATTTTTTGAATAACTTAATAGCTATTCAGAGAAGTTATCTTAGAAATATGATGTAGTCGTTTATCTTGAATATAAAAGCTATCTGGAATAATAAGATAAAAATAAACCCTGCACACATTAATATTTTTGGGAATAATCGGCTGTAAATTTTATCTGGATTTGTACTGCATATAGAATTAATCCTGTTTCTTATTTTGATGTGGTTGAATAAATAAAGTGGCAATACAATAGGGGAGTAGTTACTTTCTGCAACATTTCTGGAGTCATTACTGGATTTTATTTTTAAAATGATTCTCAGAATGCTTTTTGATATTTCTTTTTTGGTTTTACCGGAATATCTGACAACGAGTTTATCGCTGTCTTTCTCCTGCTCTTCCCGTATTAAATTATATGCAATATGAGCAAAAGGATTAAAAAATAAGAAATCTCTTAACGCTGATGCTATCCAGACCGTTATATTATCCTTTCTTTTGATGTGAGAAAGTTCATGCTGGATGAGGGTTTCTTTTTCACCTGAATCCAGTCTTTCTATTAAGTTCGGAGATAAAACTACAGTGTAGTTTTTGATTCCTGCAACAAAAGGCGATGAATAACTCCTGTGGGCAAGTCTAACTACAGGCTTTTCAATTTTTATTTTATCGGTGTAATTGTCAATAATTTTATAGATTTCCGGTACATCCTTTCTTCCTACTTTATCTTCATAAGTTATATCCCTGTAAAATATTACAGTGTTAATAAACTTTACTGTGAGCATTAGAATTATTAATGTGGATATTAATGAAAGGATTAAATAATTGAATTCATAAATAATCAACGGGTCTTTTTCAAAAAATTTAAAACTGCTAATTATGTTTTTTTGGCCTAATAATCCCAGTAACCCAATGGGCTGCCTTGATTGAATATAAGGCTTAAGGTTATTGATTTTTTCGATAACGATTATAAATGGTTTTATCAAAGGTATAAAAAAGAATAGGATTCTTATGTTCGAATCTTTTACCCTGAAAATAAAAAGGAAAAGCGAAACCATTACCAGGCTTACAAAGCTTGTATAGATGGCAGGAAGGATATAATTTATTATTATCTCCAGGATAAACATAAGCCTGATTATTATATAATAATAGAACTCTCTGTTATTTTGTTTTTGCTGTTAATACAGAGACTAAAATTTAAAAAAGAATTTTTTTTTAAAATAATAAAATCACATAAACATCCGGTATAGGAATTTATTTCTCGCCTGTGTTGCACACATTCTATATAATTTCCATATATCATCTTCGAGAAAAATACTGGATACCCTGAAAGATACTGGATAAGTTATTTAGCCGGAAATATACTTTTTAGTACTTATCTATTTCTTTTAGTAACTTATCTATCCCTTCTTTGGATATATTTTTGCTGTCGGATAGAAATTTGGAAACCATACCGCTTGTTCTTTCTTCAAGCAATTTTTCGGAGACCGATTTTATTATTCTCTTTGATAGCTCCTTTTTGTCAACTGCTGCAGAATAAAGATAGGTTTTAGCTTTTTTATCCTGCTTTAGTAACCCTTTTTCTGAAAGAGTAGTCATTGTTGACATTACAGTAGTGTAGGGAATAAATCCATGCTCCTTGCTCTCAATTTCCTTACGAAGCATGTCTTCATGCACCTCTCTGACTGTCACTCTGCCCTTGCCCCATATAATTTTCATTATCTCGGCTTCCAGATTGCTTATGCTGTTAAGACCGTTTATTCCAATCTCTTCCGATTTCTTCTTAACATCTTTGTTTTTAGCCATTATTAATCACCAACTCTCTTTTTATTAAATTATAAGCTCTTGCCTATAAATAAACCTGCAATACTGTATACTATTTTTGTGTAAAAATCAAATTGAATCGTTAATTTATATTTACTGCTAATACTTAGATATTTGCTCTGACTTTTTTAAATATAAATAATATAAATGATGTTAAAGGCGTATAATATTAATATACTACATAAGTATTCTAACATATAATTAGTGGGAAATAAATTCTTTTTATAGCATGCCTCTATGACAGGATATGATTTCTGGAAGGCTATTCCGTTTTTAGCCAAAAAAGTGTAAACTTTATAAAAAACCACTGCATCCCTTGATGTGATTACGGTAAAATAATTAAGAAGAAAATTTATTTTTTAAAATGTTTTTAAATTTTATAGAGAAGATGAGAAAAAATTTTTTGTTTTTTATGGGTATATTATCTTTATGCGCAATCATTTTTTTATCTTTCTTTTCTCTGGGGTGCGAGAAAATGGAAGCCCGCGAAAATTCTAATTTGGGTCAGGATGTAAGTAACGACGAATCAAAACTTATCGCTGGCTGTGACCCTACGTACCCTGTTTTTGAATTTATGGAAGATGGGAGTATCAAAGGTTTTGATGTCGATATCGCGGTAGAGATCGCTGATAGAATGGGAAGAAAGCTGGAAATAGTTGCCATTGACTGGACGGAAACCTATCAGATAGCTGAAGATATGGAGATTGACATGGTAATGTCAGCAGTTCCAATATCTTCCGATAGAGATGCCGTTATAGATTTTTCTGACCCTTATTTCACAATGGAGTATATGCTCGTGGTCCTTGATGAAATTGATATAAAGACAAGGGAGAATCTTAAAGGAAAAGCTGTCGGGATATTGAATATTGAAAAGAAATACCTTGATGAGGATTATCTGGCTAATTATGAGATTAAGGGATATGACGACGTAGTGCTTATGATTGATGAACTGAAAAATAAAAACATTGACGGGATACTAATTTCTTTACCCATGGGAGTCAACCTGTTAACGGGGAATGAAGGTATCTATAAAGTGATTGAAGTAGTAAAATCAAATGAAGAATTTGGTATTGTCTTTAAAGAAGGCAGCGCTTTAAGAGAGGATGTAAATAAGATACTGGATGAAATTAAAGAAGACGGGACCTATGATGAAATCTATGAAAAATGGTTTAGTTATGATTCCTGATACTACAAATTAATATTATAATTAATCAGGGTGGCGTAAATTATGTTAATAGTAGGCGAAAATATAAGTGTAACATTGAAAAAGGTTGGCAGTGCCATAAAAGAAAGGAATGCCGGGCCTATAATTGAAATGGCAAAGGCGCAAAAGGAAGCAGGGGCTGACTACATAGATATAAATATCGGCCCTGCCACAAAAGATGGCGAGCAAATAATGCAATGGATGGTAAAAAGCATTCAGTCAGAAGTTGATTTGCCCCTTGCTCTTGATACCAAGAATATAGGTGCTATGGAAGCAGGCCTTGCAGTGCATAAGGGAATTGCCATGATTAACTCGGTTACCGGGGATAAGGATAATCTTGATGTACTTATGCCAATCGCAAAGAAATATAACAGTAAAATTGTGGGTATTGCCTTAAGTAAAAAAGGTGTTCCGCCGGATGTAGACAGCAGGGTGGAGATAGTCATGGAAATAGTAAATTCCGCACTTGAGTATGGAATGCCCATGGAAGATTTATACCTTGACCCCGTAGTTCTTCCGGTAGCAGTCCTTCAGGAGCAGGTTCTTAACTGCATAAATGCGCTAAAAGTATTCAAGCAACTTAAAGAGCTTATGGGGCTTCCAGGTGAGCCCAGAACTATCGTGGGATTAAGCAATGTTTCACAGTCTTCCCCCGACAGTCTCAGGAGTCTTATTAACAGGACATATTTACTGATACTTTTAAGCAATGGTCTTGACAGTGCGATACTCAACCCCTTTGACAGAGAACTTATGAGTGCTGTAAGGACTTTTGATATACTTACCAACAGGATTTTATACGCTCATTCATATCTTGATTAGCATCAAATTGATTTAAAAGATACAAACATTAAATTTGAGCATTATTTTCCAGATTAAAGAGAAACTTCTTGCAAAGCTCTTTTTTCTATAATAAATTGCCTGCAGTCTTTAAGAATTTCTAATTTTCATCAAGAAATATTATAGATTTACAATAAAATCATTATAAATCTTTAATTGTTGTATTGAATTGGAAAAAAAACGTGGTAGAATAAAAAAATGGGCAAGCTAATGTAGGCGTCCAAAATTTTGAACGCTTGCCCCTTTCTTTTGTTTAAATCTTAAATATTTTTAATACAATATTAATATGCTGCCTGTTAATTTTTTTATAGTTGGAGTAAACCCTTTAAATGTAATTCAGGGTTCTTATCCATTTTATATCTCTATTATTCGGCAATTCTGGCATAGACAGTGAGTCTTCTGGCTATAAAAATGACGATAATTTGCAAACTTGACTTTATAAATTATCGGGTTAAAATATAAGTATGATAAAGAGATTATTATTAGATGAATTAAAGTCTCACTTGAAAAAAAGAGAATTAAGCCTGATTATCGGTCCCAGACAGTCAGGGAAGACTACTTTGATGCTTCTTCTTGAAGATTTCCTTCTTAAAAATGGGGAAAGGACTGTTTTTCTCAATATGGATGTAGAATCAGACAGGATACATTTTTCGACTCAGGAAAAACTGATAAATAAGATAAAGCTTGAGCTGGGGGGGCGGGGAGGTTTTGTGTTTATAGATGAGATACAGCGTAAGGAAAACGCCGGGTTATTTCTTAAAGGTATCTATGACATTGGGCTGCCTCATAAATTTATAGTTTCTGGTTCGGGAAGCCTTGAGTTGAAGGAAAAAATTCATGAGTCACTGGTCGGGCGCAAAAGAATTTTCGAGCTTACGACAGTAAGTTTTAAAGAATTTGTGAATTACCGCACAGATTATAAATATGAAGATAATCTTTATGATTTTTTCAGAGTTGAAAATAAAAAAGTAGATGAAATGTTAAATGAATATTTGCACTTCGGGGGATACCCCAGAGTAGTTATTGCAGAATCAATTGATGAAAAGAAAAAGGAAATTGATGAAATATACAGGAGTTATATAGAAAAAGATATTTCTTTTCTTCTAAATATTCAGAAGACAGAGAAAGTATCTTTGCTTATCAAACTTCTTGCATCGCAGACAGGTAATATCTTAAATTACTCAGAAGTTTCAAATACTCTTGGTTTATCTACCGAGACAGTAAAAAAATATTTATGGTATCTCGAAAAGACTTTTATTGTAAACAGGTTGAATCCTTTTTACAGGAATATAAGAAAAGAGATTACAAAATCTCCTGTTTATTATTTTCATGACCTGGGTTTTAAAAATTATTTACTGGGATTGTTCAGGGGATTTGATGAGATTACATTCGGAGGGTTTTTATTTCAAAATTTTATTTATAATATTTTAAAGGGTATATATTATGAAAGCTCATCATCAATAAACTTCTGGAGGACACTTGATAAAGCTGAAGTTGATTTCATTGTCTCATCAGGGACAGGCTTAATTCCAATAGAAGTAAAATACAGAGTTCTTAGATCCAGAGAGATTGGAAGGTCTCTTAGAAGTTTTATTAAAAAATATAGTCCCGCTAAGGCATATATTGTAAGTTTAAATTACACTGATAAAGTTAAAATAGGCAATACCGAAGTTATATTTATACCATATTACGGATTGTGGGATATTAAATAATAAATTTATTATTCAGCAATTCTGGCATAGATAATGAGCCTTCTTGTGGCGTAATATTTTGGATGGCATGTAGAAAGAACAAGGGAGGGATATTCTGTATTTTCAAGGACAGTCATGTCTGTGGGTAGTGCTTCTTCCTGGCCGGTTACAAGATAGGTGAATTTTTCATTTCCTTCGGTCTCTAT
>CAZKVH010000009.1:0-56602 GCA_964556165.1 uncultured Actinomycetota bacterium | reverse complement strand
AAACCAAACCCCTATCAGAATATATCCCTGGAGTTTCGTTATTTCTTTGTTAGAAAAACAATTTTTGTCAAATATTCGGTAGGGTACATAATATTTCCAGGTGGTTATGGAACCCTTGACGAACTCTTTGAGGCTTTAACCCTAACCCAGACAGGCAAAATTGAACACTTTCCGGTAGCTCTATACGGAAGTGACTACTGGAAGGAATTGTGCGGATGGATTAATAGCTGCCTGGTGAAAAGATATGCCACAATTAGCCCTGAAGACAGCAAGCTTTATAAAATAGTAGACACGCCCGAGGATGCAGTAAGTCATATAGTGGAATTAATTAAAAATCATAATCTTGTCTGAGCATCACACATATAGGAAAACAACTAAAACCAGAACATTAAATATCTTTAAACAGGAAGGAGCTAAAATGGCAAGGAGAATTTATTTCAGGGAGATTTACATGTATATTGTCTGTATTATTGCAATAATAATTTTTATAATAGGAATAATCACTTTGTTTGATGGCACCGTAAATTACATAAAGCCTTCAACATATATCTACAAACAAAGTATTATGGCCATGTATTCAGAACAGTATAATGATTTATCCACCGAAGAAATTGAACAACTGGCAGAAGAAGAAGTAAATATGGCTCTTAAGAATGAGAAGGACAATTCATTTAAGAGTATGCTGAGGGGAGCTCTTCTTATAGTCATTTCTATTCCATTTTTTGCATTCCACTGGAAGAAAGCCCAGTCAATGTGGAGTATTCACTTAGAAGAAAAAAATAACGATTAAATATAAAACAATAGCCTTAAAATGAAATTTTCTTCCATGCTTACGGTAAAAAGCTATACGGAAGTGAGAAACTTGAGAATATAGCCGGCTGTTTCAAGCGGCCGGTCAATATGAACTATATGGCTCCCTCTTTCAATATACTCTACTACGCAGTTGTTTATTCTTTCTTTTAAGTAACTTGCTTTATCTTCCGTTATAAAACCGTCAAGCCCGGGATTGCCCCTTAACACCATTACAGGACAACTGACTTCGGAAAGCAGCCCGTCCAGGTCAAAACCATCAAACACCTTTTTATTAAGTACGGCTTTAATGGTTTTCTTATCAAGCTGGATAAGATCTGTTGCTCTTTTTTCTGCAAGGATTCCGTTTTCCTTAATATTCTTTCTAATCAAATCAATGCTTTTATATCTGGTACATACATCAAGGCAGTCAATAAAATATTTACGGAACTCATCATCATCCAGCCTATCACTAAAAATAAAAGGTTCAAGCAAGCCCAGACCCATACATCTTTCAGGGTATTTTGCCGCAATATACAATGAGATTGCAGCTCCCAGTGATTGTCCCACCATAAATACAGGTTTATCAAACAAATTAGCCAGAAATAATTCTATATCATATGCATAATCTATAATTTTATAACTATTAGCTCTATATGATTTCCCGTGCCCTCTTAAATCCAGGGCATAAATTGTGTAATAAGGGCAAAGAAAAGGAATCAATGATAGATATGATTGCCAGCGGTCGCTCAGCCCGTGCAGAAGCACCAGAGGTAACCCGCTGTCAGGACCTTTTATATAATTAAGTTTTACATTTTTAAAATTAAACTTTTTTTCTTCAGACATAAATTGTATCTGACCTGGAACATTAAATTTATTAAAATTTAAAATAATTTTTGTATAAATTCAACCTTAAAATCACTTTACCTGAAATTCTCATTTTATACATTTTATATCTTTATTCATTTAATAAATTGCATCAATCTCTACATGCTGCCGATTTCATTTTAAATTAAATACAAGAAAGTATATAATATCTAAAAAAATATATTAATATAAGGTGTATGGAAAATCTAATAACAGCAGAATTAGAAAGCTTATTGCCACTTTTACCTTTCTTTATTCCTATAATGATAATTGAATACGGCCTCATGATTTATGCTCTGGTTCAGGCTATAAGAAATGAAGTCTTATACCTTCCGAGGTGGGGCTGGGTCTTAATCATTGTATTCATTAGCATAATTGGACCCGTTATTTTCCTTCTAATAGGTAGAAAGAAAGATACAGAAAATGATTGAGGTTGCAGGGTTAAGAAAAAAATACGGAAAGCTGGAAGCCCTAAAATCCATAAGTTTTAATGTAAAAGAAGGCTCAATATTTGGTTTCATAGGAAGAAATGGTGCCGGCAAGACAACCACCATGAATATCTTAACCGGTCTACTGAAATTTGATGATGGTAAAATATACATAAAAGGCAGAGATTTCTTAAAGAACAAGCGCGAGTCTTTAAAACTAATTGGGTACCTGCCGGAGTCCCCCTCCTTCTATAACTATATGAACTCTTACGAGTATTTAAACTTTATTGGTGAAATAACAGGATGCAATAAAAAAAACCTCCATAAAACTATCGTAGAATTATTAGAAAAAGTCAGAATAACAAAACACAGCAAAAGACGCATCGGTACATATTCGAGGGGAATGAAGCAGAGACTTGCACTTGCAGTAGCTATTATGAATAATCCTGAAATTCTTTTTCTTGACGAGCCCGCTTCAGCCCTGGATCCGGAGGGAAGAATGGAAATGTTAGATCTTATTGAAGAGTTGAAGAACGAAAAAATAACTATTTTTCTATCAACTCATATATTAAACGATGCAGAAAGAGTATGTGACAGAATATGCATTATAGACGAAGGGAAGATAATACTTACGGAAAGCTTATCCAACCTGCATAAAACATATATCCAGCCTATTTTTGACATTGAATTTGATGATGACCCGAAAGATAAGATTAAATCATTAGAAAAACTGGACTGGATCGATACTACCAAAATAGACGGTCACAGGTTAAGCATTTACGTCAGGGATATAGATTATGCTAAAAAGGAAATCATGAAGGAAATCTCAAAACTTGATGTTGGAGTTATAAGCTATCAGATAAGGAAAAGTAATCTTGAAGATATTTTTATGAGAATGGTAGGTAAAAATGAACTCATTTAAATCTTACCTTAAAAAAGAAGCAATAGAAGCCTTCAGAACAAATAAATATCTGATTCTATCTGTGGGTACTGTTTTCTGGGCTTTGCTCAATCCATTGATGTTAAAGCTTCTACCTATAATTATGGAAAAATATATTCCAGCAGAGCTATCTGAAATTTTTTCTTATTTTACCCGGGATACTGCTTTCCAGAACTTCCTCAGCGACCTGTTTGAAATGGGAACACTCTTTATTGCATTTTCCCTTATGGGATTAATATCCAGTGAAGTTTATGGGAAAAAACTAGCCTTCCCTTATTCAAGAGGTGCAGACCCGGCGGGTATTGTACTTGCAAAATATATCCATTACGCTATCACTATTTCCATTCTTATACTAATAGCTTTTCTAACAAATTATTTTTATATTAACAGCCTTTTTAGCGGAGGGATATTGTCAGTTGAAATTGTTTTAAAATCAGCACTTCTCTATATATTTTATTACTGCACTTTTTTATCTATACTTATGTTTTTCAGCAGCATTTTTAGAAGAAGCCTCATCGCAGGAATATCATCTCTTGTTCTCGGATATAGCCTTAGTATATTTAACCAATTTAAAACTATAAGAGTTTATTTCCCCAATTATCTACTGTATAAAGCGGCAGATATACTTTTTGTCTTTGATAGCTCTCTTATTAAGACTATAATAATTTCTTTCTACCTGATTATCCTGCTTATCATGCTAACTATATACCGAATGAAAAAAATTGATATTGCATAAATATTGTCATTAATCAACCGGTGTGTCCAGTACATTATGTCTATATTAAGGATATTCTTAAGAGTATTATTACCCTGATGAAACTAATTATGGGTATGATAATACAAATTATCAATATATTTTAAAATAATTTAATTATCCCTTAATAAAATACATAGCAGATAAAAGATTTTTAAAAAAATTCTTTTATCTGCTATAAGATTTGCCTTATCTGAAATTTTAATTGTTTAATACAATTCTAATATCTTCGATATTCTCTTCCCTGTCTCTCTTTTCTTGGGCGCGCTTCATCAATTCTTAAAGTACGTCCTGCGAACTCGGTGCCGTCAAGTTCATCCTTGGCTTTTCCTGCTTCAGATGGGTCGGACATCTCAACAAATCCAAATCCCCTTCCCGGGATTATATCAACTTGATTAACTTTACCATACTTTGAGAAAAGCTCTTCAAGTTGCTCGTTGGTAGCAGAATAATCAAGATTACCAACATATAGCTTACTACCTTGCATGTATCTAACCTCCTTCTTCTAATTTCCTCAGGCTTAATAACATTAACCTCGGAGGTAGGAGCAAGATAATTGCTCTATCACTGCCAAGCAATATTATTAAACATAAGACAAAAAAGAATTATAGCTTTTTTTAACAAAAATAGCCAATAATTACTTTTTAAAAACCTGAGAAAATATATTAAATGCAGAGACAAACAAATTATACTTTTAAACGTCCTCTTAATTTAATAAAATATTTATGATAATGTTATTATTTATGAATATGGAAATCTTTGAATTTACAAAAAATATAGCACTGATATTACTATTCTACCTTATAGGAGGAATACCTTTCTGTAATATCATTGCCAGAATTCATAGTAATGAAGACCTGAGGGAAATAGGTGACAAAAATCCCGGTGGGTGGAATCTCGTATTCAATGTATCAAAATACTGGGGAGCTCTGGGGATATTACTGGACATGCTCAAGGGCTTTTTGCCCTATTTCATTGTTTTGAGAATTACCGGTGTAGAACTGGCAGCTATACTTGCCAGTTGCGCTGCTGTCGCTGGACACAATTACTCACCATATATGAAGATGACAGGAGGTAAAGGTCTCGCATCAACAATAGGCTTTCTTATTGCAATAAATCCATTTACCATACTGGCTTTTGGTGCAGGCATAGTTTCATCGATAATTCTTATCAAGAATATGATATGGTCTGTTATTTCTGCAATTGTCTTCTCAAGTATATTCCTGTGGCTTTTAAAAGATTCCCCAATTTACTTAATCATGGGTCTTTTACTTTTAATAATTATTATCCCTAAATATATTAATCACTCAATAACCATTGCCCATAATTTCAAATTTAGAAAAGAAAAAACTTTAAGGGATTTATTCACTCCAAAGATAAGATAATTATTTAAGACTACGATTTGGAATTGTAATTATCATTTACAAGTGTCAGCTTGCTATCTTTTCTGACATCATATACTCTGCCTTTCCATTCTACCCCGACGCCTGTCAGCGTACTGAAGACAGAATCTATTGCGATTAATATCAGATAGAATACAGAGAATGGGTGCAGCAATATATCTACAGCCCTGCACCTGAACCTTATAGAAAGAGTTATCCTGGTAATTAAAATAATAGCTATCTGAAGGATTAAAAGTTCTATTATTATCATTGGCCACTTTAAAAAGAGACCTACTATAAGCAATAAGAACGGAAATAAAAAAATAGCAGATATCATAACAATTCCAGCTAACATGATATAGGATTTATAACCCAGAGCAGCAAATAAAGTTTTTGAATGCCCCTTAATTACTTCTCTGGCATTCTTAAAATCCCTGCTGTATAGATTCTTACTTCCATCAAAAACCATAAATTTGTATCCGGATTTCTTAACGTGTTTTGCTATCTTAATATCATCCAGCACTTCATTTTTAACAGATTCATGTCCGCCGATTTTTTCATAAACCTCTCTCTTAAAAAGCATAAATTGTCCTATCGCGGTGCAGAACATCGGGCTTCTTGTCCTTTTTATCAGATAAAGTGGCATAAAACACAAAATCATAAACTTCCCAAAAGGAACTATCATTCTCTCATGAATGGTAACCATTATCTGTTTTGATAATACAGAGAGAGCATCAAGCTTATTTTCTAAAAGACAGGCGACCGCACTGGAAACCGAATCAGGAAAGTGAAGAGTGTCTGCATCCGTAAAAATAAAATAATCGCCCCTGGCATACTTAGAAAGCTGATGACAGGCATAGGTTTTACCCATCCACCCCTTCTTTAGAGCATCGCCATAATACAACTTTATTCTTTTATCTTTAATGGAAAGTTCCTCTACTATTGCACGTGTGTTATCTGTGGAATTATCGTCAAGTACAAGTATTTCAATGTTGGCGTAATCCTGCTTTGTAAGAGATACTATACATTTTTTTATATCATCTTCTTCATTCCTTGCAGGTATAAGTATAGATATAAGAGGATTTTTTTTCAGTATATGCTCTGGAAGTTTATAATTTGATGTAAATTTAAAAAAGATATTATTAACCAAAAAGTTAAGCAGCATGAACAGAAGAATTCCCGTAATCACATATTGATATAATAAAAAAATATCCATACCTTAATTTAAAAAAAATAATATGACAATACATTATAACATAACCAGAAACACTATTATGAAAGCATTTCTATTAATGTTCTGGCATTTTCTACAGCATAAGCTTCTGCATCGTTATTAAAATAGACGTAATTTTCAACATTTTTATTCAAGTTTTTTTTAACAAGACAGGAAATTCTTTTAAGCTCCTCTTTTGAATAACGTGAACGGTAAAGTTCGCCTGCTCCGTGCATCCTTATATAACAGAAATTCGCTGTAACCTTTTCTTTGTAAGGGAACCCGGGCGAGTATGAAATTACTATAGCACATCCATACTGCTCGAGTAATTGATATATCTCTTCCGTAAACCAGCTTTCATTTCTAAATTCAAATGCAAATTTATAAATGGGTGGAAGTATTTTTAAAAAGTTTTCAAATACTGTCCTGTCTTTCTTTAAGTTTGGCGGTAGCTGAAACAAAAATGGACCTGATTTGTCCCCCAGTCCACCTGCCGCTTCGAGAAACCTGCCAAGCGGCTCCTTACAGTCTGAAAGTCTTTTTATGTGGGTGATATATCTTGAAACCTTTACAGAAAAGATGAAATCCACGGCAGTTTTTCCCCTCCAGGTAATAAATGTTTTTTGCTCTGGTAAACGATAAAAACTACTATTTATCTCCACAGTGTCGAATACATCTGAGTAGTAACTCAACCACTCATTTTTTTTGAGCTCTTCAGGATAAAACTTACCCGACCAGTGTTCATAACTCCATCCAGAAGTTCCAATGTGTATTAAGGGATTAATCATATTAATTATTAAATTTAAAATAAAAAAATATCTATATATATAATAGATTAACTTAATAAAAATTAAAATTCTAAAAGAAGGGAAAATTTTCTACTATCAGTAAACTGGAATTAAACTGTTTTTTAAGCCTTTCTATTCCGGTAGATAGATATTAGTAAGTATATAATTCACCGTACGGCCGGTGCGAGAAAGGGACTAATTTAATAAAATCATCACTTTTCACCGGTATTTTAACCTCATCTGAATTAAAAAAAATATTATAATTTTTAACATATTTATTTAAAAGACGTAAATCATCATCAACCGGGCTGGACTTCTTTACTTCCTTTCCCAGATTATGCTCTTCAACATCTCCCTTTATATATATGGTTCCGCCATGCATTCCTGTCCCTGTATAATTACCGACAATGTCTTTATTTTCGCCAGTCATACCGTCCAGACCCATAAAATTCCATCTTCTCCTGTACAAACCGAGAATAATTATAATACCTCCAGCCATATATTCACCTAAAAAATTGCCTGCACTCCCGCCAATTATCATCACCGGCAATTTTTCATGGTATGACTTCATATGTATACCGCTTCTATATCCGGTATTTTCTTTTATATATATTTCTCCACCCCTCATTGAATAACCGGTTATATCACCTGTGGACCCATGTATTATTATTCTGCCTGAATTCATCGTATTCCCTATTCCATCCTGTCCATTACCAAAAACCTCGATTTTGGGCCCATCCATAAAAGCTCCGAGGTCATTACCGGGTATTCCATATAAATTTAATATTATATTTCCCTTTAAACCATCCCCTATATATCTCTGGCCGAGAACATTATTTATATCGATCTCATTATTATCATCGCTTCCAATATTACTGTTTACGAATTCTCTGACTTTTAGATTTAATTCTCTGTAGCACATCTTTTCCGCATCAATCAATAATCTCATATCCAGATACCTCTTCTGCAATATTAATTACAAATAATCCAGAATCCCTGTGGCATTCATCACGGATATTAATCTCTTTATTTTCTGTCACCATGATTCTCCAGCATGCCTTATCCCAAGTATTCCTAGCTCTCTGTCAGATAAACCTATTCCTCTTAAGTGCTCCCTGTTGCCCCTGAGGCTTTCAATAGCGTTGATTCCTGTTCCTCCTAACATCTCCTTTATTTCAAGTGACCAGGCATTCAGCAGATTTACAAGCCTCCTTGCTCCTATCTCCGGATTTAACCTCTTTGCAAGAGAAGGGTCCTGTGTGGCTATTCCCCAGTTACATTTCCCCGTGTAGCACTTCTGGCAAAGATGACAGCCTAAAGCTACAAGCGCCGCAGTTCCTATATATACCGCGTCAGCCCCCAGAGCTATTGCCTTAATTACATCCGCACTGGAACGTATGCTTCCGGCAGCTATTATCGAAATCTTATGTCTTATTCCCTCTTCTCTTAACCTTTCATCAACAGAAGCAATGGCAAGTTCTATCGGTATACCTACATTATCCCTTATTACCAGAGGAGCAGCGCCGGTACCCCCTCTCATTCCATCAATGCTTATAAAGTCAGCGCCCGCCCTTACTATGCCACTGGCAATAGGTGCAATATTATGAACTGCTGCCACCTTAACCCCCACAGGTTTTTCCCATCCTGTTGCTTCTTTTAAAGCATAGATTATCTGAGCAAGATCCTCTATGGAGTAGATATCATGATGCGGGGCAGGAGAAATAGCATCTGTCCCCTCCGGAATCATTCTGGTATCAGATATTTCGCGGGAGACTTTTTCCCCGGGAAGATGTCCCCCAATCCCGGGCTTTGCACCCTGACCTATTTTTATTTCCACAGCAGCTCCTCTATTAAGATAATCTATATCCACTCCATATCTTCCCGAGGCAACCTGAACAATAGTATTCCCGGCATATTTATAGAGGTCTTTATGCCAGCCGCCCTCACCTGTGTTGCAATAAGTGCCATATTCAGAAGCAGCCGTAGCAAGAGCTTTACAGGCATTCAAACTTATAGCACCATATGACATAGCTGAAAACATAATTGGTGTCGAAAGTTCCATCTGAGGATATAATTTTGTCTTTAGCTTTACACTTTCGTTTCGAGGACTTTCTTTTATTTCAAATTCAAGATTATCAGGTTTCCTCCCTATAAAGGTTCTTATCTCCATTGGCTCTCTTAAAGGGTCGATAGAGGGATTGGTAACCTGTGAAGCATTAAAAAGAATCCTGTCCCAATAAATAGTATATGGCTTATCACACCCCATCCCGGTAAGAAGTGCACCACCGGATTCAGCCTGTTTGTATATATTTCTTAAATGTTCTTCCGTCCAGTTATAATTAGTCTTATACTGGGATTCTCTCTCTTTGATTTTTAAAGCACCTGCAGGACAGAGAACCTCACATCTGTGGCAGCCAACGCACTTTGTGCTGTCACTGTATATCACATTTTTATCCCTATCATATTCATGCGCACCATATGAGCACTGCTTCACACAAACCTGGCAGGATATACATTTATCAAGATCCCTTTCTATCTCAAATTCAGCCTGACTTAACTTTAAAGCCATTTTTATCACCCTTTATTTCACTTTATAAGACTACCCTGTTTTTCTAATCTTTTCTTTTCTTCCCTGTAATTATCAACTTTGCTACTGATTCCATTGGAGGTTCTTTTTCCTTCTTTACGAATTCTTCCTATCAGGGGCACGCCGCCATCAGGATGCCATATGACATCGGGCGAAGGGCAGACCTTTCTTATAGAGGCCTCCTCGCTTGAAACAAAAAGATAGCTATCTTTTCTTGCCGCTACAAGAGGTCTTAATTTTATTCTGTCGTTTAAAGCATACATATAACTGCCATTCCCAACAATTATACTGAAAGGACCATTTAGAAGCGCACCTCCATATAATATCCTTAGAGCCTTCAATACCTCTCTTTTTTCATGAGGCTTTCTATCTATCTCCTCCCAGAGCGGTGAAGATAAAATCCAGTGAATTAATCGTATGTCAACCCTCTGCCTTCGTACTATAAAGTCAAATAAATAAGTAATAACTTCTGTATCGGTTGAAAGCGTGCACCTGTATCCAAAACTGCTTACAAACCTTTTATTGGTCCCATAAGATGAAATCTCACCATTGTGCACAACAGACCAGTCGAGTAACCCAAATGGATGGGCTCCTCCCCACCATCCAGCACTGTTTGTAGGAAACCTGCCATGAGACGTCCATAGGTACCCTTTATATTCATCCAGCTTAAAAAAATTTCCTATATCTTCCGGATATCCTACACCTTTGAAAATACCCATATTCTTACCACTCGAAACTATATATGCTCCTTTTATATTGCCGTTTACCTCCATCACAAAATTAACGATTTCATCTTCTTTTTCTAAATCATTATCTCCGTCTATTCCATCAGAACCCCTATCCTCTTCTCTGTAAAATATAGAATCATCCTTCGGCTCTAAAAAATACCTGTATGTAAGAGGAGGTCTTTGGATACCTGCTGTCTTTCTCGTCGGTATTTCTTCACTTAAAAAAACTTTAAAGCTCTTCTGTATCTCGTCTTCGGTTTGTCTTTTAGCTTCTACATCGTCATAAATTATGTGGAATACCCGATCATTCTCAAACTGGGGGTATATACCATAAGCAGCAAAACCTCCACCAAGGCCATTTGACCTATCATGCATGACCGAAATACCCTCTATTGCCGCTCCGCCGCTGAACCTTTTACCACTTTCATCAATAATTCCGAATACTGCGCAACCTGATGGGATTCTAAATTCAGGAAAATCTTCTTTTCTATTATTGTAAATAAAGCTCATACAATAAACACTTCCTTCTTAAGTTAAAAAACTCATAAAATTCTTTAAATAACATAGCTTTACCCAAAAACAAAAGCCTTCTCAGAACAACTCCGTTCCAAGAAGGCTTCATTACCTTCAATTTATCCTGTACGTCTCTATACAGGAAAATATTTAATTTTAATTCTCAGAAGAATAATATATCAATATTCTACTGTTTGTCAACAATTTACTGGCATTATTATCTGTAAATTGCTTTCATGTCCTCAAGTGTTAGCGGTTCATAATCGCCAGCATGCCCGGCAGTTCCAAATCCAATCATTTTTTCCTTAACTGTCTGATAGACCGCTTCCCTTGCTGCTCCAAAGTATGTTCTCGGGTCAAAAGCATCAAGATTTTCGCTTAAATATTTTCTTACTGCTCCGGTCATAGCCAGTCTTCCATCTGTGTCTACATTTATTTTTCTGATTCCTCTCTTTATGGCTTCTTTAATGCTTTCCATCGGAACACCCATTGTTTTTTCCAGCCTTCCGCCATAGTTGTTTATAACCTCAACCAGTTCAGGAGGAACTGACGAAGAACCATGCATAACAAGCGGAACTCCTGGAATCCTTTTTACAACTTCATCAATTATATCCAGAGCGAGAGTTGGCGTCGCTTTAAACTTATATGCCCCGTGGCTTGTGCCAATAGCCAGCGCAAGCGCATCAACACCGGTAAGCTCTATAAATTTCACAGCAGCATCAGGGTCGGTAAGCATTACCTTTCCTGAACCAACACCATCTTCTATCCCCCCGAGTGTTCCAAGTTCACCTTCGACAGAAACTCCAAACTTATGCGCATATTCAACTGCGGCCCTCGTTACTTCAACATTTTCCTCAAAAGTTGTTGGCGTTTTCTGGTCTTCCTTTAGCGACCCATCCATCATAACAGAGGTAAAGCCAAGTTCTATTGCCTGCTTGCAGGATTCAACGTTGTTACCATGGTCAAGATGCAAAACAATAGGTATATCAGGGTTATCCTCAACTGCTGCGGCGGCGAGGTATTTAATATAAACCATATTGGTATATTTTAAAGCTCCCCTGCTTGCCTGAATAATAACCGGTGACTTTGTCTCACTTGCAGCTTTCATTATTCCCTGGATTTGCTCCATATTATTAACATTGTAAGCTCCTACTCCATAGTTTCCCTTTGCAGCTTCATCCAATACTTGTTTCATTGGTACTAATGACATCTATCCTCCTTGAAATTTAATTAACATAAATATATCTTAAAATTTAGCTTTTACCGGGTTTAAACCCGCCAAAATCCAAATAATTATACCACTATATTAATTATTTTCTATAGAGCAATTCTCTTATTTTAAAAAACCAGCAGATATTTACATTTTCATCTCGTTGGAAAGAATAATAGCTTCTGCTACTTCCCTCATTGATTTGCGATTATCCATGGCAAATTTTTGAATCTTTCTGAAAGATTCTCCCTCGCTAAGATTCTGCTCCTTCATCAGTATCGCTTTTGCCCTTTCCACTGCCTTTCTCGTCTCAAGCTCCTCTTTGATTACCTTTGTTTCCACTACCAGCCTGTAGTTTTCAATTACTATAGAAGCCTGGTCCGCTACGGTCTTCAGAATATTTACCTCGTAATCACTAAACCGGTGGGGCTCGGAAGTATACACATTAAGTACCCCGATTACCTTTCCCTTAACATGAAGGGGGACGGAAAGAAGAGAAAAAAGCCCTTCTTCTCTTGCTATTTCTTTATACTTATATGTCTTATCTTCAAGTATGCTGTACAGAGTAACAGGTTTATTTTCCAGAGCGACCTTCCCGGCAATACCCTCTCCAGGTTTTAGCGGGTTTTTGTTAATATATTTTTTGCTTATACTCTGGGTAGCTTTAATCACAAGTTCATTTTTCTCAGTGTCAAGAAGCATAAGAGAGCATATCTTTGAACCCATTGTCTCTGCAGTGACCGTAACTATAAACTGTAGTATATCTTCAAGATAAAGGTCCGAAGTTATTGCTTCGCTTATTTTTGATAGAGCCTCTATTATATCTTTCGGCTTTTCTATTTTTTTATTATTCTTGCTGACCATATTTTTTATTTTGCGTTTAAATTTAATCTAAAAATACCAGCCCATGAATTTTTTATATTATATAAGAGCTAAAGGATTAAATAAAGCAATTGCCATTCATTAAGCGTCTGTGCCAGCAATCTATTCGCAAGCCGTAATATTTTTTAGAATTCATCTTTCTCAAGAACCGGCTATTTAACTTTAAAAGCAGTTTATTTCATTCACAAACACTTTTTATTATAATTCCCGGGACTTTCTAAGGTATTTACAAAAAACTATAATGCAGATAAAATCCAGAGTTGCGGCAAGTAATAAAGACGTGGCGCATTCGTCTAGTGGTCAGGACGTAGCCCTCTCACGGCTAAAACAGGGGTTCAACTCCCCTATGCGCTACCAGAATATTCTTTTTTTAAGTTTTTTATAAATATACTTTCCGTATTGATTAATACCCCTTCAGCCTATCTGTAAACTATATTATCCCGCAACCGAAAAATTCAATTATTAAAAATCCGTTATTAAGAAATTTATATGATTAATGATATGTGAAATTATTAAAAAAAATTTTATAATTTGTTAATAGCATAATTTTACTTTAACCGGATATAGGGATAATTCCAGAGTAAATAAAGCGGAGAATTAAAAAATATGTAATGATATATAAAAATATATAGATATAATTTAAGAAACCTTAGTAATAATCAGGAAGGGTAAGATATGAAATCAATAGAAGAAAAAATAAGAAAGATAATAGAAGAAAAAATAGAATTTAAAAAATGGTTTGTACACAGTACTTTTAAACATGAAGACCTGGAAGAAATGATAAAAGAGCTCTCATCTCTATTTGAAAAGGAATGCGGGAGTTAAAAATGGCAACTTTATACTGATTTATGCACTTTCCATTATCGGCATAAATATTATTAAAGACAACGGCAAGAGGTGCAACCTTTATGTCATACTCTTCAAAAGAAAATAAAAAATTCTTAGGTATGGAATCGTTTGATTTCCCTGATAATTTTATTTTTGGAACTGCAACCTCAGCATTTCAGATTGAAGGAGCAGGTGAGACGGAGTGGAAAGGCTTTATCGGAGCTGATGGTACGAAACTTGATGTTGCCATAGACCACTACAGAAAATACAGAGAAGACATGGGTTACATTTTATATCTTGGTAACGCTTACCGATTCAGTATGGACTGGTCGAAGCTTCAGAAAAGTGCCTACGGCTCATTTGACAGTAAAGCGGTAGCCCACTATATGGAGATATTCAAAACATTAAAAAACAACAACAAAAAGGTTATGCTTGTTCTGAATCATTTTTCAAACCCATTCTGGTTTATTAGTATGGGAGGCTGGACATTCCGGGAGTCCGCTAAGATCTATTTAGATTATGCAAAAAAGATACTTGAGATTTTCTCCGGCTATATAGACTACATAAATACATTTAACGAACCTGCTGCTTATGCCAATCTCGCATATATATTAAGGGAATTTCCTCCTAAAAAATTTAACCCGATCCTCAGAAATAAAGTTTTAAGCAATATGAGTAAAGCCCACAGAGTAGTTTATGATTATATAAAAAATAATTACCCTCATATAAAAGTAGGAATATCCCATGCCTGCATGTTTACGCAAACCTTAAAAAAAAGATCCATCTGGCAGAACTTCCTAAAATGGTTTCTTGAGTATTATATGTTCGAGCATGTCCACAAAATGTTTACCAGAGACGGAAAAGTAGATTATATCGGATTTAGTTATTACGGGAGAATTCTAATTTCAAAATACATGATAATTGCCTACGAAGAAAGGGGCAGAAATTTCCTTAAAAAACATGGTCTGGAATATGATGACATGTGGGAGATGTATCCCCCCGGCATTTATTATTTAATAAAAAAGTTTTACAGGAAGTATTCAAAACCAATAATCATTACGGAAAATGGAACTTCTACAGGTGATGATAAATTTAGAACCAGGAATATTTATAACCATTTATACTACTTAAAAAAAGCCATGAACGAGGGGGCAAAAGTCATAGGTTATTTCCACTGGTCCACCTTTGACAATTACGAGCTTGCACACGGACCATCAAGAAGATTTGGACTTGTTTCTGTTGATTATGATTCTACTGATTTAAAAAGAGAAATAAAGGAATCCGGTGAATATTATCATAAAATTTCATCCTCAAAAAAACTAATTCCCCCTGTCTAACGTCTTAAAGAACAAGCAGCTAAAATATTATAAAATACTTGTGTTTTCTTAATTCATACCTTAAGATTATATTTTAGTTTCTTATAATTTCATTTACTTATCGCTTTTTAAAATGGACTTATTTACATTATATCAGTACATTATTACTGTAATTCTTACCCTGTTTTTTATAGACTTTATTATCAATATAATTTTATTTAAAGATATCACAAAGTATAAACTCACCGAGAAATTTATAAAATCACCCCCTTTAGTATCAATACTTATACCTGCAAGAAATGAGGAATTTACTATAAAAAGATGTATTAAATCTTTGCTAAAACAGGATTATCCCAATATTGAAATACTCGTACTGGATGATAGCTCAAGTGACAGAACCTCACTGATAGTTAAAGAACTCGGAGAAAAGGATAAAAGAATAAAACTATTTACCGGCAAGCCGTTAAAAGACGGATGGCTTGGCAAAAGTTATGCCTGCTGGCAATTATCAAAATATGCAAAAGGAGAATATCTGGTATTTACCGATGCAGATACGCTTCATTTTGAAAATTCCATATCAAGTTTGATTGGAGGACTTATCAGTAACAGGCTTGATGGGCTATCGGCAGTCCCGCGACAGATTATGGTCACACTGCACGAAAGAATGGTGTATGTCTGGGTACATTTTGGAATATTAAGTCTCCTGCCCTTGATACTTGTAAAGAAATCAAAAAACCCTTTATTCAGCACTGCCAATGGGCAATGCATATTATTTAAAAATGAAGTTTACAAAAAAATTGGCGGCCACAAAGCAATAAGAGCTGAAATTTTAGAAGATATACATATTTCGAAACAGGCAAAAAGATTCGGATACAAATTTATGATATTTGACGGCAGCAAAAGCATAAATTGTAAAATGTACAGAAACTTCAGCCAGCTTATTTCCGGGTTCTCAAAATTCATGTTTGCTGCCTTTGATTACCAGGTTTTTACAATTTCGGCGGTAGTTTTAATAATCTCTGTGTTATTCCTGTTTCCTTTTATTTTATTGCCTCTGGGAATCTTTATTTTTGACTGGTCCGGCAGGATAATGAGCCTTATTACAATACAGGTCCTCACATTACTTATTATGCGGGTTATAATGGCTATAAAGCTAAAAAGCAGAGCATCTGATGCATTCCTCCATCCGCTCTCAATGATATATATTATACTTATATGCATTAATTCAGTTTTCCAGGCTAAATTCAGAGAAGGTGTACTGTGGAAAAGCAGAAGATACGATGTCAGCAAAAAAGATTCTCTGGACTTAGTTGAAGATGAAGAAGTCCAAAAAATATACGACTGATTTCTATCTACAAAATTTCAATTTTAGAATTTTTTACAGGTTTAAATATAAAAAAGAACTCAATTTCCACTAATGTGACGGGCCACAATATCACCCACTTCACTTGTGGTATAACCCATTCTACCGGCACTCAAGCTTCTTATTTTTGTACAGGTATGAATAACAGCTTTTTCAATAGACCCTGCAGCTTCTTTTTCTCCCAGATGATTCAGCATCATCCTACCTGCTTCTATTGCAGCAAGGGGATTAATTAGATTCTTCCCTGTGTACTTTGGAGCAGAACCACCTATGGGCTCGAACATAGATGTGCCTTCCGGATTTATATTTCCGCCTGCTGCAATTCCCATTCCACCCTGAATTATCGCACCAAGGTCAGTAATTATATCCCCGAACATATTGGGAACAACCATAACATCGTACCATTCCGGATTTTTTACTGTCCACATACAGGCGGCATCTATATGGTTATAATCAACCTGAATATCGGAAAAATCCTCAGCCATTTCCATAAAAGCTCTATACCAGAGGTCTCCCACATACGTAAGGACATTTGTCTTGTTTACCAGGGTAAGTTTTCCGGGCTTTCCCTCACTTTTTCTTTCTTTTGCCAGATTAAATGCATACCTAAGGCAACGGTCAACCATTTGCCTGTCATATACCATTACCTGGGTCGCAACTTCATAAGGAGTATTTTTCCTGGTTATTCCGCCATGCCCTGTATAAAGCCCGCCTGTATTTTCTCTCACCACCAGAAAATCTATATCTTCCGGCTTTTTATCCTTTAACGGACTATCAACACCGGGATAAAGTTTTACTGGCCTTAGATTTATATACTGGTCAAGGGCAAATCTTAACTTTAATAATATTCCAAGTTCCAGAACCCCCGGCTTAACATCAGGATGACCTATAGCTCCAAGATATATCGCCTTAAATTGTCTTAACTCGTCAATAGCAGAATCAGGGATTGTTTCTCCTGTTTTTAAATACCTGTCACCCCCAAAATCGTACTCTGTAAACTCCAGACTAATATCATACTTTTTAGCTGCGGTTTCCAGAACCTTTTTACCTTCTCTTATAACTTCCGGACCTGTCCCATCTCCGGGTATCACCGCGATATTATAACACCTTGAATTACCCATAATCCTACCTCTATCGATTAACTCTTTATATAATTATTGCTATATTATATATAAATAATCATATATTACACCATAAATCTAAAAATGAAGCCGCTTAACTGTAAAAAAAAATTCCTGCTTTTACTAATTATAATTATTCTTAATAATAACTATATAATTATTAAAAAAGCTCTGCAAAATGCGGGATAAAAATAATCAGCCCAATAATCAATGCAATAACCGAAGCAATCAAAACTGCGCCGGCAGCAACATCCTTTATGTGCTCTGCAACTACTCTGTACTCTTCTGTTACCATATCTATTATTAACTCAAAAGCAGTATTTATTATCTCTAGACATAGTACCACACAAATAATAAGTAAGATGAATAACCACTCGACAGATGAAATCCGAAACAAAAAACCGGCAATTATAGAAATAACCGCCATTATTAGCTGGATTCTGAAGCTCTTCTCAGTTCGTAAGACTCTTATTATACCCCTGGCTGCGCACTTGAATGATAATCCTAAAGATTTCCTGTGATAGGTGATTTCCTTTTTAAAAAAATTTCCATTCTTTTTTTTGTTATCCATCTTATATATATCACCAACAAATTAATTAGAAGCCCTCTTATTAAAATATAAAGTATATGACGAAAATAGTAACAGTATCAGAAATATATAAAAAGGAAACCATATTTCATAAAAAAAATCAAAGACGCTCACGAAATACTGGCTGATAAAAATTATAGCCATTATTATTACAGATATTATCAGAGTAGCAAAGCTCGCTCTTGCGATATCCTGATATTGCTTTTCATCATACCAATCACTTACTCCTTCACGCAATTTAACTATCAGCCAGTACAGAACTATCGCGACATAAGGTACTACAGATATCAGACTTAACACAATAACCCCTGCATCAACTGCCCATGAAGGTAACTCGTATACAGTTAAATATAAAAAAGAAAAAATCATAATAAGTGCGAGTCCTGAAACTCCACTTAATATCCCAATATATTGAGCATTGATGAATATTGAATCATCTTTTAAAACAAACTCTTCGCTTTTCTTATGCATATCCTTTCTGGTTAGCAAAGATAAAATGATCATGAGGCTGCAGAATACAAAATGTAGCACCTGGCTAAAAAATAATATTATAAATTCATCCGGCAATCCAAATATATACTCCTTTGAAATGTCACTTAAAAGAGCAAAATCACCAAATAGCATCAATGTGGAAATTATTCCTGCAAAAAACAAAAAAGCCCGCAGGAAGTTGTCTCTCTTAAAAAAATTTAACTGCAAAATTAAAGTAAATATAGCTGCCAGGTGCGAAAAACCAAAAAGAACATATGTAAGCGCAACCGGGATTGAAAAAATATCAAGAAATCCTCCGACATCTGCTGAATTAATTATTCTCAATCTGAGCATAAGAAAAAAAACATTAACAAATACGAGTCCTGCAAATGAAATTAAACACAAAATAAGAGTAGTATTATTGCTTATTTTTAAAAGTTTTTTCATCCTCTTTCTCTCCCTTACTTAATCTCAGGTTTAATCGTCATAAATATTAAAAATTTCATCAACTGGTTTTTCAAAGAACCTGGCTATTTTTAATGCAAGCAGAACAGAGGGGTTAAACTTTCCCTTTTCTATAGAATGGATGGTAAGCCTTGTTACCCCAACGGCATTTGCCAGTTCCTGCTGGGAAATTTCGCCATGCTCAAAACGGCATTTCCTTAAATCATTTTTTAGCTTTATCTTTTTATCCCTTAACATATATTAATAAATATAACCTTATTCGGATTCGAATATAAACTTATGCAAAATCAATAAATTTGTATATAAATATAAACATAATGTATATTATTATATACATTATGTCAATAGTTTTCTTAAGCCAGGACCAAAACAAAAAATCTTTTTAAAATTTTTTGTAACTAAACTTTAAAAAAAACGTTAAAAGAATTAAAGCTATCAAAAAAATAATAAATTTGTATTTAGATGTTGCTTTACAATAATAATATAATCTGTCAGAATAGCATGAACCTCCACGAAAATGATACAAATTAAAAAAGAAAAGAGAAGATCTAAAATGAATATACTGCTTGTTTATCCCGATTGCGAAGAAACTTTCTGGAGCTTTAAGGGAATTATGAAAATACTCGGTAAGAAAGCTGCATATCCACCGCTTGGTCTTTTAACCATTGGTGCAATGCTTCCAGAAGAATGGGATAGAAAACTAATAGATATGAATACCGATATATTAAAAGATGAGCACATAAAATGGGCTGATTATGTTTTTGTAAGCGCTATGATTGTGCAAAAAGAATCCTCAAGGAGAGTTATAAATAAGGCAAAAAAATTCAAAAAGCCCGTAGTTGTTGGCGGACCTCTATTTACTACGGGATGGGAAGAGTTTACCGATGCTGATATTATTTTTTTAGGTGAGGCAGAGGATACTTTATCGAATCTTATAGAAGATTTAAAAAAAGGAACACCTAAGAAAATGTATTCCAGCGACCATTTCCCTGATATAAAAAACACGACCGTTCCCGACTGGAATCTCGTTAATGTAAAAAATTACAATTCGCTATGCATACAACTCTCGAGAGGCTGCCCATTTAACTGTGAATTCTGCGATGTATCAATCCTGAATGGAAGAGTTCCCCGAATAAAAAGTAAGGAACAGCTGATAAAAGAACTCGAGGCATTATACAAACGTGGCTGGCGGGCCGGGGTATTTTTTGTGGATGACAATTTCATAGGGAAAAAAGCTCTTCTGAAGAGAATATTCCTGCCGGCAATTATAGAATGGCAGAAAAGCAGGAAGTATCCCTTTAGTTTTAATACACAGGCATCAATTAATCTTGCTGATGATGAAGAAACTATGGGGCTTATGGTAGAAGCTGGTTTTACATCTGTTTTTGTGGGAATCGAAACACCTGACCCCGATAGCCTTGATGAGTGCGGTAAAGTTCAGAATAAAAACAGGAACCTGATTGAATCAGTCAGAGCCATCCAAAATAAAGGCATGGAAGTTCAGGCAGGATTTATTGTTGGATTTGACAGCGATAAAGTTTCGATTTTCCAGCGTCAGATTGAATTTATCCAGGAAAGCGGGATTGTAACTGCTATGGTAAGCATCCTTAATGCATTACCAAAGACCAGACTATATAAAAGGCTTGAAGAAGCTAAAAGATTGATTAGCAGCGGCACAGGTAACAATACAAAAATCTCAAGTTTGAATTTTATTCCTAAAATGGATAAAAATACACTTGTCGAAGGTTTTAAAAAGATTTCGGCTACAATTTACTCCCCTAAGGTATATTATGAGAGAGTCAAAACCTTTTTAAGGGAATACAAACCAATCAAAAAAAAGATACCGAGATTAAGGATTTATCATATAAGAGCACTGATTGGTTCCATATGGTTACTCGGTATAAAACAAAAAGGAAGACGATATTTCTGGAATTTAATTCTATGGAGCCTTTTTAAGCGGCCATCTCTTTTCCCTTATGCTATTGGTTTCTCCCTTGCCGGTATCCATTTCAGGGGAATATCATAAAAATTTAACTTAGATTATTATATTTAAAATTTAGCGCTCTGCAGGTTTTTTAAAATTATATTTTTTTTTGGAAAATTTTTTCTAAAATGAATTATAATCGTAACAGTAATATGTTATAATTCGTTAAAATAGTAATTTTATAGTATAAAAATATCATTTCAGGCATTACAGGTACCACACTAATACCGCAATAATTTAGCAACCTTTAATTTAATATTAAGTTCTATAAAAAAATGTAAGGTCTAAAATGAGGTTACTTCTCTCAAGAAGCAAAAGAATAATAAAAAAAATATTAACCAACCTTATATCAACATTCACCAGAACAGGTTTTGGTGCAACTGTCAGGTGGTAATATCACACCTTAGCAAATTTATGTCAGGTTTATTGATGTAATAATTGCAGTATCACAATTACGCAAAACTTCTGCAGATGAAACCCCTTTAGATTTTATGCAGTATCTTTTTAAAAAAAAATTTATTAAATTGCTGTTTCCCTCAATAATTTAGCGCATTCTTCCGGTAATATAGTATTTACATTAATCCCCGAGCCAATCTCAAAACCGGCTTTTGTGACCAGACGAGGCAATATCTCAAGATGCCAGTGGTAATATCTGTTGCCAGTTTGTTTTAACGGAGCGCTATCTATAATATAATTGTAATCCGGATTATCAAGCAAATTATAAAGTTTCTTAAGTGTAATAACCAAAATTGATGCAAGATTCTCAACTGATTTTTGCTTAATCTGAGCAAAACATGCCTGATGCTCTTTCGGTAAAATTAAAATATTGTACGGAACTACAGAAGCATAGGGAGCTATGGCAATGAATTCCTCATTCTCATAAATAACTCTTTCCCCGGTTTTCTTTTCATGCTCTATTATTTTGCAATAAACACATTCGCCAGAACCATCAAAATACTTCTTTGCTTCGTAAAATTTGTCCCTCATGAAAGCAGGCATAAATGGTATGGCGACAAGCTGTGAATGTGGGTGAACCAGAGAAGTACCGGCCCTAAAACCCTGATTTCTAAATATAACAACATTCTGGCAGCTTTTTCTCCTGCTCAGGTCCATGAATCTTGTTTTATAAACACCTATTATATCTTCAACATGCTTGAGGCCCATATGACATAAATTTAAATTATGTTCAGGCGATTCAATAATCACCTCATGGTTTCCTTTTCCATCTACTTCCAGATATGGTCCAGCATTTCTAAGATAATTATCACATTCCTTAATTTCATCGTTTTCCAGAATAGGAAATTTATTTGGAACCACTCTTACCGTCCAATTACCACTTTTATCCCTTAAAACCATAATATCCGCCGGTGTCATATGCTCATTCCCCTTACAGAATGGGCAGTCTCTGTCAAAATTTTTTAAGACCTTTCTTTTTCTTTTATCCTTAAAATCGTCAGGTCTTTTTGACCTTTCCACTGCAAATATCGTCCAGTTTTTAGTTGCAATATCCTGTCTTATAACAGACATTCTTAAAAATACCCCCTGGCATTCATATATAATTTTTTTTGTGATATTTTATAACTTATATAAATATAACACTTTTTAACAACATTTTTTATTTTAAAAAATGGATAAAAAAAAATTCGAGGAAATAATACTGGACACACTTGAAAATATTCCTCATAGATTCAAAGAAAAAATGAGGAATCTTGCAATTGTAATTGAAGACAAAGATGTAACCTCAACCCTGGAAAATTATAAAAAAGTCCCCGGGAAATACACTCTCGGCCTTTACCAGGGCCTTCCTGCCACAAAAAGAATGGGGAAAACTTTTATTTTCCCTGACAAAATAACAATTTATAAAAAAGCGATTGAGAAAGTAAGTAAGGATGACATAGAACTTGAAAAAAATTTAAGAAGGGTCGTCCTGCATGAATTAGGACATTATTTTGGGCTCGATGAGAAACAACTAAGAAAATTGGGTTACTAACTTTACTTTTTTTATTTTACCCAATCTTTAAACTACTTTTATAAAATCTATAAAAATTTTTATACCAGATCCATACCGGTTAACCTTTATTACATACTTATTCAAAACTTATTTATAAATATAACTACCTTAAATAATCCCATAAAGAACCCTGTTCCATATATAAACAGTCAGGTAAACTGAGTTGATTTCGTTTAAAGTGAAATTTAATTTTACTAAATAATGAAAATCTTTTTTGTAACATCAGATAAATTTTGTTATAATTAAAAACAAAAAACGTAATATAAAATTTATTTAGCAGAATATTGACCTGTAGATTTAATTTACAGGGTATAGATAAAATAAAAAAACAATTATATTATTGTAACATTAATATATATAATTAATAAATAAGCAGGAGTTGATAAATTTAATGGCAGAAGAAAAAAGTTTTGAAGGAGAACAGATAAAGATACCGGAAGAGCTTCCTCTTCTTTCTCTGAAGAATAGTGTAGTTTTTCCATTTCTTGCAACACCGCTAATCGTTGGGAGAAAGAATTCACTCGAGGCAGTAAGAGTTGCTTCCAGGGAACATAATATTATAGTCGTTGTAGCACAAAAAGAAGAGAATAAAGAAGATGTAGAAAAGGAAGACCTGTATGAAGTAGGAACAGTATGTGCTATTAAACAGGTTTCAGACATATCAGAAAACGAGATTAAGTGTATCGTTGAGGGTATTTCACGGGTAAGAATAAAAAATTACACACAGACAAAACCATACTTCAGGGTAACAACAGAATTGCTGCAGGAGATACCTTTAGCCGAAGGTGAAGAGACAGATAATCTCAGTACCACTATCAGAATGCAGGTTGAAAAATTTATACAACTTGGTATCCCGCTCCCCACTGCATTTGTAGTCGCAGCAACCAATATTTCAAAGATAGAAGTTCAGACTGATTTGTTTGCTTCTTATTTGCTATCAGGAACAAAACAAAAGCAAAAAATACTTGAAGAAGCTGATATAAAAATAAGATTAAAAAAACTGACAGAATATCTTGGTGAGGAACTGAAGAAATTTGAAGTGCAATCCCAGATAAGAGATAAGGTTCAGAAAGAAGTAGGAAAGACCCAGAGGGAATATTATTTACGTCAGCAATTAAAGGCCATTAAGGATGAGCTGGGTGAATTTGATGAATCAATAGCTCTGACAAAAGACCTTGAGAAGAAATTGCGAAAGAAGAAGCTGCCCAAAGAGGCAAATGATAAAGTATTGAAAGAAATACAGAGGCTGGAAAATATTCCAGGCATGTCTCCCGAGCATTCTTATGTCAGGACTTATGTCGAATGGATGCTGGACGTTCCCTGGTCTGAAAAAACCAAAGATATCCTAGACCTGAAAAAAGCAAGGAAAATACTGGACGGTGACCATTATGACCTGGAGAAGGTTAAAACTCACATACTTGATTACCTTGCTGTCAGGAAATTAAAGGGCAAGACCACCAAGGGTCCCATATTATGTTTTGTTGGTCCTCCCGGCGTTGGTAAAACCTCTCTTGGCCAATCAATAGCTAAATCGCTTGGAAGAAAATTCATAAGAATGTCGATTGGCGGAATAAGAGATGAAGCTGAGATAAGAGGTCATAGAAGAACATATGTAGGAGCTCTTCCTGGAAGAATTATACAGGGTCTTACCCAGGTAGGAACAAGCAACCCGGTATTTATGCTGGATGAGGTTGACAAGGTAGGTGCAGACTACAGAGGAGACCCTTCATCTGCTCTTCTTGAAGTCCTTGATCCTGAACAGAATAATTCATTTAGAGACCATTATCTTGAGGTTCCATTTGACCTTTCAAATGTGATGTTTATAACAACAGCCAATATACTGGATACCATACACCCTGCACTAAGAGACAGGATGGAGATTATTGAGATACCCGGTTACAGTTCTGAAGAAAAGATTCATATAGCTGCGAAGTTTCTAATACCAAAACAGTTAAAAGAACAGGGTATAGAAAAATACAATATAAAGTTTGATGATGACGCAATATCAATAATAATAGAAGAATATACCAGAGAAGCCGGCGTTAGAAATCTGGAGCGTGAAATAGCAAATATATGTAAAAAAATCGCAAGGGAAATTGTCGAAAAGAAAAAATATTCAAACGAATTATCCGCCCAGAAAGTAAGAGATTATCTGGGAGTCCCGAAAATTTTACCAAGTGAAATAGAAGACAAAAACAGGGTTGGGGTTGCTACAGGTCTTGCTTATACCCCGGTTGGCGGAGACATACTGCTCATTGAATCCACTTACTACGGTGGTACCGGTAAATTAATACTAACTGGAAAGCTTGGCGATGTAATGCAGGAATCTGCAAAAGCTGCAATAAGTTATATACACTCAAAAGCAAAAGATTTCGGGATAGATGACAAGCTATTTGATAAATCCGATATACACGTGCATGTCCCGGCTGGAGCGATTCCTAAAGACGGGCCGTCAGCAGGTATTGCCATTACCTCGTCACTCATATCAGCATTTACAGGAATACCGGTATTAAGAGATGTTGGAATGACAGGAGAGATAACTTTAAGAGGAAGAGTCCTTCCGGTTGGGGGATTAAAAGAAAAATTACTGGCTGCAAAAAGAGCAGGTCTTAAAAAAGTTGTGCTTCCTGAAAAAAACAGGAGAGACCTTGAAGAGATACCCACAAATATACTTAAAGACTTAAAGCTTGAATTTGTAGAGAATATTGATGACGTTATCAAACATACAATCGAGAAATCACCTTTAAAATCGGGTAACAAAAAAGTGAAAGTTGAAAGTGCTACTGCTGGAAGTTTAGCTGTAGATAAAACACCGGATTTCAATCAGGCTCCTACAATTCAGTAGTTTAGTTCTAATCGTGTTAAATTACTAAAATAAGTATAAATCAGTGTTTGAAATGTCTCTTACCCGTAAAAACCATGGGAATCCTGTTTTTATTGCAGCTCTCTATAACCTCTTCGTCCCTTATTGAACCACCCGGCTGTATAATTGCCCTGATTCCATTTTTGGCAGCAAGCTCAACTGCATCTTTAAAAGGGAAGAAAGCATCTGAAGCCATCACTGAACCCTTACATCTTCCATTGGATTTTCTGATTGCTATTATTGCTGAATCAACCCTGCTCATCTGCCCTGCTCCGACCCCGACTGTGCTATTGTCCAGAGCAAGAACTATCGCATTTGATTTAATGTTCTTTACTATCTGCCATCCAAATAAGAGATCATTCCACTGGCTATCGTCGGGTTCTAAATCAGTGACCACCTTCATATTAATTCTTGTGTCCACACCTTCATCAAAGTCCTGCAAAAGAACTCCCCCATCAACGCTCCTCACAAGTACTTTTTCTGTCCTGAAGTTATCTGAATTTAAGGCATTAATATAACTTTCCGAATCATGACTTACTTTAAGAATCCTTAAATTTTTTTTAGTGGATAAAATTTTTAAAGCTCCTTCATCAAAATCAGGTGCAATTAGAACTTCCACATATTTATCAGCCATAAACTTTGCAGCTTCTTCCGTCCATTTTACATTACATGCAACAACACTTCCAAAAGCGGAAATGGGGTCGCACCCGTAAGCTTTTTTGTAAGCTTCCTCAACAGAAACACCTACTGCTGCTCCACATGGATTACTGTGTTTTATCACAGCAACACATATAGAAGAAAATTCCTTTACAATACCAAATGCTGAATCACCGTCCAGTATATTATTGTATGATAATTCTTTGCCCTGAAGTTGCTCAGCGCCTGCAAAAGTATCCGCAGGGTTACTGTTTATATATTTATAAAAGGAAGCCTTCTGGTGGGGATTTTCGCCGTATCTAAGATTCTGGATTTTGACCAGATTTAAATTTAAACTATCCTTAAAATTACCACTACTTTCTCTCAGGTTACTTCCATTACCTCCAGCAGCAGAATTTCCTTCTATATTGAGGTATTCCCTTACCGCTACAGATGATTTATTAAAACTGCCAGTTTTTCCCCTGAGGTAATTAAATATCAGGCTATCATATTCGCATGTATGCTGAAATGCCTTTACAGCCAGTCTGAAAAGTGTATCTGTGCCAAGATAACCATCACTTTCCAGGAGCTCTTTCTCAATCTTCTGATAATCATCGGGGTCAACTACCACCGCCACACCTTTAAAATTTTTAGCAGCGCTTCTAATCATGGTAGGTCCGCCTATATCAATATTCTCTATAGCTTCTTCCATTGTGACACCAATTTTTGAAATAGTTTCTTTAAAGGGGTACAGATTAACAACTACCATATCTATTAGCTTCAGCCCTCTGGAAGAAACTTCATCCATATGTTCTTTATTGCTACGCTCGGCTAATATCCCTCCATGTATATAAGGATGCAGAGTTTTTACCCTTCCATTTAACATTTCCGGGAAACCGGTAAATTCCTCTACCTTCTTTACTTCTATCCCTGCTTCCTCTAATTTGCTAAAAGTGCCTCCGGTCGAAATAATTTCCACCCCTGCCTTTTTTAGAGCAGCAGCGAAACCGACGATGCCTTCTTTATTGGATACACTAATTAAAGCTCTGCTTATTTTTACCTTCATCATGCCCCCTTAACATAACCGCCGTTATTTAAAATTTCTACTTTTCGCCCATTTAGTCTTAGTTTACCCTCACAGAAGTATTTGACTGCAAGCGGATAAATTCTGTGTTCCACATTATGTATTTTTTCTTCTAATTCCTCCAAACTGTCGTTCTTATCAATATTCACCGCCTCCTGAAGTATTATAGGTCCCTTATCAAGCTCTTCATTTACAAAATGAACAGTGACTCCTGTCACTTTTACTCCGTATTGATAAGCATCCTTTATACTATGTGTACCTTTAAATGAAGGAAGAAGAGCAGGATGAATATTTAAAATCTTATTTCTAAATTCACGGACGAAATCACTGCTCAGCACAAACATATATCCTGCCAGAACAACCAGGTCTATTTTTTCCTTCTTCAATAGCTCCACGATTTTCTTATCATATTGTTTTCTGTCTGCATATTTACTGGGGTCCATAAAAACTGCTTTAATTTTCCTCTTTTTTGCCCTCTTAAGCGCAAATGCATCTTTATTATTGGAAAAAACCAGAACTATATCGCCATTTATATCATGGCTGGTACTGAAATCTATAAGAGCCTCAAGATTTGATCCAAACCCGGAAGCAAATACTGCTATTCTTTTTCTCATTTGAGTCTAGCGTTCTCCTATTACTACCTTTCCATCGCCTTTTATAACATTACCTATATGAAAGACATTTTCCTGCATTCCCTCAGTTATGCCTTTGACTTTATCAAACTCATCCGGAGAAATTATAAAAACCATTCCAATTCCCATATTAAATACCCTGAACATTTCCCTTTCATCGATGTTTCCAAGTTTCTGTAAAAAATCGAAAACTCCCGGAATCTTCCAGCTTCCTTTTTTTATAAAAGCGTTCATATCTTCCGGTATGATCCTGTTTATATTTTCATAAAATCCTCCGCCGGTTATATTTGCGATACCATGGATTTTAACTCCTTTTTCAATGATTCTGTTGATTAGTTTAAAATACAATCTGGTGGGAGTTAGAAGATAATCTCCTAGCGACATTTTGCCTGTCCAGCTATAGCTTTTAGTAATATCAACTTTCTTATCGTCAATCAGCTTTCTAACAAGAGAAAATCCATTGCTGTGGACGCCTGATGAGGATATCCCAACTATAGCATCTCCCTCTCTAACAAGGGAACAATTTATTATAGATTCTTTTTCGACAATACCCACCGCAAAACCGGCGATATCAATATCGTCTTCAGCGCTCATTCCCGGATGCTCGGCAGTTTCTCCGCCGATAAGAACTGTGTTGCATTCAATGCAACTCCTTGAAATAGATTCGATTATGATTTTTATTTTATCTTCATCGATTTTCCCGCATGCTATATAGTCCAGGAAAAAAAGGGGTTTTGCACCACAACAAATTATATCGTTTATGATCATTGCTACAGCATCCTGCCCTATATTCCTATAATTGTTTAATTTCTTTGCAAGTAATATTTTAGTTCCCACTCCATCTGTAGAAGAAGTAAGAACAGGATTCTTATACCCGCTTAAATCAAGTTGATAAAGACCTGAAAAGGAAGAAAGGTCACTCAGTACTTTATCGGAAAATGTTGAGGCTATCGTTTTTTTTAATTGATTTAATACATTTGAGGCTCTGTCTATGTTTACGCCCGATGAGCTGTACGAATATCTCTTACTTTTTTTTACATTTTCTTTATCCGGCATTAGAAGATATTTTCTCCTCCTGCTCTAATGAATATTCATTATATCTTACATTTTCAGGTATAGGTACAGGATACTCACCATTAAAACATGCGAAACAGAATTTATCTTTTGATTCACCTATTGCCTTTATAAGACCTTCTATGCTCAGGTATTTTAAACTATCTACTTTTAAGAATTTTCTAATATCCTCGAGCGATTTATGATTTGCAATAAATTCTTTTTCGGTAGCCATATCAACTCCATAGTAGCAGGGATGAAGAAGTGGCGGGCAGGTAATTCTCATATGAACTTCCCTGGCACCAGCGGAATATAACATCTGGACTATTTTTTTCGAAGTAGTTCCCCTGACGATAGAATCATCTACCACTACCAGTCTTTTGTCCTTTATAATATCCTTTAAAGGATTTAATTTAAGCTTAACGCTTATCTCTCTTGTCTTTTGCCTGGGTTGAATAAAAGTTCTTCCTATATATCTATTCTTAATAAACCCTTCTACATACGGTATTCTGGATTCTGCAGAGTACCCAATTGCAGCCGGGGTACCTGAATCAGGCACAGAAATAACTATATCGGCATCGGCAGGTGATTCTTTTGCAAGCTCCTGCCCCAATCTGTGTCTTACTTCGAAAACATTTTTGTTGTGTATGTAGCTATCCGGTCTTGCAAAATAAATAAGTTCAAAAACGCACATCGCAGATCTCTCTACTGGCAGCATCATCTGTGAGCGTATTCCATCCGCATCAACTATAACAGTCTCACCCGGGTCAATTTCTCTTAAAAATTTTGCATCAATTATATCAAGGGCACAGGTCTCTGAAGCTATTACATAATCTCCGTCCAGGCTTCCGAGAACCATTGGCCTGAATCCATGTGGATCCCTTATCCCAAAAATTCTATCCCTGGATAATATGACCAGTGAATAAGAACCCTTTATTTTGTTAATTGCATCTTTAATGGCATCTTCAATATTCTCTTTTTCTGAGCTTGATATCAACGATACTATAACTTCTGTATCTGTAGTAGTTTCAAATCTAAAACCCTTTTTTATCTGCTCCTGCCTCAACTCGTTTACATTTATTAGATTTCCATTATGAACTATAGCAAAACTTTCATTCTTGAACATTCCATAAAGTGGCTGTGAGTTACTCCATATATTCATACCTCTGGTAGAATATCGTGTATGCCCAATACCTATATAACCCTGAAGAGGCGCTATATTCTGCTCATTAAATACCTGAGAAACCAGCCCAAGGTCTTTAAATATCAGGATATTCTCCCCATCAGATACTGCCATACCTGCACTTTCCTGTCCTCTGTGCTGCAAAGCCTGCAGACCATAAAAAATAATTTCCGCTACTTTCTTACCGGGTGCATATATTCCAAATACCCCACAACTTTCATTAAACTTCTTGTCTGATATCATATTAATTTTCCAATAATTTATAATTTTTTTAAAAAAATACCGACTATATAATCTCTAAATTCTATTATATGTTTTCTTATCTATTATGTTTACAATAATTCAGGATTGTCTCTCAACCATAGAATCAAAGTTATTATAACAAATAAGGCTCTAAAATAAATATGACATTTAAATCAAATTATTTTTTTTCGCACCACTCCCTTGCATTCTGGAACATACGAAGCCATGGGGAAGCCTTAAGGCCCGATTTCCAGCCTTCGGTAATCCATGCCCATTGCCATAGTAAAAAAGTCCTTTCAGGATGGGGCATCATAGCAAGATGCCTTCCATCAGGTGAACTTAAAGCTGTAAATCCTGACGGAGAGCCATTGGGATTATAAGGATATTCCTCTGTAGGATTGCCCGTATCGTCTACATAGACTACAGGAGCAAGATTCTCTTCAGTTATTTCTGATAAAATCCTGGAATCGGGACAGTAAAGATGCCCTTCTCTGTGGGCTACCCAGATTCCAAGTACCGAATCCTCCATGCCCTTTAACATAATAGATGGACTTTTTCTTATCTTTACGGTAACCCATCTAGATTCAAAACGGCCAGAAGTATTTCCTGTAAATCTGGGCTGTCTTTCCTCTGGAATATCTTTCCATGGCACCCAGCCCAGAAGAGTCATAAGCTGGCATCCATTACATACACCAAGGGAGAATGTATTCTCTCTGTTATAAAACTTATCAAACATTTTTTTTAATTCCGGGCTGAACTTTATAATACCTGCCCATCCCTTAGCGCTATCCATAACATCGGCATAAGAAAAACCTCCAACGAACACTGCGCCTCTGAAATTATCAAGATTAATCTTTCCACCAAGAAGGTCAGTCATGGTAACATCCCAGGGCTCGAAACCGGTAGCAAAAAAAGCTGATGCCATCTCTCTGTCACCATTACTGCCTTCTTCCCTTATTATTGCTACTTTTGGTTTATCTATTCTCTCAAGTAACTCAACAGGTGTACTAAATGGCTCAAATGAAAGTTTATAAGATGGACCCGATCTATTGTGAGAGTGCTTTTGCAGTTCTGCCAGCTCTTCATTCATCTGATATTTCTCAAGCTGATCACTTGTCGATTCCCACCACCCCAGTAGTGTGGGTATGTCAGTATCTATTATAATTTTTTTACCCTGGCTGATACAAAAACTTCTTTTTTTCTGTGTATTACCAAGAACTGTAAAAGTAACAACTTCTTTATCTAAAATACCGGTAATTTCAGTTTCACTGTCAGGCAAATATTCAAAAACCAGCCCCAGTTCTTCGGAAAACAACCACGGAATTATTTCAAACCCGGCAGGAACTTTTAAATCAATCCCGGAATTTCCTGACAATGCCATTTCCGCAATAGTAGTTATAAGTCCCCCGTCACTCCTGTCATGACCTGCAAGAATTAAATTTTTCCTTATCAACTTCTGGATAACTTTAAAAGCATTGACCAGATTAACAGGTTCTATATCAGGCGAATCATCGCCTACCTGACCTGATACCTGCGACAGTGCCGAGCCCCCGAGACGATTTTTGCCCGGAGCAAGGTCAATAAATATTAGTTTGCTCTCACCGGGTCTTTTTATATCCGGTGTTATGACTCTCGTTATATCAGACATCGAGCTATAAGCAGAAACCACCACCTGATCCGGTGCCTTTACTACCTCATTTCCAACCTCGGCTGCCATGGAAAGACTGTCTTTGCCTCCATCAGCAGCAATCCCGATTTCTTTCATAAAATTACTGATGGCTGCTGCAGCTTCGTAGAGAGCCGCACCCTCACCGGGCAGTTTTGCTGCCCACATCCAGTTTACGGAACACTTTATATTGCTTATATCATCTATTAGCGCCCATACCATATTGGTCAATGCCTCTCCCACTGCCATGCGCGCGCCTGAAGAAGGATTAACCATAACTTTAACAGGCTGCTCTCCAACAGATATAGCAGCTCCTGTAAGTCCAAAATGGCTCTGTGCCACTACAGCAACATCCGATACAGGAAGCTGTAGGGGACCGCAGCACTGCTGCCGCGCAATAAGACCGGTTACGCTTCTGTCTACCTTTCTTACCAGAAATCCTTTGGACCCAACCGATGGAAGCTTAAATACAAGCTCCAGTAATTTCTCTACCCGGACACCGGGTGGAAAATTAATTGGCTTTAAATTTTTTGGCGTACTGCTCATGTTAAATTTCTTCTGTGGCATCTTGCTCAAGATATCACTCAAACTTAGATTTACAGGAAAAGAATCATCCCTGCTGTCATGGACTACAATACGGCCATCACCTGTTATTTCTCCCAGAACCTCGCAATTTACTTTCTCACGATTACATATTGATTGAAATTCTTTTAAGCGCTCTGGTTTTATAAGGAAAGCATTGCGCTCCTGGTATTCAGCTCCCCAAATTTCAAGCACTGACATTGTTTCATCGCCTACCTGGATATTCCTTATCTCGACTCTTCCGCCTGCTGGTTCAACCAGTTCAGTTAAAACATTACAGGGACCACCTGCACCCTGGTCATGGATGCTTATAATAGGATTACTGTCCCCCATCTCAATACATGCTCTTATCACACGATTCATTTTTTGCTCCATCTGGGCATTCCCACGCTGCACAGCATTAAAGTCAAGTTCCTCTCTGTTTTCACCCTGTACCATACTTGAAGCAGCACCTCCACCAATTCCTATACGGTATGCAGGCCCACCGACCTGAACTATTTTCATTCCTTTCAGGGGTACTCCTTTTTTTATATGAGAACCATCAATCTGCCCTATTCCACCGGTAAACATAATTGGTTTTACCCATTCACGACGCTGCCCATCGGGAAGCCTGAGCCCAAAAGTCCTTGTAAAACCCTGGATTACAGGTTCACCAAATTTATTTCCATAATCTGATGCGCCATTGCTCTCTCCTATCATAATTTCCAGAGAAGTAGCCAGATTTGAGGGATAGCTAAAATTAAAATCTTCCCCCGGAATTAAGTAGCCGGGGATATTTAGATTTCCCGTACAGTATCCCGCAGTTCCAGCGATGACAAGCCCACCCCTGCCTGTAGCCTGGACATCTCTTATCCTGCCTCCGGTACCTGTTTCGGCACCCGGGAATGGAGCAACACCACACGGAAAATTATGAGTTTCAGCAGTAAATATCAGATGGTAGACGAGCCCCTTTTTTTTAAAAGGCGAGCATAATCCGGGATGCCCGGGAATTATGGAACATATTTTAAAACCAGTGATACCGCTGGAATTATCTTTAAATGCTATAATACTATTTGAGGGATTATCTTTAAGAGGGGTTTTTATTATCTCAATCAAAGATTCCGGCATTTCTATGCCATCAATAACAATTTTACCCTTAAAAAACCAGTGGCGCGAATGTTCGCTATTGGCCTGCCCCAGCTGGAAACATTCTACATTGGTTGGATTTCTTTTTAAATTATTAACAAAAAGGTTGTAATAAAAGTTTACATCCCAATCATCCATTCCCAGGCCTATTCTCTTATTAAAATTCCTTAAAGCATCTATTCCCTCTCCTATACCATCTTCAATTTTATATATCCCTTTCTTACGCTCTTCCATAAGTGGTATTAGAAATACTTCTTCCGGCTCGATTCCAATCCCAAATGTTTCCAGAGGAGCAGGGTACACACACTCTGTCATCCTGTCATGGTTTTCATTAACAAACTTTGAGAGATTAATATTTTTAGAAACTAAATATCTTCTTGAACGCTCGATACGGGTAACCTTTTTCAAACCACAGGAATGGCAGATAGCAACTGCGTTTGTTGAAAAAGCAGTTTCAAAGTTCAGCCTGGGCCCTATTTCAACCAGATTTCCGTTGCCAGCCAAAAAAGATTTTTTACTAAATTTTTCCGCCTCAGAAGTCTCAGCAATAAGCCATCTTAAGATTTCTGACTCTGATTTATTAAGTAGCTTTGAGGTTTCTATGTAATAGCAATACTCAAAATTCTTCTTGATAAGCCGGTAAAACCGTTGAATCATTTATATGTCCCTTATATATAGCACATCTATAATATATAAAAAATTACTGAGTAAAATTATTTAAAGATAAATAACTTCTACTAAATGTTTTCCAACCTCTGAATAATCTCATCTATATATCTTAAATGATATCCAAAATCAAACAACTTATCCAATTCTTCTCTGCTAAGGAAGGATAGCACATCATTATCTTCCATAATTTTTTCCTTAAAGTCGCCTTCACTGTTCCAGGCTTCAAGAGCAGCTTTCTGTATAATAGAATAAGCATCTTCCCTGCTCATCCCTTTTTTTACAAGCTCCAGCAGAACTCTCTGGGAAAAAATAATACCCCCATATTTCATTAAATTTCTCTTCATATTAGACTCGATTACATTTAATTTATCAATTATGAATATCGCCTTGTCAAGCATGTAATCGAGCAGAATAAAACTATCGGGAATTATTATTCTCTCCACTGAAGAATGCGATATATCCCTCTCATGCCATAACGCGATATTTTCCATAGCAGCCAAGGCATTTGACCTTAAAACCCTTGCCAGACCACATATTCTTTCGCATATAACAGGATTTTTCTTATGCGGCATAGCGGAAGAACCTTTCTGCCCCTTGCCAAAAGGTTCCTCGACTTCTCTTACATCAGTCCTCTGCAGATTCCTTATTTCTAAAGCTATCTTCTCCAGAGTGGCACCACAAATTGCAAGAGCTGAAACCAGCTGCGCATGCCTGTCTCTCTGCAGAACCTGGGTAGATACAGGAGATGGTTTTAAATTAAGAATACTGCAGACCTTTTTCTCTAACAAAGGAGATGTATTTGCATAGGTTCCCACAGCACCGGAAATTTTGCCGTAACTTATATTTTCTACAGCCTGTCTTAACCTTTCAAGATTTCTTGACATCTCAAAAGCATAAACACAAAACTTGAATCCCAGCGTAATTGGCTCTGCATGAACTCCATGAGTTCTGCCTGTCATAACTGTATGGCTATACTTTTTTGCTTTTATTTTAAGGATATTAAGTAGTTTCTCAATCTTATCTTCGATTAAACCTGCTGCTTCAATTATCTGCAATGAAAGAGCAGTATCACCAATATCTGAAGATGTTAACCCGTAATGTAGATATTTAGAAGAGTCCCCAATATAAGATGCCACATTAGTAAGAAAAGCAATCACATCATGGTTTGTTTCTTCCTCAATCTCATTAATTTTAGAAATTTCAAAACTCGCTTTTTTATTTATATCTTCCGCTGCCTCAGGCGGTATCATACCAAGCTCAGCCTCTGCTATGGCTACCGCTTTTTCTACTTCAAGCCATTTGTCAAACTTTTTCTCCTCACTCCACACCCTGCCCATATCTTTTAAAGTGTATCTGGGAATCATTATCGCTCCTACGCTAAAGAATAAATCTAACTTATAGCAATGTTTATTTTACAGAATCTATTGTATGAAATAATTAATTGGAACTATTCTACATTAATTCTTCAAGTATCTTCTCTCTGAATGTCTGATAGTTCCCTGAATCATTTAAATCCAGCAACTCTTCACCGCAATCAAAAAAAACCTGGTCGTAATCTTTAAGACATATATCAGAAACTTCCAGAAGCCACTTGCTGCTAATTTTCCAGCTATTCAAATCACTTAACCAGCTTTTTTCACTCGAGGGTATGCTATCCTTTATAAAAGAATCCAGCTTTCTTGATTTTCTCGAAACCTGCAATAAGAAATCAACTTTGTCTGAAAGAGACGAAATATTTGCTATGCTCAAACTTTTATCAGCCATCACTTATTTCTCCCCATCTATATTAAATAGCATTTTTCTTCTATCATACAAACATTTTATTATTTATGCACTATTTTTTAAACTGAATTAATTTCTCCAATAACAATACTCCAAAAGAGATATCTATTTAAGATAGCTATCAAGATAATCTTTTACTTCATCTCTGTCAGATATTAAATAGCTTATCCCATCTATATTAGCCGGTTCTACAGGTATTGTTAAAAAATCAATATTTTTACTTGAAAATAATAACACAAATCCTATAGAACCTAAATCCAATATTGTTAAATCAGTTTTAGTATATTCATTTAAGACTTTAATAATCTGAGGAGCTTTTGGAATTATAGAAAAATTAAGCTTTTGTTTAATTACCTCATTCAAAAGATACTTCTGCCTTTCTACCCTATCGAGATCAGCTCCTGCAGTAGACCTGCACCTGACAAATGACAGGGCCTGCTCCCCATTCATCTTTTGTGTACCCGGATCAAAATCTGCCCCTGATAACGGGTCATGAAGCGGTTCTTCTACTGTTATATAAACCCCGCCCAGTATATCTATAATCTCTTTAAATCCATTGAAGTTAGATACCATTATCTTATCCACATATATTCCGGTCAGGTTATATATTTCTCCTTTTATCATATCTTCACCACCATATTTGTAAGCAGCGTTAATTTTATTCCATCCGTATCCATCAAGATCCACTCTTATATCCCGTGGTATGGAAATAAGATAGTCCTCATTACCGGGGCCTGTTATATGATATATAATAATAGTATCAGTTAGACCCTTAAATTCATTAGTTTCTTCTCTTTCGTCCAGACCCAGAATCAATATATCTTTTTTATAAGAGCCAGAACTCAAGAAAGAAATAAGCAGAAATATTAGAGCAGAAAGGGCAATGATAACCACTACAGTAATAAAACAGCCTCTGAGTCTATTCATATTATTTATTTGTCCCTCTAAAATTTATTTACATTCCCATAACCGGTGTGAGACAAATAATACAGGGTGTGTAATAATTTTTCAATGGGGTCAGTCGTCTCCACTCTGACATTGGGAGGAGTTTTAATTGGGACTGAAGTATAATTTATGATTACTTTAGAGCCAGCTTTTACCAGAATATCTGTAACCTTCTGTGCTGAACCAGGTGGAACAGCAAGTATCGATATCTCTATAATACCCTTCCTGAATATATCTTTTAATTGATTTATGTCAATTACTTTATGCCCTGATATAGTTTTCCCTATAACTCCGGGGTCACTATCAAAAACATGCTCTATCTTAAAACCAAACCTTTCCAGCATTTTATATTTTAAAATAGCTTTTCCAAGATTGCCTGCCCCGATCAAATCGATACAGACCTGCCTGTTGTATCCGAGGATATTATTAAATGATTCTATTAGATCATCGATATTAAATCCAACGCCTCTCCTGCCCTTTATACCGAAATAAAGAAGGTCTCTTCTAACTTCCGCGCTATTGATACCAGTGCTGCTGCTTATCTCCTTAGAGGTTACAGTCCTTTGCCCCATTTCCTTAAGCTGAACAACGTACTTCAGGTATTGAGATAATCTTGAAATAGCACCCTCTGAATATACCATATCAGTCATTTTTAAGATTCATCCTTTTTATCAGTCCTGAACTTTTTTAAAAAAAACTTTGTATCAATATTGTAACAAGATGAAACTTATTTTACAAGATAATATATTCTAGCAGTGTATATTGCTCAATTCTCAGCTTTAAAGTTAAAGATACCCTCTTCCTTCATGAAAGTCCTGCCACAATTACCACATACTATTCTATCATCATAAAAAACAAGCGCTGGTTTTTTACAGGAAACACAAACCATTATATCTTCAAGTTTTATTTTCTCTTTGTAGCTACTTTCTAAATCCTGCTTATTTAAAACGCATTTTACAAAAATACTCGGACCCAGGGGTTTAAAAGAAAAAATCTTCTGATATATTCTTTCAAAGAAAATAAGTGCTCCTGTCCCAATAATCCTTTTTAGAAAATTCAGCCTAAAATTAGAAACACTTATTATTTGTTTTATTAAGAAGCCTCTTTCTTTAAGAAATCTGTATATATATTCCGGATGAAAATTTAATATAGTTTCACCAACCCTGGAAGGAGTTAGATTAAAAGGCGAGATTTCCATTTTACCCATGAAGAATCTCAATATATTTTTAAAGTTTCTTTTATTTGCAAATTCTAACAGATATAAACCCCTATTTTTAAGTATTCTTGCAACTTCGTTAAAATATCCTTCAGGATTTTCGAGATGATGGACCACCCTCACAGTCAGTGCTACATCTGCACAGCCAGGTTTAACAGGGATAGAAGAAGCATCAGAGGCAATAAAATAAACTGACGACATTTTCTCAGGATTATCCTTTAAAAACTTTTTTATTTTTCTCCTGGCATTTTTTAAATTATTTAATGAAGAATCAACCATGACTATAGTTTCAAAATCCATGTATTCATTAAAAAGCCTTCCATAACCGCAACCAATATCAAAAATAATTTTATTTTTTCTTTTAACGCCCTTAAGCAGTTTTCTCAATGCCAGTCTTTCCGCCCTATCTTCATAGAGCCTTTTATCATTCTCCCAGAATTCCCTGTAATCATAATTCTCGTAATCAGTTTTTCTTAAAGCCACTTTATAAATTGCCTTTCCTGCTTAATAATACACTTTACTTATTTCCATTTAAGCCCTGGTTCATATCACATTTGAAAATTCATTTTTATTTATTATAAACTCTTTACCGAACCTGATAAAGCACAGCCCTGTAATACCAATTCTTTTATTAATCTCGATTAATTAGAATCATATAAATGGGGCTTAATAAAAAAATCAGAATACCACCTGGCATTATTTTTTTAGAATTATATTCCATTATCCCAAAAAATAATATTAATTATATTAATGTGTAAATGCAATTACTCACCTGTTATATTAAAGCCCAATGATTTAACGAACCGTCTTTTCACTTTTTCTAACTTTATTCTCAACTACAATGGGATTATCCATATCACTTTTCTCCTGAATTTTTAACTGATTAAACTCCAGGCTCGCCGCTACTATATCTGCTGTAATACCTGTAATATTATATTTTTTACCATCCCTGTTCTCCCAGCTTCTCAGATTTATATGCCCGCTTATCAGCACCCTATCTCCCTTTTTTAAGGTTGCTGCACAATTCTCTGCAAGACTGTTCCAGGCAGTAATATTAAAAAAATCCACAGATTCGGATTCTTTACCATCCTTATCCAGCCACCTTTTATTAACTGCGATTCCCATCTCTACGATTGCTACACCTTCGTTTGTGTACCTGATGTCTGGATCACGGGTCAAATTCCCAAGCAAAAATATATGGTTTACATAATTCATATTCCCTCCCGAACTATAAAATGATATAAATTTAAAAAACTATAAAATATTAATAACTAAATCTGTAAGAATCACAGTAACCTAATTGTTCATCCCATGGATATACGACCTTCGATGTTGATGTTGAGGTAGCTGTGTCACCCTTTTTAATAAACTTATCTAAAAAGATAAATCTAATTTTTTTCCCCGCAGTAACAACTACTTCATCATAACCACAGCTGCATTCAACAAGAAAGCAATTGTTTAATTTCGCTACCTCTTCAGCTATTTTGTAACACTCAGGAATCTCAAAAAAAAGCAGGTTCTGTGCTACTGCAAGCGAGGCTGCATCAGAAGCTTTCTTGGTTTCCTCCCTTGCTATAAAGATCTGGCATGCATCAAATATAACTATAAATAAAAATGAGAAAACTGCTAAAAGAGCCAGCGACAAAAAAGTAACGTTCCCTGAGTTTTTATATTTTAAATCCTTCAATAACATTCCATCCTCATATCGCTTTTTGCTTTTAAAACCTTATTTTTTCCTGCAAATATTCTCATAAGAGAGTCAGCATCCCCATAACTGTAAGATACTGTAATTTCAACTATATCCCCAACTTTTCTGGAAGAACTATTTTTCGGAATAATCTCTATATCAATTCTTCCCTGCTCAATACCGGAGCAGATTTCTCTTATACAACTCATGGCTTTACTATTTGAATTGGTTGTAGCAACTATTCTCGCACCTTCGCGGGCAGCCTGTTGCAGTACACTCTTCTGATAAATCAATAATCCTAAATGGGAAACAGCTATAATTATTAGAATAACGAAAGGAACAACAAGCACGAATTCAAGTGAGGCCTGGGCACCTGATTCTCTATTTATATTTTTTAACTTCTGTTTAAGTTTATTTATTCCCATCTTAATTTTTAATAAAAAGCCATTTCCCATTTTTTGCGTCCAATAATCTTCCTGACCAAATTTCTAGACCATTGAAGCAATCTTAGCGAAAACCTTTGATATAACATCAATTATTAAAGGTTTCCCTACTGCAATTAATATCGCACTTATTACTCCAGCTATTACGGTAACCAGTGCATATTCAAGTGTCGATTGCCCTCTTTGACTTAAAAATTTAATCATTATATTTTTTTCTACCTTAATTTTATACACCCCCTCTCTATCACGAAGCATCATATTATCTGCATGATATAAAATACCTCACCTCCTTCAATCATAATAACGACATTAAGTAATTATGCATTTGTGTTAATGCTCATGTTGTAAATTTATCATATTTATGCTTATGTGTAAATACATAATTGTAAAAAAAAATAAATTATTTACATCCCATCATTGAAATTAATTTATTTTTATTATTTATTTATAATAAATAATTTATAAATAATAATTATTTAAATAATTAATACTTTTAATTTGACAAATATATTTAATTGTATTAAATTATGTATGTAATAATTAATTATATATTTTATTGATATTTTAAATTTAACTCTTGTAATAGAGGCTATGACTTACATTCCATTATCTGGGCACTTCGGAATGTAACGAGCAAGTAGTGCAACCGGCTATTACTTTTTTATTTGGAAGAATAAGCCATCTAGCCTCTGCGTTAGGTGGTTTTTTTTGAGGAGACAAAATTAATGAAACTTAAGTTAAAAATAACAATTGCGTTGATAGCAATCTTTGTACTGGTAGCAGCTATACCGTTATTTAATGCTTTTAAAACTAAAGTAACAAATATAGACCGTAGTTTCACCGAAAATAGTCAATATATCGCAGAAGATATAGAAAAAACAATGATAGTGGAGAAGAATGTCTCTACTGAAGATAATGCTTTAAAAAAAGAAACGATATTATCAAGTATAGCTGACAACCTCGACAGAGAAATAGAAAATATAAATAAAGAATATAAAGCAGAGGTGCTTGGCAGCAGCACTACAGTAACCAGCCAACCTGCTGAAACCATTGATAAAGTCACCGGCTCTTCTGCTAATCTTAATGATTATGAGTCAGCAATACTTAATCTTATAAATAATACAAGAATTTCAAATGGGCTTGGCTCTCTTCAGGCAAATCAGACTCTAACCGACATAGCAAGGTCAAGAAGCAATGATATGCTAACAAAATCATATTTCTCTCACTATACTCCTGATGGCCGTAACATTTTTAATTTTCTTAAAGAAAGCGGAGTCTCTTATGTAAATGGTGGAGAAAATCTTGCACATTCTTCACCTGCTTCTTCCGGTACACCTGAAGCATTCATGAATGCCTGGATGTCAAGCCCCACACATAAAGCAAATATTCTCAGGTCAGTATATTCAAAAATAGGAATTGGGATAAGCGAAAATGGGGGCAGGAGAGTAGTGACTACTGTATTTACCAATTAAAAAATTACAAATACTAAATTTAAGGACGCCTGGTAAACACCCCGGATAAAATTGCCGGGGTGTTGCACTTTATGCCCCTGTAACTAAAAAGCAAAAAAGTCTCCTGCTATCGAATATATAAGAGGACCACCAACCAGCAAAACGAAAGATGGCAAAATAAGAAAAACCAGTGGGAATAATATTAGTATCGATGTTCTTCTTACTCTCCTCTCCAGATCCTGATAGGATTTAAACTTTATATAATCAGATTTCCTCTTTAATATATCGTTTATAGAAGCTCCATATTTCTCCGACTGAATGAGCAAAGAAATAAAATTCTTAAACTCATATGAATTACTTCTCTCGATTAAATTCTCATAAGCCTGTAATTTACCGGTCCCAATGTCAATATCTTCAATAAAATGAGAAAGCTCCAAACAAATGCTCCCATTATACTTTGAAATTACTATTTTTATAGCATTGTAAATATTCTGCCCTGAAAAAGTTGCTACTACAAGCAAATCAATTATGTCAGGCAAGTCTCTTTCTATTTGCATCTTCTTATTATTGCCGCATACTGAAAGCATAATATCCGGGATGAAATAGCCTGATAACCCTGCTACTGCTGCTGTAAAAATTGAACCTGCAGGGTTATTACCTGCAAAAAAACCTGCTATAAAAAATAAGAAGAGTAAGATAATTTTGTAACCAGCAAAAGATTCAGGAGTAAGATTTATTTTGCTGCCAAATTTCAGAAATTTTATGAGCTCTGCATTTTTATTCTTTATCCCTGAATATTTTCTACTAATTAAATTACTGCCTATCCTGTAAGAAATAGAATTTATCCTGCCTAAAAGTCCATTTATAATTAACTTAAATCCACTACTTTTAAGATTCCTCTGCCTGTAATGATGGTAATAGTTTTTATTTATAAAATAAAATGCTACAGAGCATATGAATAAGTAGTAAACAAAAATAATCAAATATAAAAGCATAACTCACCTATTATATATTTTATATGCCATAATCTCTGAAACCTGTTATTTTCCTAATAATTAATATTCCGGCAATCTCCATAATCCCTCCCACAGCAAGGCATAAAACCCCTATACCTGTAGAAAAAAAATCCATAATTGAATCATTCAGGAAAACGCCCATAAGAATTAAAATTAAAACGGGGAATATTGAGATAATATTAGCCGATATCCTGCTTTGTAGATTCATCGTTTTTATTCGCGATTTTAACCTTATATTATTTCTCACGCTATCGGTTACATTATCAAGCACAGGTATTAAATCCCCTCCTATTTTACTATTTATTTTTAAGGAACTGACAAGAAGGTCAACTTCTTTGCTTCTACATCTTGCAGAAAACCTGTCAAGGGCTTCATCAAGAGTAAAATTTAACTCCAGTTCGCGAGCTGTTTCCTGCAAGTAATTACCGAGAGGGTTTTTAAAACAACCTGCGGAAGACTTGAATATGTATCTTACCGTATTCCCTGCTTTAAGCATAACTATCATATTGCTCAAAAACTCAACTATCTGGCTGTTCAGAAGACCTTTTTTCTTCTCTTCAAAACTATTTAAAAAATCCGTTATATAAATCCCGGGGCACACACTAACTAATAAACTAAAGATAAAATTTCCCGTAAAAACATAAAAAAACAGAATCAGGGCAAGAAATATAATAAAAGCCAGAACTTTTCTGCTTCTGTCATTCCTAATAGGAATCTTTCCTGACAGCCTGGTATATGCAGAAATTCTATTACGGCCTAAAATTCTCACACCGGAACGCATAATATAAGTAAGATTTTTCAAGCTGTAAAGCAAAGATGCAAAAGCAAAGAAAGAAATAAAAAAGATTAATATATCATCCCACATTTTCGTCACCAAAAACAAAGTTTAATCCACGACTTTTTATCTTCTCCATAAATTCCGGCATATATCCCGTAAAAAAAATACCTTCGCCGGCACTATTATTTTGATATCTAAAAATATCTCTTACCTCCAGGATAGTATCGCCACTGATAGCCTGGCTTTTATTTTTAACCTCGCTTATCCTGGTAACAATCCTTCTTCCATCTTTTATTTTTTCCAGATGAATAATCATATCCAGAGATGATGATATCATTCTTCTTGCAGCACCGGGATTCAACCTGAGCCCTGACATAAGTATCATTGTCTCAAGACGGCTTATCATATCCTTCGGTGAATTAGAATGTATAGTTGTCATAGAACCACTGTGACCGGTATTCATTGCCTGCAGGACATCTACAGCTTCTGCCCCTCTTATCTCACCTACTATAATTCTATCCGGCCTCATTCTAAGTGAGTTTCTGACCAGGTCTCTCATAGTTATCTCCCCTCCTCCCTCAATATTTGGTGGTCTACTTTCCAGCTTGACTACATGAGGCAAATTTAAATTTAACTCCAGTGTTTCTTCAATTGTTACAATCCTTTCAGAAGCATCGACAAAATTGGAAATTACATTTAAAAAAGTAGTTTTACCTGTAGATGTGCCACCACTGATTATTATATTTAATCTACTCTTTACACAGATTCTAATAAAATCAGCAACAGCTCTGTTTATGGTCCCGGTATTTATTAAACTTTCTGAGTCCATTATATTTCTTTTAAATTTTCTTATAGTGACCACTATATCATTTACTGTAACAGGTCTTAAAACCACATTGATTCTTGACCCATTTTTAAGCCTTGCATCAACCATAGGCGAACTCTCATCCAGCCTCAGACCCAGGGGACTCAATACCTTATCAACAAGATTTTTAATATGGCCATTATCCCTGAACGATATTTTTGTCTTTTTTATGGCATCATCTTCCTCAATGTAAACCTGGTCAAAATTATTTATCATAATTTCGGTTACCCTATCATCTCCCATAAGAAAACTCACCGGTCCAAAACTAAAGCTATCTTCATAAATTTCCCTTGCAAGTTTGAGAACTTCTTTTCTGCTAATAATAATTCTTTCTACCTCTGCAATATCACTTAAATATCCATCAATTATCTTTAACCTTTTTTCAGAAGAAAAATCACCTAAATCTTCCGACTTAATTTTCTCCAATAATTTTTTACTTAGATACTTATTTATATTACCGGAGCTATTATTAGTGGGCCTCATAAATTAAAATCCTCATATATTTTTCTGGCAAAGGCGGAAATACTATTTACAACCCTGAGATTGTAATTAAAAATAGAATCAGGGCCTTTGTTTAACATTAAAAATTCGATATCCCTATCATAGGGAATAAAAGCATTTATCGGATATTTTAATATCGAGTTTAATCCTGTGGCCGGTATAGCTGGTTTTATATTGAACTTATTTATAAGAATATCATAACTATAAGAAAACTCATCAAAAATTACACTCTTTACTATCGTGTTTAAATTGCTTACTGAAATCAAATCAGGAAGAGATATAAAAACATATTTGTCAATAAGGTCTTTTAGGTTAACCCCGTATTGAGTGTAAAGATAATACGGGAAATCAACACAAATGATATCAAAGTGTTCTTTAAGTACATCCAGGAGTTTCTCCAGATAATTTCCTCTGAGAAACTTACCTTTCTCTATCTTTAAAGGAGGCAAAATTAGATTCAGACTATTTTTAAAATTAACTACCAGCCTTCTTAAGATTGAAACATCAAGTTCATCCACAACATCTTCGATATCACCGAGATCTCTATAACTATCATCGGTCAGATTAAAAATCAATCTGCTATCCCTTTTCCCGATATTTAAATCCAGAAGCAAAACATTTTTTGTTGTTTCCCTTGCAAGGTAGGTGGACACGCAATAAGTAATAAAACTGCACCCGCAACCTCCCTTGCTCCCGGAAAAAAGTATAACTTTTGATTCACCCCCACTTAACCTATCCACGATGTAATTCCTTTCTCTCTAAAATACCCTTTAAGTTAGCAAACCATAAAATCAGCCACAGGTGAATCTATATTAATCTCCTCCATAAAAATCAATCACCGTGACATATTGACAGGTTTACAACTCCCCTTTCTACTGCCTTAAAAATTTCTTCTGCCTCATTTTTGCTTAGATAAAGGGTAATAATAATATGATTTCCGTAGAAAGAGTCTTCGAGTTTCTCCTCATTTACCGAACCAAGAAGAAAATTTCCTCCATTGTTACCGTTTTCCATATAAGTCTCTTCTGAACCATTATTTATTAATATCAACTCTTTCCCCGATAGTACGGTCACGGAGCAAAGGTCTCCACTTTCCTGCTCGTAATATGTAGATACCAGGTCAACTGCGTCTCCTTCATTAAGCAAACCACTATCGCCGTAAAAACTTACAGGTACGCTTACAGCCCTTAAACCATCAGGTATATGAAATGAAAAACTATAGCTAAAATCATTTCCCGCGGATTTCTTCTCAATTTTATCCTCCGTAATAATCTCACCTTTTAAAATATCTGCTATGGCCTTTTTTCCTACAATTTCTTCCTTATCTATAATAAATTTCCCGCTAAATATATCCGCTGAAATTTTTTGCATTTCTATTAAATCAGCTGTTATCATCTCATCATCTTTAATATCATTCCTGGCTATGAATATCTGATTATAATTAACATTCTCGGGAATCTTTTCTTTGAGGCTTCCTACATACAGAAAAATGAATACCCCTCCTGCAATAGAAATTATTATAAAAATAATACTTAAGATTCTCTGCTTTATGATTAAAGATATTCTATTCATCCTGCACGAATTATTTTTTTGCCATTTGCCCTATATAAATATAAAAATTATTTTATATTTAAGCACATTGTTATAATAGCACAAATGATTAAATATGTAAATATTTAAAAATGCTAAATTAATAAAAAAAGATTAGTCTCTATGATAAGTATCTGTCACTTAGACATACTTTCTTATAATGGTATAATATTCAGGGAAAACATAACTTATGCCTTAATTCTAATATATGAGCAGAGCTTATTATTTATTTAAAAAAGGTAAGATATTTTCAAAAAAAGGTGAATTTCTTAAAGCTATAATGCTTCTGGAAGAGGCAAAGAATCTTGAGCCTCGAAAAGGTTCTATAAGGGAAATCCTCGCAAGTTCTTATTATAATTGTGGCTTTTATGAATCTGCCAAAAAAAACTTTTTAACAGCTTTAGAAATAGACGCATCCAACGATTTTGCACACTTCGGGCTTGGTTTATGCCTGATTAAAGAAAATAGAATAAGTGAAGCAATGGGACATCTAAAAATCGCCGTCATAATGAACCCCGGTTCAAGAAAATATAAAGATTTGTTAAAAAAAATTATATAATTACAGGGAAATAAGAACTTTTAAAAAACTATAAAATCCATGACTTTCAAAGAAGTTTTTTCTATTACTCCCGCTCTAACCTCAAGAGCATAATAAGCACCTTTAATAAAAGGTGTTACTCTGAAGGGTTTCATATTGCAATAGATTGCCAGAACCTTATTTTTTTTATCCAGAAAAATCACATCTATATTGTATCTCATTCCTATTGTGTGGATACTATTACAGTTCTTTATTAGAAAACCCTGGTTATGCCTTAATTTTTTCCTCAATACCAGGCCGGTTAACTTACTGAAAAAATTATGTGATTCTATTACTTCATCGACAATCAGCTCTTCTTTTGTTTCACCTTTTTTATATATAGAACCGACTTTAGCCTCTTTCATTTAAATATCACACATTAAAAAATAAATCTCTTTATCTATTACTAATTTTTTTTGCTTCTTACTTTAATATCACAAAAATAATTCCGCCCGGTTCATACTTCCACTCATCAATCCAGAATTTTAAAAGTCTCGATTGACTTATCAAATGCTTGAATATTCTCATCAAATTTTTCTAAATCCGAAGTAAAGGTAATAACCCAGAGATCAGAATCATTCTGTATTATATATTGTGCTACACCAGTACTAACTCCTTCAATATCCTGCTCGAGTAAAGTCCTGCTCACTTCCTCATAATTACCCATTGGTAAAATTTGCTGTTCTATAATATTTAATTCATAACCTGATTTTTCATATTTCTCTGCCATGTCTTCATATGTAAGATCAACATACTCATCAAGAGACAGCGGTACAGCAGCTTCACCTGTAATTGTTAAATTGCTTACATCGCCATCCTTAGAAGCGGCTTCTGAATCATACCCAAAAAATAATAAAAGTTTCTTATTTTCTATTACTTTACTGGCTAAATCCTTTTGTCCGAGGTCCTCAAGTTCATCAGCAACAGATTCAAGCTCATCTTTGGTACCACCTTCCCATTTATCCGGCAGTGAGAACTCGAAGTCACTTCCAATAAATTCAACTACTACTGGCTCAACCTGTGTAACTGACCTGCATCCCACCACAACCTGGCTTGCCAGTATTAATATAATAATCCCGGTTAAAATTAAAAAAATTTTTTTCATAAAATTCCCCTTACCTGACCATCTATTATTTTTAGCATCTTCTCTTATTTTTAAGTAAACTATATTATAACAGTTTTATTCTTGCTTGTTAGCATGATTTATAAAGTAATGCCTGATAGACCTGACTGCTCTGACTTTATTACTATTAATCATTAATCCTGTTACCTGCTATTCTTATTAAACGTTCCTCTTTTGACCAGAAGGCTTTATTTAATGCCTCATTTTCTTCTTTACTTACCAGCCCCTCTTTTATCAAATTTTCAACTGATTTTCTGGCTTCTTTTATGCTATCAAACATTCTCTTCAGTTCGTCACAGGGCATAGTACTGCAGTATCCACAATTATCAATATGTTTCTTTCTGCAGCATTCCTTTATCCCGAAAACGCAGCTCTTTACAGAAATGCATCCGTAGCATTTCATTTCCTCAGGTGAAAGCACCTTATCCCTCCAGCCCATCCTGTACCATATTACGGCTGCTCTTCTTAATGTCTCTGTATCATTTTTTACAGTAGCAATATATCTGGGGCAGTAATTACAGTCATCTCCATAGCAGCCAATTGGTATCCTGTCCACTTTTTACCTCTCTTTAATTATTACAGATATTTTTTTGAAAGATAAAAAAATTTTTTAACCCGTAAACACTATTAATAAAAAACTATAGTCAATCTATACCGATTTTATTCTCGTTTCGCTTTATCTGTTTTACAAAATTTTTACTATTTTATCCCTTCTATATAATTAACTTCAACTTTATTTAACTTATAACCTGCTTTATTCAATAAAATCCTGTATTCTTCCTCAGTTCTCTCCCTGCCTTCTATAGTTTGAACAAGCATGTGTATGTCATTTAACATTACTTTTTCACAGGATATTCCATTGCTTATTACCTGTTCAATCAATAATATTCTGCTTCCCTTTACCGATGCTTTGTAACAATTCTTTAAAATTTTTAATGCATGTCGGTCGTTCCAGTCATGAATTATCCTTCTCAAAATATAAAGGTCACAGTCAGAAGGTACTGCTTTAAAAAAATCTCCGGATATTAATTCAATCCTTTCATTATTTTTTATAGCTTTTTCATTTCTCTTTTTTTCATCTATAACAGTATGCATATCAAATAGAACGCCTTTTATTTTTTTATATTTTTTTAAAATTTTTATCAGCAATTTTCCATATCCACCGCCAATATCGGCAATTTTATCAAAAACTGAGAAATCATAACTTCTAATTATATTATCCGCATCCACCTCACTATAAATATCCATACATTCATTGAATGTTTGTGAGGCCTGAAGATTTTCAGACAGGTATTTAAATAAATTCATTCCGAATATTTTTTTGAATGCACTCTTACCTGTTTTGACACTGTAAAGGAGCTCTCCCCATGGCTTCCAGTTATATTCTTCCATCCTCATTATAATTTCCTTATTCAGTCTGGAAGGATGTTCACTTGCTAAAAGTTTTGAATAGACAGTTGATTCAAAAAATTTATTCTCTTTTTCATTAAAAATCCCGAAACTGGCAAGAGCTCTCAGAACTCTGTAAAGAGTATCTTCATCAGTTCCGGTCTTTTTTGAAATATCTCTGGAACTTAAAGGGCCATCAAGCAATATATCGGCTATGCCAAGTTTTGCAGCAATATAAAGAAGCTGAGCTTTTCTGTAGCTATATATTATATCAGTTAATTTGTCTTTCATTTCACTGTTCATGTTTTTTATTTCTATACTATATTAAAAAAAGCTATCAGCTGCAGAAAACATTTATATAAACTTTCAGCCAGTCTATACTGATTTTATTCCAGTTACTATACTCCTGTTAAGAACGGTTGGCCTGTAGATTATATCCCTGAAGCCTGTTTCTTTAAGAACTTGCTTCATCTCAAGGATAGAATAACATTTACCCTCGGTAAGAAACATAAGCAAAACCGAATATTCTGCTGCCGACACCGGACCTGTTTTATCTTCATTGATATGAACTCCATGGATAATTACCATTCCACCGGGGTTCAGACTTTTATATGAACTTTCTAAAATATATCTTATTTTATCAAAATCCCAGTCATGAACAACATGAGATAATAGATGAACATCATAACCTTCAGGGAAGTTTTCTTTAAACATATTTCCTGTAATTACATTTATTCTATCTTTTAACCGGGACTTTTTTATCAAAAACTCTGCTATCTTATTAACAGGAGGTTTTTCAAATACAGCTGCCTTTAGATTCGGGTATTTTGCCAGAAGAGTAGCTGAATATATGCCTGTTGAGCCGCCTATATCAAGTAATTTTTTATATTTACCCAAATCAACTGCATTGGCCAACCCTTTTGCCAGATAGGCGCCCCTGCCATTTACTCCGTTGGAGTAAGACCTGGCAAAATCGATGTTCTCCATAGAAGTCGCCCAGTCTTCTCTTTTTTTTATTGCTGCCCAATCTGCCGGCTTTCCGGTAATTAGAACTTTCCTCATCTCCATACATGCAGGCCGGTCTTTTAATGAGCCGGCATAATAGCTTAAATCAAAAAAAGATTCACTGTCAAGATAATCATCCGCAACATCCGAAAGATAAAATCTGTTATCTTTTTCCCCTATAAAACCGTATGCTTTAAACAGGGTCAACATTACATCCAGCGGCCTTTTTTTAATTTTAAGCGACCTGCTTATACCTTCGATATCAGAGGGGTGTTTTCTTATAAAATTAAAAAAATCAAAATAACCCACCGCAGCAATGAACAGGTCATTGGCAAATGAGCTGTCCCTCAGCCTGAATATCAGCTCCGGTGAAGTTATAGGTACATTTTTTTTAATCATTTACTAATCCTCTTTATTATAATATTAAGTTATTAAGCCCAAATCTCTCTATATATTCTTTCTCTTTTAATTCAAACCGGTATTCGAATAATTCTCTTCCAAATTCCGTGAAGATTTTATGTCTCTCCTATAATATGTCCCCAGAATCATTTATCATGTCCCAATAGCATTCCTTATTAACTTTAGTATATTAATATTCCCCTGTATTTGCAAAAAACCATAATATTGACAAAATTCAGAAGTGAGATAAGCAAAGGACGTAGCCAATAAAAGTAAAAAGTAGTCCAAAACACCTATAAATTATCATCTTATAAATATCAACATAACTATTCCTGGAAAAAAGTAATGCTAAGACCCCCTATACCAAGGTGGGAGCCCACCACAATACCTATTTTTGTTCTGTAAATTTCAGAAGGAGAAAATTTATTCCTTATAATCTCCTCTAACTCGCCGGCTTCATCATCAGAAGCAACATCTCCTATTGATACGGTTAACTTACCTTCCTTTTTTATTAACTTTTCCATAGAATTAAGCATTTCTTTTTTAGCCTGCTCCCACTTTTTGGTACTCTTATACAGGCTGACCTCTCCATCTTTTAAGGTAAGTATTGGTTTCACTTCCAGGAGATTGGCAAAAGTCGCCCTGAGTTTGCTTATGCGGCCACCTTTTATTAAATTATCCAGAGACCTTGGGACAAAGAAAGAAAATATCTTCTTTCTGAAATTATCAAGCTCCCTGATTATATATTCAGCGTCATAATTCTGGTCTGCCATCATGGAGGCCTTTATTGCCATAAATCCACAGGGCATATGAACCAGCCGGGAATCAACCAGATGTATATTTTTGCTTTCAAGCTGCTTTCTTGCAAGTTCTGCCGAATTAATGGTACCGGATAATTTTCTGGAAATGTGTATGGATATTATTTCTTTATCCTCATTTAAAAGTCCGGCATAAGTCTTCAGGAAACTGCCAGGAGCAGGTGTGGACGCTTTCGGCATCTGGTCAGAGTTTTCTATCATTTTATAAAAATCATCCTGCTTTATGCTCTTCCTATCATCGATATAAACTTTATCTTCAAATATAACAGACAGTGGAACCACTACTATGCCATATCTTTCACAGGCACTTTGTGGGAGGTCGGATGTACTATCCGTAACTACTACTATGCGGCTCATATATGACTCCCTTCAGCTCAGTCATTTTAAAAAATAAACGCCGGGACAATGACTCAGGATTGTGGAATAATCTATATTAAAACCAGATCTACAAAAAAATACCTATCCCGGCTTTTAAAGAATAAATAGTATTATAATTTTATAATAGTTCCGTTTGATTATAATATAAAAAACCATTTATTTTAAGTAACGGGATAAAACAATGTCTTCATTTTCGTTATCATTACCGGGCTCATCTTCACCTATACCTCATCGTCGCTTCCGAAAACCCTTTATCCTTCTTTAAACCCTTCTATTTTTATCAATTGCTTTTACTACATATCTGTTGTTATATTCAAGAGTATGCTTAAATGCATTTTTAATAAATATACCTGAATTAATTAATTTTATTAATATTTAACTTGACATAATTAATTATTTTAACTATATTACTTAATATTATTAATATTTATTATAAGGTGATTTATATGACTCAGGACTGGAGAGAACTTACCGAAATGACCCGTGGCGAGAAAATCGAAGTTGAACGGGTCAGGCTAAAACATAATAGAGTTGTCATAGAAGGGAGCTTCGAACTACCCCCACTTGCCCGTCTTACCCTTGAGGACCAGATTTTTATTACTGCATTCATAAGATGTTTCGGCTCTATAAAAGAAATGGAAAAGCTCTTTGGAATCAGCTATCCCACAGTTAAAAATAGACTAGGAAGAATTGCCGGGAGTCTTGATTTTGTCGAGATAAATCCACCTGCTCCAAAAAATGAAATCCTTAATCAGCTTGACAGAGGAGAAATATCCGTAGAGGATGCTATAAAGAAAATGAGTACAGATAAATGATATCACTTTCAATTAGAACAGACATTAAGAAAGATTTTTCAACTTACTCTGATTAATGTCAGGAGCAAATATAAATATACGGACTAAAAGCTGCTCTTTTAATTTAAACTTAATATAGAAAAGGAGACCATAAATGAGTGAAGAAAGAAAAAAGATTTTAGAAATGCTTGCAGAAGGGAAGATAAATGTAGAAGATGCAGAAAGACTGCTGTCAACATTATCAGAAGATTCCGAAACTACTACAGAAGATTCCGGGAAAACTCCCAGATACCTCAGGATAATGATTGAACCCGGGCCGGAAAGTAAAAATACAGATAGGGTAAATGTCAGGATACCTTTGAAGTTAATCCGGGCAGGTCTAAAACTTGTTTCATTTATACCCGGTGATGCTCAGACTAAGATAAACGAAGCCTTGCATGAAAAAGGTATTGAAGTAGACCTTAGTGATATCAATCCCCGGAATCTTAATGAGCTGGTAAGCCAGCTAAATGACCTTACCGTGGATATTGAAAGCGAGGAAACGGTAAGGGTATTCTGCGAATAAAAAACTACAGAAGCATCCCTTTCATAAAAAGGATGAGCGAGATTAAAATCCGCTCATCCTTTGCTCATTTTATCATTAACCCTTTACCGAGCCAGCCAGAATTCCAGTGTATGCCTTCAGGAAACTGCCCGGAGCAGGTGTGGACACTTTCGGCATCTGGTCGGAGTTTTCTATCATTTTATAAAAATCATCCTGCTTTATGCTCTTACCATCATCGATATACACCTTATCTTCAAATACAACAGACAGTGGGACCACTTTTATGTCACACCTTTCACGGGCACTTTGCGGGATGTAAGATATAGTGTCCGTAACTACCGCTATTCGTCTCATAGCTCTTTCTTAATATAACTATATTAAAAATAGATAACTATAAAATTCGTACTAAATATTATTTAAAATTATTAATATAAAAAATAAGGCTCCTTTTTACCGGAGCCTTACCATTTAAGTTAAATTGTTAAATTTTTTAAATCTTATTTATTCTTTCCCTTTCCTCTATTGATGGGAAAAAAATTGGTTATTAACTCGTTTTAGTTAAATGCACAATTTAATTCTATAAAAAATATTTTTTTTGTCAATATTAGGATTTCTTTGTCATTTAAAATATTAAAAGAAGAATCAAATTACTGTAAAAACCTTCCTTTAATTGGCTCAAAGTCTTCATAATAGGAAGAATGAATAATCTTTAATATATTTTATATTTCTTATGGAGGTCAATTTTGTAAAAAGCTAATATCCCGGGCGAGTCTTTTTTGCAAGTCTCTTAATGAACCTGCATAAGAGCTTAAATCAAAAAAGATTTGTTGCCAGGATAATCATCTGCAAAATCAGTAAGATAAAACCTATTATCTTTTACCTATAAATAAAAAATAAACCTAATCGCCAACTTAATCGCCAACTTAATCGCCAACCTTATTTAAGAACATAAATGATTGACCTGCCTTTGCCTTCACTTTTCAAGACGCCTGATTTCTTAAGCTTATTAATTTCTTTTCTTGCAGCCTCATCTGAAATCCCAAACATATTCCTTATATCCCTGTTTCTTATTCTTCCATTCTGGTTTATAAATTCTATAATTCGCATCTGCCTCTCTGTTAGGGCTATCTGTCCTCTTTTTGCTTTTCGCAATCTCTCACTGCTTAATCTGGCCACTCTCTCCTTAACCTTTTCGATACTTATCTTTACACCCTCAACAAAATATTCAAGCCAGCCCGTCAGGTCAATAGTTCTCTTATCTACGCTCTGCAGGGCTCTGTAATAAGCCTGCCTATCAGAGTCATAATAATCATCAAGACAAAAAAACTGTTTGGCATCAAACCCCCTCATATAAAGTATTAATGTAGCCAGCACCCTTGCCGTTCTTCCATTGCCATCAACAAAAGGATGTATCCTTACAAATTCATAATGGGCAATCCCCGCTTCTATTACCGGGTCGAGTTCTCCTGCATCATCGGAGTTTAGCCACTCAACAAGAGCCTTCACGAGCTCCGGGACATCTTTATTATCAGGAGGCCTGAATATAATTTCTTTTGTAAATCTGTTACCAACCACAACATATCTGGTTCTATAGCTCCCACAATCAGAAGGATTTTCCAGCGTATCTTTTGTTAGCATTCTGTGAATAGAAAGAATGTTTTTTTCTGTAATTTTTTTACCATCGGTTAACTTAGCTACATTTTCAAGTACACTTAAATAATTTAAAACCTCCTGCTTATCTTTACGTGATGCCATAACTTCCCGTCCATTAGCAAGGTCACTAACCTGCTCAAGAGACAGCATATTTCCTTCAATAGCAGTAGAAGAATGAGCTTTTCTTATAATAGCCTCACGCCGGAGAGCTATTTCCCATTTCGGAATAAAAGGGGAATATAGTATAACCTCCCTTGCAGTAGATATTCCTGTAAGGTTATTTACAATTTTATTTGTATATTTAAAATTTGGTTTAAACATTTATGCTATCAACTTTCTTTTAAAGTTAATAGACAAATAAGTTTTTTACTTCTACTTATCTTATAACTATAAAATATATTAGCCAATAGAAATGTGCAAAAATAAGAGCGAGTTTAAGAAGTTTAGCAGAACAATTTCTACCATTTTTCTTCTGTCCGCCTTTTCATAATGAGATATGTGTCATTAAATTTAGCTCAACTATTAATATATGGACATATATACCAAAAGTAATTATATTTTTAATCATAGATTAAGATTCAAAATAGAAAGACGATATTTTGGTAACATGAGACAAAAGGATTAACTGTTGAAAAAGAAAAAATGTTTATTTGCAATTATTTTACCAATATCCCTGCTTCTTT